>NZ_JHVC01000007.1 GCF_000619945.1 Clostridium lundense DSM 17049 | reverse complement strand
CGCCAAAGAAGTGTATTTCCAAGTGATACTGCATTAATGAAAGCTTTGTACTTAGCAACATTTGAAGCTACGAAGAAGTGGACTATGCCTCTTCGTAATTGGGGAAAAGTATATGGTGAGTTATCAATAATGTTTGAAGGAAGACTTTTTTAATTAAGCCTACGGCTCCAAAAATACGCCCTTCTCTAGGGTGTTCTTGACATGCAATTCATTGTTAATTATATTGTAATTAAGGCATGGAGTTTTACCATGACCTCCATGCCTATAAAATAATTATCATAGAAAGCTATTTACAGAAAAACTTTCACACTCTCTAATATATTCTTTACTATTCATAATTACCTCTTTACTTGTTTTTATTCTGTTCTATCAATGCTAAAATACCCATCACATAACCATATACTCCAAATCCTGAAATCTGTCCTATACATGCTGCAGCAGTAACAGATTTATGTCTAAATTCTTCTCTTTTATAAATATTAGATATGTGCACTTCTACTGTTGGTATTGATACAGCTAAAAGAGCATCATATATGGCTATACTATAATGAGTATACGCTCCTGGATTAATTATAATGCCATCATATTTCCCATAAGCTTCTTGAATTTTATTTATTATTTCTCCTTCAATGTTACTTTGAAACATATAAATATCTTGTTCTAATTTTTTCCCTTTATCAGTAATTATCTTACACAGTTCATCATATCCTATTTTTCCATAAATATTTTTTTCTCTTATTCCTAACATATTTATATTAGGTCCATTTATCACTAAAATTTTCATATATGTATCTATCTCCTTAATCTATTTTAAATAACTGCTTACTTCATCATAAATATTATCTATAACATCACTAGAAATTGTAATATCATTCCACAACTCTTCAGCTTTTACCGCCTGTGCAACTAACATATATAGTCCATTTATTCCCTTTAACTGAAGTTCTCTAGCATATTTAAGAATTAGTGTTTCTTTCGGATTATATATTAAATCTACTACTACTTCAGAAATAGCTACTTCATTTTTAGAAATTGGTGATTCATTTATTTTAGGGCTCATACCAACCGGAGTACAGTTAATCAAAATATCGTTATTTTTAATTTTTTTCAATTGCTCATAATTAATTATATCTATATCTTTCATAAATTTATTTTTCTTATTATCCCTACTTACAACAGCTACTTCTCTTATTCCATTATCTAAAAGATAGTGTACTACAGCTTGAGCAGCACCACCAGTTCCTAATATTATAGCTTTTTTATCACATACATCTACTTGAGACTTATTTAACATCATGCCAAATCCATAATAATCTGTATTGTAACCAACTGCTCTATTATTATTTATACATATGGTATTTACTGCTCCAATTTTTTCTCCCTCACTAGATACACTATCTAAATAATCCATTATTTCAATCTTATAGGGTATAGTTACATTTACTCCAGAAATATTTAATGTTTTAAGCCCTGATATAACGTTTTTAATGTTGTTTCTTTCTATTTCAAAAAGATGATACTGAGCTTTTGTATCTATATTTTTAAATATAATATTGTGTATTATTGGTGAATAGCTATGTGTTAGCTTTTCACCTAAAAGTCCATATAATTTCTCCATACTTTCTCCTTTTGCAAATTAAAATATCTAAACATTCTATTTCTTTTAATGCTATTATTTTACCATGTTAATGACAAAAAATTAAATTATTCTAATTTAACAAATCATATCATTTATAAAACTTATTTTCCAAGGCTTATATCAATCTCAGTTAAAATTTTAGCCTCCTCTTTGTTTTCTTTATTATTATCAAACTTAAAACTAATTTCTAAACCATTAATTAAAATCCATGGGTAAGGGTTTTGGGGATTAACATCTAATAATTTTTCTCCATCTTCTTCTAATATTTTCTTTAACTCAACTTTAGTAATACCCAGTTCTATTATTTTATTCCTAATTTTAAGTGATCTTTTTAATATTACTGAAAATACACCCTTCTTGTTTTCTTTGTCTAAAAGAAATATTAATTTGTTATCATATTCCAAGGATATAATTTCATCACTAAAATTTTTCACATTAACATTACTACCAAATTTTTTAGTCAAGTCCTCCTTTTTATTATAAAAAGTATCCTTTACCTCATCTAAATTAATAGGTTCTGTATTGTTATTTTGCTTACTCTTTAGTTTCTCATTCTTATCTGTTACTTTTGATGAACTATTACTTATATTATTATTTTTAACATCACAACTACAGAAGCTTAATAAAAGCAAAATGCATATAAAAAATATACCTAATCTTTTCATGAATTTTTACCCTCATTCATTTTATAGCCTTTATTCATTATATACATTGCCATATTTTTTATTGCTTCTGTTTTTTACAAAAATAAGACCTAACTTGCTTATATTTTACAAATTAAGTCTTACTTTTATATTCTTATTATAAAAATATTATAATTATAAATATTAATTAATATTTTTGAATTGACAATACATCTTCAATTCTATCACTCATATATGTATAGGAATCATACACTCCCTGGTTGTAAAATTCTGGTGCTAGTTGTTCTATAATAAAATCTAAAATTAAACTTGAAGCTAATTCACCTATTTCTTCTTCTCTTTCATTATAAAAATAATTCTTTATAGAAGAAATCATCTCTGCTCTTTTTTCTTTAGTTAACTTTATTTTATTTTTGTTATCCATACTATATCTCCTTTAAAGTTTTATAAAGAATCAACATATTCCTTTGCTTCTACTAATGAAAGCCCTAAAACTATTCTTGCCTTTTTAATTGCTTGAACTTTTTTACCTTCTGAAATAAGATCACGTAATTCACTATCTATATCTAGTCCTGGTACTCCAACCTGTTTAGCAATTTTATTTAAAGTTGAATTCATACGTGTCACATTATCTTGAAATGTATGAATACTACTTAAAATTGTTAAAACTCCAATTAATATTATTCCAATAATTGTATAGTCCATATTATTTCCTCCTAAATTGCAATTTAAATTTCACATAAATCTTTTTGTTCCTGTAGATATTTTTTTACTTCATCATCCCTAAGTTTTCTAATTCCAGCATTAGGATTTTCAATATATTGCTTAGATATATATACAGGGCTCATCTGTTTACATATCTTGTCCTTATTCTTTGATAAATACTTTTCTAAGTCTTTTTTATCATGAAAAATCTTATAAGAAATCCTATTGTTTTTTCCTGTAATTTCATATATTCCACAAACATCATTACATACAACTTCTGCTGTCCTCAAATATAATTTAGCAATTTCTAATGTTTTAAAAGGAAAATTCCATCTATAAACGCCTCTCTTATCATCTCTATCAATGCATATACATCTTCCACATGTTGGACATATATATTGGGTATGATTTTTTAAGCATTGTTCTCCTTTTAAAAGAGGAGTTATTCTTGGATTATCACTATAACACTCATTACACACTTTAACTCATCTCCTTCACACTATAAAAAGTTGCTTCGTAATTTTCTTATATTACATAATTAGCTCAAAAAAAATCTCATCCTCAGCTTCAAATCCAGTTATAAACTGCTTAAATCCAAAACTTAAATATAATTTTTCTGCTACTATACTTTCTGGATGAAAACTTAAATATATTTTTCTTAATGTTGATTGTTCCTTTATTCTATTTAATAAAAGTTGTAATGCATATCTTCCATATCCTTTCCCCTGATACTTTTCATCAATCATAAAGCGAATCAACCATATACAATCAGTTTCCTCATCATCCGGTCCATACATTGCAAATCCTATCATCTTATCATCTTTATAAATTCCCAAAGGCATCCACTGAGAATTAACCTTTGCTTCATTAATAGATGCTTCATTAGTATGTGGTAAATATCTTTCTTGTTCTTTTGATATTTTCAAATTGATACATTCTTTTAAATTTTCTTCTGTAATATGTTTAAGATATATATCCATAAGCTCTATTCCCCTCTCTTTTCTCCAAATGCATATATAACTGGCATGTTAAAATAAAATTTTTCTCCTTTTTTATATTTATTAAGCCCATTAAATATATCCTTTTTATACTCTTCAAGTTTATCCTCTCCAAATGATTCTACTTGCTCAAAAACTCCTCTGGCTGCATTAGACCACATTTCTTGCCACCATTCTTCTTTACTACTATAAACAACTTCTGTATTTTCTTCATAAACTTTAACATTTGTAAAACCAGAATTCTCTAATATGCTTTTAATACCATCTGTTGTATTAAACTTTAAATCATTTGAATTTTTATCTTTTTCCTCATTACATGAAGAACTTTGTAAATACTTATTATTGATTTTAGCTAACCACTTTTGGTCTTCTTGAACTCCCCATATGCTAAATCCTACCTGTCCACCTTCTCTTAATACCCTTAAGATTTCAGTTAACTTATTATCGCTAAATAAAATATATCCTATACCAAATCCACAAATTATATTATTAAAATAATTATCATAAAAATCTAAGCTTTCCGCATTCATTCTTAGTACCTTTGCATTTTCTATATGCTCCATTAAAATATCATTATATGTTTCCCTTACCATAACTTCCGAAATGTCTATACCTATAGCATATCCATCTTCTCCTATCTCTTCTATTGCAGGAAATAAAGATGCACCTCTTCCCATTCCTATATCTAATACTTTCGCTCCTTCTTTAATGCTTGAAAGTTCCACTAACCTTTTTCCAAATTCATCCCAATATTTAGGACCAATTTTTCCAAATGTAGGTGCAACCTTATCCCATATTTCTATAAATTTTTGTTTTTCATAACCCATTCCAAGCCCTCCTTTATGCCTTAGTTAAATTAAATATTTAATTTACTTAAATGCCTTTTCTAATTCATTATTCCACTTTTCTACATAACTGCCTAATGCCCATTGATTTGATATTACTTCTTCATTATTTTTTAGTGGAATCTTTAGCTTAGCTTCCTTTATACCTTCCTTAGGATTTACAAAAATCAATATTTGATTTTTTGTAACTACTGCTAACAACTCTTCCTTTGGAGAAGATATTGCATCTACTGCATCTGGCACTGCCTTCTTAATATCTACCCATGGAAGACATAAACTATCATAAGATGTTATTGATGTTGGCAATTTACACTTATAAGGAATAAATTCTACTATTTTATAAGCAGTACTGCCATTACCTTCATGACTATATCTTTCATAAACTGGTATTTCAACTATCCACTTTCCTTCTTTTCTGACAAGTGATAAATTATCAATATCTAAAACTTTCTCAACTTTAATAAATTGCGGATTTTGTCCTACATTCCCAGATTTAAATTCATTATTTTTTTTATTCTGAAATTCTTTAATTTCTTTTTTAACATCCTCATCTAGCAAATTATAAAGCTTTTCGCTCTTTTCTCTATAATTTACATTACTTAAATTCCCTATATTAAATAATTTTATATCATTTTTTCCGCTTCTATAGGTTCCACCACCAGTTTCATAGTAATCACTATTTATACATGCATAATTGTTACCTATATAACTTACAGTTTCTATGTTTGATTTAAATGGAAAATCTCCCTCTACAGCGCTATATTTATCCTTAAAAGATTTCTCTGTAAAAAGGTGTTTATCAGCTGACCCTATAATTTTACTTACTATGTTGTTCCAGCTATAATAAGATTTATATTTTAAATAAAAATCTTCACTTTTATTTTCTTCGTTTCTCTCTTTAAGTTGAAAAAGATCATTTTTAATTTCATAAAAACTATCCTTATATGGTATTACTATTGATTTATCTTTTTCCTTTAATATAATTTCATCACCATCATGATAAATCCATAATGTTCTAAATTCTTTTGATGACATATTAAATCCATCCTTATTTTCATCATGCTTTTGATCATGGCTTAAACCTATTAGAATTCCTGAGGTAACTGTATCTAAATTACTTTTGCTCCTATTTTCATTATTTTTTGTACTACTTATAGTAGTATTAGTTTTAACTTTATCTTTATTGTTCTTTTTATTAGTACTATCACATCCTGAAAAAAAAGATAATGAGGCTATTACTATTAATATTGAACTTATTATTTTTTTATTAGACATATTATCACCTCTAAATGTAAACCTTAAAATAAATATTATTATAAAAATTACAATAATAGATATAATAGTTGAAGTTAAATTAAAAGCTGGAAACTTTTCATATTTAACTAAATAAGTTAATAAAGCATTAGGTAAATTTACAAAATAGGACACAATTAAATTATTATTAGATACTTTATATGCTATTGCAAACATAATTCCTACAAAAAATAACAAAACAATTTCACTTATACTTCTAAATTTAGAATAGCCTAAATGATAAATAGAAAATGAAAAGCCAGATAAGATAATTGCAGGTATATATCCAAAAGCGTTCTCAAATCTTGTTTGCATAAACCCTCTAAATAAAAATTCTTCAAAAAAAGTAGTCATTATAAGTGGTGCAACACTCAATGATAATAGGTCAAATCGAATGCTTTTATAATCCAAATTAATAAGTTGCCCTCCAATAGAAAAAGTTACAAAAACTAAAATTATCATATAATCTTTTAACCTAATTTTTTTTATTCCAAAGGAACTATATGTTAAATACTCCTTAGTTTTTACATACCAAATTGGGAAAAATAAACTTAGAATAATACCATAGCATAAGTGATAAAATATATAAAACCATTTACCACCAAAATAACAAGCAAGTGAATTTGCTATTATAATAGCTAAAATTAGTACTAAAGACATATATAAAACGTGATATTTATTTTTCAAAATATTCACCTCTTTAATTCTTAGTTCCAATACAAATATACCAAATATAATTAAAATTACTCCTTAACTTTAACTTTCTAAACTTCAATATAAAAATTAAAAATTATAAAAAAGAGCTATCTCAAAACTTATTAAAAATAATTTTGAGACAGTCCCTATGTTATATCTTCTTTTTATTAAACTTATTATCTAAAAATATTTATATTTTTACTCTATAACTACAGCAGTACCAGAAGCTGTAACCATTAACATATTTCCACCTTGTCCTAATACTTCATAATCTATGTCAACTCCAATAACTGCATTGGCACCCATAGATATAGCCCTATTTTCAAGTTCCTTTAAAGCATTTTCTCTAGCTTGGATTAATTCTCCTTCATAAGAGCCTGAACGTCCTCCGAAAAAGTTAGTTAATCCAGCAGCAAAATCCTTTATAAAGTTTACTCCAGAAATCACTTCTCCAAAAACTATACCCCTATATTCAAGTATTCTTTTTCCTTCAATTGCATTTGTAGTAGTAATTATCATATACATTCCTCCAACTTCTTTTAAATATAGACTTCTAATACTATTATAAATCTTTTAATTTATTAAATACATTAATTTATCCTTAAATTTATGTAGTGCTAGCTAAATATGTAGTAATAAACATATATGTAACAATAAATATAATAGTAGTTAATCCTAATATGAGTAATAATATTCTAATATTTTCCCTCATTAATAAATCCCCCTTTATACAACTTGCACCCAATAGAATTAATTTTTATATAAGAGGAACTATATTAAAATTATGAAATAACATTATAAGCTTATTTTTTATTTCTAATAAAATAAAGATCATACTAAATAATATGGTAAGCATTATAAAAAAATAAATTAATTTTTTATCCTTAAATTTAGAATTTAAATTTAATTTAATATCTATATATTTAAATAATGCACAGGATATCCCACATATAAATCCTGTTACTATATATTTAATATACTTCATATGCTGCCCTCCATTAATTGCTCTTATAATTTTTTATTATATGTAACATTTTTATTTATATATTTAATTAATTCTCTTGTAACCATTAGTTTTTACCATATTTAATTAAATCGTCATAAATTATATGTAATAAAGGATCAATAAATATGATATCATCATCTTTTTTTCTAAATATTAGATCATTAGTATCTTCTGTAACAAAATAATTAATCCATTCCATAATTAATCCCCCTCACCAAAAACCTTTATCTAAATCAACTCTCTTTATTTCAATTAATACATTTGTATTTACTAATAAATTTTTGAAAATATGTCATATAACTCCTTTTGAATATACTGATTTCTAAAAAGGCTCATTGTTGGCAAAACTATTAGCACCATTAATAGAATAAATAATTTTATAGTGGTAATCTTAGCATTATGATGTATATCTATTACTTTTATAAAGCTATAAATGGCCATAATATAACATGCTAATAATCCTAGAGAATACGGTTTATCAACAAAATATGATAATGTAATTATAATTAAAAATATTATTATAAATATAAGATGAAATTTATCTATATTTAATAATTCTACTATCTTTTTTAACATAATATAAATTTCTCCTATTCAATCATTAATAATGTAACAATTAATACTACAAAACTTTTCAATAAAATACTTATAATATTAATTTTAGGATAAGTATTTTTCATCTCACTATATAAATCTATTAAGTTTGTGGTGATAATTAACAAATAACATATTTTCATTAACCCATCATAATTAAAGTTTAATACTGTTATTGCTTTATAATTATAAAGAACCAATGCTATAAATATCAAAATCATATTTAATATTACTTGTAATTTTCTTGTCATAATATCATTTCTCCATAACTAATCTACTAAATAATCAAAATCTCCAGTTGTGCAATGCGTCTCTCTGTTTAATATATTCCCATTTTTATCCTTAAACCCAGAAATATATCTATATTCATATTTATAGCTACTGGTATTTATCCATCTAAAGTATTGTTCTTTATACTCACTTACATCATTAGGTAACTTTTCTAAGTAATATTGATGTCCTGCTACAATTGCAAGAGCACCACAAGCTACTTGTCCAACTATTGGAGCTGCATTACAAAGCATACCTCCAATCCCACTACCTACAGCTGCTAATAACAGTATCTTATTATTTGATTTTTTTTCAACTTCTATCTCACTAATTGAGCTTCTTAGACAAATATAGTGACTTGTTGCTTTTAAACGGGGTAATCCTATTGTTGTTGGATCCCACACTTTTGATGATTCCACTTGATTACAAGATAAGCATTTATTTGTTCGCTCATTATATTTTTCATAAAACAATTCTTTAATCATATTTTTTTGATATTTGGTTAGATTTTTATCTGATTTTAATTTATTTAATGCATATTTATATCTGTTATATTCATCTTCATCTTTCACATTAATATTAGTATCATTAATACTTTTACACTGTACACTTTTACATTGCACACCTGTTAATGCAATATTAGAACTTAACAACAATACATACATAATAGAAGATAAAATTTTAATTTTTCCCCCCATAATATAAACTCCCCTTTGTATATTTAAAATTTTATTTATTTAACCCCGCATCTTCAATAATATACCTATTTTAGATAAAATTATACATTGATTAGCCCATTGGTCTATATTATGTATTAAATAACATTTTAATGCATATTAGTATTGTTTAATACATTTTTGTTGACATTTAACTATATATATGTTAAATTTTATGTATAATAAATAATAAAAGGATGTAGTTTGTATGAGTTTATCAGAAAATTTTAGCATGAAAGTATCTAATTACGTAAAAAGCACATTACCAGATAAGACAGAAGATGACTTGGAAATTATACGATATGGAATCGAAGTTCTATATGCTAACTTTGCTAAATTTCCAATTATCTTAATGATAGCATATTTCTTAGGAGTAGCTAGATATGCTATGTATACTATTATAATTTGGGGTATTTTGCGATGTTTTTCTGGAGGAATCCATGCTACTAAAAGTTGGACTTGCCTCTTATCAACTTTAATAACCATATTTACATCAGTATATTTATCCTTATATACAGAATGCAATATAGTTATTAAAGCATGTATATTTTTAACCTCATTATATTTATACAATAAATATTCACCAGCTGATACAGAAGAGAAACCCTATGTAGATCCTTGTGTTAGAAAAAGGCTAAGAATAAAAAGTTTAATTACTGTAACCATATATTTTATATTATCAATAAGTTTAAAAAATATATTTTTTTCTAATATATTTATTTATATATTATGGGTACAAGGAATACTAATATGTCCTGTTACCTATAAAATTTTTAAAAGGAGGTACAATAATTATGAATACTTCAAGTAAATTTTCTAAATTTTTAGCTACTAAACTAAGCAATCTATCAACAGATGTAGCAAAAACTTCAACTAAGTCCTGTGTTCCTTTATTTATAGGACAACCTAAAATGCCAGAATCATTATTAAAAAAGGATAAATAAAAAACTATTTATCTTTTATCTGGGGACTATTCCCCTAAATAAATAAATCTTAGCTTCAGACAGAAGTTATTACTTTAAGTAAACTTCATCTAAAGCTAAGATTTATTTTATATACAACTCTTGTATAAACACGTCTTCATTAAAATTCGTCTGTAATAAAACATTGTCATATTTTTCATCTATTATGTCTCTTACATTATGTAGCCCTATTCCGCGATTGGCTCCTTTGGTTGAATATCCTAATTTATATATATTAGGTACATTTATATTATCATTACAACTATTTAATATAGTTATATTTAAAGTCTCATCCTGCATAAATGTTATAGATATAAATCTATCCTTACTATTCTTAGCTGCTTCATAGGCATTATCTATAAGTATTCCTAAAATCCTACATAAATCTACAATGTCTATATGTATTTTATCTATATCGTTTAATACCTCTATATAAACTTTTACTTTATTAGATTCTATAGTTGTTACCTTATAAGTTAATAACCCTTTTAAACCAGCATTTTTTATTTTTTTTAATTTTAAAATATCTGAAAACTTACCTTCTTGTAATTTTTTATCACCAAAATGCTCCTTCAACCCTACTAAATTATCATCATCTAAATATCCTTTTATCATAAACATTATATTGTTAAAATCATGTTTAAATTTTGCTGTATCATTAACTAGATCTTCTATTATATTTGTATATAATTTTAATTTTTCATACTCCTCTTCCTTTTTATTAATTGTAAAATCTTTTTGTATAAATATAAATACTACAATAGCATACAATATTGAAATCGTAAATGTTATATAAAACACTATAGTACTTAAATTTTTATACAACATAAAATAGCTTAATATAAGTATATTTATTATAGAAATCATAAAAAATATATTAAATAAATTATCATGATTTTTTATACTATAACATTTTATAATTTTTTCTTTTAAGCAAGCCACCAATACAGAGATAATGTCTACTATAACATTTAATATTACATTCATTATAATTCCATTATATAATTTACTAAAATCAATATTTAGTACATTAACACAAACTGCCGCCACCATCATTTCTGAAACCAACATTATTAAAATTATAAAAAAAACAGTTTTCAATATTTCAAAAATATCCTTTTTAAAATATATTTTAAAAATAAAACAAAGACCTGTAGTGGATAATATCATTTTTATATCATGAAAAAATGGTATCTTTATCAAAAAATTAAATGCTGTAGACAGAACAATTACTATTAAACAATTAGATAAATTTATTTCAGCTTCCCATCCATTTAACTTGTATGCAATATATATACATACAGTATAATATAAAATGCAAATTGCTATTATATCCAATGTTTCATCACTTCTTTTAATCCACTTCTAGACATCATACATTTAGCACCATCTTTTAATATAACGCATGGATTATTATAATTTTTACATACATTTTTTATATAATTTTTATTAACTATAGTTGTTCTGTGAATCTGAATAAAATTATCATCTAATAGACTGCTTAAATTCTTTAATGTGTCATAAAACTCTAATCTACTATTAGATGTATATAACACAACTTTACGGCTATTTTTTATAGTTTCTATATAATTTATGTCTTTAAATAATACATTGTATATTTGTGATTCTACTTTTACCTGTAACCTTTTCTCTGCCTGTCCACTTTCTTTTTTATTCAATATATTAGTAGCAATTAAAATACTTTCTCTTAATTTCTTTTCAAAATTACAATTTTTGTCAATAAAATCCAAAACTCTTAACTTATACTGAAAAACCTTAAATCCCATGTGAGAATAGTTAGTTACAAATATCATCTCACCTAAATAATTATCTAATTTTCTTATTTCTTGTCCTAGCATTAAACCATTTTTATCTTCATTTAAGTCAATATCTAATAAATATATGTTTTTTTTATTAGTATTTTTTTTAACATAATCAATGCTATCATCGGAATTATCAAAACTTACTATATTAAACTCTTTAAAATTAATGTTTTTATAGAAGTCATTGATTATATTACTTATAGCATTCCTTATTTCTAAACAATCGTCACATATCATTATATTAATCATTAAAATGTCTCCTTTCGGAAGAAGTAAAAATAACCTCATCTAATTAACCTAATACAAATATTTTAATATACAATACATACTTCCTCTCAACGTCAAAATATAATATAATCCTAATTTAAAACTAATAACAAATGAATACAATTTAAGTATATTTTATCTCAAATTACTACTAATTTCAACTAAAAGTAACTTATTACATTAATTTCAAAAAGTAAAAGGTACTATGAAAGTTTAAAACCTTGATAATACCTTTTTAATATAGATCAAATTATATTTAAAAATTCCCCATTCCCACCCTAGCTAAAATTATAATTAGTACATGGTAGTTACATTTACATTCTATTTGTACTCATGTTACATTAATGGGCATAATTTGTTAACTGCGGATTCGAACCACTGACATTGCCCCAATGCTAAGCCATCATCCAACTTTCCCTGTTGGCGGGTCTGTACTCACCTTATAAATTTTAGTTACCACTTTAGAAATCCTTTTATTACAACAAATCTACATTCCAATTTAATCCTTGAATTTTTGTATCTATTATCCTAAATTCTTTTGACAAATCATCTATTTTCTTTTGTGTTTCACTAACATTTATTGTACTAAAAAATTTCACTTCTGATCTACTATACCTATCTTGCCTTACTGTTGCAGCCTCTACTAAATGAGCAAGTATAAGCCTCTTGTCCCAGATTCCTTCTCTTTCTGCTAATGCATCTGCTAGAGTCATATTATCATTAAATTTCGTTTGGGAATTTGTTTTATTTATTCTTTTTATTATATCTGTTACTTCCTTCAAACATCTATCCAGCTCCTGAAGTAACAATTCTGGAGATTCCATAGGATTGTCCCCTTCTTGAACCTTAGCATTACTTGTAAGTCTATTTTTAAGTTGTTCTATTCTTTTTTGAAAATCCGATCTTAAAATTAAAGCTTCAGCAAGTTTCACAAAAATCACCCCTATTTGTGTACTGGTAATAACTTCCTCAATGTCATTTTTAAACTATTTTAGCATTGTTTTTTAAAACAGTCAAGCAAGAACAGTCTCAAAGTTCTATATTCCTAACTAAAGAACATAAAAAAGAAACGCATTCACTATAGTTGATTTACTATAATGAATCCGTTTCCTTCCTTTTTAATTAAAATTTATTTTTAAATTTTAATTAAGTTAAAGAATATAACGATCTACCTTACACAATTATAGATAGCTTATTACCTCAATATAATCTTTCGACTATAATAAAGCAAATCACAACCTATAATCATGGTTCGTTCAACCATGCAGAATATTTATTCAACCCTACACAACCTTTCGGCTGTATAGAATCAATTCAATACTCTGAATGATCTTAACTCGACCTTATAGAATAAGTTGGAATCCTATTATAATCAATATAATATCGACTATAATAAAACTTTTCCCCACCCTATAAAATCTTCCCTCTGACTATATAACAGCCATTTTTAATGACCATTATAACAATCTTTGGTCGACCTATATATACCTTATTTAAAAAGCACACATAAGTCTTCGCTCAACCGTTATGTTCCTTACACTATTAATATGTGCAAATTTCTTTTAAAAATACACAATATTAATATGAAATTTTTGGTTTTTTTAAAGTCCTGATTCTCTAAATTTATTATCCATATAATATGATAACTTGCGAATAGGTGCCTTTAAAATGACTAAAACTAAAAAACCAACTGCAAAAATACATAATGCATATAAATTCTTATTAACACTTTCCCATATAGGACCTGCTATTGCCTCTCTAAATCCATTTATTGCATAAGTAAATGGCCATAAAAATTGTAATCTTCCAAAAATCTCTGGATTAGTTTGTATTGGATATATACCACCAGCTCCAGCTATTTGAAATACCATTATTATTACTGCTACAGCTTTTCCTACATTACCGAACATAGAAACTAAAGTATATATTATAATTGTAAAGGCAACTGCTGTTAGCACTGCCAAATTTAACATAAGTTTTTTATCAGCTGCATTTACACCTAATATATATACATCTCCTAAAGTAACAATAATAGCTTGTATTATTACTATAGATAAAAATAATAACATCTTTCCAAAATGTTCTTGCCACAAATTTATTTTCTCTTTCTCTTTGAATTCTTCTTCACATTCTACTGATAGTAATGCTGAAGATAATAATGCACCAACCCAAATCGCAAGTACTGTATAAAATGGTGTTAATCCAACCCCAAATATTCCAGCATCATAAACTTCTTTTTCTATTACTTTTATTGGTGAAGATATAAAAGAAGCCATTTCGTCTGGATTTTTTTCCATCATATCCAATATTTCATTTAAGTTTTCTTCTGTTAAATCTTTTGTTTTATCTGTTAATTTATTTAAATCTCCTTGGAAAGTTGTAAGTTTATCATTTATTCTATTACCTTCATCAATAGCCACTTCACTAGTTGCTACTCCAAACTTAGCCAAAGCATTAAGCTGAGGTACTATAACCTTTATACTATCTAAAACTTCATCTGCATTATTTAAACCTGTAGTTATTCCATCCCCAATACTGTTTAATGTAGGAATAAGTCCTGAGTAAAGAGAATCTGATGAAGCACTAACCAAATCTGAAATTCCATTACTTGTTGTAGATAATATATTTAACATTTCATCTATATGTTCTTTAGTTGCAGTTCCACTTTTAGCAGAAGAACTTATATTACTTGAAATATTTTTTGCATCCTTTATAGCCTTATCTAATTTCTTTAATGAATCTATAAATTTAAAAATACCTTTACTATTTTTCAAATCATTAAGCGCTTCTAATATTTTAATTCTTGAATCTATTAAATTATCCATTGTGCCAAGTAACCTATCTATGCCCTCAGTATCCTTTATTATTTGTGTTAAATCCCCTGATGTATTATTTAATTTTTTTAACTCATTTATTAGATCTTGAACCTTTTTATTAGATGATTGAATTTGCATTATATCACTATTTATATTTCCACCTAAAGAGTTCACTGTTTGTTGTGTTGCCATCATAAGGTTTTTACTTTCATTAGTTGCTTTTTGAAGAGTATTTATCTGATTTGTTAATGTTGGTATATCATTTTGTACAGTTTTTAAATACTTCTGTAAGCTTGCAGAATTCTCATTTGCCTTATTTATATGATTTTTAACTTTTTCTAATTCACCAATAGAACTATTTAAAATATCATTTAATTGTAATATTTCAGGTTTATGAGTTTCTAATTCTCCTCCTACAGTATTCAACTTTTCAAAAGCTTTTTCATTTACTGTATCTACAAAGTTAACCTTTATTTCCCTTGCCACACTCTCCTTGGCAGCATTGGTAATTTTTGTAGCTATCGCATTAGCCTTTTCATTTGCTTTATATATTATGTTAGGTTTCTGAGGATTTGTGCTTGCTAAGCTTATTAATCCTTTTGAAAAGTTTGCTGGTATTTCTATCATAGCATAATATTTTCCCTCGTTTAGTCCACTGTTTGCCTGCCATTCATCCTCAAATATCCACCCAATATTCTTATTTTTCTTAAGCGAATCCACCACTTCATTTCCTACATTAATAGATTTTCCATTAAATATTGCACCTTCATCATTATTAACTACTGCAACTGGCAAATTTCCTGTATTGGCATAAGGGTCCCAACATGCCTTTATGTTGATCCAAGCATACAGTGAAGGAAGAATACATAATCCTGTAATTATAAATAATGCTACTGGATTTTTTATTATACTTTTTAAATCATTTCTAAAAACCTTAAAAACTTTTTTCATGCTTATCCCTCCTTTACTCTGAAATACCTGATTCTTTGAACTTAGCTTCAAATTTACTTACCTTATGATGCAATGGAGATTTCAATAAATATCCTATAACAATAAAAATTGCTGCCATTACAATTAACACTATAAAATCTAATACCACACTTGATACAAGAGGTCCTGCTATAGCCTCCCTAAATCCTCCAACAGCATAAGTAAATGGGAAGAATGGCTGAAGAACTCTAAAAAACATAGGGTCGACTTGTATAGGGTAGGTTCCACCACTTCCTGCGAGTTGTACAATCATTAATACTATGGCTAAAGCTTTACCTATATTACCAAGCAATGCTACACAAGTATATATTATTATTGAAAAAGTAAATGAGGTAACTAAGGCAAATAATATCATAAGGAAAGTATTTACCGTATACACTCCTAGAATAGCCTTATTTCCTACAGAAACCACAAGTCCTTGTACCAATGCAAAAGCAATAAATGTAAACATTTTGCCAAAATATTTTTCTCTTATTGTTATATTTTCGCTGCCTTCAAAATCTACTACATCTGTTCTTAATACAGATGTTAAAATTAATCCTCCAACCCAAAGTGCAAGTACTGTATATACTGGTGTCATTGCTGAACCGTAATTAGGTATTTTATATATAGGTTGTTCTTTCAAATTAAATGGCTTTGATATAAAATCTCCCATAAATTCTGGATTACTTTGAAGTATTGATATTATTTCTACTAAATCCTTATTATCTACAGTTTTTAATTTATCACTAATTTTACCTATGACCTCTTTATATTCAGTTAATCTATCATATAACTTTCGAGATATCTGCGTTGCTAGTTCAGTTCCTTCTACTCCTGAACCCAATAATTTATCTATTTCAGTAGTTAATCCTTTAGATAGATCAATAAGTTTTGAAGCATCATCTGTTGCTTTTATAAGATTATTCACTGTATTATTTAATTGTGGTCTAGCTTGTGAATTATAATTATTTATTTCTCTTTTTATGTCACTATGAATATTACTTATATTATTATTAATTGTGTTAATTAATTCTTGATTAACTTCATTAGTTTCTCCTACTTGCTTTTGCAACTTGTCTAAAGCATTTCTTTGTTTATTCAAGTTTACCATCATATCTCTTAAACTAGCCACTATTTGAGATACTGCTTTATTAGGACGAAGATCATTTATATTTTCGAAAAATGTGGTTAATCTATAAATACGGTTATCAACTGAATCCATTTCTGTAATTATCTTAGACAATATAGCATTTGTATCTACAGTAGTGTTTTCACTACCAGATATGGCTAATTGCTGCAATAAAGCTTGTATACGTTCTGTAGAACTTTGAACTTGGTTAAAATTAAAATCCACATTATCAAAAGCATCATTTAAAGTACCTTGAGTATTTGTTAAAAAATTTTTATTGTTTTGTTTGTTTGCCCCTATTGCATCAATACCCTTAACTATCTCTGGCATAGTAGTTTTAAGTTCAGATAAATACTTTGATAAATTAGCTGAATTACCATTAACATTATTTAATGCAGCAAGTATAAATTCCATATTATTATCTGCTTTTATTATGGCATCCTTAACTTCTATTATCTTTTTCTCTTGTTTTTGTAAATCTTCTCCCATATCATTGAAAGAATCAAACACCGTTTCATTAACTGTTGAGATAAAATTAGTAGTTATCTCATCAATTAAAGTTGTTTTTGCTGCCCCTGCAATTTTAGTTGCTACTGGGTTAGTTTTAGTATCCACCTTATATACTATTTGTGGTTTTTTAGGTTTGTCTGATACTAAGCTTGTTAAATCCTTTGAAAAATCCTCTGGAATTTCTATAGTAGCATAATATGTTCCATCTACAATTCCTAATTCTGCTTTCTTAGAATTAACAAATTTCCATCCAATCTTGTGATTATCCTTTAATTTTTTTATAACATCATTACCTATGTTTATTTCTTTATTATTAAAAGTTGTTCCTTTATCATTGTTTACTATTGCTATTGGAATAGTACTTGTATTCTCGTATGGATCCCAACATGCTTTTATATTTACCCATGCATAAAGAGACGGAATAAAACATATTCCTATAACCACTATCATGGCTACAGGATTTTTTAATATGCTTTTCATATCTCTTTTAAATACTTTTAAAGCATTTTTCATAGGCTTTGCCTCCTTTATATTAAATTTTAATTATAGCTTTTAAACTGACCAGTTAGTATAAATCATTATTTAATTATAATATCAAAATAATAGACATTTATAAATAGAATTCTTACTTTGTTTATAAACTTTTCACATTCCAATTTACTCCATTGCCAATCATTATATTAATTCATCTAATTATATTGAACTTATCGAAAAATATACTTAGGAGTTTACTTAAATTTTTATAAAAAAAGTTATACATAGGTCTCATACCTATGTATAACTTTTCTTACTTCTGTAAGTAGTAAAACATCCACTTCATATTTTAGCTATATAATTTTCTCTCAATATATTATTAATCCATATGGAATATATGGCTATACATATTATACAAAGACTATAAAATTTTAAAAATATAATATTATTATGTACTTCTTTAAATAATGCAATTATAAAAAAGATTATTAGTAAGTAAGTAATTCCTCTTACTATATTTTTAACCAACCTATCTTCTCTATTTATAATTAATTCATTTAAATATATCTTTTTTATTTCCTTACTCCATGCTTTAGTAAATATACAAATAACAAATATAATATGTGCTATAAAAAATAATATTCCTATTGCTATTCCAGCTAACCCAATTGCACATGCATTGTCAACACCATCAGTTACATCCTCATACATTACAAAATACTCTGTAAAAAACCCCATTTCTATCTTACAAAGAAGTGCTGAACTTAAAAGGCTAATTGCACTGAATATCTTTCTACTCATTAACCCAATCCCCCTTAATTAATGATTTCTAAATAGATTCTCATCCCATATTAGGCCTTTATTCATTAAAATTAATAAAAGTATTTCTTTTTTACAGATATTAATACCTATTGTTATTTTTGAAAAAGTTCTATATATTCTTCATACCCTTCCTTTTCCAAGTCTTCAACAGGTATAAATCTTAGTGCTGAACTATTTATGCAATACCTTAATCCTCCCTTTTCCTCTGGACCATCATTAAATACATGCCCTAAATGTGAATCAGAAAGTTTACTTCTTACTTCTATTCTGTGCATATTATATGTAAAATCAACCTTCTCTTTAATTAATGATCTATCTATTGACTTACTAAAACTTGGCCAGCCACATCCGGAATCAAATTTATCCTTTGATGTAAACAAAGGCTCTCCGCTGCATATGTCAACATATATTCCTTCTTTCTTATTATTCCAATACTCATTTTCAAAAGGTCTTTCCGTAGCTCCTTCCTGAGTTACTTTGTATTGAAGCGGATTAAGCTTTTTTCTTAATTCCTCTTCTTTTAATTTTACATATCTTTTGTTTCCCATAAAATTCACCTCAAATATTTACTTTACATTATTTTCCTATAACATTCAAGTATAGCTGTTAATAAACACACTAGTTAACCTTTTCATTAATAATTGTTAACATTTATAGTATTAATTATAGATAAATAAAAAAAATAGCAACACCTAACTTATATCCAAGCTGCATGTTACTATTTTTTTCATTCTGCAGGATAGCTTCTAACTAAATTATATGTTATAATACCAATGTCAAGAGTAATTAAAGCCTTACCTCAACTTAGGATTTTTTCTTACTTATTTGACCTTTGGAGTAGTTTAACTAAAACATTCAGCACCACGCGAAAGATTGGGGCCGCTCCCCACTCCATTGTTAATATTTAATATGACTATTTGTATAATTATAAACAAGCATTCCTCTACTATTTATAATGTCCATTAAATAATTCTTTTGTACATTTCTATTATTTAAATCAATACTAAATTTCACACATTCTTTATTTTCTATTACTTCCCTATTTATATCTACATACTTCATACTCTTTAATTTATCGATAATATATCTTGGTTTTGCTGGCTTTAATTCTTTTAATAAATAACACAGATCTGGCTCTTTATGTCTTTTTTCCTTATAGTAATTATTTATTTGTTCCAAGGTTTTCCCGTTTATACCATAAAAATGAAGTCTAAATCTTATTTCAGCTATATTTAATACGTAATAAGGAAAATAATTTAAAAAATTTTCTACTACTATACTATTCCCTTTTTCAAGAAATACTAAAAACTCATTTAAATTTACTTCTTTACTTAAAACAATATGATTACTAGTGTATGCATAACTGTTTTTTCTTTTTGTAAAATCTACTCTAACTTTATATTTGTTTAAAATTTTTCTAACCTTATCTTCATCATCTAACACTTCATATTTTTTAATTTCAGTAACAAGATAATTGTATATAGAAGCAAATATATTTTTATCAAAGGTATTTTTTATTAATACCTTTGGGGTTCTTTTAGTTATTTTATAGCATTTATCTACAAAATTAAGATATATTCTTATACTAATGTCTTCAATTGCGTTTTTATAACAGGTTTTATTTATCTCATCAAAAAACATTACAATTAGATAAATTTTATCATTGATATTCATGGAAATATCATTAGATTCCACAAATATTCTTTCAAAAGATGTTTCTTCTCCTGTAGCAATTTTAAACTTTTCTTTTAACTTTTCCTTATAAAAATTATTAGTAAAACTTTTAAAATCTTTTACATTCAAATTATAATTAAATAGTTTGTCTTCAATATCCTCATTAATACTCCATTGAAATATTTCATATTTTTTTTGATTATCTTTTACTGTATAAAGTTCTTTAGTAATACACCACTTATTTTTGCAAAGTTTCATAGTTTTCTCCCTCTCCTTGTATATTTTTTATAATAAGGGAGTCCAACAACTCCTTTTACCACTCTTGTTTTTTGTAATCTTTCAAAAGCACTCCAAACTCATCTAATCTTTCACTATTTAAATATTTAAAGATTGGATTACATATTCTAGCCGCTGCATCTTCATAGGTTAGAGGCGCATTAAATTTTTCATCACACACACCATTCCAATTCTTTGGAAATTGATTTGAGACCCATCCTGGATCCACACTGTATATAAAAATTCTATCCTTTGCGTAATCCTTTGATAATGACTTTGTTAACATATTTAACGATGCTTTGGCCATATTAGTATGTATGTGTTTACTTGATTTTCTCTTTTCACTAAACATTCCCTCAACAGAAGATACATTTATAATAAATTTATTCATATTGTTACTTTTTTTAAAACTTTCTTTCAATCTTGTACAAAGCATAAATGGAGCTGTTGAATTAATAATTTGCACTTCTAAAAATTCATATAATGAAATCTCCTCTGGTTTTGCAACCCATGAATTATAATCTTCTGTTTCCTGAAGATTTATAATATCTTTTGTTCCAAATTTACATATTGGATTTTTCATTATATTTATACATCCCAACTGTGGATATTTACATTTATCTAAATAAATTGAGCGTAATTTTTCTTCTTTTGCTTCTAATTCTACATAATATTTTTTGCTTTTTTTTATGGTTTGCGCTGCATTATTTATTATTATATCTAATTTAGGAAAATTACTTTGGACATATTGTATAAATGATTCTATTTCTCCAACCTTTTTTAAATTCATTTCATAAATTATAAGATTTTCTTTCCACTCCTCAAAATCTTTCTCCCGAGAATATGTATTCAATGCATTTAAAGGAAATCTTGTAGTAACTATTACTTTAGCTCCTGCCCTAATTAATTTTAAAGATGTATAATAACCTATTTTTATTCTTCCACCTGTAACTAAAGCAATATAATTTGATAAATCTTCTTTTCTTTCTCTCTCCATTAAATTAACTTGTCCACATTCCGTGCATAATCTATGATAGTTATTATGTTTTTCTATTAATTCTTTTCTACATACATAACATTTTTCCATTTTAATTCTCCTAGAAATTAATCTGCTCTAATTTAATATTTTAGTATTTATTTTATTTAGTATACTATAAACAGATTTCTAAGCTTCAGAGTAAATTCTTTACTCTTGCTGAAACTTAGAAATCGTTATTCAGGGACATATCTAATCTTTACTCTCACTTTTAAAAAATGGATGTATTAAAAAAGTCAGTTATGGGATAAATCAATTGAGAGTTAGTTTTACATACTCATATTTTTTGAATTTTCCTTATGAATTCTCCATTTGTGCATAAACTCATCATAGTCTTTTTTTAATAAATTCTTAAGATCTTCTGAATATCCTACAAAAGATGTTTTGCAATTGTTATACATATATTCAATAACTTCATCAATTATTTTTTCTCCTCTAAATAAATCAACCTGATATGTATGTTTATCTGAAAAAACAAATACTATACTATTTGTTTTACCAGCTGGAATAATACCATATGCTTTTTTCTTAACAGTTTGTTTATATACCCACATTAACTCTCTAAGTGGAAGGGCAAATACAATCTGTTGAGTTTCTACAATTATATAATTATTAGTTATAATAATAGGTCCATTTTTATATACATTAGATAAACTTAGTTCATTATCAATTTGTGCACATGCAAATTCAATATCTCCATTTGAAAAATTTTTAAGACTTTTTAATGCTAAAGTATTTTTTCTCATAGCTATTATATATAAGGTTAAAACAAATATCACACACAAACCTGCACATACAAAATAGACTAAAGCTGAATTAATTGGACTTTCATATTTTAAATATTGAAGATAAGGTTGTGCTTCAGTTAATTTAAAAACAGCCTTATTTCTGTTAACAGCATCTTTTATAACTGCTAATTCACTATCTTCAAATTCGATTAATGTTCCTTTTAATATATAAGGACCTTTTTTTTGTGCCATAAGTTCTTTATACTCTTTATTTGGAAGAGCTACTGGTAATATAAATGGATCCAACTCTATAGCTATAAATCTTGCTTTTACATCCTCTGATATTTTTATTCCCAATTTGCTTCTTGTTTCTGTTTCTACAATATCTAAATCATATAGCTTGTCCGATGAAATTTGTATATAACTCTCATTATTAAGAGCTTTTTTATAATCTTCAAGATTTTTAACTACAGTTGCATTATTTGTATTATCATAATATGTTTCTATGCCTATACCTATAAACCCCAAAGTTACCAATGCGCAAAACATCATTGCTATAATTCTATATCTCCATCTTTTCTTATAAGCCTTCATAAAATATGATTGTTTCATTAATTAAGTCCTCCTCTTTAGACGTTCCTATGGTGAATTTTTTATTATTTAAATAAAGATCCAAACAATCCCTTTTTATCACGCTTAGGCTTATTTATTTCTTTAAGTAAATCCTCACGAATCCCTTTTACCTTTTCATCATCTTCATTTAGTTCCAGCATCCTATCACAAACTATAAGTGCATCTCCGTATAACTTTTTATATTGTAAAATTCTAAGTTTTAACAATAGAACACCTGAATTATTTCCATCTAATTTCAAAGCAATGTTACATTCTTCTTCTGCTTCTTTTATATTCTCTAATTTAAAAAATGCCCAACCTTTATTTTGATGAGCTACAACAGATTCTTCATCAATATCAATCGCTTTATTACAATATTCAATACACTCATTGTATTTATTAAGATTATATAAAGAATAGCTCATATCAACATACCAATCTGCTTGATTTGGATCTAGCTCAATAGCTTTTGTAAAACATTCAATTGCCTCTTCAAACTTTCCTAGTTCACCTAATGAATCTCCTAATAAATAATAATACTGACCTACAGCTGGTTCATAGCTAATAGCTTTTTTATATTGAATAACAGCTTCTTCATAATTCTCTTCTTTTCTCATTATTAATCCTTTTAAATCATAAAAGCTATCTATATGCTCAATATTTAAACTAATTGTTTTATCTATTACCTCTAACGCTTCTTTTTCTCTTGAGCTATACATAAAACTCAATGTTTTATAATAATAGGATCCTCCATAACTTTCATCCTGCTTTATGGCATTATCAAACCATTCTATAGCATTGTCATAATCTTCCTCATAATAATAACAAAGTCCTTTACGATAAATAAACTCTAATTTATCTGGTTCCATTTCAAGAGCAAGATCACAATAATTGATAGCCTCTTCAAATCTATCCAAAATAATTAAAACCCTTGCTTTTTCATGATATAATTTACTGTCTTTTAATCCTAAATCATTTGCATTATTATAAACTCTTAAAGCTTCATCATATAAATTAATATTGATAAATGCCTTCATTTTTATTACATAAACTTCTGTTAAATACTGATAAATATTCAAAGCTTGTTCACAAGCTTCTAAACAGTTTTCGTAAAGCCCTAGTCCTAACAGTGCTGCTGCTCTATTCTTATATGCATGAGCCATATTAGGATCTATACTTATTGCTTTATCAGCACATTCTAAAGCCTCATTATGTCTATTTAAAATATTATATATATATGATTTATTGTTATGAACTGAAGCCTCTTCTTCCTTAAAAGTTAAGATTTTATCATATTGTTCAATAGCTTCTTCATATTTTCCAAATTCATCTAAAATATCAGCCTTAATAAAATTCAATTTATAATCATCATTAAATAAATCTACTGCTTTACAAACAGTGCTGTAAGCTAATTCAATGTTTTTTAAATCCCTTAATATTTGGCAATATAAAGCATACATGTCACTATTAACATTAGTACTTTGCATTAATTCACTTAATATATTATAACTTTCCTCTGTTTTATTAGTTTTAAAATAAATCTCTGCTAATTTATATTTTAGATCATTATTTTTAGGGTCTTCTTCAATGTTCTCTAGAAGACTATCTCTATAAAAATTATAAGCTGAATTTAAAATTATTTTTATATCTTGTCTATAATCTGCTAAGTCACATAATTTTTCTAAGTATTCTATTGCTTCTTCATACTTCTTTAAAACAATGCAGCATTTTCCTATCCCATATAAAGCTCCAAAAGAATCTGATTTTATATTTAGTACCATTTTGTAATCATTGTAAGCCTCTTTTAAATTACCAATTCTAAAATATAAGTCTCCTTTATAAAAATATGCATCTATATCCTCTTTATCCTTACTAATAATATCAGTAAATAATTTAATAGCCTCTTCCATATCACCAGTAATGGTTAAATATCTTCCAATTAATATTAATAAATCTGGATGATTAGGACAAATTTTTTCTGCAGACTTAATAGAATTATTAGCAGCATATAAATCATAATCTTCTAAAGCATTATAAGCTTTGTTATATTCTGTAATAAAGTTGTCTCCATCTTCTCCTGTACATTCTCTTAAATATTCATAACGTAAAGTGTTTTTATTATTAATTTTATATATTACAAAATCAATAAAATTTTTAGGAAAATCATTGTATAACTTGTCTTTTTTTGAACTCCAAGAAAAATAGTTATCAAATAACTGCCATATTTCATGAGGAAAATTATAATATTCCATAATAAATCTTAAAATTTTATTGCTTACTTCCCCTGCTGTATCAATATTGCAGCAAATATCCTTTTCCAATAGTTCAGTCCAACACTCAACACTAACTCTCTTTTGGAAGCATTTATAAACTTCCTCAAACTCCTCCATAAACTCATCTAAAGGAGATAATGCCTTTTTAGCTGTTTCTTCATTTTCCTTAGCTTTTAAAAGAGCTTCTTCATAAGCCGCTCTTAATCTTTGAAATCCTTCTGGATCTACCTCTGGTGAATATTTAGTTAATAACTTTGAATAAGCTCGTCTAATTTCTTTTGTATCTTTTGTTTCATTAATATTCAATATTTCAAAACAGTCCATTTAAAATCCCCCCCTAGTATCTATAGTGTCAAATATTTCATTAATTTCTTTTCTAACTTCTTCTATTTCCTTTAAATCCTGCTTTTGTAATACATCCTCAAAATTACTTAAAAGTCTTCCTATTTCCTGTCTAGTAACCCCTAAATTTTCCTCAAACAATCTCTCTCCTCTTGTAATAGTAAGCTTATTTTCATGATTCTCACGAGGATGAATTTTTAGATAGGATAAGCTTTCTATACGTTCTGCAACTTCTTCTTTACTCATGTATCCAGGATTTTTTTCAATAATAATATTTCGTTTTACACCAGTAGATACTGCTGTTACTTCTACTTCCAATATACCGTTAATATCATAGGTATATCTAACATCAATAGCCTCTTCCCCTGCCTTATGTGCTGGTACTGGTATATTTAATTCACCAAGATATATATTATCCTTAGATAAACGTGCTTCTCCTTGTAATATTTCTACATTGATTACTTTTTGATTATCATGTATTGTATACAAACGTTCCACCTTACTAACAGGTATTGTTGTATTTCTCTCAATTATAGGAAAGAAATGTCCTGTTTCATAATATCCATAAGACTTTTTAACAGAAATAGTAGTTCCTAAAGTATATGGACAGACATCCGTAAGTATAATTTCTTTAAAAGCTGAATTTTTCCCTTTTAATGCAGCTTGTACCGCTGTTCCAAGAGCAACTACCTCATCTGGATTAATATTTACATAAGCTAACTTACCAAACAATTTACTTACAAAATGCCTAATCAAAGGTAATTTTGTAGCACCACCTACCAATAATATAGATTCTATATCACTAAGTTTTAAAGATGCATCACTTAGTGCTCTTTCTACTGGTTCTTTTAGTCTATTTAATAAATTCTTTATAGCTTTTTCATACTCCTCTATGTTTATGTCACAAGACAATGTTTCTCCATTGATAGGGCAATTAATAGTAACAATTCTATTTTCACCTAAAGCTCTTTTTGCTACCTCTGCTTCCTTCCTTAATAATGCACAACTCTTATAATCTAAGTCCTTGGAATCTAAATTATTATGTTTTAAAAATAACTTTTCTAAAGCCTCAGTAAAATCCTCACCTCCCAAATAGTTATCTCCAGCAACAGCTCTTACCTCCATAATGTTATCAAATAATTCTAAAATAGAAACATCAAAGGTACCTCCCCCTAAATCAAATACTAAAAACTTAGTATCTGTCTTTTCATTATGTAATCCATAAGCAAGTGCTGCTGCTGTTGGCTCAGTAACTAATCTATCTACTTTTAATCCCGCCAATTCCGCTGCTCTTTTTGTAGCTTTTCTTTGAGCATCACTAAAATATGCTGGTACACTTATTACTGCTTCTGCAATAGGTATTCCTAAAAAGTGCTCAGCATCTTCTTTTAAAGCCTTTAATATAAGAGCAGACAATTCTTCTGGCAAAAATTCTTTATCTCCAAGTTTATATATTTTTTTACTTCCCATATTCCTCTTAAATATAGAAGCACTTAATTCTGGATGAATTACCTGCCTTTCCTTCGCAATTTTACCAATGAGCACTTCACCATTATCATCTATACTTACTACAGATGGTGTAAGACGTTCTCCTAAAGAGTTTGGAATAATAACAGGACCATTCTCTGTCCAATAAGATACCAAACTATTAGTTGTTCCTAAATCAATTCCTATATTAATCATATTTCTCCCTCTCAAAACATTTATTAAATGATTTATATAATTGTGTTAAGTAAATATTATAATTACATTATAATATTTACTTAACATTTTTACAAGAAACTACTATTTTATTTCTAACTTTATTATAAATAGCTACATATACTATTATTGCTACAAAATTTATCTTTATAATAAATTTTATCCCATTTATCTACAATAGTTTTATTATGTGCATTTATAAAGCAAATATGGTAATATAGATTTTAGTGAAATAATTTATAATACTATTAGGAGATGTTAGAATGAATTTAAATAGAAATGACTTATGTTGGTGTGGAAGTGGATTAAAGTATAAAAAATGTCATATTGAATTTGACGAAAAATTAGCCCTTTTAGCAGAACAGGGTTTTGAAGTTCCACCAAGAGAAATTATTAAAACTAAAGAACAAATTGAAGGCATAAGAAAAAGTGCCAAAATTAATAATGCTGTGCTAGATTTAGTTGCAGATAATATAAGAGAAGGTATGAGCACTGAAGAAATTGATAAATTAGTTCATGACTATACTGTATCTCAAGGAGCAATTCCAGCAACTCTTAACTTTGAAGGATATCCTAAAAGCGTTTGCACCTCAATAAATGATGAAGTTTGCCATGGTATTCCAAGTGAGAATATAATTCTTAAAAACGGCGACATAATAAATATAGATGCATCCACTATATTAGATGGATATTATTCCGATGCTTCAAGAATGTTTATAATCGGCGAAGCCACTGAAGAAGCAAAAAAATTAGTAGAAGTTTCAAAAGAATGCTTGCGTGTAGGTATAGAAGCAGTAAAACCTTGGGGCTTTTTAGATGATATAGGTGCAGCAGTTCAGGAACTAGCAGCAAAAAATGGATTTTCTGTAGTAAGAGATTTTGGTGGGCATGGTGTTGGACTTGAATTTCATGAAGAACCTTTTGTTCCTCACGTTGGTAGAAAAGGAGAAGGCATGATTTTAGTACCTGGTATGGTATTTACAATAGAGCCTATGATAAATGCAGGTTCTTATGAAATATTTATAGATTCTGATGATGATTGGACAGTATTAACAAGAGATGGCTCCCTTTCTTCACAATGGGAACATACCATATTAGTAACAGAAGATGGAGTAGAAATACTTAGTAAGTAGTTTAATAAAAATAGTAGCTTTATTTATATTAGAAAGCTACTATTTTTTATTATTTTCTTAATTTTAACTATCCTTCTTTTAAATTAGGAGCTTCAGTATTTAAGTAGTTTTTATATTCTTCCCCCCATACAGCTAATGTATCAAGTACAGGCATAAACTTTCTCCCAATATCCGAAAGAGAATACTCCACCTTGGGAGGTACTTCAGGATAAACCTTTCTTATTACCAATCCATACTTTTCTAGATTACGAAGCTGTTTTGTAAGAGTTGCTTGTGTTAACATAGGTATCTTATGTTGTAGTTCACCAAATCTTAAAGTCTCCATGCTTAAATAATATAAAATTATAAGTGTCCACTTACCACCTATAACCTTTTGTGCAGTTGTAATAGGACATTTACCAAATAAATTTTCACCTTTTTCCATTGTTATCACTCCTTTAGTATCTAAAAGCATACTAACTATACTAATTAATTGTACTTGTAAAATTTATTGTAGCATATTAAAATTAACATGTAAATAAAGTTAACTTATGAAGGAGGTTACGTTAATGGAAAAAGTATTAAATTTTTTATCAGAAAATCCTATTTTTTATTTTGCAACTGTGGAGGACAACAAACCAAAAGTAAGGCCTTTTGGATTCTTTATGGAGCATGAAGGTAAACTTTATTTTGGAATGGGTGATCATAAACTTTGTTATAAACAAGTACAAGCTAATAAAAATGTAGAAATTTCTACAGCTAATGCACAGGGTCAATGGATTAGAATTAGTGGTACTGCTGTCTTTGATGATAGAGAAGATGCTTTGAAAAAAGCCTTTGAAACTATGCCATCATTAACTCAAATTTATAATGAACAAACTGGCTTCCATTTAGCTCTATTTTATTTAGATAATATTCAGGCTGAAATTGCTGATATGAAAGGTAATTTTGAAAAGATAACATTTTAATGTTATTTTCATATTCTCTCCTTTTACTCACAATAGGAACATCTCTCGTATAATATATGTATTAGCTAATATTTACAAGGAGAGAATTTCATGAGTGATTTGTTTGATTTAACAGGGAAAGTTGCAATTATTACTGGTGCTTCAAGTGGCATAGGACTTCAAATCGCTAAAGCCTTTGCTGAACAAGGAGCTGATGTAGCAATACTAGCAAGAAGGTATAAAAGATTGCAAAAGTTAACTAAAGAAATAGAATCTCTAGGAAGAAGATCTCTTCCTATAAAATGTGACGTTACAATAGAAAAGGAAGTTATTACTGCTGTAAAAACTATTTTAAATACCTTCGGTAAAATAGATATCTTAATGAATAATGCTGGAGTAGATTCCGTTGGTTCTGTTGATTCTATTGATGAGGCTGAGTGGAATAGAGTTATGAATACAAATTTAAAAGGCGTATTTTTAATGTCCAAACATGTTGTAAAACATATGAAAGAAAGAAAATACGGAAAAATTATAAATACCGCCTCCGTTTGTGGTGTTATTGGTGGCAAATATGAAGCACTTCATGCCTATAATGCTTCAAAAGGTGCTGTAATAAGCTTAACTACAGGTATGGCAGCTTCCTTAGCTCAATATGGTATAACCGTAAATGCAATTGGTCCTAGCCTTTTCGAAACAGAAATGACTTCACCTGCTCTTTTTGAAGAAAGTAGCTTAAAAATGTATAATGAAATTTGTCCTGCTGGAAGACCTGGTAATGCTGGAGAATTAAATGGTGCTGCTATTTATTTTGCCTCTGATGCTTCTAGTTACACTACTGGACAAACATTATTTATTGATGGTGGTTTTACATCTATTTAAGTAAAAATATTACTAACAACATTACTTATAATAAAATATAAAAAATAGTAGCTGAAATTTACAATTATAAGCTACTATTTTTATATTTATATTAAATATATTTATCTCCACACCTCAACAGCCTTTAAATAATAGGCTAATAACTGCGGCCTTACTAGGGTATTGGTTATTATTTTATTCTTATTAACCATTTCATCCTTACTAAACCTAAATAATCTTTCTATAGTTTCACTATTTAAAAATCTTGTTTCTACATTTACTTTAATATCTTTAGTCTCTATAGGAGTTTTAGTTACTAATTGAAATCCCCAATCTCCAAAGGATGGCACCTCTACATGATAAGGAATTACATTAAACCCTTCCTCTTCTATAGTCTTATTTATGCACCAATATGCTTCCTTTGCATAATATGGACTTGTTGATTGTATAGACATTGCACCTGTACTGGCTAAATTATTTCCACACAATCTATAAAATACATTTGTATATAACTTATTTAAGCTTTCATTATTTGGATCAGGTAAATCTACTATTATTAAATCATAAACTTCATTACAACTTTGAAGAAATTTAAAGGCATCATTATACACAAGCTCTACCTTATTGTTGTTTAAAGAATTTTGATTTAACTTTGTTATATTGCTATTTGTTCTACTTAACTTAACAATTTCTTTGTCCAAATCAACTAATGTGATTTTTTTTACCTCTCCATATTTTAAAACCTCTCTAACAGCTAACCCATCACCGCCACCTAATATAAGCACCTTTTCTCTCTTCTTAGCTACATTTATAGGTATATGAACTAAGGTTTCATGATATCTATATTCATCACTAGCTGAAAATTGAATATTGCCATCAATAAATAATCTCAAATCATCCTTATGCTTAGTAACCACAATATTTTGATATTGAGTTTGCTGTGATAAAATTATTTTATCTCTATATAATTTTCCTTCTACTGATTTAGCTAAATTCTCAGAAAAAAATGTTCCACCAACCATTATAACTAATGATATTATAGATATTAATTTAAAACCTTTTATATTTTTTATATATTTTTTATATCCATAAATTATAATAAGAGACACAATTATATTTAATGCTCCTACCAAAAAAGCAGTAGTAAAATATCCAAACTTAGGCAACAAAACTAAAGGAAAAGCTATAGAGCCTATTAATCCACCTATATAATCAAAGCTAAATATACTGGATAAAGTTACCCTTAAATCTTTTGTATTATCTTCTATAATTCTTGTTAATAATGGTATCTCTAGTCCTACTAAAGTACCTATTAGTATTATTTCTATGTACATTATTAACTCATAGCTTTCAATATAAATATTTGAGAGGAACAGTACCAAAGTACTTATTCCCCCTAATAATCCTACTCCTATTTCTACAGCAACAAACCAATCAAAAAGCTTTACTTTAATATGCTTGGACAAATATGAACCTAGTCCCATAGCACTCATGTATAATCCTATTGTTATTGAAAACTGTTTTATACTATCTCCAACTAAAAATGAACTTACAGAACTAATCAATACCTCATAAATAATTGAACATCCTGAAATTATTAAAGTTGTTATCATTAATAATTTATAATTAAATTTATTTTTTTCATCCACTTACATCACCTACATACGCTAATAAATAACTCCACTTATTACTATTGATAGTCCTACAAATAATCCCATAATCATTAAGCCTGCTGATGGATTCCCATCTCCTATTTCCTTGTTTAAATTATATTTTTTATGCACTATGTGCATTGCTAAATATGCCAATATACATATGGCAATACCAAGGAGAAAATATATTACTGTACTAGTTATTCCTTGTAGTAATGTAGTACTGCCTTCTGATATAGCAGGTGTCATTATTGCACTTCTTAAAATTATACCTACTCCAATATGAATTCCTGCTATTATATATCCCACTGCTACATTTCTCTTTTTTATCTCTGTTGGAAAATCACATGGAATTACTAAATCCACTAAATAAGTTCCTAAAGTCATTAAAATTATTCCTACTCCACAATATATTATAGTATTTAGTATATCTACCATTTATAAAGCCTCCTTCTTTATTTGCCTGAACTTGTTCCTCCTCCTGAGGATACTCTAGAATTTATACTATCTTGCCTTATACTACTAGAGGATGATTTGTTACCATTATTATAATATGTTTTGTATTTATTATTATCATTTGGTATAAAAGTTTCATCATTATAATCACTATAGCCATTAGGATATTTGCTATACCTATTTCTATCCCTATCATAGGCTCGACTATAATAATAACTTCTATAATATCTATTTGTTGAATATCTACTTCTATATGGTGTATTTCTGCTAGAATACACATATGCCCTTGAACTCACTTGAATCAATATCTCAGACTTCTCACTGGTATATATTAATGCTAATTCATCATTGGTAGTTATTATTACTGTTCCATCTTCTTTATTTTCTTGAACATCCTCTATTTTTCCTTCCACTCCATCTATTATCAACTTTGCTGCACCTTCAACTGTTTTATTTATTGAATATACATTTGCTTTTTTATTTTTATCTAAATCAGATGTTATTGAAGTAACATAAACAAAACTACTATTGGAATTTATATACTTTGATATAATTTCATTTTTACTAGAATTTGATGATGCTGGTTTTAATAAAAATATAGCCACTATGATTATACCTATAATTCCTATAATCTTCTTTCCTGATATTCCTTTAGATAAATCATTTGTAGATTCTAGTGATAAATTAGTATAGTTATTATTATTCTGAGGATTTACTTTCTCAATGTCATCTTCATCTATATAGTATCCATTTGAATATTCTTTTTCCCCATCCCAATCCTCTATTGATATTAAAAATTCTTCTGTATAATCCTCATACTCTTTATAATTTACTATTTCTCCAAAATCCACATCTACATTACCTTTATACTCCGTCACTGTTGCTGTTCCACTATCAGTTTTTTTGTAATCCTTGTCTATAATATTTTCTTCTAAATAACAGCATTCAGTATAAATAGCATACTCATGATTTACACTATCAATACTTAACCATTTTACCTGATAATTATCTGTAGATTTTATTCTATATTCCCTCCATGAACAAACAACACTGTCATCATAAAAATCAATATATCCTTCTACAATATATATATTGCCATCTACCTTAATTTTATCACCTACATCAAAGCATAGATAATTACTAAGCATATCTCTCACATTTTGTCCCCCTTATTACAAAATAAAATATGATGCCATTATATCATATTTTTTACACTTTTATTTCTTAAATCTGTTTAATAGCTATAAGTTATTTAAAACATAATGCTATAATCTAAAAATTAAGCACTTGAAAATAACTACTTGCATATTATAATTATAAAAAAATCAATGTATAGATATATACACTAGATATTAAAAGAGGTGTGATAAAATTGAACTTATCTAAATCAGTTTCAAATCCTCCATCGACTCTTATACTTAACGGTTCTAGGAGTCATAACCAAATTTCTTTTACTTATGATTCAGGTTTTGAAGATAATGAAACCTTAAAAATATTAAATGTTTTAAGATTTCACAAAGTAAAGGCAACCTTTTTTTTAACAGGAATTTGGGTAGAAAAGTTTCCTGATATAGCAAAACTTATCTATAGTGAAGGCCATGAAATTGGAAATCACTCCTACGACCATCCAGACATGATTAAACTACCTAATGACGAAATTATTGAAAATATTTTAAAAGGAGAAGATGTAATAAAAAAAATAACAGGAATAAATCCTCGTCCATTATTTAGAGAACCCTTTGGCTCATTTAATAAGAAGGTATTTGAAGCAGTTGGTGAAGCTGGCTATAAATACAGTATATATTGGAGCATTGATACCATAGATTGGAAGCTGCCTCCTACTAGAGTAATAGTCAACAGAATATTGAAAAAAGCTAAAAATGGGGATATAGTACTTATGCACCTGGCAGGAAACAACACCGCTGAAAGCACAGATATTGCTTTAAAAAATCTTAAGACCTTTGGTTTTAAACTTGTAACAGTTGGTGAATTACTAAAACAAAACTTACATTATAAATAATAAATATATAAGTTTTTCTTTTCAGAAAAGCACCAAATTCTATCTTACCCCAAGGTAAGATTTCCTTATTTATTATTTGCATCCTTATATTATATTTTCTTTTTTTAATATGTCGAGCATATATAGGGTTCTATCCTTATAACTATTTCCCTTTACAGCAGCTAATCCATTCTTAGCTATTTTTTCACATTCAGCAGGTTTATTTAAGTAATATTTCACGAGATTTAAAGTATCTTTGGGAGAAGAGGAAAGAATTAAATCCCTATTTTTATTGAATAAAATTTTTACTCCACTTGTATCATTTGTAAGTAAAAGCCCCTGTGAAGCTAAAACTTCAAAAGTACGTTGAGTAACCTGAGTTTCATAATCTTGAAGTCCAATTACAATTTTAGCTGAACTATAAACCTTATTAGCATCTACATAGGATAAATATCCGTGAATCCATTCACCTGGTATATTACATCCTAAAATATCTCCTACTTTATCCCATTCTTTTCCCCAAAAGTCAACTCTTATATTCTCTTTTAATAAGGGAACTATTAATGTTTTTATGGATTGATTTCTATAATGGGCTGGATAACGCTTAAGCACATAAGGATAGGCATTTGCAACTAAAGCTATAGAACTCTTATATTCCTCCTGTACTTTTACAGCATGATGAATTTTGGGAGCATATCCAAAATTCATATAAGCAGCCCTAATTCCTATTTTATTAAAATAATCTACAGTTTCATGGCATATACTAAATACAAAATCGGGCTGCATTGTCTGTATAAGTGGTAATGAAAGGTTTCTAGTAAACCATGGATCTTCAATTGACCAATATATATGTGGTATTTTAAAAGCTTTTGAATACTTTCTCATAATTAATTGTTTCTGTCTAGTTTGATCTGGCCCCATTCCCATACTCATAATCAAATCAGGTTTGAATTCTAAAATAAGTGATAAAACATTCTCATTAGTTATAGTTCCTGAAATTTTAACCTGATGCCCTGCCTCTATGAATCCTTCTGGTAAGGTATGTCTCCATATAGTACCACTTAATAAAAAAAGAATCTTCACCTCTTTCACCTCTATTAAAATATGATATTTCTCTTCTTTAAAACATTTATAATATACTCTGCACGATATTTATAATTATGCATTTCAACAGTCTTTTTACCATTTGCCTGTATTTTTCTTCGTTCATCTGGTCTATTTAAATAATATCCAACTAATTTTATTGTTTCCTCTGGTGATGCTGATATTATAAGATCTTCTCCTGTTTTAAATAATTCTCTCACTCTTGGAGTATCAGAAGTTAAAAGAAACCCTCCTGAGCCAAGTATTTCATATGTTCTTTGACAAAGTTGAGGTAGTTTTTCTTGATTTTGTATACCTATAACAATATCAGATGAACTGTATACCTTATTTGCTTCGGTATATGGTATATATCCACGTATGCATTCTTTAGGAATCGTACAACCCAAAATAGAATCCATCTTGTCCCAATCCTGCCCCCAAAAACCAATTGGAATTTTACTATTTATTATTGGTGTAATAAGATTAATTAAGGACTTTAATCTAAAATTTTTAGGATATTTTTTCAGTAATTCCGGATAAGCATTTGCAACAACAGAAACTTGACTTTTATATTCTCTTTCACATTTAACAGGACAGTGTATACTTTCATCATAGCCAAAATCTAGATACTCTGATTTTATTTTAAGTTTCTCATAATACTCTACTTTTTCATGACAAATTGTAAAAATAAAATCTGGATTAGTCTTTTGAATAAATGGCATAGTAAAAACATGGGTATATCCAGGATCTTCAGTGGCCCAATATATATAAGGAATCTTTAACACTCTTATATATTTTCTCGCTTTTTGGAGAACCTCAACATCACTTTTAGACTTCCATCCAATAGACATTATTAAATTTGGTTTAAATTCTAAAAGTACATCCATAATACTTTTCTCATTTAATGTTTGTAAAACTTCAACTTCATGTCCAGCGTGCCTAAACCCATTAGGTAGTCCATAAATCCATCTGGGGTGATTGTCTAAAAAAAGAATGTGCATATGTATTCTCCCTATTCTGCTTATATTTCAATATATCCTATGATATAGAAATAAGCTTTATACTTCTTCATATTATGTCACATTAAAATATGTTACTAATATAATAGTAATAGATTAATTTTGTTTAATTATTGGGGGGTTTTTAATTGATAAATAACTCATCAAGATATGATGTTCTTATTAGTGATGACTATAGTCAATTAGATTTAGATTTTATTTTACCTAAAGTTAATGAAAGAATAATTCATGGTACTATATGGGATGATAGTGATGATCCTAAAAAAGTAAGTGATGCCATTATTCTTGTATTCACACCTGGCCCTAATTATTATGATAGTGACCCTAATGATATACAATGTATTGACTATGCTATTCCTGATTCTAATGGTGAATTTGTAGCTGGTCCATTTAAATTAAATACAACAGTAATATTAAAGATCTTTAATACTAACTATAATAAAATTAACTTATCAGATGAGATACCAGAAGAATTTAGATATATCAATGGCGAACTTGTTCAGTCTACTAATACTTCTCCTGACTTAGAAGAAGCTAACCTAGGTAAATAAATATGCGTATACTGTTTTGGGAAAATAATCCCATGTGGATTTTCGGCCTTCCCAATGGATTTCATGATTTAGGACATGATGTTATGATTTGTGAATCTTTAACTGAGGAAAATCTTTATAAATCCATTACGAATTTTAAGCCTGAGCTAGTTATAACAATAGGTTGGACTACTGCAACTACAGGTATAAATGTTAATTTAATACGGAAATATGTGAAATTATTTAACATACCTCACGTTTACTGGGCTACTGAAGACCCTACTCATACTTTTAGATTTACTTTACCGTTAATTCAAAAAATGAGACCTGATTTTGTTTTTACAATTTGTCCTTCTAGAGTTGATTATTATGAGAAATTAGGTATTAAAGCAGCTCATATGGATTTTGGGTTTCATCCAAATGTTAACCATCCTACTACAGTCTATAATGAATATAATCATTCTATTGCTGTAGTAGCAAATGGTTACTTCAAAAATCTTAAATCATATCCAAAACATTATAGAATAGAATCTATAAAAACACTTATTTCTCCTCTCATTAAGAATAATATTCCTGTGCATTTTTACGGATGGGGATGGAAAGAAATGACTGAGTTTATTGGCATGAGTATTCCTTCCAACTGCATTCATGGTAAATTGCCGTTTACAGAAACTAGCAAAATTTATAGTTCTTCTAAAATTATATTAGGTCTTCAAAATAACCCTATACAAATGACCCAAAGAAACTTTGAAATTCTTGCTTCTAGAGGCTTTTTATTAACTTCAGACACTCCCATAATTAGAGATTTATTTGTACCTGGTAGAGATTTAGTAGTTTCATCATCACCAGAGGAAACATTAGAATTAGTTCAATATTATTTGAAAAATACTGAAAAACGAAATATAATTCGTAGAAATGGAGAACTTTCAGTTAAACCTCATTCTTATACCAATAGAGCAGAATATATACTTAAAGTATTAAAGATAAGAAATATATTGCCAAATCATTAAAACTTAAATGGATGTCTCAAAATGAATTTTAGATACAATATATTGAAATTTTAATCTAAACCTTAATCAGGCTGCTGTATTATTTTTTTGTTTTGAGACAGTCCTTTTTAAACTCTAAATTGGCCAAAGCTAGTTGAATAAGCTAAATTCTCATCTACTATTCCTACATTCCAAGTACTAACTCTAAATTTGTGCTGAAATAAATGAGCTTTATCAAAAATTTTGTTATCGCTTCTAGCACTGGTTTGCCAGCAATCTAAAATTTCGTATTTATTGTATATGTTTTTCACAACATCATGACATCCATAAACCCCAATATGCCAACCAAAACTATTATACATTTCTTTAAATTTTTTCATTTCTTCACTTATTCCTAAAAAATATTCATATATATTATTCATTCTAACTGCATTATCTACTTCTGGCTCCACGGCAAAGTATATTGTTGTATTAATAGGCTGTCCTATCATTTTAGCGCACTTAATTGCATTAATACAATCTTCTTCTCCTGTTTTTTGAGAATAAGTTTTAAAATAAAATCCCTCAGTCTCATATACAGAAACTATATCCAAACCACTATTTGAAATCAATTTTGCTTCATCCTTAGACAACATTTTCCATCTATGCAATGGCTTTGAATAGTTACTATAATATCTACATACAAATTTATATCTTGCATTCTTTAATGCTTCACATTGAGTATAAGTTAATGGTATAGCCACATCAACGCCCTTAAATAGAACAGGTCTATTCACTAACTTCTGCTCCCCTCTTTTATTAATCAATTATATAAATATAAACATAAATATTTTCTTTACTATATTTACATAATAATTCATATAATGAACTATTTTTTATATTAATGCTATGCTGTGCCATAAATAAATCGTTTCTTTCAACAGATGGATTGTATCCTTTTTTATGAATAACTTGCATGTGAAATGGATACTTATTAATGGTATTACCTTTAGCATATTGAATTACATCTCCAATTTGTAACATATCATAATATTTATTAAAGTCGTCTACAAATTCTTTAGCTGAAACTTCTATATATTTCTTTGCTCTATTTATTCCAACTCCATTTTCATTTCCCCAATGCAATCTAAAATACCTACCTGCCCTCCATGTAATGGCCACATCAGTTAGCTCCTCATGGTTGTTAGTATTACAAAACCAACTACTATATAGCGACCATATGTTTCCAAATGGTAAAATTCCACCTGCTCTTATTACTTGTGAAATAAAATTAGTACAATCAAATCCTAAATAATAAGGATATTTTTTATTAAAAGTTTCAGCATATTGTTCAGCATATTTTACCGCATCATCTCTATTATATACTAATTTTCCCATGACCTCCCCCTACATTACATTAATAAAAAACAAATATAAAAATACTTATTTTTTTATATCATATATTTATAGATATGTAAATCTTTATTAAAATGATACTTATTATCATATTATTAACTATAAGTAATCCATTAATTAAAATTATTCGGTATCACTCATCCATGTAATAATTTACCAAGTTATGCACCAGATGTAAATTATGTATTAATTATGTTGTATATTTAAATTTACTTAATTCTTATTGATATAATTAATATAGATAATGTTCAAGGAGGAATTACATGAAACTTTCATATTTAATTAAAGGATTATGGGATACTTTTAAAAGTATTTTACCTATAACCCTTTTTTTAGTGTTTATCCAATTTTTCTTATTTAAAAAACCTATAAAGGATATTAAATCTTTTACTATAGACATAGCATTAAGTGTAATTGGCCTATTTTTATTTCTTGAGGGAACAAGCCTCTCCTTACTTCCTCTAGGTAAATCCATTGGAGAAAACTTTGTTTCCCTAGATAATAAATGGAGTATTTTGCTTCTTATCTTTTTTATTGGATTTTGTACAACCTTAGTAGAACCTGCACTATCTATACTTGCTATGGAAGTAGAAGAAACATCCATAGGCGCTATTCCTAAAAAAACTTTAATTTATACTGTAGCTCTCGGTTTCGCTAGTGGACTTTCTTTAGGTATTTATAAAATAATATATAATATAAAAACTTCTAAAATTATAATTCCACTTCTTATTTTATCCTTAATACTATGTATTTTCGCTCCTGAAGAAATAGTTGGAATAGCCTTTGACTGTGCTAGTTCTACCACAGGTCCTGTAAATATCCCATTAAATTTAGCTATAGCTCTAGGTTTATCTAGGGTTATTGAAGGTTCTGATCCTTTATTAAATGGCTTTGGTATAATTGGTCTAACTTCTCTAGGACCAGTTATTTCTGTACTTTTACTTGGTATAATCACTAAATTATAATCACTAAATAAGGAGGTAATTTATTTGATTTGTATAGTTACTATTGTAGAAAGAGGTAAAGCAACTAATATAGTAGAGAAAGCTAAGATTGCTGGTGCCAAGGGAGCCACAATTTTCTATGGAAGAGGTACTGGTGAGGATGAAATAAAAAAATATTTTAATTTTCATATTGAATCCTCTAAAGAAGCAATTTTAATTATTTCCAAAGAGGAAGAATCTAAAGTCATTATTGATGCTATAGTAAAAGCAGGCAACTTAGAAAAACTAGGGAAAGGTATTCTTTTCACTTTTCCTTTATTAAATACAATAGGAATAGGTTAATACAAAACTCAGGCTATCAAAAAAATATAATAGCCTGAGTTTTTTCTAAAGTCTTACAAACAGACTTCTTAAGGGTTTTACTCCTTAGAAGTCGTTATCCAGGGACGTAGCCAACTTTAAAGAAGATGGGAGTATTAGAGCGGATAGTCATCGGATAAATTTTAACTTAATTTTTTATTTGCTAATCATGGTTTAATTATTTCTTATACAATTTGTTCTTATAATACCCTTCTGATAAATATAATGCTCCTAAAGGATTATGTGCAAGTACCCTGTCCTTAACTGCAAAAACAGTTACAGGTGCATTAGAATATTTTATGAATAAGGAATCATGTCCTACACATAGTCCTAACATAATATTTAACTCTGTTTTAGCATTGTTTAAAAGAGTAGCCTGTCCTATAGGGTTACACATTGGTTCATAAGTGCCTGGTCTTACCTTTTCATTATCTTTAATATTTAAGAATTCTTTAGGTATACTTCCATTTTTACATACCACTGATTCAACTTCAAATCCATTGTGTATTAATACCTTACATAACGTTTTTGCTTCACTACTTAATCCTACACAGAAAGCCATTCCTAACTTTTTAAAGTTACATTTGTTTGCAAAATCCATTATTTCTTCAAGTCTTGTTTTTTTGCAATATCCTTCCGCTTCAACTAATGCTGAATTATATGCTAATTTATAATTTTCCTCTTCACCATATGTTTCTTTTATTTTTTCCTGTTGTTCTTCTTCATTACATGGACAATTAAGTGGCAAATTATCAAGTTCTCCCTTTTTACAATGATGTTCGCTACACATAGCACATGTATACATATACTCACCCCAACCTCATTCTTATATTAAAAATCAATCATAATTTTGCCTTTTTACTGCAAATAACTTTACCACTAAGTACTGCTATATTTACCATATATTCATCTCCAATCTGATAGAATTCTTAATGATGTGAAGGTTCTGGGATTTCTATTTCATTAAGTTCGCCCTTATTGTACTTCTCAAGTACTGAATTTATAGCTATATTCCCAGATTTATATGCTTTAATTCCTGCCTTTTCAATAAGTTCAAAAGCATTAGGCCCTAAATTACCTGTTATAATCACATCTATTTTTTCTTCAATTAGTTGATTAGATGCTGCAATACCTGCTACCCCACTAGAATTTAGTCCTTTATTTTCTATAACTTTGATTTGTCCACTTTCAGTATCATGAATTTGAAAATATTCACATCTTCCAAATCTCATATCAAGTACATCTTCCATAGTTTTTCCTATTGCTGAAATTGCTATTTTCATATATTATCCCTCTCTTATATTTATATTGGCATTTGACAATATCATATTACTCCTATTTGTAGTTACTGTCAAATGCCAATAACTAAAATATAGTTATATATGTAAATTAGTTAAAAATTTATTATTCTTTTACATTGACATTTTTCTAAATTCTACATAATATCATCATATAACTATACAATAATACTAGGAGGTGTTTTATGTCTTTAATTATAGCATTAACTGCAATTACATTTATTGTTTTTTTAGTATCATATTTAATAAATCCAGCGAAACTAGTTAATGGACTTCTATTTAACATTTTCTTATTTTCAGCTATGATTACAATTGTTTATGTGGCTTTTACAATACAAAATCCTATTTTAATTTTCTTAGTTATTATTTTTGCGGCGTTAGCAATCATATTACTTATATTTGGTATTTATATATTGATAATAGCACTATTTATAAATGCTAAAATTGTTATGAAACGTGAGAGTAGAACCCCCGCCAATTTATTAACTTTATTTTTAGCTATAGGTTTAATTGGTTGCTTAGTTTTATCCTTCATTGTAAGTAGAATAAGCCTTTCACCTGAAATAAAAATTTTACTAGGCGGTGTTACTCTTATTGGTATATATTATATATTTAGCGTTTTTAATTTTTTAATGATATCATTTATTTATCAATTTAATCGTCCAAAATTAAATCAAGATTTTATCATAGTTTTAGGCAGTGGATTAATTGGTGATAGAGTTCCTCCCCTATTAGCCAGTCGTATTAATAAAGCTATAGAATTTTATCACAAACAATCTAAAGTTACTGCTCCGCCAAAAATCATTTTCTCTGGAGGACAAGGAGATGATGAGAAAATTTCAGAGGCACTTGCTATGCAAAGATATGCAATTGAAAAAGGTATCCCTATTGAGGATACTATTTTAGAAGATAAATCAGTTAATACATTACAAAATATGCAATTTTCTAAAAGGATAATAGAGAACCTTATACCAGGCAAGTATAAAAGCGTATTTGTAACAAATAATTTTCATTTGTTCCGAGCTGCACTTTATGCAAGACAAGCAAACTTAAACAGTGTAGGCCTGGGCTCTAAGACAGCACTTTATTTCTTACCAAATGCAATGATTAGAGAATACATTGCTATTGTAGTAATGAATAAGAAGCAACATATAATAATTGTTAGCTTAATACTTATTCTAAGTTTACTCACAACCATAATACAATATTTTTTTGTTAGTCCTTATATATAACTTTCCCATAATTTATTTTTAGAGAGAGATGGCATTTTAAATACCTCCTCTCTTTAAGCTTATACCCTATTTTATACTTTTTACCAAGTAATATCTATCTTTTTTTCTTTTCTATATCTCTTAGCTATTAATCCAATACTTACTATAATTAAAATTACTATTATAAATGGTACTTTATATTTAGATAAAAATAAATTTCCTATTTTATTCAATATTATGGACTCAGTTATATGAATTAAGGTTAAAGATATTGGGATTAGAACACCTATAAGTAGAGTATAATTTGAAACATTTCTTGATACATAGCAAATTATTAAAGTCACCACAAAACCAACTAGATACAATAATATTACTGTTAATATTATGTATTGTATAAATGTCATATCAAACCAAAATAGTTTGCCTGAAAAACAAGAATTTATATTTGAATTGTAAAACATATCTACAGTGTATTTTCTAGTAGTATATAGAAAAAATAATGCCCCAAGTTGTATAGTAATAAGTATAGGCGCTGCTATAAGTGCTGTTTTAATTTTGTCTTTATACAAAGCTCGTCCCCTTTTGCTTGTGTACTGTAATAATTCTAAAGATGTTCTTTTATCCCTTGTAAATATAGGGGCTATCATAAATATTATAGATACTAATATAAGTATAGAAGTATTTCTTATAAAATCATTGTAGTTATTAAAAACAAACCAGGGTAATATATCATATGTTGACTTTTTCTCTATCATTTCATTTACTCTTTTTCCATAGGATTTGTTATTTTTTAATGATTTTAAATGTTCTTCTTTATATTGAAATTTATCTATAAAACTATCCATAACCTGTAATTCCCAAAATGCATTAACTCCTTCCTTAAACATTATGTCGTCATGAAGGCTCCATATTTTCTTAGCTCTATCCCCTTCCTTTTTAGACTGTTCTTTATTAAGACTATCATAACTTGTTATATTAAGTTCTCTTGCTTTTTTATTATTTTTAAGATAATTGTCCGCTTCTTTTATTCTATCTTCTTTCATATGGTAAAGATAATTAATATCTTCATCCTTAAGATTAATTCCTTTTTCTTTAATTATTTTAGTAGATATCCTATAAGCGTCACCTTCTGGTCTTCCATTTGGGAAAACATTTATATGAAATTCTATAAACAAATAATATATTGCAGCAGTTATGAATAATAACACTAATATACTCTTTAAATTAAATATCTTTTTAAGTTCATTTAGTAAAATTCTCATTTTTCCCTCCTACTTTAAATCCTCTCTTTTGAAAGTTCTTATTCCTAATGTGGTAGTTATCATCATTAAAACTATCCATATGATCACCGTTATTAACTCATAATACTTGTAATTTGTAAGTGGTCCACTTTCCATAAACCAAAAGCTTGGATTAAGTATTAAATTAAAAGGTGTAAAGGTTGAATAAATTATTAAATTACTGTTAGTAGGCATAAAAGATGGTAGTAATAATCCAAAGGCTACTATTATAGCAAATATAAAAAATCCCAAATAAGTGTTTTTAGTTATCCTAGCTATTAAAAACACTATACCTGTAAAAATCAACTGGATTACATATACTAAGACTATAGATAACACTAAATACTGTTTTATATTTAATGAAAACCAGCTGATAAAAGGCAATGCTGTCTCCCAATTAAAATAACTACTAACTGGCACTTTCCAAAGTCCATCATAACTAAATATATTAAAATACAATATAAGAGTTATACTAAGTATAGTTGCAGTTATTAAACTTACACATATTAAGCTTGCTAAAAGCTTGTCTTTTATTAGATTTCTTCCTCTTTTTGTAGAATAAACGATTAAACCTGTGTTGTTATCAAACTCATAATTTAATATAAATAGAGTAATCAAACATGTTAATATAGAACATTGAAAAATAATGTTCCTAAAAATACTTTTAAATAAAAAGGAATGCATACCATATGCTTTTCCTATAAAAAACAAATTTCTTTCTTCCCCTTTAGACTTTATATCCTCTAGTCTTTCTTCAAATTTCTTATAATTCTTTCTTGCAGTTTCCGCAGCATTTCCACTTAGTTTAATAGCATTTATACTTCCTTCTCCAACCTCTTCCATATTTATTTTCCCATATTCTATATCATTTCTTTCTATAGAATAATAATAATTTTCAATTATACCCACTTCTCTTATTTTTTTTATTTCTTTTTCACTATAGTTGTCCAATTTTGATGAAGCTTCATCTTCATAAAAGGTCGCTATACTCTTATAGTTTTTTCCCTGCTTCTCACTTATTATTTTATTGGCTTCCTTTAAATTTTTATGGTAATAATTTTTAAAGCTTACAAGCATATCTTTATCTATTTTATAGCCTACTGTTTTAACTATTTTATTTAAAACTCCTAGCTCTTCTCTACAGCTCCATCTTTCAGTTATTATAAATAAATTAAATAGTATAAATACTATAGTTAAAACTATTATGATAGGTGATTTAATTATCTTTTTTATCTCATCTTTTACAATATTCATAGCTAATTATATCCCTTCATTGTATTCATAAAGAAAAACATCCTCAAGATTAGGTGTAACTAAAGTCCATCCTTCCTTGCTCTCTTTCTCTTCTATAAATCTTATTTTCATTTTTCCATCTTCTTGTTTTTCAGATAAGGAAATATGATTTTTTCTAAATTCACTTCCTTCATTAAAATCGATTTCTGTTTCGTAAACCTTTCCCTTAATAGTTTTACATATATTCTCTACGGTATCTTTATAAAGTATTTTTCTATCCTTAATCATAATTACTTCATTAGCTATGAATTCAATATCACTTACTATATGGGTGGAAACTATTACTATTCTATCCCTTCCAAGTTCGCTTAAAATATTTCTAAACCTCACTCTTTCCTTTGGATCTAATCCTGCTGTAGGCTCGTCTAATATAAGAATCTTAGGATCATTTAGAAGAGCTTGAGCTATGCCAACTCTTTGCAGCATTCCCCCTGAAAACTTCTTCATTTTTTTATTTATTACATCTTCTAATGCAACTAATTTTAATAATTCCAATACTTTATTTTTAGCCCTTTTTTCTTCTATGCCCTTAAGGGCTGCTAAATATAATAAAAATTCTTTAGGAGAATAATTCTTATAATAGCCAAAATTCTGAGGTAAATACCCCAATATATCACGATATTCCTCGTCAAGGCTTATAATATTAGTTCCATTATATAAAATTTCCCCCTTGTCTGGAAAAATTAATGTGGTCATCATCTTAATTAAAGTTGTTTTACCCACTCCATTAGGCGCTAATAGACCATATACTCCATTTTTAAACTCTAAATTTATATCTTCTAAAACTGAAAAGTTTCCAAAACTCTTACTTAAATTATTTATTAATAACATTTATATTTCTCCCTTCTCTTTTTTCACATAGATAAGTTTTTTTAAAACTTTAATATATATAGACATACAAATTGCTGTAATAATTAAATGAATATATACTGGAACATTTGTAATAAAGGTTATATATAATGAATTTTCATTGATAATTAAAATTAAATTAATTAAAAGCCAGCCAATCATAACTAAATACTTATAAATACTTCCCTTTAAATAAACTATTGTTATTATAAAAATAGTAGAAAATAAAAATAATGAACCTATAGATACCACATATGCCCTAATTACATTAAACTTACCAAAGGCAAAATATATAATAGCTATAGCTAAAGAATTAAAGACTATACCTACTATACTAAAAATAAACATTCTTATAGCTGCTAAATTATACATATTGTATTTGCAAGTCATTTCTACTTCATAGGTGCTTTTCAGCCTAGTATTTATAAAAGAAAATAATGAAATTATTACATATAAAACAGGAGATACTATAAAAATATATCCATATAAACTATGTATATATCCCTCTCTTGTTAAGGAACTTAATGCTACTTGTCCACCTATAAACACAAAAAATATTAAAGACACCACAGATATAAATACCAATTCACTTTTATCATGAAATATATTTTTAATTCCTAATTCCTTTATTGTTAAAGTTATGTAGCTAAAAAATCCTTTTTTCTTTTTTAATCCTTTATTTAAAATTTCATTTACCTCAACATTTATCTCTTCTAATGATGGGAAATCAATATCATTTTTCATGGTATCTCTCCTTTAAAATTTTGTTTATCTTTTTAATGGAAGAATAGTATTTAGTTTTTATTGTGGATTCTTTAATATCTAGAATGCTAGATATTTCATTAAAGGTCATATCAGAAAAAATCTTTAACCTTATTATTTGCTGAATGTTTATTTCCATCTTATTTATAATTTCCATTATATATTTAACATCTTCACTTATTAAAAATTCTTCTTCAATGTTTGATTCATCTTCAAATTCTATATTCTCAATGTTTCCAATATTAATCCATTGTTTATAATATTTAGACCTATAATAGTCAATTATTTTATTGCTAGCAATTTTATAAATCCAAGTCTTAAAAGAAGCCTTTTTCTCTTCAAAACTATTAATAGATTTCATTATATTAATAAAAATTTCTTGAGTTAAATCCAAAGAGAGCTCTCTATTACTAACTTGTTTAAAAACATATCCATATATTTCTTTGTAGTATAAATTAATTAAGGTATTAGCTGCAGCTCTATCACCCTTTTTTTGTATTAACTTAATTAGCTTTAAATCTTGGGACATACAATTTAACTGCTCCCTTCTTTCTTATTTTTTCATCCGATGACTACTTGCTCCAATACTTCCATATTCTTTAAAGCGGTGGGTAAAAACTCCTTCTGAAGCCAAGAACTCTGTTTATCCTATTAATGTTTGTCTTCTCATTTATGTATTCGTAATAAAGATAGTAATAGTTTTAAAAATGGTAAAAAAATAAAAGAGAAACTTTCCTTTTAGTTTCTCCTTCATTTTGGTAATATTCTCTTTCTATAAATATTTACACTAACACTTTTAACTGCAATTTTCTATCGTTTTCTTTTTATAAATATCCCTCCTGAAATGACTATTTCCAAGATTGATACTGATACAATATCCTTTTTCATATCCATTCTTATCTTTATTCTCTTGTGTTTTTGATTTAACACATTTCATTCCCACCTACTTTATTTAAGATGACTTTTCAATACTTAAAATTTTCTTAAATAGTTCTAAAGCACTTTCCTCATCCTCTGAATTTGTTTCAAGTTCCCCTCTAAAGGCTTTTGCAAGAATTGATTTCTTTATTAATTCAATTTGATCTTCTAACTCAGTAAGTTTTTCTATTTTGGATTCTTTTTCTAAAAGATTATCTAAAATTTTTACTATTTCTTTTTGTTCTTCAATAGATATATTTTTTATTTTAATGGTTTCTACAAATTTCCCACTAACATTTCCTTGATTTACTCCACCGGTTTCTTGACTAAAGAATATATCTTTAAATGTATCACTCTTTAAATAATAATATAAATATTTAGTAACTATAGATTCTTTAGGCGTGATACTTAAAATTCTTTGATTTAGTAAAAGATCTCTATCCTCATCTATTAATACCGCAAATCCATAATCTCTTTTGTACTTTGTTCCTGTTAGTGTTAAGAGAATATCTCCTTTTTTAATTTTGTATTTATTAACTAAATTAATGTCAAAATCTTTAGGAACAAATACTGGGCTTCTTTCTAAATCTAAAATTCCATTATAAAGATTGCCCATTCTAATTACTTGAATGCCTTCTTCTACAAACTGTGTACTTTTAAATGCAAATCCACCTTTGAAATTTGCTACTTCCTTTAACGAAATTAATTTATCACTGGATTGTATTCCTCTATATTCTCTCCACTTTTTAGTTAGCTCTCCCCTAAAAGCTTTCTCCAATATAGAAGTTTTTCTCTTTTCAAATCCTTCTCTAGCTTCTTCAATTAGCTCTTTAGACCTATCCAACTTTTTAAAAAGGTTCTCTATTGTATTTACAATCCTCTGTTGTTCTTTTAAAGGCGCAATAGGCATTGGTTTTTCCCTTAAAAACTTAAAATACCTACTATATCCCTTATCTGGCAGTCTTAAATTCATTAACATATAATATAAGTATTTTGTATTTATTTCTCGTGATAATAATACTTTTACTCCATCTGCACCTTGTACAAAATCAAAATCAACATATTTTATACATTTTGAATGATCACCAAATATTATTACTGGTAGCTTACCACTATATGCCAGTTCTACTTTATCTGTATAACCTCCAATAAAACTTTCACCCTGATCAATTACAGGAATATTAATATATTCAGAACATGTTTGGTAATCTTTTTGTTTTAACTTTTTGCTACTACTTGTTACATTATCAAAGATATATTCAAAATTACCCCACACCCAATTCTCCGGCACTTCATAAGGAGCATCCTTAACAATAGCTTCTTCTAACTTTTCTTCCAATATCATATTTTTTTTAGCCATAATTTATCCTCCTTACTTCTCTAAGCTTCTTAATTCTTTAATAACGCTTAAAAGTAAGTCAGTTGCTTCTTCTAGTTTTGCTACTGCTTCTTCCGTTGATTCTATTGGGTCCGGTAAATCTTCATAGTCTAATATAGAATCATCTTTTATAAGTCCTAAATCTAGATTATCATTCTTTTCTCTTATTTTTTCTCTAGTGAACTTATTCCATCTTTGATCTTTTATTAATTCTCTATTTTCAGCCCTGTATGCTTTTATAAAGTCATCAAAGTGTGAATGTTCTAATGGGTTTGTTTTACCGAAACTTGGCATATTAGTTCTTAAATCGTAAATCCATACTTCCTTTGTATTATCTTTATCTTCTTTTCCTCTTGTAAAAAATAATACATTTGTCTTAACTCCCTGTGCATAGAAGATACCTGTTGGAAGTCTTAATATGGTATGTAAATTACATTTATCCATTAAGTCTTCTCTTATCTTTATTCCGTCACCTTCTTGGAATAAAACATTATCTGGTAACACTACTGCTGCTCTTGCCTTTCCATCTGTCTTTAAACTTCTATATATATGTTGTAAAAAGTTTAATTGCTTGTTAGATGTAATAAATGTTAAGTCATCCCTTGTGGCTCTTTCTCCACCTTTCTTTGTTCCAAAAGGAGGATTAGAAAGCACTACATCTAAATCTTTCATTTGTTTTCCTATATTAGTTAGTGTATCTCCTAAGATTATGTTTCCCTCTATATCATGTAGAATTGCATTCATAAGTGCTAATCTATGAGTTTCATGAACTAACTCGCATCCCGAAAAAGCTTTAGTTCTTTGAAATTCTGCTAAATCTGTATCTAAATCAAAATAATTATCTGTTTTTTCTTTTAAATAGTGATCTGCTGCAATCATAAATCCAAAGGTTCCTGCTGCTGGATCATTACATTTTTCACCAGGTTTTGGATCAATAAGCTTTACCATAACATCAATTAACACTCTCGGAGTAAAGTATTGTCCTGCTCCTGATTTTTTCTCAGATGCATTCTTCTCTAATAATCCTTCATATAGGTTTCCAAGTCCCTCTTCTTTAGCTGAATACCAATCTAATACATCTATAGTTGTAATTATTTTTTCTAAATTCTTTGGCTCTTCTATATTAGTAGCTGAACCTTGATATATTTGTTGTACTATTCCTGTGGTTTCTTCTCCTAAATGATTTAACAACTCCTTATAAAAATTCTTAAGTTCTACTCCACTTTTACACTTTAAATCATCCCATCTAAAACCTTGTGGTAATTTATCTTCTGCCCCTGTTTCTTTTGCCATCTTTAAGAAAAGAATATAGGTTAATTCTACTACATATTGGTGGTAGGTTATTCCATCATCTCTTAATACATTACACATGTTCCAAAATTTACTTACTATCTCTTGTGTATTCATCCCTAGCTAATCTCCTTATTTTCAAACATATATATTTTTACTTTTGATATTATTTCTTCTAACTTACCTTTAAATATTACATCATTTAATCTTTTAAATCCACCACCTTGAGCTTTAAAGCTTCCAGTATCTAATGTTTCCTTATAAATGCAGCAATATCTGTACATCAATGGCATAATAAATCTTCCATAACACAGTAGTTAATTTTAATGTAACAAATAAATCAGTGGATTTATTTTCATTCACTTGACAATGATGGAATATATGGTATAATTACATAGCCAAAATTAACACTATTAATTTATTTAAAATACAAAGTTATAAATTTTCAACAAAGAAAGGATAATTTTATGAAAAAAATACTTATTTTATGTTTAAGCCTATTTTTATTCACACTAACTGCTTGTGGAAATTCTAAAAAAGTTAAGGAACTTACAAAAGAAGACATTAAAACATACACTTCCCAGATGAAGGCAGATCCATTGAGTGGAGATATCACTTTAAATGGAGTAAAATACACTCTACCTGTTAAAGCACAAAGTTTAGTAGATAACGGATGGAAGTATAATGATTTTGCTGATAAAGGACAACCCTTAAAACATGGTTATTATGTAGACTCTATTTATATGGATGATGGAAGTAAAAGTGCAGAAACTCGTATTACAGTAACACTTTATAATACAAGTGGCTCTACAGTAAAGTTTGATGATGCCATGTTAGGTGCTATTAAAGTAGAAAAAGAAGGTGACTCATATAAAAATACTGTAGTATTACCAAAAGGTATTACTTTAGCATCAACATATGATGATGTTATTAAAACTTATGGTGCTCCAAAAGTTGATTATTTCAAACAAACAGGATGGATTACATACTTTATTAGTGATATGGGAGCATATGGACAAGAACTCCGTATTGATTTTGATAAAAATACAAAAGTTATTACCTCAATAAAATTAAAAAATATACCCAAAAATTAAAAATATATCCAAATAAAAAAAGATTGTCGCATTAAGGAATTTACATACAATATACTGTCTTACAAGTTTAAAGTTAGCACAATATATTGTAGGATTTATTTTTAGTGCGACGCCCTCTTTTTAGTAACAGAGATTGCTCTTATTTAATTAAATTATATATAGTACAACTTTATACTATATAGAAGTTAAAGAATTTTTCCCTTTTCTCTAACAATTCTTTTAAGTTTCCTCTTTCAACTATTTGTCCATTTTCCATATACATTATCTCATCATATAGACTTAATAATTCTTCACTCATTTTATGAGTAATTGTAATTAGAGTTAAATTTTCTATATTTAACAGTTTACTTTCTATATCATAAGCTGTCTGCATATCTATAGCGGATGTGCCTTCATCCAGTACAAGTATTGATGTTTTTTGAATTAAGGCTCTAGCAATCGCTATTCTTTGCCTTTGCCCCCCTGAAAGATTACTACCATTTTCTCCAACCAAATAATTTAATCCATCAGTTGTTTCCTCTATAAATTTATTTACCCCACTTAAATTTAAAGCATCATTGATTTGTTCTTTTGAAAATTCCTTATATAAGTATATATTGTCTTTTATACTTTTATCAAACATATATACATTTTGATGTATAATTGAAATCATTTTGTTTAGCTTTTCTATATTTAAATTCTTAATACTGTTTCCATCAAATTTTATATCTCCAGTAAAATCAGAATAATACCCAAGCATTAACTTTATTAAGGTAGATTTACCACATCCACTTTCCCCTACTATTGCATATTTTTTGTTTTTATCTATCCTTAAACTTATATTGTCGATAACAACTTTCTCGTTACCATAATTAAAAGATAAATTTGACACCTCTAAGTTATTATTAAAATAAGGGTTATCCTTACCAATAAAATCAGTATCTTTATAGTTGGAAAAATCATCAATTTTTTTAATTATAGGTTTAACACTATTAAGCTTAGGAACATTGCTCATTATCATTATTACAGGCTGTACAAAAGTAGCAGAAAGTTCGATAATAGCAATAAGCATTCCCATGGTTAAGTTACCTTTTATAACTAAGTATGCTGATAAAAATATAGCTACAAATTGTGTTCCCATTCCTAACATTTGAGATAGTGATTCATTTATTACAAATATCTTATCAGCTGTGAATTTTGCATTAGATAAATTATTATTCTCTTCTTCAAATTCTTTATTTATATTTCTTCTTAAATTGTATGATCTAATAACATCATATCCAGAAAAGATATCCTTAAGTTTAGATGTAAAGAATGATAACCTACTTGAAAGCTCTAATTGTCTATTTTGTAAAGCTTTTCCAAATATATTTGGAACTATAAAAATTAATAACATACTTATAAAAATTCCTAATGTAACTAATGGGCTTAAATATAATAAAAGAATAACTGTTGCTGTAAACATAACACTACATTGAAGAATTAAAAGTAATGGAACAACATAGTTTTCCTCTATTAATTTCATGTCATTTGTCAATACTGAAATATAATCTGCTGTATTTTTTGAATTAAAATCCTTATAGTTTCTTCTAAGTATACCAAAAAACACTTTAGTTCTTAACATCTTTAATAAATTTCTAATGAACATTTTACTTAGAATATCATATATAAAATATAGTAATCCTATAAGAATACCATATCCTACTGAATATATTAGTATCCTTTTAAAACCATCCATATTCCTAACAGTAACATAGTCTATAGTAGCTTGAATAAATAATGATAATCCTACCATGGCCACTGATGATATTATGCTAAATATAATGGTAAACATTAATAGTAGTTTATTTCTCTTAATACATTCTTTCATGGCAACTCCCCCAATTTAAATTAATTTAATTATATAACTATCTAATTAGTTAGATAGTTATATAATTCATGTTTTTATAATATTACCAAATTAGATACTTGTCAAATAAATTACATAATATTCTAATACTATTATAAAAAAATCTCCCAGTTCCCTGAGAGATTTTTTTATAATAATACACTATTAAGTTCATCTATAAAATTTTTTAATCCAGTTTTATTTAAATAATAATATACCTTACCCTGTTTCTTTTCTACAACAACCATACTACATTCTAATAATGATCCCATATGATAGGAAACTGTAGCTGGAGTAAGCTTTAAAGCCTCAGCTATCTCCAAGCTATATTTAGGACCAACCTTTAAAAGTGATATTATTTCTAATTTACTTTTATCACTTAAAGCTTTCAACTTTAAAACAAGTTCTCCCTTATTCCCCATAGAATAAATGTACTCTTTACTTATAATCTCATATAATAAACCCATAAAGTATGTATTCTTAAACTCAAATAATGAAGCACCAAATGCTAAGGTAGGAATTACAGTTATGTTATTTTCATTATTTTTTATAATATTATTTAATATCTCACATTTTTCCGAGTTAACATATCTAATATAATTATTTATTAATTTAGATAATGGTTTTTCAACAGCTTTATAAGCTTCATTATATGCATTTTTATTATTTTCTATTATATTAATTAAAGATTTATAGTATTTTTTAGGATCATTTAAAATAATCATTAACTTCCATTTAGTATTTTCTTTAATATCCAGTCCTTTTAAAAATTCTATTATATTGTCTAATGTATTAATAGAATCTATATTCTTTTCATCCTCAAATACCTCATTGTAAACATCTAAGATCATGGATTTAAGCTGATCATTTGTTATATTATCTGATGAATATATTAACTCCTTATTGTTAATTAAAACAAATGCAACTAGCATAAAAATAAATGCATCATCTTCATCAAAAAATACTACTTCATTTTCATTAATAATCTTATATTTGTCAAAAGTTTTTATGTATTTATCAATTATCTTAAAGTTTTTCTTTAGAAATAATTCTCCGTTAACTCCATTGTTATTAAGTTCTTCTATTAAAATATCAATAACTTTTTCATAGTTATGACTCATATAAATTAGTCCGAATATCTCATAAATAGAATCTAACTTATCAAGTATTTTAATTTCCACATCATTCACTCCCATAAATTGATTTGCTAGAATATCCATATTATATCATAAAAATAAATTTAATATATTTATCTACATTACTTATATACATTTTTACTAGCTTTATTAGCAAATACACTCTTATCAATCAAAAACACCACCGCTTGCAATCAACTATTTAAGCCTCCTACAGGCGATGGTATATATGTATAATAGAGAGCGATATTGTGGCTAAATCCATTAAAATACTATTGTCTTATACAGCAAATCTATCATTATGCATTTTTATAAACAATTTAAAAACTACTTTACCATCCTCTATACTTCCTTTTATGTACCCATTGTGAATTTTTAATATTTCTTTAACTATAGATAATCCAAGTCCACTTCCTTGTTTGCTTCTAGACTTGTCTTTTTTATAAAGCCTTTCAAAAAAACTTTCTATCTCTTCTTCATCTATATGTTCTTTTGGTACATTGCTTATAGATATCACAGCAAATATGTGCTTTTCTATTATTTCTTTATATACTTCTATAGTAACTGCTGTGTTTTTCTTTGAATATTTTAAAGCATTAGATAAAAGATTATTCACAGCTCTAACTAATAATTCCCCATCACCTTCTATATTTATTGGTTCTTTTAATAGTGTTGAGCAAAGTAGTAAGTCATTATTTTGAAAAACGGGTTCCTCCTCTTCAACTAATTGCCTTATTAATTCTTGAATATATATATTCTCTTTATTAAATTCAATATCTCTGGAAGATAACTTTGAGTATTGAAAAAAATCATCCAGCATTGATTTTAAAAACAAACTTTTATTATTTATTTTATCTATGTAGCCTTCAAGTTCTTTTTCATCTTCATATTTTTCTTCTTTTATCATTTTTAAATAACCTAATATTGAGGTTAAAGGAGTTCTCAAATCATGAGAAATATTTGTTAAAAATTCCTTTCTTTTTTCATCTTCCCTTTCAAGTTCTGATGCCATATAATTTATATCTTCTGCTAATTCCCTTAATTCATTTCTATATTTTAGTTGTACTCTATGAGAAAGCTGTCCTTGAGTAATAATTTTAATAGATTTCTTTATGCTTAGTATATAATTTATTCTTCCTAAATTAAATAAAGTAAAAACTATTATAAATGTAAAAATTCCTGCTAAAACTGCCACCCCATCTGAATTAGCACGTCCCAAACATGAAAAATACACATAGCATCCGTCCTTTAAATAATCACATCCGGTTACTTGTGCCATATTTTTACCAGCTTTTAAATTTATAATTTCTCTTTTGCCATCTATAATTTTGTCTGCATCAATGTTTTTTATATCCTTATTTGGCGATGCAACAACCTCTCCATCTTTTTTTACAATATAAAACTGAACTCCATGTTCAATAAACATATTATCAAGTTTTTCATAAATATTTTTATCCTTTAAATCAATTTTTTTCAGATCCTTTTCAAAGTAGTTTAAATTTATAGAATTAACAAATTCAATTTTTTCCTTATCACTTTTATCAGATACTAATTTGGCATTTCTTACAAAATAAACAAATACTGATACTGATATTATTAAGGATATAACTGCAAATAACACAAGTTCTATTTTTAGACTAGCTATCTTTTTCAATTTTATATCCAACTCCCCAAATAGTTTTAATATACTTACTTTCCTTGACTTTGTCCCCTATTTTCTCTCTTAAATTTCGCATATGCACTAAAACACTATTATCATTTTCTAAGAAAGCATCTTTCCATATAAGTTCATAAATTATTCTAGTAGAGTAAACTCTTCCTTTATTTGAAGCTAAAAGATATAATATTTCAAATTCTTTTGGAGTTAATTTTATATAATTTTCATTTTTTTTAACACTATATTCTTTAATATTTATTTCTAAATCCTTAACCTTTAGAATATGTTTTTCCCTCTCATTAAAATTTTTGCATGTCCTTTTTAAAATAGCACGAATTCTAAAGGAAAGCTCAGTAAAATCAAAGGGCTTAACTACGTAATCGTCACATCCTTTGATAAAACCGGAAACCTTATCCATTTGTTCTCCTTTTGCAGTTAAAAATATCACTGGAATATCTGTAAATTCTCTCATTTTAGAGATGGTTTCATAGCCATCTAAATTTGGCATCATTATATCTAATAATACAATAGAAAAGTTCTCACTACTTATAAGCTGAAGAGCCTCATATCCATCTTCTGCACAATTTACTTCATAGCCTTCTTTAGAAAAATAGCTAAGCATCATCTCTCTTATGTCGCTATCATCATCAACAATTAATATTTTCTCATTCATTATAATCATCCTATACTTAAATAATATAACATTATTATACTATTTATAAATAAAATAGTATAATAACATTATATATCATTTTAATGTGATTACTTTTCTTTTTGTAGCTTGTCTAATAACCTTTCGGGATTTATAATAGTACCAAATTTGTGTTTTTTGCCATCTTTCTCTATAGTTTTTACATCGCCTGTAGCTATGACTTCTTTAAAGAAAAGTTTTGGAGTGATATCTGGTTTTACTTGACACGCTAATGCATATAGTCCTGCTACATAAGGAGTAACCCAACTCAAACCTCCATTTCTATAGAAAACATAGTCAGAATTTCCAGTAGGACTTGCAGTACATCTACTATCCATAGGTACCATAATGGTATTATCTATAATTTTCTCAAAGGATTCAGGTTCATTTTTCCACCATATACCTATGTCATAACTATTAAGGTCATCTGGATCACTAAGTGGCTCTCTTCCAAGTCCCATTAACTTTATGTTATAATATCTATCTAAGTTTGAACATAATACTAGTATACCTTCATTTTTAGCTCTTTTTACTGCTTCATCTATTTCTTTGAAGCCCTTTTGACCTGATCCCCAACCTATAGACATGGATATTACTCTTATCTTTTTATCTTTAGGAAGAGTTTTATTTATTTCTAGTATTCTATCAACAGACTTTGCTAAATAGGTAAAGTCCCAACTATATTTCATAGTAAGAAAACTTAATGGAGTTATATTTGCATAAAACTGTGCAATGTAGTATAAATTTGCCTCCGGCGCAACACCCACATTTTTACCTACTGCTATAGAACTAAGAGCAGCTCCATGCATAGATGCCCCCCCATCTTCATTTGCATGAATTTCCTCATAAAACTTTAATCTATCTTTATATTCTTCATGACCTGTTAAAAGCATTTGATCAATAATAGCAACATTTACGTCTTTACCAGTAATGCCTTTTTCATGTAATTTTCTTATATTTAAACCTGGATTTTTTCCATAATTCATAATGGCTTCGGGATCAAATTCTTTAGGCAGTGATTTAGGCCATTTTGTTTTGCTATCAAAATCAGAATACATAAGATCATTCACCCTATCTGAAACATCTAAGTCTGAAATGTCACTGCTTATTAGGTCTACTTGAAACGCCTCTGGAGAATTTTTATTATATGAAGGCAACTTTTTTAATTTACCTTTGTCACGATTTGCTGCTTCAGGTCGTCTGGCTATTCCACTATTACCATTAACAGGAGATGTTCTATAAGTTACTATTGGTAGAAAAAATGCTACTAAAATAATTACTGTTAATGTGCATAAAGTTGTAATTAATATTTTTTTCTTACTCCTATGTTTTTTAGTCTTATTAAACATAAACTTACTTCCTTTCTATAATGTAAATATACAACATCATCTCTTGATTAGCATTATATAGATACATTTTTTTATTTCAATTACTATTCTAATAAGTAAATATTTAGATTTTATATAGTAAAAATAAAGAAAAAATAAAGATTTGAATGTAATCCATCTACATAAGGGTTGTTTTTTATAAGTCCATAGCAGCATAATCCGAAGGTGAAAATGAAACTTTTTCTTATACATTACATATACATAATATGTAATGATATAAAAACATGTTAGGAGAATGGATGTGATGTATTTTTGTCCTATTCATTGTCAATGGGTTAGATACCTTAGCAATGACAACATTAACTATAGTGGATACTGGCCTCCTAGGAGTATAAGAGCTGAATTAACAAATCAAACAATCATTGATGAATGGAATACCGTTTCTGTTCCTCCTGCACCTGAACTGAAATCAGTTACAGTAGATCCAAAAACCAGCGCACTATTAATATTAGATATGGAGACCTCTATATGCAAAAGTTATCGCTGTATAGCCTCCATCCCTAATATTTATAATTTATTAACGAAATCCCGCAAAAATGGTATGCTAGTTGTGTATAGCCTTATACCTACGGGAAATCCTTCAGATGTTTTCAAGCAACTAGCTCCTTTACCAAGTGATCCTATTGTAAAATCAAGCGTAGATAAATTCTATAAAACTAATTTAGAAGAAATATTACAGAAAAAAGGTATTAAAACTGTTATAATTACTGGCTATGCCGCTAATGGTGCAGTTCTTCACACAGCTACTAGTGCTGCTTTCCGCGGTTACAATGTTATTGTTCCCGTTGATTGCATGTCTGCTAATATTCCTTATGCCGAACAATACACTGCATGGCATATGCTTAATAGTCCTGGAACTAGAAATCGGGCAGTGTTAACAAAAGTTAATTTAATTAAATTTCCTCTTAATGCAATAAACCTACATTAGAATGTTTTTCTAATGTAGGTTTTTATAAAATAATATTAACATTTTAGTCTGTTTCGAATATTTTCTAAGTTCAACACTTCTACATCTACACCATCATCTGCCTTAGATACAATTAATTTTGAACCTGATAATATTAATGGTTCTATTTCTTCCTTATATTTGGGATGCTTATAAATAAAAGTTTCCATCTTATATATTAATCTATCAAGTTTCTTACAATGCTCTATTTTTATAAGGCGTTTTACTTGTCTTTTAAAAAATTCTTTTAATTCCTCTGCTTTTCCATATCTCATGCATTCTTCTGCAATTTTTGAAACAATATATTCATTTTTATTCATAAAATAAGTTTCAAGATCAACTACCTTAAACTTGGGATTTATTGTTATCAAGTCCAAGCAATAATCAATTTCGAAATTTGCTCCCTCAAATCCCATATAAGAGTCTTGTTCTTGTTCAATAATATAAGGAAACATCTTTAATGCATATTCATACCAGTTCTCAAGTCCTTCTTTTGGATAACAGCGATAAGTTTCAAAATCCATGAATGTTGTATATTTATAAGATATAATCCTACATATCTCATTAAATATTTCCTTATTTTCTAATGTAATCATAGAGATAAACACCTCATCTATTTTATCATAATTGATTTTTTGAAGTGTATGAAGACCATGTATCTTAAAATCCTTATCACTTTCATAAATTAGCAACTCATGTATATTTTTCTTTTCTTCTCCAGACAGTTTTTTAAATCTAGTAAAAGAATTCCATATTCTTTCCTTTTGGTTATTATCCTTTGTAATTTTATATAGATCAACAAGTTCTTCCACACTTCCACCTAAAAGATTTTCAAAATCATATGATATATTGCAATCTAAAATCACATCTTCAAGCCATCGCTCATACCAATGCAAAAAATAATTAGTATTTCCATAACGTGGGATTCTTTCCTGTGATACATGAATAGTAATAATTTCACCATAGTTATTTCCATTAACAATGAGTACCATTTCATCATCATTACCACAGTTATCACCATTAGGATATTTAAAACTTTTATAGCAAATACTTAATATTCCTTCCTGAAATGCAAATTGGTTATTCTGAGATTCATCAATAAATTCTTCTTGATATCTTTCTACATCCTCCATATTTTTCAATTCAGGTAACCTATTTTCTTTTCCACACAATTTATAATAAATCTCTTCTCTTCCACCAAATTTCATTAATTCTCCATGAGGTCCCTCTCCGCCATCACCTATTTCTGTTATAAACCAAAAATAATCTGGTGGCAACTTGAAGTTATACTTTTCTTCTAGCATACGCACCTCACTAGTTGCTATTGGTGAATTTAAATTAATCTTCTTCCCTCTTTTTTCTTCTGCTAATTTTAGTTTATTTAATATCTCTTGCTTATGCTTTTCATTTAATTGTTCTTGTTTCACAATCTTTTCTTTATTCATTTCTTCTCCTTAATGAAAGAGAGATTAAAGCAAATCCTAATCACTTTCATCTCCCTATAGACAACTAAATAATTTTGTATTCTAATTTATTAAGTATCTGTTGAAACACTGTCCCAGTTATCATTATATGTACCTTTTCCAATAAGCCAGTTTAATCCCCAATGACGTTCAAATACCACTCCTGAATCTAGACCTGCTGGTGCATTTTTTCCATGTATTCTAGCATCTACACAAGCCCAGTTATAACGATAAATTAAATCCGCTTCATCTAATATTTCATCTATACTTCTTAATTTAACTGTTTTCATAAAATCATTAAAATCTTCACAATCCATTACTGAATGAATTGCAAAGTCACAATCGCATATTTGGGAAGGATATTCTAATTTATCTACAATTCCCAGTGCCCAAATAAGTATCCAATAGGCCTCATATTTCCATATCATATTAATTACTTCTTGATTTTCTGGGTTACCAAAAATAATTTTCTTCTCATTATCACTTAATTCTTCTCTTACAGCATACTTGCCTAAAACTCCTTGAAAAAACTCTTTAGATTCTTCAATATTCTCTCCACTATTAATATCACAAGCCACTTGAATAGATATTAAACAGGCAATAGCACGTTTAGCTATTTCTTCTTCACTTCGCACTTCTATATCATTTACATCCTCAATAAGTGGAAGACCTTCCATATATGGAACCTTATTAGCTTTTAATATTTCTATAGATTTTCGTTTTCTTTCTAATGCGTTCATACTTTCTCCCTCATCTCTTACATCGTTTTCTTTATCTAATAACTTTAAAAATTTCCTATATTGAATTATTTTATATTTTTTGCTAATGATTGTCCACAAAAATATAGATACTAACATTAAAAACTTCTGATTATTTTATTAAAAATATAGTCTGCAACATACTTAACCATATATTAAGTAAAAAAGGATACTTGATATATTTAATTAATCAAGCATCCTTTTCAGATTTTATTTATTACACATCTTATATTTTCTAATTATTCTTCTTATACTATTGTCTGTAAAATAATAAGTAACAAGGATAGTTTGATAAAGTAAACTATCCTTGTTACTTATTATTTAATTATTGTCATTCCTCCCATATATGGTTGTAATGCAACTGGAATATTTACAGAACCGTCTGCATTTAAATTATTCTCTAAAAAGGCAATCAACATTCTTGGAGGTGCAACTACTGTATTATTTAATGTATGCGCAAAATATTTACCATCTTTACCACTTACACGAATTTTTAGTCGGCGTGCTTGTGCATCACCCAAGTTAGAGCAGCTTCCTACTTCAAAATATTTTTTCTGTCTAGGGGACCAAGCTTCTACATCCACTGATTTTACCTTTAAATCTGCTAAATCGCCAGAACAGCATTCTAAAGTTCTTACTGGTATATCCAAGGAACGGAAGAAATCTACTGTATTCTGCCATAACTTGTCATACCACATCATACTATCTTCTGGCTTACATACAACTATCATTTCCTGCTTTTCAAATTGATGAATTCTATATACTCCTCTTTCCTCAATACCATGAGCTCCTTTTTCTTTTCTGAAGCAAGGAGAATAACTAGTTAATGTTTGTGGTAAAGATTCTTCAGGTAATATGGTATCAATAAATTTACCAATCATAGAATGTTCACTAGTTCCAATTAAATATAAATCTTCTCCTTCTATTTTGTACATCATAGCATCCATCTCTGCAAAACTCATAACACCATTTACAACTTCACTACGAATCATAAAAGGTGGAATGCAATATGTAAAACCACGATTTATCATAAAGTCTCTAGCATAAGAAATTACTGCAGAATGAAGTCTAGCAATATCTCCCATCAAATAATAGAAACCATTACCAGCAACCTTTCTAGCACTATCTAAATCAATACCATTTAATTTCTCCATAATATCAGTATGGTATGGAATTTCAAAATCAGGTACAACTGGTTCACCATAGCGCTGAACTTCTACATTTTCACTATCATCTTTGCCAATAGGAACACTTGGATCAATTATATTTGGAATAACCATCATAATATCTTTAATTTTCTTTTCAAGTTCCTCTTCTTTTACTTCTAACTGGGCTAAATGTTCAGAATCTGATGTAACCTGTTTTTTCATTTTTTCTGCTTCTTCTTTCTTACCTTGAGCCATTAATCCACCAATTTGCTTTGAAATCTTGTTTCTACTAGCTCTTAAAAAATCTGCTTCTTGCTTTATATTTCTGAGTTCAACATCCATAGAGATTACTTCATCTACTAAGTTCAGCTTACTATCCTGAAATTTGTTCCTTATATTCTCTTTAACAATTTCTGGGTTTTCTCTTACAAATTTTAAATCTAACATGATTTCTCCTCCTAGATTAAATATAAATAATATTATAATTTTTAAACCATAAACAGAGTTCTTGTCTTCAGAGAAAGTTTTTACTTCCACTTTGAAGAATATGGGAGCATTAGAGCACGTAATCATTGGATAAAATAAAAAAACCTCCATCCCATAATAAATGGGACGGAAGAAATCCGCGTTGCCACCCAAATTGCTGATCCATAATAAAAATCAGCCTCTCGACATTAGTATGATAAAGGATACTAACCTTTCGATTTATCACCGACAGTTCCAAAAGTGGACAGATTTAGCTTTTCACCGATTCTCACCAACCATCGACTCTCTGAAGAAATTTATAAATCCTAGCTTTTATCAACACTGTTTTTTAATCTATATTGTATTATAATTATATATACTTTTATACTAATTTGCAAGTAAATACTAAACTTATAGATTTTTTAAGCATCTATTTTAATAAATCAATTTTAATATCATCTACATATTCTTCTTCCTTTTTATTAAGTACAATTGCTAATATAACATATAATAATAATCCTGTTCCGAAGAATAATATTGATATAACCCAAGCAATACGTATTTTTGAAACATCTAAATTAAAATATTCTGCTATGCCAATACATACTCCAAACAACATTGAATTTTCTTTTATTCTTACAAGTGATTTATTCATGTTAAATCTCTTCCTCTCAAATTTAAAAATTTCTTAACTTCATGATTTAATTATACTTTTTCAAAGAATTTCATTCCATTTATTTACCTTACATATTGAGAAAAAGCCTTACATTTTTGTCACTTGTAAAATCACATATCTTTTCCTTATTTTCCTATTGTTGTTTATTTTAGAAGAAGGAAATATAATAATATTATTAGATGGCTTTATAATACAGTAGAAATGGAGGTAAAAAATGAAGCAGATAATGATTATTGAGGATGATCCAGTTATTCAGGAAGAACTAAAAAATTTGTTAAATATCAATGAATATGCAGTATCTATTGTAATGGATTTTTCAGATATTGTTGAAGAAATTAAAAATTGTTGCCCACATTTGATTTTATTAGACATAAATTTGCCTATAGGAGATGGTTTTAAAGTATGTTCAAAAGTTCGTACTTTCTCCAATGCCCCCATTATATTTGTTACGAGTCGTAACACTGATATGGATGAATTAAATAGCATTATGTTAGGTGGAGACGCCTTTATCACAAAACCTTATAATGTTTCTATTTTGCTTGCTAAAATATCCTCTTTACTAAAACGTGCCTATCCACTTGAACATACAGAAATTTTATCCTATCACAATACTATTCTACACTTGGACAATGCCACAATAGAATATAAAGGACAATCCGTTGAACTCACAAAAAATGAACTAAAAATATTATATTTTCTTTTTAAAAATGCTGGAAAAATTGCTCCTCGTGCTGACATAATTGAATATCTATGGGACAATCAGCTTTATGTAGATGACAACACTTTAAGTGTAAATATTACAAGAATAAGAGAAAAACTGGCTCAAATTGGTCTAAGTAACTTTATAAAAACAAAACATAGGCAGGGATATATGATATGAAGATTATAGATTATATAAAAGATCATGCAGTGTGTACCTTTGTGAATATCATTTCTATGATTACATTATCCCTATTTCTCTTGGCAGTTGGCAATAAGATAGATATTGTTTTTATTATCATTATTTCATGGATTATTATTTTTACTTCATACTTATTTATAAGGTATTACCTACACAATCGTTATTTAACACAACTTTTAAATACAATGGAACAACTAGATAAAAAGTATTTAATTTCTGAAGTAATGCAACGCCCTACCTTAACAGAGAGTAAAATATATTATCAAATTCTAAAATCCTCAAATAAATCCATGATTGAACAGATTGCTGCTGTTAAAAGGGAAAGAAAAGAATACAAAGAATATATTGAACAGTGGATACATGAAATTAAAACTCCTATTGCTGCTATGAAACTAGTTTGTGACAACCATAAGTCAGAAATTACAAGAACTCTTCTAATTGAACTTGAAAAAACAAACCACTTTGCTGAACAAGCTTTATACTTCGCTCGCAGCGAAAATCTAGAAAAGGATTATCTTATTAATGAAACTATTTTATCTAAAATCCTCCACTACACAATTACAGAAAACAAGCAGTTATTAATTAAAAATCAGGTAACTGTTCAAGTAGTAGATTGTGATTATACAGTTTACACCGATGCAAAATGGATTAGTTTTATTCTAAATCAACTCATCGTCAATGCTGTTAAATATAGAAAACAGAACCCTATATTATGCTTTTCTGCCAATATTGTATGTGGTGGCGTTTCTTTGTCTGTAACTGACAATGGTATTGGTATTGTAGAAAGTGATTTGCCAAGGATTTTTGAAAAAGGTTTTTCAGGTGAAAATGGTCGTAAAGAAAAACATTCCACTGGTATCGGACTATATCTGTGCAAAAGATTAAGTGACAAGCTGGGAATTAAAATAACAGCAGAATCCCAAATTGATAAAGGTACCACTGTTACATTGTTTTTCCCAAAAGGCAACTTTGTAAAAGTGCAGGACTAATCTCCTGCACTTCTTACATTTTTGTAACAACTTTGTAAGAATACTCTATACACTTTCATTTTTAAATGCCATAAAATAAATGTGAGGTGAAAAACATGAAACAAATTTTAAGAATTGAACATATGGAAAAATATTATGGAAATAAAAACAATATAACAAAAGCCATAGCTGATATTAGCTTTCATGTGTGTAAAGGTGAATTTGTAGGAATTATGGGGGCATCAGGTTCTGGAAAAACAACTTTACTGAACTGTATCTCCACCATTGATACCCCTAGTGCCGGTCATATTTTTTTGGATGATGTGGATATTACAGAGATTAAAGAAAAAGAGATCGCCAAGTTTAGACGCGAAAACCTAGGCTTTATTTTTCAAGATTTTAATCTACTAGACACATTAACCATTCACGAAAACATTGCCTTTGCATTAACAATCAACCATATTGCCTCAGAAAAGATTGACAAGCAGGTTCTTTCCGTTGCAAAACAGCTTGGAATAGAATCAATACTGAATAAATTTCCCTATGAAGTTTCTGGTGGGCAAAAGCAACGATGTGCTTGCGCAAGAGCCATAATCAATTCACCCAAACTCCTACTGGCAGATGAACCCACCGGTGCATTGGACAGTCGATCTTCACAAATGCTGCTTGATATACTACAAAGCATGAATAATGAATTGAATGCTACAATTCTGATGGTTACACACGACGCTTTTGCAGCTAGCTATACAAAACGAGTTCTATTTTTACAAGATGGACATATTTTTAATGAAATAATTCGAGGTGAGAAAACTCGCAAACAATTTTTTAATGAAATTCTTGACGTTTTGGCTCTGCTGGGAGGTGATTTATCAAATGTACGTTAAACTGGCTTTTAGAAATGCCAAACGATCTGCAAAAGACTACCTAATTTATTTACTGACATTGATTATTTCTGTTGGGCTATTTTATGGTTTTTTATCAATTACTAGTACTTTTTACAATAGCAGATTACCAATACAAATGAACTTAGAGTATTTCTCTAGCAAAATGAAAATCATTATACCACTGATTGCACTATTACTTATTTTTCTAATTTCATATGTAAACTGTTATATGATAAAACGGAAACAAAAAGAATTTGCTTTACAAACCATTATGGGGATGGAACAAAGAACAACTGCATATCTGTTTTTTATGGAAACACTACTAATGGGACTTATGGCTATTTTGGGAGGCATCCTTTTAGGCGTTTTGCTATCTCAACTAATAAGTGCAATTATTATGACTTCTTTTGGTCAGCAGTATCAACTTTACTTTTCCCTTTTTCCTGATACTGTTCTTTGGACATTGCTATTTTTTCTTTCTTTATTTTTGATCATCGGATTCAGTAATGTTCGTCAGATTAGAAAACAAAAAATAATTGACATGTTGCAAAGAAATGAAAAAAGCTTAAGGGATTTTGCAGTTAAAGATATATTTACTAACTGGGTAATTATTGCTTGGTGTATATCAACATTTATTATATATTTGTGCTTAAAAGGTCTACTCCCTCGCTGGAGGGATCTTAACCATGAAGGTGCTTTGCTTTTAGGAATTTGTATTACTAGTACTATTGTATTTTTTTCTCTTGTCATACTTTTTTTAATTATAACCGTCCTAATAAAAAAAGATGGTAGTCTGCTTTCGGTGCTAATGTCAATAGTAGGTCTAATCTCCGGTATTACTCTGCTGCACCTTTGTGATACTTTTGATCAATTGGTTAGACTTGGAATATTAAAACAACTTTATGGAACATTTCCGCCATTATTGGCAATGGCTATAATTTTATTTAGCATTATTTCAGCCTTTAGTGGCTTTTCATGGTTAATTCTTCAAATAAAGAAGAAATCAACCTCATTTAAGTATAATCATCTATTTCTGCTAGGACAAATAACTTCAAGACTAAAAATTAATTCAGAAACCATGGGAATACTAACCTGTATTTTAATGATGGCATTAGTACTGCTTAGTTGGCTTCCAATTTATGCAAAACAAACTGATGGCTACCTCAAAGTCCGTTCCGTCTATGATGTCCAAATTTTTACAGGATATAAGACAGTAAAAAATATTAATGATCTTCCAAAAGGAAGTATGGATTATTCTTATATAGACCACTATCTAGCCAAAGGCAACTATACATTAAAAGGTTCTGCAAACGTGGAAACCTACTTTTTACAGGATAGCGATTTTAAAATTAGAACAAAAAAAGACCTGCCTATTCTTGGCATCTCTTTAAGTAACTATAATGCTTTACTAAAATTATCTGGATATGATGAAGTTTCACTCCCAAAAAACGGATTTTCTGTTATATGGAATAATACCGCTTTACCAGATGAAATTAAAGAGTTGGAAAATGAACATCCTATAATTTTAGCTAGTAATTATACACTGAAAAAGATTCCAAATACAGATTATCAAGTAGCTGTTGGAATGGGCATATTTACAAGTGGCATGAAAGCAGTATATATTCTACCAGATTATGTATGTAATAACCTTACCCTTGCCACTACCTATTATGTTGCTAATACAACAAAACCTCTAAGTTATGATTTTGCCAAAACAATGAATATGGATATAGGTAACTGGGTAAATAAAGCAGGTGTACTTTCCAAAGATAGATTCTATATAAGGCTTAAAACATTGCAAATCAACGAGGGAATATCAAATTCTCTCATGCTCCGTTTAGGCGGTTCATACACTTGCTTAGTCCTTATGGTAATCTGTTTTACAATTTTATCATTACAACAATTGATAGACGCCACGGAACATAAAAAGCGTTTTCAAGTTATAAAAAAATTAGGTGTGGATGAGTGTGAGATAGGACGCTATATTAGACAACAAATGTTTGTTTGGTTTGGTGTTCCTACGCTTATTGCTTTCTGTGGAGCTGGTGCTACATTGGTATATTTAGGTTTGAAAAACTATAGGAATTATATTGTTTATATTACTTTAGGACAGGTAGCTTCTGACATTCTAAACATATTTGGAATTTTCGCTATGATATTAATTTGCTATTTTACTGTTACCTATATTCTTTTCAAAAGAACTATTACAGACTAATATAAAACTTTTCATTTGCTAACTAATCATTATTGCAATTTACTATATAAAATTCTATTTATTAAACAAGGATATTTGCGGAATAATCCACAAATATCCTTATCATTTATTCTAAAACCCTAAGGGCATCTGCTACTTTTCTTGCAAAAGCTATTGGATCGTCGATGGATTCAAAATGAATATACATAAGTCTTGGATCATCAAACAACCAATGATTATGAAGTGCTGTAACTAGAATTCCATGTTCTCTAAGAACAGTAATAAAATCATTAATTTCTTCTTGTAGAATTACTGTTTCACCTAAATTAAGAGTTCTTCTTTGACCTCTTATAGGTTCAAATGAGAATAATGCAGCTAATGCTAGTGGAGAACGAGTTCGTCTTCCTAATATCTCTGCATCTATATCTCTCAAAAAAGTTACAGTACATACATTATTTGCAGTGCTTAAAATTTCTGCTCCAAGTATTCTTGCAAATTCACTACAAAGTCCACAACGATCTCGATCTCTCATAATTTCTTCACAATAATCTCTCATAATTTAAATCCCCCTATATTTATTTAGGGAATCAAGTTTTTAGCTTGTCTATAATGCTATTAATAATACTTAATTCCCTATGTAATATATAGGGGCTTTTCTATATTACATAATATGAAGCTTATATATATTTGTGTATAATTAATCTAATATTTTTCAATACCTATATCTGTTCTTATTAAAGGGAAAATAGTTTTGCTTTAACCATTCTCCCTTTATATTATAACTAAAATTCTTTTACCTTTTCCTGAGCCTTTTTAATAGCACTTCCTACGATTACTTCTACATTCTCCCCCATAACATCTAGCTTTTCTGCTGATATTGTAGAAAAATCAGTTATACCAAAGAAGCCAAAAATTGTTCTTAAATATCTGTCTCCCATCTCATATGCTACAGCTGGTCCTTCTGAATATGATCCACCTCTTGCAACAATATGGATTGCCTTTTTTCCATGGCATAATCCAACTGGTCCCTCTGCAGCATATTTAAATGTAACGCCTGAAACAGATACGTAATCAATATATGCCTTTAATATTGCAGGGATACTTAAATTCCACATTGGTGCTGCAATTATATATTTATCTGCTTCAGCAAATTGATATGCATATTTTAAAATAGAATGATTTCTGCTCTCATCAGTCTTAGGTCCAAAGATACTATTTAAATCTTCTCCTCTTAAAAAATTTATATTCTCCTTATATAAATCTAAGGTTGTAACTTTATCATTTGGATTAAGTTTTTTATATTGATCCACAAAGTTATCTGATATTTTAAAGGTTCTCGACATTCCCTCAGGTTTTATATTAGCTTTAATGTATAATACTTTACTCATATACCCTTACCTCTCTCTCCTTAATAGTAGTTTATCTAGTAACTTACAAATATTTCAATATTATCAGTTATAATATTTTTCACCATACAACCATGATTATTTTTTGTAATTGCACTTAAAACCAATTTTCTATTATTACTACTATTCTCAAAAAAATATCTAATCATGCATATAATAGGCATAAATTAAATAAAAGTTTTTTGTTTATTATTATACTTATCTATAGCTATATCCTCATTTTTGTCACTTATGAACTAACCTATAAAATAGATTTTTTTAATTATAATTTTTCTAGCATAAAAAAGAACACTTTCTTATAAAGATTAGTGCTCTTTTCTAAAACCAAATGTTATTTTAATAACTTTAAACTGCTAGAGGTTTGTTGTAAATTCCATAGGCGTGCATATAAACCACTGTATTTAAGTAGATCTTCATGTTTTCCCTGTTCTACAATCTGTCCCTTATCTAAAACTACAATATTGTTGGCGCTGACAATAGTCTTTAATCTATGTGCAATTACAATTACTGTTCTTCCTTTAATTAATTCATTAATAGCTTTCTGAACATCTACTTCGTTTTCAGGATCAAGAGATGCGGTAGCTTCATCCAATAAAACGATAGGTGCATTTTTAAGCATAGCTCGTGCAATGGAAATTCGTTGTTTTTCACCACCAGATAGGGTGCATCCACCCTCACCAACTGGTGTACCATATCCTTGAGGTAGTTTCATTATAAAATCATGACAGCAAGCTTTTTTTGCTACTTCCTCTATCTCAGATTGTGTTGCATTTTCTCTTCCAAAACGTATATTATTACCAATAGTGTCTTGAAACAAATATACATCTTGAAATACCATAGATATTCTTTTAAAAAGTTCTTCTGGGTCAATATCCTTCATATCCCTGCCTCCTAGCAAGATATGTCCCTGATCTGGGTCATAAAATCGTGCTGCCAGCTTTAAAATAGTACTTTTGCCACTACCAGATGGTCCTACTAATGCAGTAAGTGTTCCAGCTTTCATACTAACTGAAATATCTTTAAGAACCTGGTTATTTTTGTATCCAAAAGAAACTTGCTTAAAAACAATATCATTACCTGCTGACGGTGTCTGTGTACCAGTCATAACTTTCTCTTTCATAAATTTCGTTATGCGTTCCCCTGCTTGTGCATCATAACGTAATTCTGCAAATTTTATGGTTGCTTCTGCTAATGGATCAAAAATTCGAGTCCCTATTATTAAAAAGGTAGCAAATGTCATAATAGAAAGGGATCCACCTATTAAAAGATAACTTCCTACATAAATCATTACTGTTAGTCCACTACGTAAAAGTGGTGTTACCATTAATATAATGGACTGCAAAAGTCCTTCCATTTTAAGGCTCTGTTCCATTAAATTTCGAAAAGAGCTCTCCAAATTCTTAGCATGTTCCCCTGTCATATTACAAGATTTTATAATGCGAATACCTTCTAAATATTCCTGTAAACAATTTGTTGCATTTACCTTTGCATCATTCAATCCTTTTCCTATTGTCTTTTGAAGTTTTGCAGTACCTATAATAATAAGTATTGCTAAAGGCATTGCGGCAAACATAGCAAGAGACATACGCCAGTCTATAAAGGCAAGACCTATAAATCCAAGCACTGGCGTCACCAATGCACCAATCAATGCTGGTACCACATGAGACATTCCATGCTCCACCATAGTAAAATCGCCCATAATCATATTGCCTAGCATACCGGAGTCTTGCCCTGTAAGATATCCAATAGGTAACTTACGCAGATGTTCGGCAAGCCCAGCCCTACCTTCTGCAGCAGTCATATAAGCATCACGATAAGAGTAGCGATATGCTGGAATCTCAGCTATAAACATAATTCCCATTGATATTAAAAGTGCTATAAAAACAATCCAAAGTTTTGTTGTATTAAGTATTGTTCCTGGAGTAACAAATGGCTCAAAAAAAATTTGCAGAGCCCATACTGCCAAACCAAATGGTAACATGTTTATGATATTTGCCAATATAGTAAAAACTATAGGTTTTATAAGCTTTTTAGGTTTACCACCGGTGATATTATAGAAAACTTTCATGCCAACTCTCCTCCTTTGCCAAGTCCCCAATTTGAAGCGGTAGTATAGGCATCCCATAATTTTTTGTAAAGTCCATCTTTATTTATCAAAATATTGTGATCACCTTGCTCCTTAATTTTTCCATCCTGCATAACAATAATTTGGTCTGCGTCTTGTATAGTACTCAAACGATGTGCGATCATAATTACTGTTTTATTCTTTATTAGTTCACGCAATGCAAGCTGCATGTGATACTCATTCTCTGGATCAGCAAAAGCAGTAGCCTCATCCAGTACAAGAATTGGAGAATTTTTAAGAATGGCCCTTGCTACGCAAATTCTCTGTTCTTCTCCTCCAGAAAGATGAGTACCTCCTTGTCCCACAATAGTTTCATACCCATTTTCCAAAACTTCAATAAATTTATGACATTGCGCAGCCTTAGCAGCAGCATAAACCTCTTCTTTTGTTGCAGAAGTTCTACCTAATCGTATATTTTCAAACACAGTATCATGGAATAGGAAAGTATCCTGAAAAACAAAGGATACTAGATTCATTAAATCATGTGTTGCAATGTCTCTAATATCTACTCCTCCAATGCATATTTTCCCCTGCTGAATATCCCAAAAACGAGGAATAAGATTTGCCACCGTAGACTTTCCTGATCCCGATGGGCCAACAAGTGCCGTAAGTGAGCCTTGTTTTGCTCGAAAACTTATTCCCGAAAGCGCTTCTGTTCGTGTAGATACATCTTCTGCATTATAAGAAAAAGAAACATTGTTAAATTCTATATCATACGAATATGGGGTTTTAGCTTCTTTAGATTCTTCTATTGGTTTTTGTCCAAAAATACTATCAATACGTACAACTCCTTCAGAAATATCTCCCAAAGTAGATGCAAAACCCATAAATCGTGACATAGGAGAAGCCATAGCTGGTGCGAGAATTATAAAAAACAAAATAGTCTGTGTTAAAGACAGATCTGCACCTTGTTTAGTGAGTATCAAAATTCCCACTGGCAAAATCATAATAAGTGTTGAGTTAAGCAAAACCTTTGCCGCAATATAAGTGTTCTGAAAATAATCTGTGTATTTTACACAATAATCTCTATAGGAAATCATATCACTATAAAACTTACGAAAAGAATGTACAGTCCTTCCAAATACCTTTACCACTGGAATACCTCTAACATATTGGGTAGTAGAGGTACTGATTTTTTCAAGAGCATCATAATAACTCTTAGCACTTTCCTGTGCAGCTTTACCACTACGTTTTTTCATTTGTATCCAAAATCCTAAAGCTGATGGAATCATAGCTGCAATTGTAAGTAGTGGATTTAGTGTTAACATAATCAGAATAATAGCAATTCCTGTGACAAATACATTTATCATATCTGGTAATTGATGTGCCACAAAAGCTTCTATTTTTTCTACGTTTTGCTCAAAAGTTTTCTTAATAATTCCAGTTGAAGTATTACTTAAATAACCTAATGGTAGTTTACCAATATGATCAGAAAGACGTACACGTAAGTTATACTGAATTCGGTATGCCGCTTTATGTGACATAATTCCTGATGCATACATAAAAACTACACCTCCTATTAGTCCCGTAAGAGCAATGATTCCCCATCGCATCATGTATTCCCCATCCGCTTTAATTAGATTAGAAGCATTTTTTAAAAGTTCTGCCATTGTGAAATAAACAGCAATGTATGGTAATAACATTAAAATAGCACTAATACCCGACAGAATAGAGGATCCAATCAATAACCCTCGTTTTTCTCCTGCAATTTCCAAAAGTCTTGGAATACCTGTTTTTTTAGTATTCATATAAATCACCTCTTTTATTTTTCATCCAACATACAAGATAAAAGCATCTTAGAATTATGCTGTACCAGAAAATCAATAATTCCACGATTTTCATTTACTTACAATTATTTAAACCACCTAACTATTTTTAATACTTCTACTTCCATAAGTATAAAATAACTATATATTGCTTCTCTGCCCAAATTAGTATTATATTCGCTCAAATTGGAATAAAAAACAGCATACACAAAAGTATGCTGTAAACTAAAATACTCTTTACATGTTTTTAATATTCTTTATATACGCCCCAGGGTTAACGCCATATCTTTTGTTAAATGCGGCTGCAAAATGACTCATATTCAAATAGCCCACTCGTACTGCTACATCACTAACATTAAGCTTTTTTTCTTCTAATAAAAACTTTGCCATTTCCAACCTTTGATTTATAACATAAGTGTGTACAGGTACTCCAAAAACTTCTTTAAATCCTTTTTTTAATTTGTATTCATTCAGAAAAATAGCTTTTGAAAGGCAACTTATAGAAGGTGCTTCTGATAAATTTTCATCTAATATATCTTTTGCATCATAGATACACTTTAAATCTTCTGCTGACAAATTCACACTAGAAGTAACTTTTTCTGTTTGATAAACAACCTCATTCAAATATACTGCAATAAGTTCCAATAACTTCCCTTCCACATAAAGTTGTTTTAAAGAATTCTGATAGGGACACTTTAATATTTTCTGTAGAATCACTTGAATAGATGGTGTTACTTTGTATTTACCGCAAAACCTGTTTTTTGAAGAACCACAATGCATATTGCAATGAACACTAATACTTTCAAGAGTATCCTGTATTTCGGATAGTGGCATTTTAATTTCAATTAAATGAATATCACACTGTGCAGGATAAACACTGTTTTTTATTGTTTCGTAACTTGTACCAATATAACTTTCTCCAGAAAACATCTCAAATTCTTTGCCTGCCTGTGGTAATTTCCAATTCAAGTTGTCTCCAAGACAAAATAGCATATCCATATGTGGAACTCTTGAAACTCCCCACACTTCAATAGGTTCCTGAAAATTCAAATCATAATCAATTATACGAACACCTCTAGATCCGCATATACTACTCAACCGTCCATTACCAGCTTCCTTGGGAATTGTATAACAAAAATTATTGTTGTTTGAATTATAAGCTTCATTAAATGCATAGCAAATGGAATCCCCATAAGCTTCCTTATTATTTACTTTATACTCATACTGTTTTATCATATATAAATCACCTCATTTTTCTCATTAACCATTTAATTTTATTAGCTAAATATTTTCATTCTTTCTTAACATACTGTACTGATTTAATTATTAACAATTTATCCGATGACTACCCGCTCTAATACTCCCATCTTCTTTAAAGTGGGAGTAAAGAGCGGCTACGTCCCTGGATAACGATTTCTAAAGCTTCAGTGGGAGTAAAAACTCCTTCTGAAGCTAAGAACTCTGTTTATAAAATCAATCTATGTTAATTATAACACAAATGATATTAATTATCATTATCAAATAGTTGATAAATATCCAACAGCTTGGTTGGTGATTTTATTTATAGACAACAAAAAATAGAGCACTATCCTCTGAAGGTTAGCGCTCTTTTCTATTATCTCTCCTAGTTTATTTTAATGTAAGTTCTGACTCATCTTCATTATAATCTCCTTTACAGTCTAATATATGAACATTAAGTTTAATAGTCACCTTATCCTGTGACACATCATCAAATTCTGCAATATATCCCTCACTAGTTTCCTCTATACCTTGAACTAAAATACCTGTACTGGTATATAAATCTGAAAGCATGTTAAATACTTGTTTCTTATCATCACCTTTAATATAGACACGGATTTTTCCATCCTTTCTCTCTATATTATAGATTTCAGCCTTATTTCCATTATTAAAAGTAATTTTCTTTGTGTAGATTACTCCGCTTATCTCTCCTTTAGGAAGTTTATCTAGTTGTTTTTTTATTCTTTCATCATTTTTTATGCCCTCTTCCTTTGTCATTTCTTTAGTAGCTATTTTTTCAAAACTTTTGATACTATGTTTTACAAGTGAAATATTCTTAGAATTTTTAATAGAGTTATAACTAACATTTTGCATAAAAGTATGGCACTCATTTTTGCCCCAAGAAGATCCAAGTATAGGATAAATTTTATTATCTACCTTCAAATAATAGCTCTCTCCATTTGGTAAACCCACAAGATTATTGTTGCTAGTCATAATAGTACCTAGTGTATTAATTTCAATATGATTAATAGTAACTCCTATATCCTTAGACATAGTTATACCTTTTTCAATGGTTTCCTTAAAATTCTTTGAAAAATCCACCTTCATATCCCACACTATTGGTTTCTTAAAACCATCACTGATAGCCATAATATTAAAATTCCCTTTCATTGGGAATTCATTCTCTGAAGCAAACTCAACAACCCAAAGTTGTGTGTTTTCACCTATATCTTTCAATCCTCCTGATGAACCAGTATCTAATTTCCCCTCAAAACCACATCCAAAGTGAACTAGAGGTCTATTTAGTTTTGTCCACTTATCACTATATTGCACCTTTACAGCCACCTTCATCACATGATTTGTTCCTGTCAAATTCTCCAAAGTAATCTTTATTCCATTCTCTTCATAGGTCTTCCCTATATAAACTGACTGTGATAAATACTCTGATTTAAAGCCAATACTTTCATATAGCCTGTTAAATGTAGGTAGTACATTGGCTAATACGCTATTTCCATTAGATACCAATAATACTAATATTAATACTGAAGCTATAGCTGCCGCTAAATCCTTTCTCTTACTTTTTCTTTTTTCAATCTTTTTTCTTAAATTCTTTTTTATATTTTCCTTTTCTTTACTAGAAAATCTTATATCTATAGAATTATATTCTTCTAAATCTACATCTTGAAGATTTATATTCTTAAAATCATAATCCATTATAAATTCCTCCCTGCAAATATGCACCTTAGCTTTTTCTTAACTCTAGAAAGTCTATTACTTACAGCACTTTTGTTTATCCCTAGATTATCACTTATTTTATCTAAACTCTCATCCTTATAATAACGTCTAATAATTATTTCTTTACTCCCTTCATCTAGCATTTCTAAACTAGATTTCAATGTTTCTCCATCTAATTTGTTATTTACTTGTTCAAAAACATTATCATCAATGGTATAAGCTAAATCTTCCTTTAACTCCAAACTAGAGCTATGCCTCTTTTCTTTTCTTAATATATCTACTGCTTGTCTTTTAGTTATAACTACAAACCATTTAGCAAAACTTTCATTACTCCCACTAAAGGAAGATATATTGTCCCAGATCTTAAGTAAAACATCATTAGTACATTCCTCACTAAGCTGCCTATTATTTAAAATATTATAACTTACCTTTAAGCCTAAATCCGAATAGTTTTCTACTAAATAATCTAAAGCTTTTAAATCTTTATATTTTAAGCCTTGAATAAAATTGTCTTCATTTATCATCTTCTTCATCCCTTCTAAAGGTACCTTCATCTATATTAACGTAAGTAGTCTCAAAATCTATCGCACAAATTATAAAAGTATTCTATTCTTTAATATTAAGGGTTAAAAAGGTTATATATGTAACTATAGTACAATAATTCTATATAATCAGTCTAAAAATAACTAACAGCATCCTAATACTTCAAATTACCCTTCATAAATTTGAAAGTACCAACAAAATCAAAAAATTTTAAAATAGAGATAGTGCATAAAGTACCATCTCTATTTTAAAATATAGCTAAAACACATACTATATAATATTATTCTTTATCAACTTCTTACTAACATTAACAAAACTTAATAAAACTAATAACTTCCATGAGCTTTAAGTAATTTTCCAAGTAGTTCCTTTTCATAATTAATTTCTGAAGAAGTTCGTACTCCTAATCTTCTAAAAATAGGCACTGGTGGGCACCATCCTTGAAGTGCATGTTGTAATAAAAATCCTCCTACTATTCCTGAAATATAAAACCATTTTTTATTTACTTTAAGTCCTAGCATGGTACTTAAAATCACAGCAGATGCTGCATTAGCTTCAAGTAATCTTTCAATATCCCATTCTTTGTTAAGCTTTTTTATTCTAGATATAATTTCTTCATTTTCTTTATTAGTATAATACTCAATATTTTTCAAAGTTCTTTTTCTAATCTTTTCATTAATGCACTCATCCGTATTCAATTCTACTCTTTTTGTAGTATCTGGAAAGCTAAACATTCATAAAATACCTCCTATTAATCTATATAATAATTACCTATAGTTATTATGTTCGAAAATAAATTATTAATTAGGAGATATTTTATTGTGAAATGATACCAATTGTAAACATGAGCATAAGCTGCGCAATCTAAATGCATAAGAGTGAATATCCACTTTACTGTTAACTTTAATTATCCTGTCCTTTAATTAATACAAAAAAGCAAACCTTATTTTCTTCACATTCTGCCCATATCTCTCCATGATGTAGCTCAACAATGCTTTTTGCAATAGAAAGACCTATACCAGAACCTCCAGTTTCAGAGCTTCTTGCCTCATCAGTTCTATAAAATCTATCAAAAATCTTATCTAGTTCTTCTTTTCTTATACTCTTACCTTCATTTTCAATACTAACTATTGCCCCATCTTTATGCTGAGAAATTTTCACTTTTATGTTTCCTGCTTTATCACTATATCTTATGGCATTAGTAATAATATTTTCAAAAACTCTCATCATTTTCATAGGATCCACATTTACAATTACTTCTTTATCTGGCGCTTCTAAAAAAATGTTTAAATTATTTTGATTGCATGTAGACATCATACCTTCCACTACTTGCCTAATAAACTCATTTAATGAAATATTAGTTTTCTCAAGCTTAATATCATAAGAAGTCAGCTTAGTATACTCAAAAAGATCATTTATTAACTCTTCAAGTCTATGAGATTTATTGTCCATTATATCTATATATCTGCTTATATCATCTTTTCCTTTGTATTTTTCCTTTAGAAGTTTTACATAACCAACAATTGACGTTAAAGGAGTTCTTAAATCGTGTGATACACTGACTATAAGCATATCCTTATTTTTTTTAATCTGTTTTTCTTTTTCCTTTGCAATCTTTAACTCTTCAGTCATATAATTTATATTTTTTCCAAGAAGTGCAAGTTCATCTTTTCCTTTTATCTGAACTCGATAATCAAGATTCCCTTTTGATATCTCCTTTAGTCCTTTTGACAAATTATCTATATACTTTATTCTTCCATAAGTTAATAGTAAAAACACTACAATAAATATTATTATTAATAAAATGAAAGTTATAGAATCATCCCCCATAACCAAAAATACGGAAGCTACAATATATCTATTTTCATCTAATTTTTCTATATTGTAATACTTAATTTCCTTTCCATCAAAAAATATACCTTTATTCCCTCTAGAAAAGTAATTATCTTGTGATTTTATTTTTAGAAGTTTATCTATATCTAACTGTTTTTCACAATTATTTTGTTGTTTTAATAGTACCTCTCCATTCTTATTAACTATGTAGATATCCTTATTACTTGAATTTTTATCTATGATATTTTGTAATTCTTTTTTATTGTTCATATTTTCTTTTATTTCACTAAATATAGGCGAACATCTACGATTAAAATTTTGTATCTCTTTTGAATAATCTGTTCTTCTATTTCTTAAAATATTATTTATAGTAAGTGCACTAATGGTTGCGAAAATAATAGATATAAAAAATATTAAGAGAAATCTGAGTCTGATACCACCTAAGTACTTATTTCTCAATTTTATATCCAACTCCCCATATAGTTTTTATATATTTAGGATTTTTAACACTGTCCCCAAGCTTTTCCCTAATATTCTTTATATGTGTCATAATAGTGGAATCTGATTCATAAAATTCTTCCTTCCATACATGTTCATAGATGTTTCTGCTGCTAAAAACCACATCTCTATTTTCTGCTAGTAATTTTAATATCTCAAATTCCTTAGAAGTAAATTTTATTTCTTTTCCAGATACATAAACCCTATGTGTATCTGAATTTATTAGCAAATCATCAATTACTATTTCATTACTTTTAGGAACTATAGCTGCCTTGAGATATCTTCTTAGTTGTGCTTTAACTCTTACTACAAGCTCTAGGGGATTAAATGGTTTGGTAACATAATCATCTGCCCCTGTAATTATACCTAAAATTTTATCGTTATCTTCTCTCTTGGCTGATAGCATTATAATAGGTACATCTAAATACTCCCTTATTTTTTTACAAATTTGTATTCCATCAATATTAGGAAGCATAATATCAAGAATAATAAGTTGTATATTGCTGCTTTTAGCTAGTTCTAAAGTTTGAAACCCATCTTCTGCAGTAATTACATCATAGCCTTCATTCCTTAAATATATTTCTATAAGTTCTCTAATTTCTTTTTCATCATCCACAACCAATATAGTAATTTTATTCATAGTGACTCTCCTTAATATACTTTTCAAAAAAGTTATCAACAATAAAGTTGAGCTGATAACTTTTAAAAATTCTATTTATTATCAATTAAATTTATCAACATAGTGAATATATAATTATTATCATCAGCATTATCGTTGATATAAAACTATCTTTTAACTTAACTTTGTTTCTTCTTATTATCAAAAATCCTATACCTTGTAATATAAAAATTAATAACATAAAAATTATTATAGGATTTAAATTCTTATTACCTATCCAAATAGCATTGCTAGCAAATGCGGAAGTAAGCCCCAATAAAACATAAAATATAAATTTAAAAGATTTCTTAGCTATAGATTTAAATAAGTCATTTTTATTCTTAATTGTTTTTCTAGCAATTATTAAATAATAAAAAATTAAAAATATAACAAGCCATTCCACAGTTCTTAAAATTAAATGCTTAAAATTGCCAAGAGCTATATTGAAAACTTTATTTTCTATATTCCTTGAAATATTTTTAAGTTCATTTTTTACTTTTTTAAGTTTTTCTTTACTACTACTATTCTTTAAAATTTCAACAGAAGCTTTGGTTATTCCTTTTATTTTTTCAAATTCTCTAACATCGTTAAAATATCCATTTTCATCTCTATATGCAATAATACTTTCTGCATCGCTTTTACTTATGCCTTTTAATTTAAGTAAGTCTTCTTTCTCACAAGTATTTATATTAAATACATACATAGGGAAATTAAGACCTGCAAATTGATCCATAATTACATTAGAATGCTTACCTTCACTAACTATCCATATTTCTCTACCACATTCCTTTGTGAAATCATACCCTGTACTTTCATTAAAAATATTTAATACCCTATTCTTGTCTTCTGGATATTCTTTAATATATCCATTTGTAAATTGTATTAACTCAGGTTTATCGTCTTTATTTATATGTTTACTAAATACATTGAAAACCTTAGAATATCTTTCGCTTAATGTTCCTTTATCAGTAGTTATAAGTTTTACAAAAAAACTAGAATTAACTGCTTCTGTAGATAAGCTTTGTTCTAGTGTTCTTTTGTTAGATTTGTCTTGATAAAGTCCCATATTTCTATACAAAACTGATTTTTCGCTATTCATAAAATCATGTCTTAAATTTTTATACTTACCATGGCTATTTAAAGCAAATTCATGCCTTTTTAATCCTTCATATTGTGATTGGCAAAACATACAAGTTTCTCTATAATAATCTAATCTTAAAGGAAAAATAAAATCTCTGTTTATTCTGTTTATTCTTGGATTTATACTATTCTTTATTCTTTCTATATCATTATATATACCATCTTTAACTACTTTGTTTTCTTCATAAAGCCTTGAAATAACCTCAAAGTGCTCTCCAAAGCCTTCATTAAAGGCAATGCTATACTCTGTAACAATATCTGAATAATGTATATCTACTGTATTTTGATCAATATCCTTATTTTCTCCAGCAGTAATCCCATATAAAACATGTCCCATTTCATGAGGAAAAATTTGTGTTATAGATTGAAGCCTATTATAATTATTATTTAATTGATCCGGCGAAAGTTCTATATAAGGTGACTTTGTTTTATTATAAAGTTTCCCATCCTTTTTAAGATAAAAACCAATACTGCCGTAACAGCCTGAGCCTTTCTTAAAAGCTACATAGAATTTTTTATTTTTTGAGGTTGAATATTGTTGTGCTAGTCCATATAGATCTATGGATTCTTTCATAAAGGATTTGTTATAAACCTCCATAAAAGCTTTAGTATCTCCACCCTCTTCATAAACGGGAAATCCATCCTTAGTTTCGTTTCCAGCTTTAAGAACTATTATATTTATTATTTCTTTTGCTGATACCTTTCCTATTGTGAAAAATAATACTATAGATGTAATAAACAAAAAAATATATTTCTTCATAATTCTCCTCCTCTATTTTGCATTTTCAAAAATTAAGTTGTTATTTTTGGAAAATACCTTATTGCTTTAATTTTAGAATATATTTATCATGGAAATATAAAGCAAATCTGAAGAATTTCTGAAGAAATATAACTATATTTATGTTACTATACTAAAAGAAAGTGCGGCTTTTAATATAATTGAGGTTCTTCTACAAGAACCTCACTCATATTAAATAAGTTACTATGGTACTAATCTTTTCCTATCTCTTGTAATTAATGTTGCTTCTCTTACATTTTCTAGTCCTAGAATCTTTGCTGTTATTCTCTCTAAACCAATAGCTAATCCTCCATGTTTAGGCATTCCGTACTTAAAAATTGATAGATAACTGTCATAATCATTAGGGTTAAATCCTTTATATTTCATATTTTTTACTAGCATATTGTAGTTATTAATTCTTTGTCCACCTGTAGTAATCTCTATTCCCCTAAATAATAAGTCAAAACTATGGGTTCCCTCTTCACCAAGTGGCATAGTATACATTGGTCTCTTCTTTCTAGGATAATTGGTTAAAAATATGAACTCACTATTTAACTTTTCCTTTGCATATTCACAAAGAAGTTTTTCTCCTTCTGGGTCTAAATCTCCTTCTAGGTCATCTTTATTGTATTCTTTACTTAATATCTCCAAAGCCTCTTTAAATTTTAGCTTAGGTATCTCTTCCTGTATAACTGGCAATTCTGCCTGTAATAAATTTAAATATTCCTTACATTCTTTATTAAGCATTTCTAGTATAAACTTTAATACTCTCTCTTCAAGTTGCATAATATCTTTTTCATCTTCAATAAATCCCATTTCCAAATCCATACTTATATATTCATTAAGATGTCTATTGGTATTATGCTCTTCTGCCCTATAAGCATGGCCTACCTCAAATACTCTTTCAAAACCTGCTCCAACCATCATCTGTTTATAAAATTGAGGACTTTGAGCTAAATAAGCCTTATTTTTAAAGTATTTCACTTCAAAAACTTCTGTCCCACCTTCTGCCCCTTCCTTTACGATCTTTGGAGTATGAATTTCAGTAAATCCTTCCTTATTTAAAAATTCTCTAAAACCATTTACTATTGAGTTTTGCACCTTAAAAATTGCATTTATCTTTGGATGTCGTATACTTAACACTCTATTATTAAGCAGTGTATCTAAATTAACTTCTAAATCTTCCTTATTTATTTCTATTGGAAGTTCGTCTTCAACGTTACTTATAACTTCTAAATTTTCTACTTGTACCTCAAAAGGATTTAAAGCATTCTTGCTTTTTTTAACTTCTCCTATAATTGATACTACTGATTCAACCTTTACTTTTGATAAATCAAATTCATTATTGTTAACTATACATTGAACTAATCCTGATCTATCTCTTAAAATTACAAAAGTTATGGCCTTTAATTTCCTAATTTTATGAATCCAACCTTGAATATTTACTTTTTCATCTATAGAATTTTTTAATTCATTTACTAATTTTCTTTTCATTTTAATCATTACCTCCAAAATAAAATAATCCCCTTGAGTAAAAACTCAAGGGGCAAAATAATTTGCGGTACCACCCTTTTTTAACAATGTTCATAATAAATTAGGATAGGCATCACATATAGAAAGGAGCTCCTCTTTCTGTATAACTTCCTAGAAGAGTAATAAAAAAGCTTTCACTCCTTATAGAAGTGAAAGCATATCTTCACGGTACCATCCTAATTTAATAACGTATTAATACATTATTATCTCTAGTCCCTATAACGGAAGAAACCCGACTTATCCTAATACAATTTTCAGATAAGTATCTCCAGGATGTCTTTCGATACTACTTTTCTCATAGGCTCACACCATCCCTACTCGCTTTGGATACTTAGTAAATATCTACTCTTCCCTTCAAAGAATTTATCTTTTCTATATATTACTCTGGAGTAATTAATTTGTCAACACTAATTACGAAAAATTTATTTCTATTCCTCCACATATGAATCAGTAATTTTCTTACATAGCTTTACAAAACAATCCAATTCCTTTTCTGTCAAAGTGTTCTCAATCAAATCCATAATTTCATTTCTAAACTTTTCTGATCTGGCAAGAAAGTTCTTACCATCAGGAGTAATTAGAATGTCATAAGCTCTTCGATCAGTTTTCCTACGCTGTTGAACAATGTATTTTTTCTCTAACAATCGCTTCGTTAACTTAGACATTCCAGCCTGAGAAATCCCACGGATTTCTGCCAACTCCTTTGTAGTCTTAGAACCTTGTTTATCTAAAATATCCAATACATTATATTGTGCTGTTGTCACTCCCTCAATATTAAAACGGTTAATATTGCTGATAATCATACATTGAAAGGGTATATAATATTCTTCTAACTCTTTTTTAGCCATAAGCATTCTCCTTATTTTATATATTCCTTTAGATATTGTGCCGTTATGGATGACGAAGAATTTATTAAATCCTTTGGTGTTCCCTGAAACATTATATTTCCACCATTTTCACCAGCAAAAGGACCTAAATCAATAATCCAATCTGCTTGACTGATCACATCTAAATTATGTTCTATTACAATTACAGTGCAGCCTTGATCAACAAGACGATTCAAAATTTTAAGTAGCTGTGCTATATCAGACATATGAAGTCCTGTGGTAGGTTCGTCTAGTACATAGATGTTTCCATGACTCTCAAGTTCCGAAGCAAGCTTTACTCTTTGCAATTCACCACCAGATAAAGTGTTTAACGGTTGACCAAGTGTAATATAACTAATTCCTACGTCTGCTAGTCTTTTTAGTATATCACATATTTCTTTTTCATAGAAAAAATTCAAGGCCTCATCAATTGTCATATTTAAAATTTCACTTATGTTTTTGTCACGCAATTTGTAGTTTAATACTTCATCTGTGAATCGCTGCCCCTGACATACCTCACATACGGTAACAACTGTATCCATAAATGCTAAATCTGTATAGGTTACTCCCAAGCCCTTACAATTTGGGCAGGCTCCTTGAGAATTGAAACTAAATAAAGCAGGCTTAACATGATTTGCTTTTGAAAATAGTTCCCTTATATAATCAAACATCCCTGTAAAAGTAGCAATATTAGATCTCTTTGAAGTTTGTATTGGTTTTTGGTTAATAAAAATTGTATCTGGATAAAATTTAGGTAACACCTGATTGATTAGCGTACTTTTTCCTGAACCCGCTACTCCAGTTACAACTGTCATAACACCTTTAGGGATATCCACACTAATATTTTTAAGGTTATGTAAATTGGCATCTTTTAGAGATAACCACTGAGTAGGAGTCCTAACATTGTTTTTAAGCTGCGCCTCATTGCATAAATATTTTCCTGTAAGTGTATCTGATTGTGCTAAACCCTCTAATGTACCTTGAAACATTATTTTACCGCCACTTATACCAGCCTTTGGTCCCATATCAATGGCATAATCTGCAATTTTAATAACATCAGGATCATGCTCCACAATTAACACAGTATTTCCTTTGTCACGTAAAAGTTTTAAAAGCGTATTAATTTTGTCTACATCATGGGGATGTAACCCAACACTAGGTTCATCAAAAATATAGGTAAGACCTGTTAAACTACTTCCTAATTGGCGAACCATTTTTATTCGCTGCGATTCACCACCAGAAAGTGTTGAGGTTTCCCTGTTTAAAGTCAAATAGCCTAAACCAATAGAAACTAAATGTTCTAGGCGGTGGGCAATTGCTTTAACCATAGTTGCTGCTTTTGGTTCATAAATTGTCTGAATAAAATCTAATAAATCTGTAATTTGCATTTCAACACAATCTGCTATATTTCTATTATTTATTTTACACTGCAATACAGTTGGATTTAATCGAGTTCCCCCACAGGTAGGACATGTTTCTTTGCCAACAATTTTAGCTATTTCTTTTTTATATTTAGTAGCTTCTCCATCTTCTTTTTTTAGAAAACTTCTCTCAATTCTAGGTATAAGGCCTTCATAAAGTGAAGTCTTAGGCCACTCTGGATCAGAAGTAGTAACTTTAATACCTGACTTATGTAAAAGCAACTCCATTTCCTCTTCTGTAAAATCTTTTATTTTTTTATCGTTATCGAAGAAGCCTGAATGCACATATCTTTTTAATCGCCATCCTCCTGGTTCAAAGGTTGGAAATAAAATTGCTCCCTCATTAAGAGATTTATTTCTATCCAACAATTGGTTAATATTTATTGTATCGATTTTTCCAAGTCCCTCACACTCAGGACACATTCCTTGAGGATTATTAAATGAAAAAACATCAGAATAGCCAACAAATGGTTTCCCTATACGAGAAAATAATAGTCTTAACAATGAGTATATATCTGTAATTGTTCCAACAGTTGATCTTGCATTTCCTCCAATACGTTTTTGATCAATAATAATTGCCACAGATAAATTTTCTATAGCATCCACATTTGGCTGTCCATAATGAGGTAAACGATGACGAATGAAACTTGAATATGTTTCGTTTAGCTGCCTTTGAGATTCTGCTGCTATGGTATCAGATACCAAAGATGACTTACCTGAGCCTGAAACTCCAGTAAAAACAGTTATTTTTTTCTTTGGAATTTTTACATTTATACTTTTTAGATTTTTTTCCCTAGCTCCAACTACGTTTATGTATTCTTCAATGTTTTCTTTATTCATAAAATCACCCTTCAAATAAGTATTATATATAATTAAATAACCTAGTTAATATATAACCAGGTTAAGTATATTTTAATACTTTTCTTTTAGGATTGCAATAATTTTATCTTCAATACTAGAAATATATTTCCAATAACCTTTTAAGGACAAAGAAAATAATAGGTATTAATAAAGATGGTAATAAATTTAATACTTTTATCTTTTTTATCTCCAATATATTTAGTCCTGAGCTTAATATCAATATCCCTCCAATTATTGATATTTCATTTAATAAATCAGCAGTTATATATGGAGATACAATATTGGCAGATAAATAAATTGAACCTTGCCATAAAAATAATATAACAGATGAAATTATGATCCCTATACCAAAGTTTGAGGCTAAAACAATTGAAGTAATTCCATCCAATATGGAATTAGTATATAGCAATGTATTATCACCTTTTAAAGCACTTTCAAGTGGACCTAAAATGGATAACGTACCTGCACAGAATAATAATACTGCTGTGGATAATCCCTCTACTAAATTGTTTTTTGAAGATTTTCCTCCTATACTATAAAGTTTCTTTTCTAAATCAAATCTTTGTCCAATAAGTCCACCTATTGCAATACTTATAATAAATAAAACATGATATTTACTCTTAGGCATACTGTTAACAGCTGAGCTAATACCTATAACACTTGCGGACAGCCCCATTGCCTGCAGCATTATATCCTTATATTCTTCTTTTATTCCTTTTTTAAAAGCCGCACCTAAAATACTACCAGTAATAATTGAAATACAGTTTACTATTGTTCCTATCACCTTAACCCCCCCCATTTGTCTATGTTAAGGATTATAAACTGTCCAGTAACTGGAGTGTCAAGACTTATTTATTAATATTTGAATTTCAGTTATAAACTCTGATTTTTCAGTAGTTAGTCCAAAATCAATTAATGTTATTTCTACTGAGTCATCCATAATTGTGTATTCTTTTTCCTCTATATATTTTAAAAGTTTATTATAATATACTGGAGAATCCTTGTGAGTTCCATTAAAGCGAATAGTAACATAAACACCCTGTGGCAATACTTTTAATAAATTTTTATTATATCTCTCCCCTTCTGTAAAGGAAAATATATAATCATATTCATCAAATATTTCACTTTTTAATTTATCTATAGAAAGTGATACCCCTACTTTTCCACTAAAAATAGAAGCATCTTTATTAGCCTTATTTTCTAGCTGTCTAATTGATAATTCTAAATCATTGTTTGATTTTATTTTTTGTTTTAGTAAAACAACTTTTCTCTTTTCAAACTGAACCTCTTCAATTACATTTAAATTATCATATTGCCTTGCATAGTTAACTTGATTTATTCTATTTGCAATTTTTTGATTTATAAATTCTAGCTCCTTTATCTTTTCCTCAGTAATTTTTTTCTGCTTTTCAAGTAACTCAACAATATTATCAATACTCCGTTTCTTTAAATGATAATCTATTGTCTTTAGTGACATTCCAAGAGCTCTTAAATATTTTATTGTGTTTAATTGCTCAAATTGTTCTGTTGAATAATGTCTATAATTATTAGTTTTATCTATAAATGTTGGCTTAAATAAATCTATCTCATCATAATATCTTAATGTCTTTATATTTATATTAAATAATTTTGATATTTCTCCAATTGTAAATAAATCTTTCACTTAATTTCTCTCCCAATTATTAAAAATATAATTTTTATATTTAAACTCCTTTAATTAAATTCCCTGTATAACTTTCCTTTACTTTTGATACTTCTTCTGGTGTGCCTTGAGCAATAACATATCCTCCTTTATCTCCTCCTTCTGGTCCTAAATCTATTATCCAATCAGAATTTCTAATTACATCTAAGTTATGTTCTATTATTACAACAGTATTTCCTGCATTTCTTATTTTTTGAAGGAGTATTAAAAGGGTTTGAGTATCCGAAAAATGTAATCCAGTTGTAGGTTCATCAAGTATATAAAGAATTTTTCCGCTTGAATTTTTACTAAGTTCTTTAGCCAGTTTTATCCTTTGCGCTTCACCACCGGATAGTGAAAGTGCACTTTGCCCTAGTTTTATATACCCTAGCCCAACTTCGCATAAGGTATTTAAAATCTGTGTTATTTTCGGTGTGTCTGTAAAAAAATTCAAAGCTTCAGCCACATTCATCTGAAGAACATCATAAATACTTTTATTCTTATATTTTACTTGGAGAATATCTTTTTTATATCTTTTCCCCTTACAAACAGGACATTGTGTCCATATATCTGCCATAAATGATACAGGTGTACATACTCTTCCTTCTCCATGACACACTTCACACTGCCCTTCCTTACTATTAAAACTAAATTTATTTTCTTTATATCCCCTTCTCTTTGATTCCTCTGTACAAGCAAAAATATTTCTAATATGATCCATAACTCCAGTATAGGTAGCAGGATTTGAACGAGGTGTACGTCCAATGGGACTTTGATTTACATGAATAATTTTATCAATATATTCATCACCTGATAAGGCATTACAGTATCTACTTATATCTTTTTTCCTATTAATTCTATTTTCAATGGCAGGATACAATACCTTAGAAACAAGACTACTTTTACCTGATCCACTAACTCCTGTTACACAAGTAATCCCTCCAACAGGAAAAGAAATATCAATATTTTTAAGATTATTGCATGTGGCGCCATTAAGTTTAATCCAATTAAATTTATTAAAAACCATTGATTTTTCTATAGTTACTCGCTTTTCTCCTGAAAGATATTTTCCTGTTTCTGAATTATGATTTTTCATAATTTGTAATGGAGTACCTTCTGCTACTATTCTTCCTCCGTAAATACCAGCCTTAGGACCAACATCTATAATATAATCTGCCATAATCATAGTATCTATATCATGCTCTACAACAATTACTGTGTTTCCATAATCTCTAAGCTCTTTTATAATGTTTATAAGCTTTTCATGATCTTTTGGGTGAAGTCCCGTAGAAGGTTCATCTAAAACATAAAGCATATTTGTAATACCACTGCCTAATTGTTTTATAAGCCTTAATCTTTGTAATTCTCCACCAGACAACGTTGGTACAGCTCGATTAAGGGTAAGATAAGAAACTCCAACTTTAACATAACCCTGTAGTCTTTTATGAAGTTCTTTTAATATAGAATCTGCTATAGCTAACTTAGAATCTGATAACCTATTAGAAAGTTCTTCAATCCATTTATTTAAATCACTTATTGTCATTGAAGCAGCTTCTGGAAATCGTGTACCAAGAATCTCTACCTTTCTTCCTTCTTTTGAAAGTCGTTCTCCATAACAACAATCACAATTAGATTCCTTGATAAACTCACTTACAATTCTTTTTGCAGACTGTCCATTACTTTCAGAAAAAATACGCTTCAAAGAGTTATAAGCACCTTCCACTGGTCTTGTAATCTTTCCACTTCGCCCGTTACTATTTTTATATATAAAGGTAACTTCTTTTCCATCTGATCCCCAAATAGCTTGCCTACGAAAATCCTCTGGCAACTGATTCCACGGTTTTTCTAAATCAACTTTCATTTCATCTGCCAATGCTAATACTTCACCTTTCATCCAATTTGCATTTGGCTTATCTCTAAACTTTCTTAAATCTTTCCAAAAGTTTGAAGCTCCATCTAAGATAGATAGATGAGGACGTGATACAATCAAATTAGGATCAATGTCTATTTTAACTCCAAGTCCACTACAAACAGGACACATACTTTCGGGATTATTAAAACTAAATGTAGATGGAGTCAATTCAAATAGAATATGATTGCAATGATAGCACATTTGCGTTGTTTGAAATAAAATTTTCTCTTTATTATTAATCCTTACATAAATTGCTCCTTTACCTATTTCTAATGATTTATTTACATAGGATAACAATTTATCCTCTCTAGCATTATTTTCAGATACAACATATTCATATGAAGGACTATTAAGATAAAATGGCGTTATTTCAATGGCTGTATTGGACGAAAGTTTTGATAAAGTTTGTACAATCTCCTCCGCACTTAAAGGAATAATTGCATTTCCACAATGAGGGCAATGTCTTACTCCAATACTTGCAAACAGTGTACGGAGAAAATCATATATATCTGTAATTGTTCCTACTGTAGAACGTGGATTACGTCCAATGTTTTTTTGAGATATTGAAATTGATGGTGGAAGACCACATATCATGTTAACATCAGGCTTTTCCATTTGTTCACAAAGTGAATAATCAGCTGTAGAAAGACTATCCATAAATCTTCTTTGACTTTCAGCAAATATAGTATCAAATGCAAGACTAGACTTTCCACTGCCACTTACTCCAGTAATTACAGTAATTTTATTATAAGGAATTGTAACATCTATATTTTTCAGATTGTTTTGTCTAGCACCTTTTACAACAATACCCTTTGTATGTTCAATTTTTTCATTTTTATTACTGTGGAAGAAATTCTCCCTATTAATTATTTTATCATCAGATCTAAAATATTTCTTAATAATATCCAAACTAGATGGCTTTAAAGAAATCTCATTTCCTGAATTGTCTATTATACTATCATCTAACCACTGTGGCCAATGACATAACCATTTAGGAACTTTAAAATCCAAAATTTGATCAATTGCTGGTATATAAGGAGAAATTTCAATAAGTGGTGTATTATCAAAGCAATCTAAATTACCCACCTTAATTCTTCCTAGTTTTCTATCAAAGTTAATAATTCGTGCAGTAGTTAAAGCTATAGGATTAGGACGAACTGGTGAACGTGAAGCAAATACCCCAGTCCTTGGTGCATTTTCATATGGCGGTTCACATTCTGTTATTCTCCTATATTTGCTTTTATCAAAACCATTAAACCACCAAAAAATTTTTATGTAGGAATATCCATCAAGTCTTTCAAAATATATTTCAGTATTATTGTAAAACTGAAGAAAAAACTCCCCTTTTATCTTTCTAATGTTTCCTATAGATGTTACTTTTTCAGTGGGTACTAGATCCCTTTTACCCATTGTATCCTCTATTTGTGCAATTTTCCTCTGCCCTGGTAACTGCATATTTTCTGGTACGATGCAGTCCTTTACCCTATCTTCACAAGGGAAATATGGTTTAATATCATAAATAAAATCTCCTTCTGAAAAATATAAGTTTTTATTAAACGAAACTATTCCAGCTTTCTCATCAACACCAATTATTTTAATAATGCTATGTGAAAAAGGAATATTAGATTTTTGCTTTTTAGAATAGATTATTATGGCATGACTAAACAAAGATAAAAATTTAAGCCCTTTTACATATTCTTTATTAATTATTATTTTACTTTTATTATCTTCTATTTCTATTTGCCCAATTGGAAAAAGATCATAATAATTTTTATTATCCATTAAATACACCTCCTGCTTAAATCCATAATAAACCCTGACATCCTGTGAGAGTCAATAAAAAATGGACTGAATAATCTATCAATCCATTAATGTATTTGTTTTTAATTCAACAGGAATTTGTATTTCAGTAAGATATTTATTTGGGTCTTCCTCATTCCATGGCCCTTTATGACAAACTTGACGACTAATACCACTCATTTTATATTGATTATTTTCCTCCAGCCAATGCACAAAAGACATATAAACAGATGATATATTTTCATAAGGCCCATACACCATTGAACAAGCTACCTTTTCAATTGGTTCTGTTTCCCGAAATATAAAACCATCTTTATTTACACCCTTTTCTTCTGTTATAATGCACACTTCCACATCAACATCTTTGTCCTTATATTCCTTGTCATGATAAATAGCAAAACTATCATTGCTTTCCGAAATGTTTAGTTTTTTAGTTCTAATATAATCATATATTTCCTTCCATAGATAGCCTTCATAAAAATACTCCGGTATGGTTTTTCTTAAAGAAAAAACTCTATAGCTAGGAATTTCTTTCAGTGTTACATTATAATGAATTCCTATTTGTTTTTTATTTATATCATTCATAGCAGTTCTTATCTTCTCTAGTCGCCGCTTTTCTGAATTTATAACATCTTTAATTTTTTCTTCCTTTATTTTAAGCTGTGCTTTAATAAAATTATTATCCCAATTATTAAGAGCATTATAAATTTCTGCAACACTAAACCCAGTATCCCGGAAAAACAATATTTTATTTAAAGTTTTAATTTGTTCTATAGAATACATGCGATATCCCGTATATTTGTTTATTTCAGCAGGCTTCAAAAGTCCTGTTTCATCATAATATCGTAACATCCTTACAGAAACCTGTGTAAGTTTTGAAAACTCTCCTATTTTAAACATGTATATCCTCCTCATTTCAAAAGCGGTGTATCATAATTCAGTATATATTTTGTTTTAATATACTTCAAGATTACAAAATTTCCTCATAGCTACTTTTTTAAAATATTTTCATCTAATTTTATATATTTTTATATTCCATATTTTAGTATATGTTATGGAATATAATAGACTAATTAGCCAGTACTATCTATATACTTATAAGGTATACATGTAGGCGTTTTAAATACTGGACAAGGAATTACTTTAGAATTTATATCAAATACATCACTAATAAGCTTCTCTGTAATAATTTCTTCTGGCTTACCTTCTGAATATACCTTCCCATTTTTTATGGCTATTATATGATCTGCATATCTACATGCTAAATTAATATCATGAAGTACAATGATTATAGTTCTTTTTTCATTCTTATTTAGATCCTTAAGAAGATCTAAAACTTCAATTTTATATTTAATATCCAAATGATTTGTAGGTTCGTCAAGAAGAATAATATCTGTTTGCTGTGCTAATGCCATAGCTATCCATACCCTTTGCCTTTGACCACCAGAAAGATCAGAAATCTTCTTATGTTTTATATCAATTAGTCCAGTTTTGCTAAGAGCATAGTCTATCATTTCTTCATCCTCTTTACTCCATTGATTAAACCAAGTCTGATAAGGATAACGACCTTGCTTTACTAAATTAAATACTGTCAAATCAGGAGGTGCTTCAGGGGCTTGTGTAAGTATAGCTAGCTTCTTTGAAATTTCCTTTGAAGATTTTTCAAATATATTACTATCTTCTAAAAAAACACTTCCCTCAGCTGGCTTTAAAAGTCTAGAAATAGTTTTTAAAAGAGTAGACTTACCACAACCATTACTTCCAACTAATATAGTTATTTTATTTTTGGGTATAATTATATTTATATCTTTTAGCACAATGTTATCTCCATAGGCTAATGTTAAATTCTTTGATGATATGCTCATTTTACGAAACCTCCTTAAGTGATTTATGATTTTTAATTAGAAGATATATAAAAAATGGAGCACCTATTGCAGCAGTAAATATTCCAACAGGCAAATCCAAAGGAAAGAATAATGTTCTTGCAGCTATATCTGATAAAACTACTATTATCCCACCTATTAATGCAGAAAGTGGAGTTATATATTCAAAAGAAGAGTTTGTTAACTTTCTACATATATGTGGAGCTATAAGACCTACAAAACTAATTCCTCCACCAACTGCAACAGCTCCACTAGCTAGTGCTGCACTTAAAATCATAAGAATAAATCTATTCTTTTCAACGGCATTTCCAAGTCCTGTTGAAATACTATCATCTAGACTTTGAACGTTTAATTCTCGAATATATATTAAAGTAATTAGATAAATACATGAAAGCCAAATAAATAAAAGTTTTACATTAGTCCAGCTTGTACCGTATACTGTTCCAGTAATCCAAAGTTGAGCTTCTTTTATAAATATTACTGGCCCATTTATTATCAATATAGAAGTTAGAGCTTTTGCAGCGCCCGAAATAGCTATTCCTATAAAAATTAACCTATAGGGTGTAACTCCCTTTTTATATGCAAGAAAATAAATCAACATTACAGACAAAAGAGCTCCTACAAAAGCAAACACAGGCATATAAAATATACTTGTAGTAAGTGAGTTATTTTTGGGATCTGTAAATAAAGTTAAAAATACTAATGCTCCAACAGATCCACTATCTGTTATTCCAATGATATTTGGAGCAGCTAAAGGATTTTTTACTACCCCTTGGAGAATGGCTCCAGAAATTCCCAAAGAGGCTCCAACTAAAAATGCCCCAAGTGTTCTTGGTAATCGAATTGTATTAATAATTAATGAGTCTCCACCTTCACCATTTCCTAGCAATACTTCAATTACTTTAAATATGGGTATATACTTCTGTCCTATACTTGTACTAAGCAATATTGATGCAACGGAAAGTGTTAATACAATGGCAATTATAAAAACACTTCTTTTTTCATATATAAAAGACAATTTTCCTTTTCTAAAAACTATAAATCTGTTCATTACTTATTTTCCACCTTTCTAGCAAGGTATATGAAGAATGGCATACCAATTATTGCCGTAACTGCACCTACTGGTATATCTTTTGGATATACTATAAATCTTGATCCTATATCTGCTAAAAGTAAAAATATTGCCCCTAATACTATACTAAATGGAACTACCCATTTAAATTCTGATCCAACCAAAGTACGAGTTAAATGAGGAATTATTATACCAACTAAAGATATCGGACCTGCAACAGCAACTGAGGCCCCTGCCATAATAACTACTAAAAGAAGAATTTGGAGTTTAATTAATTCAGTATTTAAACCTAATCCCTTTGCTATCTCTTCACCAAGAAAGAATATATTTAATTTACCTGAAATTAGATAACATATAATCCAACAAACAACCATATATGGAATAACAATCTTAAGAGACTCTATAGATCTACCTTCTACTGAACCTGTTAGCCAAAACATTACTTCCTCCATGGTTTTTTGATCTTTATAAAGCACTACTTGAGTAAGAGAAATAAAAAAAGCGGAAATTGCAGCACCTGCAAGTATTAAATCAAAGGTGTTAATTGAACCTCTTATTCCTCCAGCTAAGGTATATACAAGAACTACAGCCATAGCAGCACCAATAAAAGAAAAAAGTATCATATAATTTTGTGAAAGACTTGGAAAAAAACTGTAGGTAAAGACCATAAAGAATGCAGCTCCTGAATTTACTCCAAGAAGTCCTGGAGATGCCATTTGGTTTTTAGTAAGAGTTTGCATAAGCACTCCCGAAAGACTTAAACTAGCACCTATAAATAGAGCAGTAACTGCTCGAGATATTCTTGATGTTTTTAAAATTATATGTTCTAGGCTGTTATTATAATTTGTAAATGTATTTATTAAGTCTACATAAGAGGTTTTAATATAACCTAAAAGTAAACTGGCTATAAATGATACAATTAACAAAGTGATAAGTATAATCAGTATAATAATCTTTGATCTACTACTTTCTAATGGTAATTTTCTTTTAATACTCACCTATCAATACATCCTTTCATTAGTAATGTTACAATTTTAACCTAAAATGTATATCCTTATATACCTGTAAAATCAAGCTTTCGCTAATATATTGAGAGTATAAACTATGCTTAAAATATTGTCAATGAAATTTATTATCATTTGCTAACGAAAATCACTTGCATTTAAAAATTATATATGATATCATTTCTTCACAATATTAAATTAACAAAGGAGAAGATTATATTATGAAGGCAAAAAAATTAGTTAGCGCCATTTCAGCATTAGTTCTAGCAGTAACAGTTACAGCCTGCTCACCAGCTAAAGAGGATGTGGAAAAGTCCCCTAAAAAAACTAGTGACACTATAAGAACTATAGACCACGCAATGGGCAAAACAGAAATTAAAGGAAAACCAACAAAAATTGTAGTTCTTACAAATGAGGGAACAGAAGCACTTCTTGCTCTAGGAGTAAAGCCCGTTGGTGCTGCTAAATCTTGGACAGGCAATCCATGGTATAAACATATTGAAAAAGATATGGAAGGAGTGCAAAACCTAGGAGAAGAAAGTCAAATTAACATAGAGGCAGTAGCTGCGTTAAATCCAGATTTAATTATAGGAAACAAAATGAGACATGAAAAAATATATGATCAACTTTCAAAAATTGCACCAACAGTTTATTCTAATACGTTAAGAGGAGAATGGAAAACTAATTTAGCATTCTATGCAAAAGTATTAGACAAGGAAAAAGAAGGTGAAGAAATAATTAAAAATTTTGATAACCGCGCAGCTGAAATAGCAAAATTATCAGGTGATAAGCTTAAAACAGAAGTTTCCTTAGTAAGATTTATGCCTGGAAAAACTAGAATATATCTAGGAGATACATTCTCTGGAATGATTCTTAAACAAATAGGCTTTGCTAGACCAGAAACACAAAGAAGTACAGATTTTACTCTTGAAATAGGTAAGGAAAGACTAAAAGAAGCAGATGGACAGGTTATGTTTTACTTTACTTATGAAACAGGAAATGGTGAAGGTTCTTCAAGAGAAAAAGAATGGCTAAAAGATCCATTATTTAAATCATTAAATGCTGTTAAAAATAACAAGGCATACAGAGTTGATGATGCTATTTGGAATACTGCAGGTGGTGTAAAGGCTGCGAACTTACTACTTGATGATATAGAAAAGTTTTTAAAAGAAAATAAGCTTTAATATATTTCAACAAGCGATTTACAGTACTCTAGTAAAATATTTTTATAATTTGCCTATATAATTATATAGTTTAGAGAAGTATTATTCTTCCTTAAAATAATACTTCTCTATTTTTTCAATCAAGCTTCCAGTTCCTATTTCAGCTTGATAAATAAAATCAATTATCTTTTCATTCCAGCCAGCTAATATATTCACTTTTTCACCACAAAACTGTTGTGTTCCGTAGCCCTGCATATCTATAGCGTGTACCCATACATTAGGATTAATTTTACTTTTATACTCCTCAACATATCTTTGGCACACACGGCCATAACCTCTGTTTATTTCATTGTCAGACAAAATTATTATTCTATCTACGAAAACTTTATTGTTAAGCAAATGTCTTATAGGTAATGAAATATCTGTTCCTCCTCCATTAACCTTTATAGAATTAGCATTAGCAATAATTCCATTTTTAGTTGATAAATTACTCATATAAAGCTTACTATCAAAGGTTGTAGTTATGGTTTCTTCGCATATATAATTGGCTATAGACATCATAAGTACAGCAATTTCTGCACATGTGATTTGACTTTTTTCACTTATGTAACAATTCATAGAACCAGATACATCTGCTGAAACCATTGTCTTTCCTGTGAGCTTATTAATATTTTTAGTAGAATGTTTTATTGCAGTTTCCAAGGTATCAAATATCTTTGATGTTCCTATGCCCTCATTTTCCAAGGTCTTATATGCAGAATAATATCTAAATGGCAAGAGTTTGTTTCTTAACACCCTATTTTCATCAGATAAAAATTCATATACCTTGTCTATATTATATACATCGCCTTTTAATATATTTCTTAAATTTCGAAGCATTGCCATGTATCCTAAACTATTATTTTCAATAAGCTCTTCCCACACTTCCTTTTTATTGCCTCTACTTGATAATTGTGTTTCCCATGTAATAGGCGTTTTAAGCTTATCTTCAAGTAGTCTTTTAAACATATCATTTTGTTCTTCATCTTTAGCCTTAGGATGAACCAAACAAAGCAAATCTTTAAGTTTTACTGCATTGCTACTACGATTATACTTTGCTAACTGATATTCATCAAAATTAAGCAATTTATCTCCTATGCCTTTTTTTATAGAGTTGGGTATAGGCTTTCCATATTTGTTTATATAATAAGCAAGAATTTCAGTCATATCATCAACTCTTAAAATACAATTATTCATTGCATTTCTAACATATGGTTTACCTTCATTTGCCTTTGCTAATTCTCCAATTAATACCTGGGAAATAGTTCTTAAATGCATTTCCTTTCTTGTATATATACATAAGTTTGCAATAAATTTAGGATCTTCCTTTATAACTCTTTGGACTGTATTAACTATATCCTCTGAATTATCTTTATAAAATTTATTTTCATTAAAAAGACTGGTTAGTACTTGAGTAACCAGTTTTTCTTTATCCGTCATTTGGTAAGCCTTATGCATTGATAAGTTTTTTGTCTTTATATAACTTTTGCAATTAAACTTTGCCATAGTTGTCACTCCTTTATTAAATTTTAACTTGGGAGAAAATTAGAAGTGTTTTTCAGCTTTTGATAAGAAGTAACACTTTCTAGCACTACCCAAGCTTTTTTAAAAATGGAATAGAGAGAAAAATTATTTGAGTATTTAGTGCTCTACCAACTGAGCTATTCATTTTCATAAGAAAATGAAACTGGAATCGAACCAGTGACATCCACTCTCAAATTCGAAGTAACTCAAATATACACTACTCTATACATTTTTAACTTAGAGGAGAAATTTGAGAAGAGATCTTAAATCCAATATGAAGTAACTCTTCTCTGCACTGCCTCTTAATCAAGCTCAACTTAGATTTAAGAATCACTTGATGTTTATATTATAAGGCTAATATAAATTAAGTTACAGACAAAAACTTTGCAATAATTAACTTAGGCATATTTAATTAAATGATAGATGAAATTCCTAATCTATTATCTTTTTCATATATCTTAATAACAAAAAAAGCCAGATTTATATCTGACTTAAAAATTAATTTATTCCCCTGCTTTAAAATTGTAAATAGGCTTGATTATTTTTAATATATGAACAGTATCTTGAATATTATTTATAATTTCCTCCATAGGTTTATATGCCATAGGAGCCTCATCAAGAGTTGATAAATTTACTGATGTAGTAAATATACCCTCCATGGATTTTTCATATTCTTCAAAATTTAAGATTTCCTTTGCCTTTTTTCTACTCATAAGTCTTCCTGCTCCATGTGGTGCAGAATAGTTCCAATCAGAATTTCCTTTTCCTACTGCTAATATGCTTCCATCTCTCATATTTATAGGGATTAATACCATTTCATCCTTATAAGCTGATATACTTCCCTTTCTAATAATGTTATCCTTAAAATTTATATAGTTATGTATAGTATTAAAGTAATGATAGTCCTCTAATTTTTTACCAAATAGCTTGTTTAATATTATATTTGCCATAGTTTCTCTATTTAAAGCTGCATATTCTTGACATATATTCATATCATGTAAATAACGTTCTCTATAGTCCCCCGTTAAAAAGCACAAATCTTCCGGATAGTCTGGTAATAAATCTTTATATTTTTGTTTCAATTTCTTTAATTCACCTTGAATAAGTTCTCTCTTCCCTTCCTTCTTATATTCATGGATTATTCTATCTCTTTCATAAAAATACTCTTCTTTTCCTGAACATAAATCAATGGCCATATTTTGATAGCATTCTGCTACTTGTTTTCCTAAATTTCTGCTTCCAGAATGAATAACAAGATATACATTTTTTTCATCATCAATATCTAATTCTATAAAATGATTTCCTCCACCTAAAGTACCTATACTTTTTTCAATTCTTTTCGTGTTCTTCAATTCTCTATAACAATATAACTCTTGAAGTTTAGGAAATCTTACTACTCTTCCCTCATGAACTTCCATTCCTGCTGGTACATACTTTCTAATAATTTCATCTATTTCTTTTAAATCTATATCAACTTTGCCTAGTTCAATGGTAGTCATACCACAACCTATATCAACGCCTACTATATTAGGTATAACTTTATCTCCTAAATCTGCTGTAAATCCAATGACACAGCCCCTTCCTGCGTGAGTATCTGGCATTATTGCAATTTTACTATCCTTGCAAAATTCCTGATTACATAATTCCATTACCTGGGAAATAACTTCTGGTTCTATTTTATCAGTATATACTTTTGCACTAGTGCATTTCCCTTTTACTTCCAACACTTTGTTTCCCTCCTTGTAGGTAATATTACCCTTATTTAACTCAATAGCTTCTCTTATTCTTTTAATTATTTGTTCTATAATTCTTTGTGGCGATGTAACTTTAACATAGGGTCCAAGAGCAAGTATCTTTCCTATAACTTCTTCTTCTTCAAAGGTATAATAAAAAAGTTTCATCTCATATTTATCTTCTCCAATACATCTTGAGTACCGCTCCATTTCCGAAAAACTCATAAAGCATCTCTCCATTGCAGCCTTTTCATCTATTACTTCAAGAACAATTGGCTCCTTAGAATATCTATATTCATGAACTAGATTTATTGCAGTATCTCTATGTACTTCAATACCTTCCTCTTTATCTATTTTTATATTATCCAGAGAAAATATATTTGCCATTATAGGTCTTTTATCATCTAATGAGTACATAGAGACTCTAAATCTTCCATCCTTAAGGGAATATTCTATTCTTATGGGAATAGCTCTTCTTTCACTATACACATTACCAAATCTATCAGTGTTACTATATGTTATCTCTTTTTTATCTAAAATTGCCCTTAATAAAATTCTAAAATTCTCTTTATATTTTTCTATATTATCAACATCAGGTAATATTGATTTATTTGTAACTTCAATAATTTCACTAGTATTAGCATAATCAAAATCCTGTAATATTGATTTAAGCTTTGCTATTGTGGTATCACTTAATATCAGCTGTATTTCCTCTTCATTTAGCATATTCTTTAACCATGACTTTTCAATATTTGTAAGTCTAACAGGTATTGTTGACTTTTTATCTACTTTAATATTAGGATAATATACTTTATCCTCTTGTTTAATTAAGTTAAAGTTTTCATTTTCTTCATATTCATTTAAAAGTAACCCTTCAAAAGTTTGAAAATCCTTTCCTATAACTTTTTCCTGAAATTCCTCTCTATCTACTATTTTGATAATATCATCTCTACTCATACCTATTTTACATTCATTAAGTACAGTAAATATAATATGAAAATATCTATTTTTCACTTCATCAAAAAGCTCCATATTTATTAAGCATCTCCTTCCAGTCCTCATTAACCCTATTTATAAGCCCTCGTCCCTGTATAATCTTTATATACCCAGAATAACTTCTAATCCAAGGAACCATTTCTATGCTATCATTAACAATCATATCTAGCTTGTACCGTCCTTGTCCTATTCTTTCTATAGTTCCTTTTTGAACCTCTCCTCTAATTTTCTCAACTATGTAATTTTCTTTAGGCTCATCTATATTAATTTCTAAGATTATCTTTTCTGGCTTGCTCCCTGAACCTAAAGGCACACTGGACCAACTATATTGCATGTTGCCATTATATAGTGATTTTAAATTTCTTATTTCATATTTAAACTTGGTAATCTCAACACTTTCTATCCTGTCTAGTCTGGATATTACACACCTATTTTCCTTGCTATAGGATACTAAATAAAATCTTCCACAGCTTATGTCATATCTAATTTTATAAGGCCTTAATGGTTCTTTTGTATTACTTTTTCTTTTAGTTTCCCTAGGAATATAGTTAAGTATTATGTATTTTCTTTCATGTATTGCCTTTAATATTTTGCAAAGTACTTGTTCTTCAATTACTGGATGAAAATGAAGATTTTTATATTGAAAATTATCACTTAATTCTATATTTAGTCCTCTCTCATACTTAGCATAATCCTTTAAGCTTTGTTCACAATAGTATCCTGCTGTTACTGGAAAGGATATATTTTTAAATAAGGATATAGCAATAATCAACTCTTCAAGCTCCTTGTTATCTAATCCTTCAAAAATGTCCTCTGTTATATAGTAATATTTAGTCCTCTTAATTGTCCTATATTTAAGTACCCCAAGACTCTTACACATTTCATTAAGCTTTCTTTCAATAGTTTTGCTACTTATATTATCATAGGATATTAACCCTTCATCTATCATGTATTCCTCTATATCACGAAAACAACATTCTTTTCCCTTAGCATTTAAAATCATTAAAAGATTAAAATATAATAATAAATCTGCTGAAGTAAAGCTCTTTGTCATATATGTTTTCACTAAAAAATTTTCTGTATTTGTTATAGAATCATAGGTCAAAGCTAATAGCTTGTTTCTTCCCTGTCTATCAGTTTTAACAAATGACCCCTCTACATATTGTTGTATTCTTCTTATTTCATAGCTTATCTTTCTTGAGCTAAGCTTTCTCTTATCGCCTAAATCTTCCCTAGAAAAGCATCCATATAGAAACACATCTCTAAGAATTGATCTTATTATGTTATAGTGTTTTATAAAATCATTAAACATTAAGTTTTCTCCTCTACAGCTATTTTCCGTTAATCATGTGTCAAATTAATTTATATACAAAGTATATATTGGATGGATAGTTTTTTACAGACAAAAAACTTGCTAATTATGTTATAACAATAATCACTTGTAATCTAATATTTTAATAAAAAGCGGCCATCTCAAAACAGAAAAATAACACAATATATTGATTAATTTTCAGATTAAAATTTCAATATATTGTGTCTAAAATTCATTTTGAGACAGCCACAAAGTTAAACATTAACTAAAATTAATCCCTATGTTTAGTTTATTGGCATCCCATATTACTTAGCTATGAAAAATAGTTTACTTAACATTTTCATACCATAATGCTTATTAGAAATATTAATAATCTTCTTACCTTCACCATTTATATTCTGTCTGTAAATTCTAGAATCCTTATCCTTAGTTTTATAATATATATAATCATCTATCATTTGAGCTTTTGAAACATTGCAATCTGTTAATTTGCTTACATTGAGTGTTTCTATATTAAACATATAAAGCATATTTTTCACATACTTTGCCTCTACATCAGTAAAACCTTCATAAGTAAACAAAATATATTGATTACACATACCCAATATGTTATTACATTGGTTCATTTCATAAACTTTTTTTCCTGTTTCTAAATCTTTTATAACTGCTAGGCTAGAATTTTTATACTGGTATATCATATAATTTTTATAAAAATATACTTCATTATAAAAAGTCTCAACGACATCCTCTTTTATCTTCTCATTTATATTAATCTTCTTCAAAACTTCTTCCTCTTTATAAGAAGGATAGTTTTTTCTCCTATAATATATGTGATCTTTAAAATAATATAATGTAGAAATACAACCTACAGATTCATGTATTATAGAAATATTTCCATTATTTAGTCTCGTAGCTTTTATATAACTTCTAAAGTTGTGATTTTCACAATAGTATATAATTCCATGAGAAATACAATAGGCATTGGTGTAAGATAAATCTTTACACACAATATATGTATCTTTTCCTTCTAAATTACATTTAATTAATGTAATCTTTCCTTGATGCTTTATAGTATAAAATATATTATTTTCTGCTATAACAACATTCTCTACCCTACAATCTACTATGATGTCTTTTTTGTCATCATACTTAAAAATTCTATACAATTTATAATCTTGTGAGGCATCAATATAATAGATATATTCTTTTGTTTCTATATAAACATTTAAATTAACTTTATCATAAATAAAAGCTACATTATTTGAATTATTTTCTGTTGTAACTATTTTGTTTACATTTTCCATAAAAATCCCTCACATTTTCATTTATTAATTAAGATTACTATATTAATCGAAGATTTTTACAGAAAATTAAATAAAACATCAAATTTTTACACTATTATATAATTAAATATACTATAATTTTAAAAAAGATTTAATTTTACCCACCGTTTTATCTGTTTAGCTTCCAATTAGCATCAAAACCAGTTTTAGCTTCTAAAGCTCTATCTACATCGTAAAGTATTTCACTAAAAAATCTTTTTGGTACTTTTGCCGGAAGGATAATATTCTCCTCACTTATTTCATCATAAACATAGCTTCCTCTTTTAACTGTATTAGCTTTATAGAAAGTTAACTCATAGATAGTAGTTTCTTCATCTGCACATCCAACATAAAGCCAATCAAAAGAAATTTCTGCACCAACACCTATTTTTTCATCTTCTTTATAGAACTGATAGTATCCTCCAGCATCTTGTACAGACCCTCTATACCAGCCCATTTTAGTAAGCTTACCTGCCAAAGAAAGCCCATTAATTTTTATGCCTGCAAAACGTTCTACAGAATTCATTTCTTTCTCTTTTTCGTTTATCTCATAAACCTTTCTATTTAGCTGAAGGAAAGGTTGTACAATTTCATAATCTTCAAATTGCTGAATCCAAGTATTTAATGTATCTTTGTCTAATTCTAAAGGATGTACAAGTCCTATAAGGGAATCTTCTAAAAGCTCATATTCTTCCTCATCCTTTGTATTAAAAGTACCATCTTCCATGTATCTAAAAGTATCTTTTAATTTTCCTTTTACATATACTCCCCATACTAAACCAAGAGAAAATTTATGCATAATAGGATTTTCTACAAATAAGTTTTCCCAATCTTTTTTCTTCCACACTCTATTTACTGAAAGCGCTGTTTCTAATCTTAAAGTTTGAATAGAAACTACAGTTTTAATTTGTTTTTTTAGATTTTTAAATTCTTTTGATTCTTCTTTAGCCTTTAATTCATCATCAGCTTTATTTGGTTTTGGTAAAGTTTTAATTATTTTTCCTTTATCATCTACAATTTCTAGTGAAAAATCTAAATCTAAAGTCACCTTAAAACTTCTGCTTCCAAAGTCAAATACCCTTTCTCCTCTTTTATTAAAATCTAAATCTGGTACTATTTTATCTGCTAAATCTTCTTCCGTTAAATTAAGCATTTCAGCTGCAAAAACAAAAGCTTCTTCTGCTGCTTTTTTAATTTGCTTATGTTTAACTTTTCTTGCTATTGTATCTATTACTATTAAACACTCACTATTTCCATTTAAGGCTAAAGCTTTTATTGCATCACATGCAATAGCACCTCTTGAACTTTTAGCCCATATATCTATTTGAATTTTTAATGTATTAATAACATTAAAGCCTCCTATTGCTGAAATTAAAGATAATATCCACTTTTGTTTTGTATCTGCACCATTATTAATCCAAAGTGTTAATATTTCATTCCCAAGTTGATCTAAATCATACTTATTACATTTTTTAATTACCTTTTCTGCTGTTAAGTTTCTTTCCACAATGTTTTCTAAAGAATACTTACTTATCAAGTAAGTTATTACATTCTTTGATAATAATTTTCCATCCTCATATCTTATATCTTGTAGCATATTTACTGGAATCCATTCTGGAGCAGTATAAGCAGTTTTTTTAAGTCTTTCAGTACAATACTCACTTATACTTTCAGCAGTTTCAAGTGTTTCATTATCTAAATAATCTGCATTTATAATATTTAACAGTAACACCTTAATATTTTCTTTTTTTTCTGAGTCTGCAAACTTTTGAAGTTCTTCAACGGAATTTCTCATATCAAAGTTTTTAAGAATCCTAACAACTGCTTCCCTAACTGCTAACTTCTTACTATTTAGTTCACTTAATACTTCTTTTTTACATCCTTCATAAGAACTAAGTAGAGTTACCATCTTATCTCTTATAATCTTAGAGTTATCTGATAAATATTTTATAAGAATAGTAGCATACTTTTCTTTATTTACATTAAATAATTTTTCAAGTACTATTTCTTTCACATTTATATTTAATTTGTCTATATTATTTATAAGCTCTGTATTTTCCTCTAAACACAGATCACTTAAATATTCTATAACCTTTGATTGACTTTTAAAATTATATTCATTTAAAGCTCTATCTGCTGTTAGAATTAAATGTTTCTCACTTATATCTCTACATGTAAGTTCTTTAGCAAAACTTATATAACTCATAGACTTACTCTCTATTATTTTATCTATAATAGAAGCTGATAAAGAATATCTTCCAGATTTAAGAGTAAATTCTAAAAATCTATACATAATTTCTCTAGTTTCATTTATAGAATAAATTAATTTAAAACAAAGAGCATGATAACTCCATAAACCTGCTCCACCTTCTACATTTCCAACTTTAGCAGCATATTCTTCTATACACTTTTTATTTATTCCTTCTAATACATATTTCAAAATCTTAGATCTTTCTAATGGAGGTACTGCCTCTGAATCTCTACAAAAATATATGTATGCTTTTAAAATTTGTTCAATATATTTATTAAGATTTTTTAAGTCTTCATCTTCTTTTGAATAATTATAAATAAAAGAAGCTAGTGTAAGTCTTTCTACATCTTGAATATTACTTTTATTAATAAATTCTAAACTTTCTCTGAAAACTAATGGTATTTCCTCAACCCTTTCATTTATCTCTTTAAGTATTTTCTTATTTTCATCTCTAATATATAAATCTATCAATCTAACTACATATAACCTCTTATCAATATCAAAAGCTTTTACAATATCATAAACATTAGCTTTAGAATCATATGTATTAACAAATCTTATCCATTCATCAAATATAGTTCTTTTGTTAATACTATTGTTAACTATAGTTGTAATAACATTTGCAAATTCCTCACTTTTATCATGAGCATAGTATAAAATTTGAACTAAAGCTATTTGCTTATCTCTTAAGTATTTATTTATATTCTTAATATCATTAAAATAGGATTTTATAAATTTTTCTCCATCTTCAGGCAAATCACAAGAATTTTTAACTGCTATAATAGCTAACACTACCTTTATAAAGTCGTCTTCTAATATTGAAAAGGCTTTTGAAAATATTGTGTTATCTTCTTTTATTAATTCTTCAGAGACCTTAATTATTCCACCTGCATAATCTGAATAACCGTAATAATTCGAACGTTCTTTTATAACCCATATTAAAAAACTTTCTTTGTTATCCATGGATTTTATATAATCTAAAATTTTACTGGTAGAATAAAATCTATTATATAACATTTTAAAAAAGCTTTCCCCACCTATAATAAAGAATACATTTAAAAGCCTTTTAAAAATATCTTTGTCCTCCATAAAACCGTCCATTAGTTCCCATAGTTTATTTTTTATATTATACTGCCCTCTAGGTGGAATTATATTGTATTTATAATCTTTGCTATAATCCAATACACCTCCATTTTCAATATATTCCTTAATTTTTTGAACTTCTTCATCCCTTAAAGAACAATTACAAAGATTAACTTTTAATAAATTTAATAGTTCGTCCATATGCTTACCTCCCTCTTACTTCTGGCTTCTTCAAATCAATTACTCTTACTTTTAATCTTTTAATACAAATAATTGAACAATGTCTATGATTCTTTCTCTTATTAAATCTTCAATTTTCATATAAATAGTATTTTTCAACTCCTAATTCTTATTTTATGTTTAAAACTATTTGAGCCACTTTTCCCTTATTAAATCTACATCATCAAAACTTTCATCTTTGCCAAGCTCCCATTTTATTAACCAAAAATCTTTTTCCCACAAAGTACAATCTTCTTCGTAATATTCAAGAAAATTCACTACTGCTTCTGTATCAGCTGCATCTATGTCAATCATATTATTTTTATGGAATAATGCAGTAAGTCCATGTTCAATAGATAACAAACAATTATCGTAAAAATAGATTGAAAAATAAGCATTATCCTCTTTAGTATATTCATGGAGTATTTCTATATTTGGTGTTCCTATATATCTATGTATATCTTCATAACAATTAAATTTAACAGGTATGAAGTCTGATGTATCTTCGTCAAATATTTCAGATGGTATGTATTCTCTTTTATACCATTCATATAAACCTTTTAGTATTTTTTCATAAATCACAGGAAAATTAATCTTTATATGATTTATAGCATTATACTCTGCTTCCGTAAGCCGTTCTGTACCTTTCATATAAACTCCCAAAGATATTTCATCTTTATTAAATAAAGATTGTGAACATTTTACAGTTATATATCCTCCCCACTCTCCAAGTTCTTCATAATATTCTAATCCATCAATTGAATAATTCATTTTTCAGCTCCTTAGTCATATAACTTATTAATCCAGTTATACAGTTTTAGTATAATATGTAATATTATTAGTAATTAATTCTGTGCTGATATAATCCTATAGAATATAACTACAACTTAAATTCTTCATCATAATTATTAGGATGAATTATCCTATATTCATTCTCATCTTCACCATCGCCATCAGCAATAGCTATAATACCTGATTTATAAATATCATTCTCTAAAAACTTCTCTTTCTTTAAAATTTCTAAAACAGTAATTGCATCTTCTTCAGGATTTTCTGAGGTCATGAAAATAATTATAGAATTTGTACCATCTGAACTATAATCGTATCCATTATCTTGAACTCTTTCTTTTGTAACTTCCTCAATTCTATCTGGAATTAAATATCTTAAATCTAAATCTGCATTTTCAAGCTTTTCTGGATTTAGTTTTATAGCAATTGTACCCATATATCTTTACTCCTTTTTCTCATTATTTATAATCTGACAAATGTTGTCCGCCTTTACAACATTTATTTTTCCATTAAGTATTCTTCTTTGTATCTCAAAAAATCATCTTAATTTTTATTAATGCCATCTCTTTAAACTATTAAAGCTAAAGCACTTTCATCATTGCATGCATACCATAAACCACCATGATCCATAATCAATAATTTATGATTATAAATATAAAATGAATGATCTGGTTCTTTGTTAACATAAAAACCATCTAACCACAACGGTTCTGAATTTTTAAGAATTTGTTCCATTTTCAATTTATCTTCTATTGTACCAACATACCTACTGCCAAACACTAATTCTTGTAAACAATAAGTAATTAAAAAATTTGTAAGAGACTCACATACAATCTCATGCCCTGAAGCATTTTCATCCCAAACTTCAGCAGCATCACTATATACTGGTGAATTATCATTATTTACCTCAACTTCACAAGTCCAATTTCCTTGGTTTTCAAAAAGAAACGTTACTTTGCCATTCTTTTTTTCTAAACTTTCCACTTCCACCAGAAAATCCTGGTTATCAAAAATTTTTTGATCTCCATATGGATCACTATATCCAACATCCTTCTTTCTTGGATGAGGCCACTTACCAGAAAAAAGATAAAGATCTCTTAATGGTTTAGGTAAAAATCTAGGTACTTCCTCATCTAACATTCCATATTCGGGTAACGCTTTACCTTCCCACATTTCAATAAATAATTTGAGATTTTCCATTCCATTTTCATCATCTTTTATATACATAATTTTCTTCCAATCTATTCTTTAATTTTCTATTAGCAACTTTCTATAATAAACTTCAAACTACCATCTTTCATATTTATAAAGAAAAATCCCATTCCAGCATCTCCAAAATTAAGTGCAAATGGAATGTTTGTTGCATCTAATTGCAATAATAACTTCCATGTATCCTCCTCTGGAAGTTCATCACAATTTAAAAACAAAGGTGTTCCACCTATTTTATTTCCCTTTAATACCTCATCATAGTTTTCTGGACTATCTTCAAAAACAAGTTCCTCATCTATAAAGTAAGGTGCTTGATGAACAAAATCGTAATCCTCTTCAAAATTTAAGTTAACTGTAAACTCACATTGTTCTTCAGATAAAAACACATCATTTTTCTTCTTTTTTATCATTCTATAAATACTTGGACCATCAATTATCTCTTTTGTAAATACCTCTGATTTTGACTGTTGACATATTAAAACATAGCTATTCCATTCTTCTGAAACAAATAAATAGGCCATTTTAAGTTTATTGTCACCAAAGATTTTATGGCAAAGTTCTATTTGACATATAAATCTCATAGGTTCACCATTTTCTTCATCAATAGGCCATTGGACTCCATCTACCCAAACCGGTTGTCCCCCAAATTTAGTTACTAGCTTTTCTACTTTTTTCTTTTCCTCAATAAAGTCTATTGTATACTTTTTAATCATGTATTTTCCCCTTATATAAATTCTTTTGGTAGTCTTTGCCCAATTAATTTAATTGCTCTTTTGTATATATGACTATTCAAAATATCTTTTCCGTTTAACCCAAATTCCCTATCTTCTAATATCACAGGTCTTGAGAACTCTAATGTATCTATTTCTTTATTAAATGCCATTTTTTTATATTCTCTAATTTTAATATTGTTTAGTATGGTTAATGTATTTTTATCTATTTCCTTAAAAACTTCATTTTGAAAAATATATCTTACAATTCCTTTAATTTTCATTTTATATATTCCCTTCTCACTACTTCCACTTCTATAACAACTAAATTTATCTCTCCTCTTTCCAATTTTCATTAGTTCCTGTTTTTGAAGCAGTTGCTTTATTTATTTGATAAAGAATTTCACTAAAGAATCTTTTAGGAAGTTTATCTGGTGATAAAATATTCTGTTTATACATTTCACTTGTATAATAATATGTTGATACAGTTCCTGCCTTATAAAAAGCTAAGTCATATACTGTTACTTCTTCATTTTCATAACCTACACCTGCACCACTAAACTTTAATTCAACATCTATGTTAAAAATACTATCTTCCTTATAAAAAGTACAATACCAACCAGCGTCTTCAACTGATCCCCTACTCCATCCAAAACCAGTTAACTTTCCTAATAAAGATAACCCATTTAAATTGATTCCTCCAAAACGCTCTACTTTTTTATTATTTTTTTCTTCTTCAGTAACTATAAATACTTCTCTACTTAATTGTTCAAGAGGTTGTTTAATTTCATAGTTTTCAAATTGTTCCTTCCATAGCTCTATATCATCACTATTTAATTCTATTGGATGAACAATGCCTATTACCATTCCATCCTTTAATTCATATTCCTCTTCATCTTTAGTATTAAAACTTCCATCTTCCATATATCTAAAGCTGTGAGTTAAAGCATTGTTTTCATAAACACCCCATACAAGACCTATAGCAAATTTATGCATAATAGAATTGTTAACAAAAAGCTTTACCCAAGATTCTTTTGTCCACTTTCTGTTGCTAGATAGTGCCATTTCTAAACGAATAGCTTGTATATTTACTACTGTTTTTAATTGCTTCTTTAAGTTTTTAAATTCTTTTGACGCTGCTGTTGCTTTAGTTTCATCATCCTTTTTACCTGGAGTTGGAAGGTTCTTAAACTTTTTACCACTTTCATCTTGTACCTGTAAGGTAAGCTCTGGAGTAAGAGTTACAATAAATTTTCTTTCTCCATAATCAAAAACTCTTTCCCCTCTTATATCAAAGCCTAAATCTGGAACTATTCTATCTGAAAGTTCCTCCATATCTATCCCCATTTGTTCAGAAGCAAATTTTAGTGCAGTAGCTGCAGCATTTTTAACCTGCTTAAATTTAAACTTTCTTGCTATATTGTCTACTATTATAAGAGCCGTTGCATAAAACTTATAAAAAGTTATAAATATATAAATTTTACTTATGTTATTCATTGCTAAATAACATTTCCTATTTATAGAATTCTATTTCAAACAATTTCTTATTCTACTCTAGTTTGGTGTAATTCTCCAAGGACTTAAATTCCCCCACAACGCAGGGTACACATAACATAATTTTTTTAAATCACCAATTATGCTATTTTATAAGCACCAAGATTAATTGAAGCATTTTTATCTCTATCTATTTCTAAGCCGCATTTATCACATACATAAACTCTATCTTTTAACTTTAAATCTTCTTTTTTACTGCCACAACAGCTACAAATTTTACTTGAAGGATACAATCTATCTGCTGCAACAAATTCCATTCCGTTAAACTCACATTTATATTTCATCTGCCTAATAAATTCATAAAATTTTTGTTCCTGTATGCTTTCTGATAAATGTTTATTTTTCATCATTCCACTGATATTCAAATCTTCCATAACAACTCTATAGGGTTTTAATTTAACTATCTTATTAGTAGCTTGATGTATATGATTAAGTCTTATATTATTTAATTTTCTATGGATAAGCTTAATTTGTTTTTCTAACTTTATTATATTTTTAGTTTTTACAAACTCCTTACCCTTTTTATTTGCTTCATATTTTCTTGATACTTGCCTTTGTAATCTTTTTAATTTCTTTTTTACCTTTCTAATTTTTATAGATTTATTAATGTTTTTTATTGGTTTATCTAAACAATTTACTATAGCTAGATTAGAAACTCCTAAATCAATTCCAACAGATAGATCCTTGTTTAACTCAACTTGGTTTTCGTTGTGTTCAAATCCTAATGTTAAATACCAATACTTTCCGTCAAAATAGCATTTAGGATTAATATATTTGGGTAAATTAGGAGTGTCATAATTAGTTTTATATTTAACCTTACCTATTTTCTCTAAATTAACCTTGCCATCTTTAAATTTAATAGCATCATATCTAACATAAAAACATTGTCTTGACCTTTTCTTAGTTTTAAATTTAGGGTGTTTTGATAAACCTTTAAAGAAATTATTATAAGCATCATTTAAATCTTCAAAAGCATGTTGTGTAACTTGAGCAGATACCTCCTTTAACCATACAAATTCCCTATCCTTTTTAATTGTATTGTTAAATTCAGCTCTTATTTTTACCTTTGAAGGTTTAAACCCGTTTTTATTCATTTCTTCCCATTTTGAAAGTCCCCAGTTGTAAGCAAATCTTGCACAACCTGCGGATTTAAACATCAATACTTCCTGCTCATTAGTTGGCTTTAATCTTATTTTTATTGCCTTTATCACATTCTCACCTCCCTTCCATTATTATTATCTCCTAATTGCTAGGCATTATAATGAAATTAAGGTAAATTAAAAAGACTACTTGGTGTTTTATATACTTATAACTCCCTACAAGTTTTATGCATAATTCACTTAGTATCGCTACCACTAAGCAGTTCTCAAAGTCTTGTAAAACTTATGAACTTCTCATACTTTCATATGAGCGTAGACTATATCATCACCTCAATTAAATTAAAAATTGAAAATTAAGAATGAAAATTTATATTTAATTATCAACTTTCAACTCTCAACTAATATAAGGTGTCCTCCACTTCCACTACCAACCGCTTGTAGTGTACTCCCATTACAGGATAGTCGTTGAAGTTTCCTCTTTTCGAGGCTTACCTGCTGATTGCCCATTTTATAACACTTAGGATTTAACCTTATGCCATCTAACTAATTTTTTCTACTTTCGTAACTATCACGCCTAGGCTTATTTCATCCTTACGTTGTAGTTTAGTTAGCTTTAGGGGGTTCCAGCAATTCAAAGGATTTTGGATGTATATCATACATCACTCCATGCTCTTTACGAACATGGGAGGCTGTCAACAATTTTCTAAGTTATTAATTTTGTTAATGTTTTATAACTTATTATAACTTATTTGTAACTGTTAGTTACCTCATTGCTTCCATTAAGTGCAAGTGCTTTTACTCCTTCACTAGCTATAGCCCCTCTTGAATTTTTTGGCCACTCTTCTATATTCTTTTTTAGTAAGCTAATTACATTGTAATCTCCATAAACAGATGCAAAAGGAAGTACCCATTTTTTCTTGCTCTCAGCACCACCATTAAGCCATCTTTCTAAAACTTCTAAAGCAAGTTTTGATAAATCTTTTTTATCTAAAAGTTCACTTACCATTCTTGCTTCACTACTTAATCCTATTTCAATACAGGATGAGTAACATATAAGCATATATTTTATAATTTCATCTTCTGCAATTTCTTCACTATCCTTAAGCCTTACCTTTGGTAAGGTATCATAATTTAACCACTTCAACCCTGATGCTTTATTACCTTTTAAAGCTTTTTTACAGTACTCTAAAATATCTAATTCTTCGCTATTTTCTTCTAAATCACTTTCCACATTTAAAACTTCTCTTAATAGCATTTTTATTTTTTCAGTTTTTTCTACTTCTAAGGCTTTATTTAATGCTTCAATTACTTTTTCATTACTGCTTTTTGAAAGTATTTTTACTGCTGCTTCTCTAACTATTTGTTTTTTTGCACTTAAACTAGGTATTATCATTTCATGAGTTTTTTCACTTAAAGTCAAAAGTTCTATAACCTTTTCCCTTACAACCTTTGAAGAATCGCCCAAATACTCTATAAGAACTTTTGTACCTTTAGAATCATCACAATGCTTAAATAATATTTCTAAAAGACGTTCTCTTATTTCAGACTGACAATAAGGTATGTTTTTTATAACTTCTTCTTCATCCTTTTCAATTAATTTTGCAATAATACCCTTTGCTTCATCACTAGCTCCTGCATAATAGGAAGCCTCAGTTCCTAAAAAGGATAGATAATTACTAATTGAAGCACCATAGCTATCTAATAATTCTATAAAAGAACTTAAATCTTCATCTTTATTACTTATACCTTTAAATTTTTTATAACCATGATATATGTGATTTAATATTTTACAATTTCCTATAGCAATAAATATTTTCATAGCTCTTTCAAACATAGGAGATACATCTTTTAACCAAAATAGTACTTCATCAAGCATACAATTATACAGATATATATCTTTTTTTCCTAATAATCCTTTTAAGCTTTCACTTATATTATCAAAAGAAATATTATCTCTTAAATATTCAATAAAGTTTTCATAAACATCTTTTTCAATATTTAATTGATCCATAACAGCAGAAAATTCATGAATAAAAACCTCTTCACCCTCACTTACAAATTCTAAACCTTCTCCACTTTTCCAAAGAAGTGAGGCCATATAAGCTTTGTTAATACTACTACACATTGTAAGTGCCTTTATAAATTCTTCTTTATTTTTATCTAATTCTTCTTTTAACTCTTTTTCAAAATAAAAACTGTTATATCGAGTATTTATCTCGCCCATCCATGCAATATACAGTTCTTTTTTTATTTGTAGCTTCTCTGTAAGCTTTATAATTTTGTTATACCTATTATATTTAAGATAATTATATAAACCATTAAAAGCTTTTTCATAATCAAATAATATAGCAAATTTAATAAATCTATTTGCCATAGTTGATTCATCAGAAATAGTAGTGCTAATTCCTACAAGGAACTTTAAAATATATGTATCAATATTTAAAGCCAAACTATTATTGCTTTTTAATAGTTCTATTGTTTCTTCTAACTTTGAAGATTCACCTTTTAAATATTTAATCAAAACATCTAATTCTTCTGAAGATATATTCTTATTAAATAGAGCTTCTATTGAGTTAAGTATGTCTTCCTCTAGCCAACTACAAAGCTCTTTATCTTTTTCTTTATGAATTAAATAAGTTGCTATAATCACTTGGTCATTTATTTTACTCATGTGAAAGGCTTCTTTAAATGCATCTTTGTGTTCCTCATAAATGCTATCATAAAATTTAATAAACCCACGGTTTAGAGAACTTTCTTCTTTTGTAATACCACTAGCATAATATGCTATGACAAAAGCTGGATTTAAATTATATTTTAAAAATTTCTTACAATCCTGCTCTCTATAATAACTATAATTTGTCTTATCTATAATTGAAAATACAGATACTTTTCCTATTTGGAATAATATTTTTATGTACTTTGAAAAATACTCATAATCTTTATATTTCTCTAAAGATCTATATGTATTTACTATTTGTTCTACTAAATCTGCTTTTAAATAGCCCATATCTATATAAGGAAGGTTTTTAAAAAATTCCTCTTCTTCTAAATTTCCCTCCATATACTCTTCAAAACTATAAATAACTTCATCTGATAGTCCTAGCTCTAATAGTACATTGCTTATTTTATCTATTAAATGATCTTGTAATCCCATTATAAATTTCCCCTCTCTTTATTCTAAGCACCAATCTTTATATTCTTCTAGAAATTTTTTCACAAAATTTTTGCTTAAATTATTTATTCCAATATCATTTATGTATTATTAAAAGAACAACTATTGAAGCAATAATAAATAAAAAATACACACTGGAAAGAACAACAGCTATAACAGAAAAATGTTTCATGTCTTATGTTAGTCTTATTCAAAATCTTTTCTAAATAAATGTTCTAAATATTCTTCATTGTTTCTTCGTTCCTCATATGGGACATAATTATATACAATTTCAACTGGGAAATCTATTGCTTCAATCAAACCCTGAAAAAATTTATCTCTTCCATCATTAGTTTCTTCTGACATTAAATTAACATTATGTTTTATTACCAAAAAGAAAAAAGCAATATCTTCCCTCTCCGGGAACTGCATTTTTCCATTTATATCTTTATTAGCTAACAATTCTAAATGCCAAATAGACCCTTGTCCAATACTACCTCGTTTTGTTCCTTGCCAATAAAAATAATTATAATTAAATGGGTACCTTGCCTCTAACATCGACTTATCAGTTTCTTTTCGTAAATTTTTTATTTCTTTTGACCTAAGATATTTATTAATCTGCCTAATAATCTTTTTCTCATCTTCAACAGTAGAAACTATTCCATACTCCACCATCTTATCAAATGGTTTTATATTTACATCATTATTCAATACTAATGCCTCCTGAATATCCATATATTATTTTATTATTATTTTTACTTATTAACTTATAATAGATTGATATTCCTCTACTCATAAATTCACCAACTTTAACTATACTTTCATTCATATATCTTTTGGAAATCTTAAATCAAACCAACTATTACATCTTTATATGGATAATTTTTTATATCTTCTGGCGACCACTTATTAGCAATTTGAATAATATGTTCTTCATTAATTTGGGTATGTTTACCATCAAATGCTTCATTAAAATTAGCAGGAAATTTTACCTTTAATTGTTTTTCTATTGGTGTTATTTTTCCTATACTAATTATTTCATCTTCATTACAAAAATAAAATCTTCTTATTTCTCCTTTACTAATTTTTGCAAAACAATGTGTTTCTGAAACTCTTTCTGTAAGATAAAAGCATACTTCCTTGCATATTTTCCCCAACTCTAATAGCCAATCTGGATTATTTGCCATTTTAAACAATCCATTTCCAACTATGTAAATTTTGCTATTATACTTGCTACTTATAAAAACTCGATGTTCACTAATTTTAGATACATCATAAACAAATTCAAGCCCTTTATCCCATGTCATTTTTTTCTTTTTTGAAAGCTTTAAAACCTCTTCTAATTTTTGCTTTGTTGTACCTTTTAAAACAAGCCAACTGCATTTATAGCCTGTCCCTTCTATAAGCTTAATTACATTTTTTTCTTCTTCTATTTCTTTATCATTTTGTATATGCCAATTTATTCCGTCTGCAATGTATTTTTTCACAAATTCATTGAAATTATCAGCATATTCATTAAATTGCTTGCTCCACTTATTAAATGCTACAACTGGACATTCACCATCACACATTCTACTTGTATCAAAGAAAAAAACAATTCCATCACAGCCCCAGCCTATACCTATACAAATGAATTCTTTTTTTAAATTGTATTCCTCTCTATACCTCAAAGTAATATCAAGTAATCTTGAATCAACCTTATCTGTCCACTTAAAAATTCCGTAAATCCAAATCTCTCCCCAGCCACCATCTCCGTAAGTTTTTAAATATTCTATGTAACTTTTTGGTAATTCATCAATGCCAAGTTTTTCAATTATATTTCTAATCATTTTATCTGTAATAATTGTTTTTATATTTCCTTTCTCATCAGCAATATATGAATATTCACTCATATTTTCTTTTGTAATATCTCTTCTTTTTAACACAGCGATTTGCTCTTCATTTAATTCATCAAAATATTTATCATAAAAATCTGCCTTCATTGTTCTTCTCCCTATAATTTTAGTAGTTTCTTCAATTAAATATTTTCTCTAAGTATTTTAAATCCATGATATTCTATCAATGCCCTAAAAGAATCAGCTCCCCCATATGGCCAAGACCATGGATTATATTCAATTCTGCCTTTTCTTTCAGATAACTTTTCACAGGATATGAAGTCATATTCTCCATTAGCAAATGCATCTATCATTGATTCAAAATCCCATGGATGCTGTAATTTTTCACACGTAAAGCGTTCTTCTACTGGAGTTCGCTCCCATAACTTTACATATTCTTCAATCTCCTCCGATGAAGGCCACCAAAATTTCATAAGAGTATCTTCATCAAAATAATCAATCCATTTCAAATCTTCTGATTTAATTTTTTCTTCTTCTTTACTTAATTTTATGGCATAATAAAAGTCTTGTAGCTTTTTAAACTTATCTTCATTATTAATATGAAATTCAATAAAGCAATTCACTTACCTAACCTCAATTCATATGTTATATTAACGTATTCCTAACTTCCATCTGTTCTTTTGCTTTTTCTATATTTAATTTACCTTTAATAACTTCTATATAATTGCTTAATAAGAAGTATTTACTCATACTTTCTTCACAATTGTAGTTCATGTCATGTCTTTTTTTCTCTTGAGCTTGTACAATGTCTTTAAGAGTTTCACTAGCAAAGCTTAGTCCAACTCTTTCACAATGCTCATAAATCTCAGTCATATTATCTAATACACTTGTGTTTATCACATTAAAACCACTTATAAGCATGCTTTCCATTAAGCCTTCAATGTCTTCAATAAGTAAGTATAAATTATCGTACTTTCCCATAAAACAAACTCCTTACAACATTTTCTAAATACCGCTAAATAGCTAAATCTTATTTAAAGTTAAATTCACTATATCTCCATTTTCATAATAAGCTACAATAGGTAGAACTTTAACTTCACCTTCCTTTAAATAAGCATGTACAAGAACTCTATCAGGATACTTTTTTATTCTTTCCATTCGTTCAAAGTTTTGTATCATTTTTTTTCTTTCTTTAGAGTAATCAATCTCTATATAAATAATATTTTTTTCTTTATCACAAATAGGCAATATAAATCTTTGATTTATATTATCAAAAGAACTTTTTCCATAGCTTGCAATTTTAATAATATATACATTACTATTTTGTTTAGAAAATACTTGTAAAAGATGCTGCCAGTTATCTATAAATATCTGTTTAAAGTTTAACTTATATATATCAGTTTTTTCTAAAAGTTCTCCCTTACTTTGTTCGCTAGAAGAAATTCTTCTCTCATCATTAATTTTCCCCTTATTAAGTCTTATTATATGTTGCGATATCTCATCTAAACTACCTTCTATACCCCAACTTGGTACTTCTCTATAAGCCATTTTGTAGCTTCTTTGTTCTGTATCATAATAGGTTGGTCTTGAATTTGTATATGTAAATATTTCTCCTATATTTTCTTCAAAATAATAATATGTAATTCCCTCATATCCTGATTTAGAATTCCAAGCCTCTGCTCCAATTCCATACAGAGTAATCTGTGGTATATCATAATAAGTTGACTTATGTTCTCCACATAACTTATAAAGCTTCACTTCATCCTTACAATTTTCTATAGCTAAAGCAGTGGTGTATGTATAACTTATTCTTTTTCTTAAGGAAGCTATTGAAAATGAAGCATTTTTATTTATATAAAGTTCTACTTCATTTTTAATTCCTCTAAGCATTTTTTCTAAATTAGGTAAATTATAATTGTGACATAGTACCGCTGTACTCTCTATTTTATCTATAATACTTTTTGGAAGCCTAGATATTCCTACAAACAAAAGCTCTTCCATAAGTTTTTTAACTAAAAATACCCCTTCCATTAAAAGCTTCTTTTCAGAACTAGACTTTTTATTTAAAACCATTAATTCTTCTTTTCTTATAAATCCTTTAAAAATTTCATACTGAACTAATGCTTCTACCTTATGCCTACAAATATCTTTACTTTTACAAGAGCATGTAGCCTCTTCTAAAATTTCTCTTGGTGATATTTCTTCTTTAATACTAGGAATGAATTTTACCAAATAATCCTCATCTTTAAAATCTACAGTAAGCACTGATGCTTCCTCTATATGTGCTTCCACACCAAAATTAATTCTTTTTACTATTTCATTAAAAGACTTTTCTCCTATAAGCTTTGATAGATTTTCAATTCTTATATTTAAAAGCTTTCCAAAGTCAAATTTCTTATGTTCTTCATTTTCATTTAAACTGATTTTTTCTACACCAAGCAAAGAGTTAAAATTACTTTTTAAATACAAATAGCACATTATTACATGCTTACATGTAGTTCTTGAAGGACAAGAACACTTATACGATTTAATATCTTCATTTATTACGCATTCTGTTCCATCCTCTAAAATACATTTTAGTGTGGTCTCTTCTATTTCTACTTTTATATCCTTGATTTTTTCTAAATCTTTTTTAGCTCTGTTAAATATACCTTTATTACTTATTCCTATTAAAAGTTCATCATCTATAGTTAACAAAATCTCTCCTATTTCCTTTAAGAAATTATCTTTGCTATCCATTTTGCTAATCCTCCTGGAGTTACAGCAGCTACATTTGCACCTAAAGCCACCATTCTTTCTGCAGCACCTCTATCATATACAGGCTCTGCATCTATACCAAGGGCAGGAAGTATTATAAGCTTTGCTCCAGACTCAATTATATCCTTTGCTCTAGCATACATAGTTTTATAACTTCCCCCTTCATAAAGGTCTGTTACCAATATTACTATGGTTTTATGTGGGTTCTCCATTAAGCTGCCACAATACTGAAGAGCTCTAGATATGTGAGTTCCTCCACCCAATTGAATACTCATTAAGGTCTGTACCACATCATCTCCATACTCTGTAAGGTCAACTATTTCCGTATCAAATATAACTAAATTTATTTTCAGCATAGGTAATTTAGAAAATATACCTGCCATAATAGCACTATGAATAACTGAATCCAACATACTTCCACTTTCATCTACTGCAATTACTACTCTCCATGGATTAGAAGGTTTTACTCTCTTATTAAAGTAGATCCTATCCACTACAAGAGTATTTAATTCTCTATTAAAATTCTTTAAATTTTGTTTTATTGTTCTTTTAAAATCTAAGTTTCGAGCAGAATTTATGCTACCGTATTTATTTCTATCCAGTCTACCATTAATAGCTGTCTTTATATCCTGCTCCAACTTTTTAGCTATTTCCTCCGCTGTAACCTTTACTATTTTCCTTGCAGTTTCTAAAACCTCACCCTTCATAAGATGCTTCATTTGAAGAATACTCTTTAAAAGCTCTGGATTTGGCTCCAACTTTTCAAGAACAGTTTTATCTGTAAGTAATTCCTTTAAGTTATATTTATCTAAAGCATGTTTTTCTAATATTTCTACTGTTTCTTTAGGAAATAATTCTTTTATCTTCGTAATCCACTGTGGTACTGTAAGACTTGATGGATTTAAATCCCCTAACCTTCTATAACTTCTTACTCCTCTTTCTTCCCCATACTCTCTTTCATATAAAAATTCTAGTAAAGTATCCATATTTGCATAGTTTATATTATCCTCTGAGAAACTTAAGTTGTTGTTAGAATACTTTCCTAAAACTAATCTCCACCTATTAAGTGTGCTTATATCTTTACTCATCTAATAATCCCAACTCCCTCAAAGCTTCTTTCCCAAATTTATCAAGCTCTATAGCTAAATTTAATTCTTCTGGCTGTACTGCTTCTACATCAAACAGCTTTCTTTCACTTATACCATAATTCTCACTTATAGCTTTACCTATCTGATCTATTTCATTAGGAGCAAAGAAGCTAAAGGAAAGTCTAAGTTCAGGTAAAAGCCTTAAAAAATCTTCTTCCCTAAGATTTTTTAATACATTATCTATTCCTCTAATCATTTTTTCTTCACTTAAAACCACATCTCTTGCTGTAGAAAATAATCCTTTTAAGAAGATAGCTGAATTTAAAAATTTCTCTCCAGTACCATAAAGATACCCCTCTGCCTTTTTTAATATATAACAAGTATCCACTTCATTAAGCCCAAGTAATAAACCTAAAGCCGCTCCTTCTACTGCTGCATTTGTAGATGCTTTATTTGTAATAGAAAATAGCGCCTCTTTAAATATGTCCCTATGCGCTTCAAATTCTTCCTCTAAACATATATGATATAAATTCTTCAACTTATCTATAACCTTATTTTCCTCTTCTCCTGGTACCGCATAAAGTTCTGGAACTAGAGTTACTGCTTTGTTATAACATTGAATTAAAAGCTTGCTTAGATTTTCATCCTGTGAATTTGAAAACAACATATTGCCGCTATATAAAAAATAGATGTTGTATGTGCACTCAGCTACAGAATAAAAATTGTTATCATTTATAACTATATCTTTTATAGCAGCTATAGTATTTAAAAGAATATTATTATATCCCATCATAAAAGCTTCTATAAGTCCTTCTGACATAACACTGCTATCACTTGTATTGCTAGATAACTTTTTTAAAAGCAAAGATTCTACTGCTTCTTTTACGGTTCCACCATGTACTGAGTTTTCAATTAAACTACTTTCTACATTAACACTCCATTTGTAATTCCAAGTTTCCCTTATAAGATTTACATTCTTTTTATTTATGAAATCTGGCCCCTTAGTATTTAAACAAAAACTTGTATTTAAAAACTTCATCCTATGAAAAAGTTGACTTATTTCCTTATGCTTATGGTTTTTATAAAGATCTAAAACTATTTCCTGCTTTAAAGTACTGTTAACCTTTATCTTATATTTACTGCAAAGTTGTCTAAAATCTAAAACAATAGGTGGCACTTCTGCATTACTACAAAGACATCCCATGCCGCCTCCTCTTAAGAGCTTTAATAAATCTAATAGTGGAGCATCTGATGCCATATTTAGTTCGCCTTTGATAAAGGAAGCTTTTACTGCATCTTGAAGTTCATACACTCCACATTCTGATTTACCTCTGAGAACTTGAAGTCCCTTTGCCATATTTAGTGCTTCAATTTCATCTGCAGTAGACAACCCACCTACTGAGTTTCTTATATTTCTTCCGCACTTTACTATAAAATGTAGTACCGCTTTTTCATATGGTTTTTCAATATTTTCCCATAGATTATTCCATATTCTTTGATAAAAAGCTGGATAAGGCATGCCACTAGCATATCCACTTAATTGATCACTTTCTTCGAAGGAATACACCATAGCATAAGCTCCTATATTCTTTTCACTAATATTATGTAATTTAACCTCTGTATTTTCTTTAGAAAGTTGTATAAGTCCTGAAGTATGAAATCCTCCTGTTACTACTAAAATTTTATTATACTTTGAGGAAAATTCTCTTATTTTAGAAACCATGTATTTTTCTCTAGAAATACATCCATCTTCCTTAAGCATCTCCTCACTTTCAAAACATCTAGAAAGATAGCAAAATGCTATCATGTTTTTTATAAAACTTTCTGTTTGTATTTTTAAACCATCTATTTCAAATAACATTTCCCATAATTCATTAAAACTTCTACACCCTTGTTTTTCACAAAGAGAATTTATAAATTTGCTCCTTTGAAATAAGTAATCATCACTATAAGAATTCTTTTCTTCAGTTTTTCTAAGCCCTTTCCCTTCCTCACTATTTATTAAAATTTCGGCATAAGGAAGGTCTATAAATTCAGATGAAATATTTCTTTTCCTGCTTTCTCTTATGGCTAAAAGCTCTGGAGAATAGTCTAAAAAAGGATAATAACATTTATACTTTTCTCCTTCTTCTGTAACTAACTTTTTTTCATCCGTATAGCTATAATAAATGCATACAGGCGCCTCTGTATCCTCATGAGCAATATAAGGTATTACTGAATTAGCATCTGAAGGCCCTTCTATCAAAATAATCTCTGGATTGTAAGCTTCTATTACTTTCTTCAAATGAAAAGAACAAGCCGGACTGTGATGTCTTACTGGAAAATACACTATATTACTACATAAGTTATATGCTGTTTTATATATCTCTTCTATTTTATCCATTTCCTTGCCTCGTAAAAGTCCTTCCATAATCCACCTTCTTTTAAGCTTTTAGATTTTACAATAATGTTGAAGTAATTCTTCAGCTTATCTATGTCTTCTCTACTTTCTTTAAGCACAGTTCCTAATATATTTTGAACCATAGAATCTACATTCATTTTTGACTTATCATAATAGTAAGAGCTCATAGCTGTTTGATAACATACAGATACAGCTTCTGCAGTACTCATAACCGCATTAGGCTTATCTATTCTGTTTCCCTCTGCTGTAACACCTTCTCTTAGTTCATGGAAAGTAGTTGCTAATAAGTTAACGACATCTCTATCTATTTTTACTTTAATTTCTGACTCTTCTACTAGCTTTTGTACTTCTTGTTCAATGATCTTAGCTTCTAAAGACACATCATTTATAGGGAATATAGTTTCAAAGTTAAATCTTCTTTTAAGGGCACTACTCATTTCATTTACACCCTTGTCTCTTATATTAGCTGTAGCAATAATATTAAATCCTGGTTGTGCAAATAAAAGCCCTTCATCACCTAGCTCTGGTATGTTTAAAACCTTATCACTAACTATACTTATTAAACTGTCTTGTACTTCTGAAGGACATCTAGTTATCTCTTCAAATCTAGTTATTATTCCTTTGCTCATACTTACATAAAGAGGTGAAGGTACTAAGGCTTCCTTGGTAGGTCCTTTACCTAAAAGCATGGCATAATTCCAACTGTACTTAACCATATCCTCAGTAGTCCCCGCTGTTCCCTGCACTGTATTAGTACTTGTACCACTAATAGCTGCACTTAAAAGCTCACTAAGCATGGTCTTTGCAGTTCCAGGTTCACCTACAAGCATAAGTCCTCTATTTCCTGCTAAAGTTATTATGCATCTCTCTATAAGACTATCATCTCCATAAAACTTTTTCTTTATCTTAACTTTTTTTCCATTATACTCAATTGATCTACTACTTCCCAATATAAAAGTTTTCACAGCCTTTGGAGATAACCTCCAATTTTTAGGCTTAGGATCTTTATCATTTTCTTCTAAAGCTTTAAGTTCTTCTTCATAAAAAATCTCTACTGGTGGTTTTAATGCATTTAATTTTTTCATCAATTAATCCTCCATTTTTATCTGATGACTATATGCCCTAATACTTAAATGGCACTTAATTTATTCGAAAGTAATTATCACCATTAATTGTCTTTTATTATTTTCGACTATTAAAATGAAATCTTGGGTATTTTTGTGTTTTTATTTATTATTTTCATATACATTACAAAAGTCCTTTCTGATTTCGTTAAATATAGAAATGTTTTAGGTTATTTAATATTGGATAAAAAAATGAACAAAATAAAAGACTAGAGAATACTCTCTAATCTAAAGTTAAGCATTAAATTAATCCATTTATTTAATTTATTAATATCCTGTATTACTTGGTCATAAACAATAAATCTTTATCTATTCCATATTCTGAAAAAATTTTATATTGAAATATAATGCTAATATTGATAAGAGAACGAAAGTTACTACTTTTGTTACAACAACCTCAACTGGAAGTAAAATTCCTACCCTTAATTGAAATAATGTTTGAATTGGAATCATTATTCCTATAAAATTGCATACTGTTAATAACACTTCTAATAAAACATATCCTATTCCATTTCGTTTTTTTAATTGAAACAAACAAATAAAAGCAACAGGAGCAATGATACCTATATCTAAAACATATGTAACTTGTGTTGTGTACACTTCAATTAATTGTAAAGAACGACCTAAAACTAATGAATTAATGATATCGGGAAGCCAAGCTACAATTAATGCAACTCCTGTTAAAACTAAAAATATATAAATTCCTTTGCCAAGTAATTTATCTTTCATCCTCTCTGCTATTTGGTTACTATCTATGCTTTTAATCCCAATAATCAATCCAAAAAAACTGGCTGAAAAAAGTGCTATATACACTAAATGCAACATATTATATGTTACGCCAAATGCTATACTTGCAGAATAATAAGTAAATAATGAAATTACAGATATTAAGAACAATCGATTTTTCAATTTTTTATTTTTCATGTCTAGTATCAATGATACTATTAAAGTTGGAATAGCAAAACATATGATTGTAAAGTCCGTTCCACGAAATATAGGTGCCATAAAATAAGAATCACGTGCATACAGTCCATTGCCATATATTTTTACTGTATCACCATATTGATTCACAAAATCAAATGATTTACCACCTGTTGTATATAAAAGACCTGTTACTGATACTAGAATGCCTAAAATAATAATTAAAAAGGTAAGTATATACAAACTCTTATTATCATTCTTAATCATAATCTACCTCCCTGTAAACTTTCCTCTTTTTACATTACCTCACTCTTAGTTGAAAACTTTATTTTATAACTCATTCTAGTACCAGATAACCTGTTATTTTTTTAGTGCATTTTCAATAGATTTTAAATAAGCTTTACTTGTAACTGTAGCACTTGAAATAGCATCTACTTCTACATTTTGCTTTTCTATTACCCTATTAAATAATTTTTCTCTAACATCATCCTTTTTAAAAAGAACATCTTTTACTATATCAATTTTTGTGATTTTGTGATTCTTAATGCTTACATTTACAGAATTAGTCCATCTTCCGCCCTTATATTCTCCACTATACACACCATCATTTAAGGATGATACATTAACATTATTAATTACTACTTCGCTTCCAGCTTTAAGTCCTCTAGTAAGAAAAATTATTCCCCCTGTAAAAATTAAAGCCACAACAATAACTATAGATACTATAATTTTTAAAAAAGATTTAATTTTAACCACCCCTTATATTAAATTAATCATTCATCATTTGTGCAAATTTATTAATATTCTCATATAATATATTAGACATATCTTTATCAGTTTTACATAATTTCTTAATTATGAATCTCTCAAAGAAATTCATTTTGCTAAAAATAACTTCTCCTCCAAAATACCCTTTAGCAACAGCATTAGATAACAATTCTTCTGTGAAAACATTATTAAGCTCTTCCTTTCCTTTTTCCTCATCTATCATTCCGCATATGAATAGTCCAATTTTCTTCTCTTTTAATTTATTAATATTTTGAGAGCAAAATTTAGTTATTTCTTTTTGAATTTTTCCTACATAAACTGATCCTCCAATAATGATGTTGTCAAATAAATTTATATCTGGTACATTTCCTTTTTTTATGTCCGCAATTACAACTTCCCCATGAAGTTTGTTTTTTAAATCTTTACTGCATTTTTCCACACATCCATGTTTAGATCCATAAACTATAAGTGTTTTCATAAATTTTCTCCCCCTTATTCGAATAAACAGAATTCTTGGCTTCAGATGGAACCTTTATTCTCACTAACGCTTAGAAATTGTTATAGAACATTTATTTATTAGATAATCCTTTAATAATGATTTCAATGTTGTGATTTATAAGTCTCTCCTTTTGTTGAGCAGATATATTTTTTTCTAGTATCAATCTAGAAATAAGCCCTTGAGTGGATGTTAATATTATTTGAGCAGTAAGTTCTATATCCATTTTTCTGAATTTATGTTTTTCAATTCCCATTTCTATTAACTTACAAAGTTCTCCTATGCTTTTTCTCTTCTCCCTAATTCCCTGTTCTAAAATATTTACTTTATCCTGAATACCTTCAATATCATTCATTAAAATAGCCCTAAATTGTTCAGGTATTTCTAACATAAGTTCAATATATGCCCTTAGCGTATTTTCCATTGTCTTATCTGGATTTTCACTATCCACAGGAATAGAACTTATGGTTTTTAATATATTCCCATAGCCCTCCTCTACAATAAAAGTCACTATCTCAGCTTTATCTTTAAAGTAGTGGTAGATAATTCCTGGGGAATATTCTATCTTATTTGCAATTTTTCTAATAGATAAATTTTCATAACCCTCTTTAACTAATATTTCTCTTGCGGCATCTATTATCTTTTTTTTAATAATTTCTTTTTCCTGTTGTCTTCTTTTAGTAATTCCCATATTTCTTCTCCTCTATATGAACTAGTTATTTAACGCTGTAATAAATTTAAACACTGTTCAATAATTATTTTATCATTACTTTATATAAATGTAAATACATGAAAAATGTTCTTCTTAACTAAGAAATTTATATTCACATAAAAAAAGAGCTGTATTCATATAAAAATACTTTCTATATGAATACAACCCTCTATCTTATAATAATTTAAAAATATTCATTAAAAACACCTCACTTCATAGCTAATTTAAAATTGTATATAGATAATAAAGTGTTTTTTTACTTATTATTTACCCTTGACCCTTTTCAGCTATTCTCCAGCCACTTTTTTCAACTTCTTTTTTCATGGTACAAAGATCAAAATCAACTCCATCATCTGATGTGATAAATTCAAAGTATTTAAAATCAGCTATTGCCTTGTAGATTAGTGTCTTGTCGTCATTATCAGTACTATCTATTTTTTTCACCTCTAATAGCTTTGCACTTTTTATATTTGTATCACTAGCGTCTTTTTCCTTGTTAAATAGATAGTGATCATCCATATTACATGCTAAATACTGGCATAAAGTCTTTCTTGTAATGGTTGCCCACTGCATTTTAATATCATTTTTATCCAGTGCTTTATAATGTTCCTTGATTATATCCTCTGGTTTCATTTTAGATAACTTTATTTCTAGCTCGTCATCATAATTAATATAATTTTCAATCCACTGATTCCAATTCATTCCTGTGATATTCTCTAATGACATTCTATCAAGAGAACATGCAAATGAATCATGTCTTCCCATATCTATATATGCTCCAATTATTTTATCTTTGTACTTTAAAATAACTCCCCGTGCATTTCTTTGAGGCTTCAAAAATTCTGGTAAAGGTTCTCTTAGAGCATAAATTTCCGCTGTTATATTCTTTCCGAGATAATCCCTAAAATCCAATCCAATTTGCCTAGACAATTCATTATTATAGGCCCAGTATATCTTAACTGGATATTCCCCTGCATTATGTTTTAAATTCTCCGGAAGCTTTTCTTTTAAAGTATTTATTTTATAATCAACAGTCCAATTATATTTTTTAAATAAATCTAATACTGGCTTTTCAATATTTGTATCAAATTTTTGATACTCAATTAAATTACACATATATCTAAAGAAATCATAGTTAGGTTTTTTAATCTTTCCTCCTCTTTCTACATATCCAAATTCATAAAGGCTGTCAAATGAAAAGAAAATCTCTTCTTTACTTCCATTTTTTTTAGTTAAAATTAATTTATTATCATTACAATTCATCTTCTCCATATCTTCTAATTTTGTTTTGCCCTTTATTGTTTCACTATTTTCTATCATAGACATAATATCATTGATTATTTTTTTATCTTTAATTGATATATTTTTTAACTTAAAAGGACTAGCAGCATACTCGGCATTATTAAATGTAAAGTCAATTTTTTTAAATGTAAAGTCATTTTCTCCCTTGATGTCTTTATTAGTTAGAGTTACTATCATTATTAAACCTATCAATGTTACACAAAATAATGTAAACCAGATCTTTGGTTTCCTGTAATTCATTATATTTTTAATCCTTGTCTTTATATTTGTTTTTCCAAAACCTATAAAATTCTGTTCTAAAGGATGTATTTGTTTATCAGCAATGTCTATTAATGAATTAGCATAATCCCGCCTTATATCATTTTCCCAAATTTTCATTACATTTTCATCACAGGAAAGTTCCATATCTTCATTAAATAACTTTGCCGCTACCCAAATTATAGGATTAAACCAATATATAGCTACTACTATAACCCATATTAGTTTTAGTATATTGTCATACCTTTTAATATGTATCAATTCATGAGTTAATATGTGCTTTGATTCCTCTTTTTGTATGGTATCTTTCATAGAGTTTGGTATAATAATTCTTGGTTTAAAAAGCCTATATATCATAGGACTTTCTATGCCACACAATGTGTAAACATTAATATTTCCTCTTATCTTTACCTTTCTTTTAAGTTCTTCTATATCAAAATTATAAATATTGGACATTTCTAATATCTTTGAAGCTTTATAATATTTAATTAGTCCATGTAATATTAAAAATGCCAATCCTACTATCCATAGTATAGCTGCTACAAATATAAACTTTTCCATCAAACTTACCGAGGTATTAGAGCTCCCAATACCAGTAATAGGTGATGATACATTATTGGTTACAATGTTAGATATTTTTTCTCTCTGTGCTTCACCAGTTATAACCCTGTCCATTACTATATTTGCTTGTGGCATATAGTTAAATAAACTTAATCTAGATGTAAAGTTCATAGAAAATATTAGTCTAAACAAAACAGCAAACCATAGATAATAAGAAAAATTTTTAGGTAATCTTCTACCAAATGTAAATCTTATTGCAATTATAAATAGAGCTATTATTGACCCTTTAATACTCATACTGACAATGGCTCTAAATAAACCTTCTAGCATATTAGTCATCCCCTATTCTAATTTATCAACGATTTCTTTAAGCTCTTTTATATCTTTTTTAGATAAATTGTCCTTTTGAAGAAATGTTGCAAAAAACTTTTTAATAGAACCATTGTATACCTTATCTATTAATTCCTCCGTTTCTGATAATTGAACTGATTTCCTATCTATAAGTGCAGATACTATTGTATTTTCATTAGATATAATGTTTCTTTCTTTTAATCTTCGTATAACCGTATAAGTAGTAGACTTTTTCCATCCCAATCTCTCATACGCTAATTTTACTAAATCAGAACTTTTAATAGGTGAGTTTTCCCATATAATCTCCATAAACTTAAATTCAGCATCAAATATCTTAAAATCATTCATAAAATCCCTCCTTGGTTTAAGTCATTAAACCTATTTATTTTAGTTTATCCCATTAAACCAAGATTGTCAACATTTGGATACACTTTTAAAGTTTTAAACTAATTGTTTCATCCTATAAACCTACTCTTATCCCCTATATTAAATAGTGATAATTTATGCAAGGCTCTTGTGCAAGCAATATATAAAAGCTTTTTATCTTCTTCTGTATTATAGTTATCATCATCAGTTCCGTAAACAATAACTCCATCAAATTCAAGTCCCTTAGCCATATAAATAGGAACTATACTAGTGCCACTAATATCATCACTTTTATTAGTGATAATATTAATTTCTATTTTATCTTTTAATCTTTCATAAAGTTCCTCTGATTCTTTCATACTTTTACATATCACTGCAATTAATTCGCATCCAAATTCCCTATATTTTAGTATATAACTTATTACAGCTTCATCTAATTCAGCTGTGCTGAGTTTTGAAACTATTGCTGGTGGCTCCTCATGTCTTTCAAATCTTTCCACTTCAAAATTTTCATCAATAAATTTACTGCTAAATTCATTTATTTCATAGGAATTTCTAAAGCTTTTATGCATAGATACCATTGTACTTCTAGATTTATTTAATATTGTTTTAATATCATCATAAATACACATATTTGCTTCTTTTCCTATAGTCTGATTTATATCACCTAAAACCGTGTATCTAGCATTTTTAAACATTTCTTTTAATATTTCAAAATGTATAGGATAATAATCTTGCGCTTCATCAACAACAACTTGTTTTATATTTTTATACCTGTCATAGCCACTAATTTTTACTTTTAAATATATTAATGCCAATGCATCTTCATAGGATATAATATTTTCATTACTAAAATTATTTAGTATATCATCAATATTATCTGGCAGCCTAATACCTTGTGCCAACCTATAAAATAAATCTCTATTTTTTAATAATCTTTTATATATATTGACATAATCAATTTCAGTAAATTTTTTAATTTCTTTAAGTAACTTTGAACTTTCCTTTATTGAAATCAATCTTGCCAATGATTTTATTTCGAATTGATGTTCTGGATATCTACTTACAAACGCCTCTAACTTTTTCATACGTTCTTTTCTAATGGGTTTTATCTTATCCAGTATCCTTACTTCAATTGTTTTAAGTCTCTTTTCAATTGGAATATTTATACTATTCTTTAACAGAAACTCTTTTAATAAATATCTATCTGCAATATATTCACCATTATAATAAATATCTCTAAAGTCTATGATTTTGTGCTGAAAGTACCATATAAACCTATTGAGAATAGTGATAAATTCTTTTGATGTTTTAAACTCTAAGCTTTCCTTAATAATTTTTCTTTTCTTATTATCTTTACAAGTTATTATTTCTTCCAATGTTTCATTTCTCAACTTAATAGCCATATCATTACTAAAAATCTGGAAAAACATATTTTCAAATGTTAATCTTGTAATATTTTCTTCTCCAAGCTCTGGAAGAACATTTTGAATATACTTACTAAATAAATTATTAGGTGAAATTATTACTATATTATTTGCATAAAGCTTTGTAAGGAGACCTTGATACATTAGAAATGCTACCCTATGCAATGCTATAGATGTTTTTCCGCTACCTGCCACTCCTTGCACTATTAAAAGTTCACTTTCAATATCACGGATTATTACATCTTGTTCTCTTTGTATTGTTTCAACAATAGTTTTCATCTTTGAAGATGTATTTTTAGATAACACACTTCTTAAAGCATCATCCATAATATTTAAGCCCGAATCAAAAAAATAATTTAATTTTCCATTCTTAATATCATATTGACGCTTAAGTAAAACTTCACCCTCGATCTCTCCATCTGGTGAATTATACTTTGAATCTCCTAACTCATATCTATAAAATATACTAGCAACAGGTGATCTCCAATCATATACATAAAGATCATAGGTTTCTTCATCTAAAAGATTAGAAAAACCTATATATATTTTTTCTTTATAGCTTCCCTTTTCTAAGAAATCAATTCTTGCAAAATAAGGTTTTTTAAGCATTGTTTTATATTTATATATGTTTTCCTCTATCTTTTCATAGCATGTTGTTTGCCCTTGAACAACTGACAAACTTTGTTTTATATCTGCTAATCTATCAATATCATCAGTAGAATGTGCAGTATTCTCCCACATATCTCGTCTAACATGAATTAATTCTTTTTTTGCTTTGGATACTTTATTTAGTTCCATATCTAAATTCTTATTTATAAGTATCATTGTGTCTTCAAGATAGGAAATCTCCTTTTTTAATTCATCATCATAATTGCTCATAAAAACTATCCCTCCTCATTTAATAGAAGTCTTGTAAACTTAATTGCTTCTTTAGTTACATAGTTTTTAAAAGCTATTTCATCCTGTATTAATGATCTTTTAGCAATATATATAGATACTTCTCCATGTATATAACAATGTACATTGTGTAACACATATTTAATTTTTTCTTTATTAGGGGTAAAACCATAAAGATTATCCCAAATATTTTCTATTATATCTGCAAATGCATCAACGGTTTCTACAGTAGCTATCTTATCATCCTCTGGACGTTCACCCTGTATTATTTCAAACCATGCAAGACGAAACCATCCTTTATTATATAAAGGGAATTCTACAAAACAACTAAAAAAACATTCTAATTTTGATCTATAATCATCTATTTGTGATATCTTTTCACTAAGCCCATCCAAAAATCTTTTTAATATTGCTATATGAGTGCACCATAATAAATCATCGAAACAACTAAAATGATTATATAAATTTGTATGTGCGCATCCTATCGCGCGAGCAATTCCCCTTAAGTTTACATCTCTTATATTCTCTTTATCCTTTATTAAACTTAATGTTTGTTCAATTACTTGTTCCTTTGTAATGCCCTTTTTCATTAATATCACCCCTTATACAATTCTTATTACCACTGGTAACAAGAATTATACTCTTTATTATTACAAAATCAAGTTAAATTTATAAACTATAATGATTCTTAGGGGGTTTAGTTAAGTTTGATGTAATAGATATAAAATAAAAAACCGTACTGCCTCTGACATCCTTCCTTTATAGTAGCCAGCTTAAATAAAAAACTATCTACTATAAAGGAGTCATATCATTTTACAATACGGTAAAAAATATTACTCTCTATTTTTATTAACTTCTTCCTCTTTGTATAAAGTAATACTCTAACACTTTCTTTTGCATAGGTATAACATGGTGACTTCCACCTTTTGTTTTAACATCTTCAATTATAGTGACTAAAACCATTCTAGGGTTATTAGTATTCATAGTTACAAGCCAGCCATATTCTTCTCCGCTAGTATCCTCAATACTTTTTTTCAATTCTGCTGTACCTGTTTTACCAGCCAAAGGTACTCCATTTATTTTAACTCCATGTGCTGAACCAACTGGATTATCTACAACTGCTGTAAGATCTTCTAATAACGTATTTGCATTTTTCTCAGAGATAACACCTTTCTTCCATACTTTTGCTGGTGTCTTATTCCCTGAAATCTGAAGAGTAGGTGTCATCATGTCGCCCTTGTTTACTACAGCACTATACATTAACGCTATATGCAATGGACTCATCAATACCTGTCCCTGCCCATACGCACTATCTGCTAGTTGAATATCATTTTTCATATTATTGTCATAGGAAATCTGAGATTTTGTAATTGGATAATCTACAGGTAAATTTTCTCCTATACCAATTCCTTTTGCTTTTTCTATAAAAGCATCTTTACCCATTTTAAGCGCCTGTTGTGCAAAATATATATTGTCAGAGTATATGAAAGCATTTTTTAAATCTATTGGTTTTCCTGGGTCTGCCACTCTTGTAACCTTATATCCTCCCCAACTAGCATTAGGCTGCCACTTATTTCCCTGTATATTAATGGCTTGTGATGGATTTATACTACCTTTTTCTAATCCTGCTATTGCAGTAAATAGCTTAAATGTAGAACCTGGTGCATAAGTAGTTTTAAATCTATTGTCAAATTCTATATTTTTATCCTTCTGCCATTTTGCTTTAATGCTTTCAGGGACATATGTAGTAAATAGATTTGGATCAAAAGACGGTGAACTTACCATAGCTAAAACCTCTCCAGTCTTAGGATTTATAGCTGTAGACGCTCCTTTTTCTCCATTCATGCTTTCATATATTTCCTTTTGAAGTTCTGTATCTATGGAAAGAGTTATGTCCTCTCCATTTTTAGGTTGTGTTTTTGCTATTTGTATTTTTTCTGATTCTACTCCATCTTTTTGTTTGGATATATAAATAAACTTACCATCTTTAGCTCTTAATTTACTTTCATAAACTTGTTCTAATCCTCTTTTTCCTATTTTGCTTGTGGAACTATATCCTTGCCCCTCTAATTTTTTAAGTTCTTCTGCTGTTATATCTCCCACATAACCTATTAATGAACCTATAGCTTCTCCACCTTGATAGATTCTACTTTCCGATTCTTTTTGCATCACTCCAGGGATTCCCTTAGATTCTCCAATTATGTCACCTCTATCTATAGATACATTAACAATAGGTACAAAATATTCAGGATTACTATTAGCTTTTAATTTGTTTTCTATTACTGAAGGCTTTATATCTAAAATTTTTGCTAACTTTTTAATATTCTCCTCTTTATTTATGTTAAAGTCCACAGGTTTAACACCAATAGTTATTACCATATCATTTAAAGCAAGACCATATCTAGTTCTATCATAAATTTGACCTCTTTTAGCTGGAATGGTTTCTACCCTAACCTTATCTCCAGATTCCATCTTAGGAAATATCATTTTTTCACTCCAATTAATAGTCCAAACTTTTTTATTATCTACCTTTTCTTTAATCATAGGTGCCTCATAATCCTTAACAGTTATATCTCCTGCTACAGTTTTCATAGTTAAAGAAAAAGGTATCTTTTCTGAATTTTTATTAGTACTTTCTACATTTATAGAAATATTATTTGCTTCTATTCCACTATAAATCTTGGAATATCTATCTATAAAATCCTTCTCAGAAATCTTATCTTTTGCTTCCTTACATAACATGCTATACATATTTTTATAATCTTTTTTCTGCCAATAATCTTTATATACATTAAAAGTTTCTAGGGAGCTTTTACCTTTAAAAGAGCATCCTCCTAAACTAAAAGTTACTGAAACCAGTATCATTATTGCAATTAATACAGTAAATGGTCTTTTAAATTTTACTTTTACCATAATTAACTTTAGTGAAAGTCATATGACAATTAATAAGCCCTCACTAAAATCCACCTCTTTTCTATATAATTTTTGCATTTAAACTTGCTTACTTTGAAACCTTACAAAGTAATTATCGTATGTAAAAAACTTTTTTTCATTGTAATAATCTTCAAATAATAGATTTAATCATAATGTAATTATACCACAATAAGTAATACTTTAAATTTATAGTTAGTATTTTCATAGTGAAACCTAAGCCAAAATTCCCATATCTAATTAGGTATATTATGGTTTATATTTTATTTGATTATTCTTTTGCAATTATGTAAAATAATACTAAATAAAGGATTTGGAGGGTGATATGTATATGAGTACAGAAAACAAGTATGCCAAATTATTTGAACCTATGAAAATTGGTAAACTAACCATCAAAAATAGAATTTCAATGGCACCTCTTGGATTGGTATCTATGTGTGGTCCTCAGGGTGAATTTACTAAACGTGCTCAAGATTATTATGTAGAACGTGCTCGAGGTGGCACAGGCCTTATTATCACAGGTGTTACTACTGTAGACTATAATGAGATGGCACCTTTAGGACAACCTTGTCCTACACATGATCCACATGCATTCTCTTTGGCTGCATCTTTAATGAATGAGCGTATTCATTCCTATGATGCAAAGATATTTTTACAACTAAGCGGAGGATTTGGACGTGCTGCTATGCCTCATTTGATGCAAAATGCCATTGCACCATCACGAATCAGCAATCGTTGGGATCCAAATATAATTCAAGAAGAGATGACTGTTGAGCAGATACATACTCTTATTGATTCCTTTGTTAAGTCTGCTGTAATTGCTAAAAAAAGCGGATTTGATGGAGTTGAAATCCATGCTGTTCATGAAGGATATCTCCTAGATCAGTTTGCCATCTCCTTCTATAATCATCGTACAGACGAATATGGTGGAAACTTAAAGAATCGTTTACGTCTTGCCTGTGAAGTAGTTCAGGGTATTAAGAAAGCCTGTGGAGAAGACTTTCCTGTTTCTCTTCGTTATAGTTTAAAGAGCTTTGTTAAAGACTATCGTCAAGGTGCTGTTCCTGGAGAAGAATTTGAGGAAAAGGGTAAAGATATTGATGAAGGTATTGAAGGAGCTAAAATTTTAGTAGCCGCAGGTTACGATTCCCTTAATGTGGACGTTGGAACCTATGACTCCTGGTATTGGAATCATCCACCAATGTACTTTAAAAAAGGAATGTATAGACCTTTTGGCGAAATCCTTAAGAAAGAAGTAGATGTACCAATTATTCTTGCTGGAAGGATGGACAATCCTCATATTGCTGTTGATGCTATTGGTAAATCATGTGACATGATCAGCCTAGGTAGACCGCTTCTTGCTGATCCTTACTGGCCAAATAAAGTTCGTACTGAAAATATTAAAGATATTCGTCCATGTCTATCCTGTCATCAGGGATGTATTGGTCGTTTCTTCTATGGATTACCACTATCCTGTGCAGTAAATCCTGCTTGTGGTAGAGAAGAAGATTATGCATTAAAACCTGTTCATGAGAAAAAACGTCTTCTCATAATTGGTGGAGGATTAGCAGGTATGGAAACAGCCCGTGTAGCAGCAATACGAGGCCATGAAGTAGAATTATGGGAGAAGTCTGACAAACTTGGTGGTGTTGTTATCCCAGGAGGAATGCCTGATTTTAAAGAAGACGATCATGCTCTTATTCGTTGGTATGAACATCAGCTAAGTAAACTTCCTATAACTATTAGAATGAACAAAACTGCTACAATTGAAGATATCAAGGCTCATGAGGCAGACATAATTGTAATTGCTACAGGAGCTAATCCTATTAATCTTAATTTTGCAGATAACGGAAGTGAAGCCGCAAAATCAAAGACTCTATGCCAAGCAGTAGATGTATTAAACGGTGAAGTTATTCCAGGGCAAAAAGTTGCAATCATCGGAGCTGGTCTAGTTGGATGTGAACTTGCACTTTGGCTCAATAAAAAGAATTTGGATGTAACTATTGTAGAATCTACACCAGATATCTGTGGTGGTGGAAAAGATATGTGCTTTGCTAACTACGATATGTTAAGGGACTTATTGAAGTTTAATAAGATAAGAGTTATGACAAATACCAAAGCATCTCAGATTACATTTGAAGGACTTTTAGTAAAATGTACTGATGATAAAGGTATTGAAAAAGAAGAAAACCTATCTGTAGATACAATAGTAACTGCAGTTGGATATAAATCAGAAAATAAATTATACAAGGAACTACAAAATGAACCTCGTCTTGTTTATCAGGTAGGAGATGCTCGTAATGTTCATAACATCATGGCAGCTATATGGGATGCCTATGAATTGGGACGCAGTCTTTAATTAATAATTACAATATATAGAACAAATTTAAATAGATTATATAAATATGGGATATAGGCATAATGTAAATGCTTATATCCCATATTCTATTGTATATTTAAGAAGATTTATAGCTTGGAATATCAGTATACACAAGCAAATTAGTAATTAATCCTCTCTTTTTTCTTTTCCAATTGTAAGTTTTATAAGTATTAATGCAATAACTGTTATAGTAAGCCTTATCCAATTATCATAAATATTAATTATGTCATAGCTAACCAGTGCCTCTAAAGCTATAGAAGGAGCCTTTCCTATAAAGGTTGCTACAGTAAATATAGTACTATTAACATTACTTATTGAAGCCGCTAATGTTATAATCCCTGATGGTATAAATGGAATTATTCTTCCTTGAAGTATTAGAAATCCTGCCTTTTTGCCATCACTACTTACTATTCTAGAGAGTAATTTATGTTTATATGTTAGTTTTTCTATTCTCTTCTTAAAACCTAATCTATAAACAGTAAAAGTAATATATGCTCCTATTGTCTCACCTAACAGTGATATTATAAAACCCTTAACAGGACCAAAGAAAATTATGTTAGCTCCCGTTACAAATACTGATGGTAATATTCCTGCTAATGAAATACCTATACTTATCAAAAGACTTATAGGAATCGCCATGGAACTGTTGTTTCTTAAAATCTCCAATACGTTATTTATATTGAACATTTATTTCTCCTTTGCATTTTACTATTTAATCCATTAACTGGTTTTAAACATAGTGTAATTATATCATTATGTAATAAAAAAAACATATCCTCCCACATGGAGAGAACATGTTTTTTTATTTTTTTATTTACAACAAGCTGATTTTTCTATGCAACATTGTGCATTTTGTGTGCAGCATGATTTAACTTTATTATTAGCTGCATTGTTAGCATCTGTTCCACTTGAAGCAAATACCGCAAAGGATGATGCCCCTACTATTCCAACTCCAACGATTAATGCCAAAATCTTGTTCTTCATTTTACTTCCTCCTCAATTTATTGTTTATTAAATTTACAAATTTATAATATCAAAATGTTTTGAAGATTCTATGAAGATCATTTAGCACATCGTGTATTTTTAATTTTATTCTTAAAATCTATTACTGACCTATTAATAATAAGTTCTTCAGGAAAATGGACTTCTTGTAGTATTTCATAAGCGAGATTAAATCTACCAACATCTGTATCTATATGTGCGTCACTTGAAATGATAATTTGTACATTATATTCTTTGCATAACTTTAACATATGAATATTATTTTCAATTGCGTTTTTGCGACAATTTACTGGGTTTATGGAATTATTGTTTAATTCTAATAATGTATTGTATTTTTTTGCAGCCTGTACAATTGCATCATAATCCAATGGACATAAACCATCATCTGGATGACTAATTATATCAATTTTAGGATTCTTAATAACCTCTATAACAGCATTTGTATTTTGTTCTATTGTTCCAGGTGTATAGCAATGATTATGGATTCCTGCAATTCTAACATCCAATTTATCTATTATTCTATCTTCTAAACTAAGTTTTCCATTATAATCTAAAATATTAATCTCTGCACCTAACATTAATTCTACTCCATACATTTCTCTTGGAACTACTCTGAGGTTTTCAAAATAGATATCAGCACAGGTTCCTGGAATACCTTTGGCATGTTCTGTGATACCTAATAGTTTTAAACCTTTTTTTGAGGCTTCTTTAGCCATTTCACGAATAGTACTATATGCATGCCCACTTACTATAGTGTGTGTATGGATGTCTAATTCAATATTCATATTATCCCTCCATTTACCCATCCATATTTTTTGTTATGGAAAATTACCTTTCTCATATTCACTATATTAATAAATCTTTTCTTCATAAATAATTTTTCCTTCTTTATTTAAACCTCTTAAATATTTTATTTCATGTTTTTCTTTATCTTCATTCCAGTAAAAAATAAACATTCTACTTTCATCTAAATCATCCCTTGATGTATTTGTTGTATTATCTTCTATTAACATTGTAGTTATATTAGAGTCATTTACATAACCATAGATTTTCATTATGCTTGTGTCTCCTTTTGCATGTGAATTTCCCCAGCTATATGACACTTGCTTTGAATAATCTATAGGAGTTCCGGCTACTTGATCACCAGGATACCATTTGATTACACCTTTTTTAACAGTATTTGCTGAAAACCACTCTTTATATCTACATAAATATATCTTTCCTCCATTTAAATCTATTGTTTTAATTATTTTAGAGGGCCCATAATGATAAGTTCTCTCTGATAGTTCATGAGCTTTTATAGGTGAAAAACTTCCATAGGACAAAATAGAATACTTGAAGCATATTACTATAAGCACTATAGCCATAATCCATTCTATAATAGCTCTATTCTTATCATTTATTTTCATTAATTCCACTCTCTTTCCCAAGTGAAATTTTCAATTCATTCTCCCTGTCATACCATTCAACCTTAAGTTTTATATACTTTGCATCTTTCTTAAGTTTATCAAAATGAATTAGTCCATCTTGTCCCCATACCTTACCTGAACTCCCTCCTCCATGATTTCTATATTGTTTTCCTTTATCATCAAATATCTTTATTATCCCTCCAGGAAAAGACCATCCTTGCTCTTTTGTTATAACGGCATATCTAATATATGTTTTATCTTCAGTATTAATAATTCTCTTAATAAAGATAGTGTCTTCATCTATTTTAAACCCTTTCCCTACTTCAATTACTTGTGCTTTTTTCCCCTTAACTAATGCCTTAATATCTTTATCATAATATTTACTCTCTGGTAAGCTATTAACTCCACTTACAATCAGTATAATTAAACAAATAACTATTATTCCTCTCCTTAATCCCTTTATTTTTCTCCCTCCTTAACCCTATAATAAAAATTTTATTAAACACCTTAGCATACCTAACACTTTCTTCTATATCTAATCAAGGTTTTTGAATAAAAGTATTTAAGTCCACTATAATATGTTTTCCTTTGGTTTCTTTTAAGAAATTAAGGTATTCCAAATTTTCTGTATTTTCTCCCTGGACTTTTATACGATACAAAGTGTTTTCAATACGGCGCTCATATGGATTAAATCCATTTGGAGCCAGATAAATATTTCTTTGCTCTTTCAAATATCCAAATTTACAAGGAACCATTTGTGAATTAAAGGTATTTATCAGATTTGTACTCATACAAAACATATTCCTAGCCATATATTGAATGCGCTGGTTATTTAAGTCTTCAAATGATATAGATAAATCATTATATCCAACCTCTTTGTTACATACCAAATACCCTTGATTCCCAAGAATTTCTCTTATCTCCCAAGGAGAAAGAATATTTTTATTTTCATCCATAAAGTAACAATTACAAGTAGGATCAAGCATAATCCATTTATTTAACTTATTAATATATGCAATAGTTACAACATGGCTATCAATGTCATATGGATTAAATGATAACAAGTGAAGAATTCTAGATTTAATTCCTATAGATAAAAGACATTCTGATAAAATAATAGCTAGTCCAAAACAAGAAATTCCTTTCTCTTTTCCATTTTTATATGAATAATTAAGTAAATTCAATGAATTAAATGGCTGTGGCCCATTAAATCTTCCATTATGATAATTGTTTTCAAACACCCAGTTAAGCAAATTAATAGCCTTCGATAGTTCATCATCATTACCTGCAACCTGCTCTATCATATACTTTTCTTTTAATAATTCATATTGGGGTTGATCATGTATATATTGAAATTGTATCTTATCCGCTCTTTCTCTAGTAAAATCATTAAAAGATTTTAACGCACCGCAATTCATATTAAAAATAAATTCTTCCAATCTTAATTTCCACCTCACAGTACATATTAAGCATATGTAGAATCAAAAAATCTTAAAATATCTCTTCTATAACATAATCTTAACTATTTTCTGTCTTCCACCCATCTTTTGAAATAGCCATTTCATATAAGCCCCAATACCCATTTGATGATTTTCTTGCATTTTCAATTAATTTTACTTTTGTAAATCCTACATTTTCGTAACATTTAATTGCACTTTTATTAAAATCAAATACTCCTAGTGTTATCTTTTCAAATTTTAAGTCTTCAAAGCCAATTCTTAATATTTCTTTTAAAACCTTAGCTCCAACGCCTCTTCCTCTAATATTTTCTTGTCCAATTAAGAATCTGCAAACTCTACCTATTTTATTATTTTTATCTGTTTCACGCAATTCAACAGTTCCAATAATTTCCCCTGTATTAACAAGTTCTATTTTATAAAGAAAAATATTTGAATACTCCTTTTTAATTTCATCTAAAAAGTAATTTTCAAGTTGTACAAGTGTTAAAGGATAGTTGTACATAGGTCCGGCCCACTGTAATAATTCATCAGCAGATTTGTCTATGTTCCATTCTATAATTTTTTTCAAATCTTCTCTTTGCATCAATTGGAGTCTTATCATTTTTATACCTCTTGTTTTCATTTTGATTTATACTTTTCCTCAATGTTTTAATATAATAAACTTAGGATTCTAATATCATCCAAAATTTGAAAAGAAACTATCAAATAAATTATCCTGTTCAGATTTATGGGTAACATAACCAATAGCTATTTTATTATGAGTTAACTCTATGATCTTTTCAGCATTTTTCTCACCAAATGCTCCACATAATTCAATTGCACCAACACCATCTCTTTCTAAAAAAGAGATTTTATCACATGCTTCCTCAAAGCTTCTCACTGTGAAGATATAAGTAATCTGTTTCTCTGTTTCAAAACAAGCCTTATGTTCTTCTGGATTATAATGACTCCCCATAAGCAAAAATGCAAATTTTTTCTTCATATAAATTCCCCCTATAAAACATTTACTTCCCTCATTTTAAATGCTTTTTCAGCAATCTCTCTTGCAGTTGGTTCATGTCCATATTCTTCTACATCATACCAATATATTAGATCTGAAATATCCTTATTTGGTATACTTTTTCCCATTAATTCCAAGTAATATTCTATATATATATCTACTTCTTCTACCTCGTCTATTTCTTGTGGCCATTCTAAATTAGCAATGATTTCTATTATTTCAGTAGTTTCTTCAATAGTTATATCCTTAATTATTGGTGGATTAGGTAATGCCACCATCTTAGATATCTCCTCAAGAGATGTGCTTGCCAAATAATTCGCAAAATCCATAGGTTCATATTCTTTTTCAACTTTCGAATTAAGACAATCTATCTTTTCATTTAAAATTGTCTTTTCCTTTTTAATATAATACTCTTCATAATACTCATCAAATAACTCTGATATTTCATCAATAAGTTGCATTAATTCTTTTACTAATTCATTATTAATTTTAGGTGGTTGTAACTCTTTTCTTAACATAATTCATTTATCCTTCCCTCGATTTCGATTGAATTTAATATTTAATAAATTATTAATTCTCTTTTATTATTTTCGACTATTAATGTGAAATCTTGGGTATTTTTGTGTTTTAATTTATTATTTTCACTTTTCATTTTTACTCAACGCTTCAACAATTGCCCTATATGCAAAAATCTTTAGCTTTTTCTGTCTTTCCTTTCGTGAAGGCTGATTAATTCTTCTATATAGCCATTCTAAATTTAATTTTTTCCAAACTTCTGGTGTACGCTTCACTTTTCCTGCAATTACATCAAGGCTTCCCCCTACACCAAAAACTACTTTAGCATTAAGTTGATGTTTATTTCTATATATCCATTAGGTGCATACTATCCCTAGGAGTAAAACTTATGTGTGAAGAATCAATATTTTTAAGTAAAATTTGTATTTTACTTTGGTTGCCAAAAAAATTACATAATCCCTCACTCTCCATTAAGGTAAAATAAATTGGATGATGAGTCTTCGGCTGTCCTTTTAAAGATACAAACGTATCATATAGCCACTCTTCTGTTCGCAACCTTTTATGATAATATGTATTAAAGTAATTAGCATATCTATCATTCTTTGAAACACTTTTTTCTGATAATGTTTTTGCAAAAGCATATGCCTCTTCTTTTGGTAATCTTGTTATGCTGTGGAGCGGTAAGCCTCCAGATTCCCTATAATTCGTTATATATAAATCATTAATATTCATCGTAGTTATCTCCTCATAAAGAAAACTTAATTAAGTATGATTATGATAATACAATGCCTTTTTCTATTTTATTTCCTTTTAAAAATTCTTTTACCTCAAGAGGTTTCCCCCCTGGAAACTGTAATATTTCTATAATCAGAATACCGTTATTGGTGGCCACTGCAATTCCTTCATTATTTGCATCTATGATATAACCAGGTGGTTTAATAATATTTGCCTCTAATGACTTGGATTTGAATATTTTAATTGGAATATCTTTATAATAAGTGTGCGCAGTTGGCCATGAGTTTATATTTTTATATGGCCAAGAACTCAATCCTCTTATTAAATTATGTATGTTAATACTACTGTCATTCCAATTAATCTTTGCCATTTGCTTGTTTAACATCTGTACATAAGAACTTCCATCACTCTGTTGTTTTACCCCACAAACTTTACCTGTGATAATTCCATTTATTGTTTCCTCTAGCAGTTCAGCACCGTTTATTTTTAATAATTGATACAATTCTCCTGCTGTCATAGATTCAGATATGTCAAACTCACTTCTCATAAGCATATCACCCGTATCTATACCAGTATCCATTAGTATAGTTGTATTTCCAGTTTTTATTTCCCCATTTATTAAAGTCCAATTTATTGGTGCTGACCCCCTATACTTTGGGAGGAGAGATGCATGTAGATTAATACATCCGAGTCTTGGTATGTCAAGTATATGCTTAGTTATGATTTGACCATATGCTACAACAATAATAAAATCAGGTTTTATTTCTTTTAATTTATCAATAACTACAGAGTCTGTTCTTATTTTTTCGGGCTGAAAAATTGGAATTTGATTCAATAGTCCAACCTCTTTGATTGGTGAAATTGCTACCTTTTTCCCTCTTCCACTTGGTTTATCAGGTTGTGTTACAATAGCACAAACATTATATTTCTCTATCATTTTCTTCAATGAGGGAACTGCAAAATCAGGAGTTCCCATAAAAACTATTTTCATTATTCATACCTCCCTTTGATACTACAAAATATATTTTGTAGTTATTCATTAGTTACACAATAATTTACAATTATTCAAATATCCTAAATTTATGATTGATAGACTATATATGAAGATTGTAAAGTAATTTTATTAATTGAATACCAAGAGTAATATCTTTATTGTTATGGGTGCAAAATACTATTAACAAGATATTTCGCCTTTTCATAATCATTTTTATTTACAGAAATGACATATTGTTTTTCATAATCCATCTTCATTCCAAAACTTCCGAATTTGCCCCTTGTCGTACCTCGTCCTGCCCATTCTCCTGAATGATTTATAACTTTGTAGGTATATTTAATACCTTCCTTTGCTAAAATTTCTCTTATTTTTGATAATTCTTCTAATGAATATCCAATATATACATCTCTTTTATTAAATAAAAACAATACACATATCTCCTTTTAATTATCCTTACTTTATAATATCTTTTAAAGCAACCACCTTTACCTCTAAAATCTTTGTTTAAAGAATTTCATTTTGTCATGTATTATGAGAAAAATGTGAACTAAAGATTATCCCCTTAGTTTGTATTACAAATTGGAAGTTGCTTTTAACTTAACGGGTATAAATGTTTCCATTTGTGACCATCCTTGTGCTTTTATAATCTCTGGTGGTGTAATAATATGTCCCATAGCATAATGATTTTGGCGAATATCCAGTTCCAAAGTATCAGAATTTTTAATGTATTCCAAAACTTTATTATATAACTTAACATTTGTTTCTTCATCCCCATCTTTGTAGACATAAGTTATATAGTACCCGCCTTCGAAATCAACGACTTCGTTGCCGCCATCATCCATATCCTCACTCAATGCCCACCACCATATCATCCCTTGTTTTTCTTCATCAAAAAACAAAAAGTCTCTGGGCATAAAACTATCTCTTTCCGATGGCTTAATTGCAGAAAAATACTTATCAAACTTTCCTAAAATACCATTGAAAGAAAAGTTAAATTCCTTATCTACACCAGATGACGCTGCTTTGAACGGTGGCAATGATATTATTCTAAACTCCATAAAAATACCTCCTGTTATTTTCTAAATCACTAATCTATCTTCGTGTTATATAAATAATCTATACTTCACATTTTTTGCAATTACGTCATATACACTATAACTATATCCTCATAATAGATTCATTATAATTATACCATAAATGTTAATTTTTAAGTTAATGCTCATATGTCTAATATAGTAATATCACTTATATATAAAATATAAAAAATAGCAGCTCCAGTTTTTGACTGGATGTTGCTATTTTGTGTTGTTTTATTAGGTTTGTTTAAAAAGATTTTATCTAAATTATTAGTCTTCCTTCTTCATCTCTTTTCTGCTCAAACCCAAAAAAAGTCATCTCCCATATACAATGAGCAATTATGTTGGGCTTGGTAAACCTTCCAAACGTTTCTTCACCGATATAAAAACCTAACCAACTTTCAAAACTACATGCATCCAGTGCATATAGACTACATTCATTATCTTCTCCAGTTACTTCATAAAATAGTGTGTTATCTTCTTCATCAAAGTTACTAATACAATAGGTGTCTCCATCTTCATCTTCCTTAAACGCAGTTATATATATAAACATATTAGTGATATTTTTACTTGGAGTAATTTTTAATAGTTTCTTATAAAAATTCTTATAGTTATTATATAAATTTATGTTTTTTATCTTGTTAAGCTTCACCATAAATTTCCAAACATCATCAAACTCAGTTTGATTTATAATATCTTTTAAAGTAATCACTTCTACCTCCAAAGTCTTTATCAAATTCTTCTCTATCCATTTACCTAATTCAATTTTTATCTTAGCATTAACCTAATATGATTATGTTCTTTCTTACCCATATTTTTCTTCCATAAATAGTTATTCTAAAAATTACTTTATATAATTTTACAATTACATCATCTCCACTACACTTATATTCCTCTTATTTCCACACAATTTAAAAATATTGTGCAAGAAACTTACTGAATATTATGCTTAATTTCTACGTTCTTTTTGTTTAGGGTATCTTCTTGTATATGCAATAAAGATATTCAGAGCCTCAATCTCACCATGAATAATAAATATAATAGAACAGGTAATCCTATGATAGCAGATAGTATTGTGATTACAGTACATACTTTTTTCTCATCTTGTAATAGTAACAATAAAAACTTATACCCTAAAATACCAATCCATCCACCAAAACAATTTAAAATTATATCATCAATGTCCGATACTCCGATGCCTAAAAGCCCCTGAATGATTTCAACAAATAAACTCACTATAAATATAAACAACAGATTGGTGATTCCTCTTTTATCTTTTTTGAGTAATGGCAAATATATACCAAGAGGAATAAAAATAACGATATTACCAACCACATTACTAAAAGCAAATTTTTTCAAATTCGCAGTGCTGCCAGATATATATTCCGTTATACTATGAAAAGGAATGAGATTGATTGACCTCAATAAAGTCCTTTGACTATTAAACGGTTCCAAAAGCGAAACTCTTGATAATATCAATAATTTAATTAAAAAAAGTATGTAACAAATAAAAACACTATATAAAAAGACTGTTTTAATTCGTTCTCGTTTATTCATAATACCTCCATTTTTCATTTCATCACCTCTTATTCTCTGACGTTCAGTTTATAAATAATCTGTAGTTCACCTTAAAATATAATTCCATAGCCTACTTTATACAATAAGCTAACCATCTAAAAAATCTTCCTATATTTTCAAAAGAAATTATAGTGCACAATACTTCTGTCAGCTTTCCAAACTTCCTATAAAAGAAATTAAACGCTAGAAATGGAATCCATTGCTTTTTAGATTTTGGTAGTCTTTTTATTATATTTTTAAATGTGTACACTTCTTTATATATCCATAGATAACCATTATATAATTCTTCTGCTGTCATATTCTTAGGTTTATATACAACATGCGCAGTATTATAATTTGACAAATTAAAGTCTACAATTCTATTTTTCTCTATCAATGATGAGTATAATTTTGTACCAGGATATGGGGTAAGAATATGTGAGGTTACCGTTTCTATCTTATTTTTAACTATCCATTCTAATGTATTTTTAAATACAGAAACATCATCTTCATCTAATCCGAAAACAAAACTTGCATTTATCATTATTCCTCTTTTATGAATTTCATCTACAAGTTTCTCATATCTCTTTACACTATTTTGCACTTTGTGGACACTATCTATTGACTTACTATTTATACTTTCAAAACCTATAAATAAACTTTGGCAACCAGCCGCTTTCATTTCATCTAATAATTCAGGCATATCTACTATATTGGAAGTGACTGCTGCGTTCCACTTTAGTTTAAGAGGTTTTATTTCCTCTAATAATTTTCTTGTCCATTTGGGATTCCCAATAAAATTATCATCAATAAACATTATATGCTTTGTTTTTAATGCATTTATATCTTTAATCACATCGTCTATGGGTCTATTAATATAGGTTTTAAGTACATTTTTGCAACTATTATAGCAAAAATCACATTCAAAAGGACATCCCCTGCTTGTACTAATTATATTAGTATATAAATACTTTTTATTATCAATAATGTAGTAGTTAGGTGATACTATTTCCCTTCCGGAAATATTTTCCATATCATAATATATCTTCTTAAGTAAATTATTCTCTTTATCCTTAAGGATTTTTCCCCAAATTCTCTCAGCCATTCCCACACATATTGCATCAAAACTATTAAGAGCCCCCTCTGGATCTGCTGTAATATGTATACCTCCCGCAATTACTGTTACCCCACGCTTTTGAAACTCCTTTGATATTTCCATCGCTCTATTCATAACATCTACAGTAACAGTTATTGCTACCAAATCTACAGGTTCATCAAAATCTATCTTTTCAACATTTTCATTCTCAATAATAATTTCATGCTCTTTCGGCGTAAGATTTGCTATGGTTAATAAAGCTAACGAAGGAGACATTCTTGTTTTTAACTTTGTATCCATAGGTCTGGGCAGCATTGCAGGTTGAATTAATTTAATCTTCATAAATTACCTCCTCAAATAAACTTTACTCAACATTTAACCAATCTCTTTATGGTATTCAACTTCTCATTTACGTATCATTTCTGTATTCTAAAATATCACCTGGTTGGCATTCCAAAGCTTTACATATTGCCTCTAAAGTTGAAAATCTAATGGCCTTTGCCTTTCCGTTCTTTAGTATAGAGAGGTTCGCCATGGTTATTCCAACCTTCTCTGTAAGTTCTGTTACACTCATTTTCCTTTTAGCCAGCATCACATCAATATTAATTATAATAGCCATATTATTCACCTCACACTGTTAAATCATTTTCTGATTTTATATCTATTGCCTCTTTTAAAAGCTTTTGAAGAACAGCAGCAAAGACTGCAATCACAGCAGAAGTAAAAATAAAAATCACTGGGAATCCCATGAGACCTGGGGCGTCGTCTGCATCTGCTATAGGAAATACGAATGGTATGAGTACTGCATATATAATACTGATTGTGATTGCACAATATTTGATATACTTTAAAGCCTTTACAGATAATTCCGAGAAAGCTTTGTTCTTGTCAATATAGCTTAAAAGTTTTAAAGCTTGATATAGGGCAAAGAAAAATGTTATCGCCGTTGCATACACACCAATTAAAATGGGATAGTGTAAATAATCTGCAGCTGAAGGCAACCAAAATATACACAGGGCAAGAACCGGAATTCCAATAAGAATCACAGCTATCCTTAAGAAAATTGTTGAACATTGTTTCATAAAAAGCACCTCTCTTTTAATTTATATGTATATGATAATACATTATTTATTGTTTATCAATAAATTTTTATTGACTTATATAATATATTTATTGACTTATTTTATTTTGCAATAAAAAAACTCAATAGTAACACGAGATGCCACTTTGTAAATTGAAAAGCAATCTTTGTAACTGACAACTGAATATTTGTAAACGAAACGCCACTTTTGTATCCGAAATCCATGTTCTGTAAATGAGATGCAGTTTTTGTAACCAACATGCAGTTTGATTTTTCACATTTATTGAAGTATTATATTAAAAATAAGCATGCCAAATGGAGGTCGACTCCCTCTCGATTTTTTTGTAATCGGAGAATCCACCCCTTAATTCCTTAGACAGCTTAATGGTTGGCGGCATGCTTTTTTATTATTTTTTTAGAAGAGTAGGTTTTAGCATGATGTCACTGGCGGCAACCGGTGCGCATCCAAGTTTATGTAAAACTTCTTCTCCGTGATAAAATAAGAGGCATTTACCACCTTTGCTGCCAATCACAGAATCCATTTGTACCACTGCAGTATCAGGGTTCTTTTCAATAAACGCACTAAAAGCTTCGTAATTGCGATCAATGCGGCAGCCTTTATCCACTTTGAATTCAGGCTTCTTATAACGCTCACGAAACTTGACTTTCCTTGGAAGATCAATGCTCCTGACATCAAAAAGACACGCATCGATATAATTATAAATGGTCTTTTCACTACACATAAGCTCGTCCTGATGGTTGATATAAATCTGATTTACAGACTGGCCATTTTGAATAAGTGGCGAAATAATCTTATTCAACCTAGCGATTTCATCTTCAGATACACACAAGCCACTTCGTGACTGTGATATAGATTCATGCGCTTTGACGTGAGCATGCTCTGCATCATAAATATTTTTTAAAAGTGTACATTTACCAATGGTCTCACAACCGTTACAAACATAAGGAACTCTGAATCTGACAGTGCAGACTTCTTCAATAAAATCTGAGCAGTTTGAATTACAAGAAGTACAAAGCTTACAATAGCTAGCCGATTTTCTGGTGCATTCTTTGCCACAGACGTTCTTATTTCTACAGTTAATACGCTTCTTACAAGCATTGAATGGAAATCCAGGGTAACCTGTAGCAATTTTGGGACTATACTTTCGGACTTCTCTAGAAATAGTAGTAGGATTTTTTCCTAGCCTACGGCTGATTTCTTTAAAAGAAAGACTCTCTTTCAAGTATTTTTGCAATTCAAGTCTTTAAAAAATTTAGACATATATATCCTCCGTTCTGCCGCCAACAATCATAGGATATATAAAACAAAACTAATGAGCAAACAAAAAGACTGGTAATTAACCAATCTTTTGTAAGCTAGGATGCAACCACCTAGAGGATAAATATTTATTATTATTAATACAACATAGCTGGTATCGGAAGGGTTGCATTTACATTTACAATTGAAGTTGCAATAAAAAATAGCAGCTCCATTCTCTGATTGGATACCACTATTCTATATTATTTTATTAAGTTTGTTTTAAAATACATGTTCGCTAAATACATATTTTATTTAGGATAAAACATTAATACAAAAGCCTTTGTTATAGTATCTGTTTCATTAAAATAAAAGTGTGGTTTATCTGCTAAAAAACGTATAACCTCTCCTTCAGATGCTGTAAATTGTTCTTCATTTAAGTTTAAAGTTAACATTCCTGCTGTTATCAGTGCATACTCTTCAACGCCATTATAATGAGCTGCTTTTTCTGTTTTAGATTTTGGCATATATTCATTAAAATATATTTCAATTCTTTTGTCCTCATCAAAATTCAAAAGTGGATAACAGTTAAATCCATTATCTCCTATTGCATTTTCTTCTGTTATCTTGTAAATATATGCAGATTGCATTTTATCTTCATATAATAAATAATTCAAAGGAATTTTTAAACTATTAGCAATATTCCAGAGCGTTGTTATAGATGGGTTTCTTATTCCTCTTTCAATTTCACTTATCATGCTTTTGCTGACCTTTGCATTAGCTGCCAATTCATCAATAGTAAGTCCTCTGCCTTTTCTTAGCTTTTTTACATTATTTCCTATACTAACATTAATATCTCTCATTTAATCGCCTCTTTCTTATATAAAACTCTTGAAATAATTCTAATCAGCCATTATAATTCGATATATAGAATTTAAATTCCGAATACAGAACAAAACTATTATTACTTTAGTCAAACAATTATACTATACTTTTTAATTAAATTATATCTATCATAAACAAAAGAGGTGATTTTGTGAAGAAAATATTATTTGTTACAGATTTATATTATGAAGCTAAAGGTAGGCTTTATTATGATGAAGATTTTTTTCTTACCTCAAAGCTTAGAGAAGATTTTAAATTAGTCATATGTAATCCAAAAGATATGACTGATTTTATTAATGACTTTGACTTAACCATATTTAGAAATACGGGACCTGTATCAAACTTTCAAAATGAATACAATTTATTTAGGGAAAAGGTAAAATTAAATAATATAAAAACATATAATTCATTTAATGGTAAAGCAGATATGAAGGGAAAAGACTATTTAGTTGAATTAACTAATAAAAACTTTCCTGTAATCAAAACTATTGATAATTTAAATTCTATTGATAAGCTTCTAAGTGTAGATAAATACGTAATTAAGCCAAAAGACGGTGCAGATTCTATTGGTATGAAATTCTTACCAATAGAGGAGCTTTATGAAAATATAAACTTGGCTGATAGAAATACCTTAATTCAGCCATTAATAAATTTCAAGTATGAAGTATCTTTTTATTTTATTGACAAAGAATTTCAATATGCTTTATTTGCACCAGATAAAAATAAAAGATGGGAACTTAAAGAATATAAAGCTACTAAAGAAGATTTAGAATTTGCACAAAAATTTATTGAGTGGAATAACTTGGCCCATGGTATTCAAAGGTTTGATGCCTGTAGGACTGAAGAAAATGAACTTTTATTAGTGGAATTAGAGGATTTAAATCCTTATCTTTCACTTTTAAAAATATCAGATGAATTACGCAATAAATTTATTGATTCTCTAAAAAATTCCGTAAACAAAGTTCTCTCTTCTGATTAATAATATTTATAACTCAATAATTAAATAAACAAAGGTATTGTTTACCATAGCAATATCTTAAAATACCTAAAAAATTAAGCAGGCATTATAGCCTGCTTACAACACATTATTAATCTTCTGCTAATTTCCATTCATCATCAAGTACAAGCTCACCATTTTCATCACGAATGTATGCACTTCCTGGTGCTGAATTAAGTAATGGTATTATATCAGGATCATAATTACATATAGTGTTAACTTGATAAACACCATGATTTTCAGGGTTATTCATATATTCATAGTCCTCATCACCAGACATAAACCTCCAACCACTATCAGGATTGCCATTTTGATATGGTCTCTCCCTATACATAAATCCAACCTTACAACCATCAACCATAATTCTATCAGTTGCAAGACACCCTTCCTGTGAATCAATAATCCTTTTGATTTCATTTCCAGGTATATAAAACTTTTTTTCCATAAATATTTCTCCTTTTAATGCATCATAATTTACTATTGTGAAACAATTATAACATATTATTAAAGGAAAACGCTGGAAAGTAATACCTTTGACTTATAGACAAAAATAGCAGCTCCAATTTCTAATTGAGCGCTGCTATATATTCTTATTACATGATAGGAAAATAAATATCAATCTGTGATTTGTCATTCTTAACACCTAAAAATCGTTCCGTATAACATTCAAAGTCGTCGCGCATATCAAGTTGATTATTGCTGCTTGGAAACCATGTCCCCCAAATGTATCTATAAGTCATGTAAAGAGTATTCACTGTTCCTGTATGAATAAACTTTGCGTATTTTCCACCAGGAAACTCTTTAATTAACATATTACTAGGTACAATACTATCTTTATCAACCTCTATACCAATAAACTCCGTAGTTACACTATCCTCATTAAATACTTTTGCTTCACAACTATTGTTCACTTCAAAGAAGCCATATCTATTGGAATTAGAAGCTATATTTTTCATCTTTGCAAGCTGATTATTAAAATTCTCCCATTGTGCACTACTTTGGTTATTAGCAACACTTGTTTCAAACCGAATCCCCATTATTGTTTTACTAGGTACCATAATTATTTCAGGTGTTAAAGTTATTTTGCTTTGTCGATGTACTAATTCAATTACATCTAGTTGTGGTTTATTACCAATCAGTGTATTTATACGATTCTTTCTATATTGCTTAGGTGTTACATCATATCTATTTTTAAAAGCACGGGTAAATGCTTCGTGAGATTGAAAATGCAATGAAACAGCAATATCTAATATTTTCTTTTCACTATATAATAGTAACTTTGCCGCTTCAGTAAGTCGCCTAGAACGAATATATTCTCCAATAGTTTCTCCCATCATCGCATGAAAATAGCGGTGAAAATGATAATATGAATAGGAAACCGCATGGGCAACATTACAAGCAGTAATAGGCTCATATAAATTATTTTCAATGAATATAATTGCCTGCTCAAGTATTTTTTCTCCATCCAATGCGGTTTCCTCCCTTCCTTATCTTAAATAAGTTATATCATAAAATGATTTATCTGCTCTTTCATATGGTAATTTAACTATATATTCTTGTTCTTCATTTGAATTAATTGTAAATACTCTCCACTCATTACATTGTGGTGAACCAAAAGTCATTTTAATAGTTCCATCAGTTACATCAAATATCATGGAACGAAGTACACCAAAGAACTCTTCGTAATAATGACAACATAATCCTTGTGGATATGAAGTTGAAAGTAATCCTTTAATGTCATCACAAGAAAGTTTTTTCTTCTCTTCAAAAGTTTTTACTATGACATCATTGCGTAATTCTGAATTTTTTATAAGCATCTTTTCATATGTTTTTAATTCAGGAAATAACACATGATTTGTTACACTCAAATAATTCTTATTACTATTACTGTCCAATATTTCATAGAATTTATGTCCATCCATGCATTGGAGTAATGCTATTTTATTATTCTTGTCAGCAAGCATTAAATTAATATTATATCCTATAGGTGCTTCCATGGCAAAGTGAATTGCCTCCTCAACATTCTTACAATTTTCAAGAATACTTCTAATAACAATCCAAAACTGAAATCCTGTTACCCCTGGCTTTTGTCCACCCTGAAAATTTCCAACGGGCAATCCATTACTTGCTTTACAAGCTGCTAGACCATGTTCATTCATACCATCACATCTTCCAAAGAGATTTAGTAAAGAACCAATGTGAGAATATTTCCCCTTAACCTTTGTTTTAGCAAAACACATTTCTTCCATAGTATCATTGAAATCATAATTTCTTGCCATGATTGTATGATTAATTTCTGTTTTAGAAGGTAATGCTGCCATTAAACTGCAACCACGTTCCAAATATGTCATAGAATAAAAGATTACCTGTTCATGACTAACTCCAATAGTATCTGCAAAGCCTTTGATTTCTTCATTGACACCACTGCAATATTTATCCAAAAGTTCTGTAATCGCTAAGAGTTTGTCTTGCGGATACGTATTTGATGGCAATAGTGCCATATTAAGTATAGTTGGATGTGCTAATACCCATTGTCCGATTTGTACACCCACTTCATAGCTTGTACCTTCAAATTTTTTAAAATATGCTGTTACCTCTTTCATAAAAAACACCTTACCTTTCCTTTATAATATAATGCAAGGTGTTTTTTTATATTTGATTTTTATTGCGGATTATATTAAAAAAGATTAATTCGCCTCATTATTTTCTCCTGTTTCAATACCCGCTAACTTCATTAAGTACATAGCATTTTTTGTAGGTGAAACCCCAGCTTTTAACTTATAATCAAAATAAATTTTATTATCTCTATAATATTCGGAAAAGTGATAGTTCTTAATTTTTGAATCTTTACTCTTTCCCATTTCTCCTAACTCTAAATCATGGGTAGATATAAATCCTAGGTTTCCTTCTCTACTTAATTGTTTTACCAAAATCATAGCTCCAGTGTGCCTATCTTTTGAATTAGTTCCCTTAAAAATTTCATCTAATAAAAATAACACTCTTTTTTCTTCTTTTGAAGCATTAACAATATTTTTAATTTTTAATATTTCTGCATAAAAGGAAGATATACTTTTTCCTAGATTATCACTGACCCTCATACAACTATAAAGATCCATAATGGTACAATAAAATTCACCTGCACATACAGGAGCTCCTGCATATGCTAACACAATATTAACTCCTACAGTTCTCATAAATGTACTTTTTCCAGACATATTAGAACCTGTTATAAGCATAACTCTATAAGGCTCCTCCAAATTCAAGTCATTGCATACTCTCTTTTCACCTAAAAGAGGGTGCCCTATATTTTTACCTATAATCTTTGATGATCCAGTTACAACTTTAGGCATAGTCCAACAAGGGTTATCATACTTTATAACTGCAATACTGCACAAAGCTTCTAATTCTCCTATTGTATTTATCCATTTTTCGAAATCTTCTCCGCATCTTCTCTTCCACTTTTCAACGGAAATAGTCCAATGATATTCTAGCATAAGAACAGAATTCACAATAGAATATAGCATATTACGCCTACTTGCAATAGATCCACAAATTTTAGAAAAATCATCTATGTGTTTAGAAGCATTTACTCCATCATTGTCATAAAGATTTTTATATAAATTCACAATATATTCAGATTTAAATTTATGCTTTTCTATATGTTTGAGCATATTTCTATATGTTTTTATACTATCATTATATCTTTCAGCAATAATTAAGTTTTTCATTCTATCTTCTCTTTTTATCCATAGAATAATACCTTGAATAAAAGTTAAAAAAACAGGGACATAATATGGAATTAAATAAAATATTTTTGGTGCACTTCTACCTGTGTCGAGTAAAGCGGCTAGCATATAATCAATTATTCTAACTATCAAAGTTAAGGTAGCTACACTGGTTATCGCCGAGAGAATTCTCAAAGGCCAAACTACTTGTTTCTTTAATATATAGTTATTTCTCTCCTTCATCCATGAAAAAAGCTCTTTAAGATTTTGTTTGTTGTTGTTAATTATTTTTCCTTCAGCCTCAATCCTTTGTCTAAAATATAACTTTTGCCCAAGTTCCTTAACAGCAGATTGTCTATCATATATTTTTTGCTCATTCTCGGGTTTTTCTGTTAATATTTCTTTAAGCTTTTGCCTTCCAATATAAGTATTAGATACATTTATCCATTGAAATAAAGACCCTTTACCGAAAATATCAAGATCATATGAATAATTATGATTTTCATCTATAAACTCTTCACCTATATCCTCAAAGGATTTCCACTCTCCATTTAATCGTTTTATTGAAGCTTCATTTACTTCATATAATGCCGTTATATACTTCTTTCTATTTTCCATACCTTTATGTAAATTGGCCAAATAACAAAGTAAAACAATAGTCACTAAAACCACTAAATCAGATAAGTAATTTTTTCTTAAGGTATAGGTTATTATTGAAATTACTAATCCAAGTATAAAAGTTGCAACTTGCAAAGTATTTATATTCTCTATACGTTTTTGTTGCTTTTTTAAGAGTAAACTATATTTCCCCTTTCTCTTTTCATATTCTTTTAATGATGATGTCAAATGTTGTTCCCTCCTTTAAAGGTTACTATTTAAATTAAATACTTTTCTTCATAATAACAGCGGGTAGATTTTTTCCTGACCAATTTAATTCTACATTTTTTAATTTATAAAACCCATTCCTAATCCAAAAATTCAATACATTTTCATCATAATTAGTAACTACATCTATTCTTATACACTCACTTTGTAATGATTTAGCATATTCTTCTAAAGCCTGATAAATTAACTTTCCACATCCCTTATTTTTATAATCATTATGTATCATCAACAGTGATAAATAGGTTTCTTTCCCAATTTTAAAATCTATTATACCTATTATTCTATTTGAACTTTTTTGAACTACTTTACAAGAGTAAAAATTGAGTTTTTTCATAGATTCTAACTCTTCCAACATCCATTCATCTGTAACCTTATTACTGCCTATATGATTCCTTAAAAAGTTCTTATTAGAATTATACACCTGAACAATTTCATTTATATCCTTATTTTCTACTAAATCTACATCAAAAGCTTCTGATTGAAAAATCATATTATCCCACCTTATATTAATGCATTGAATTTGGATTATATTTGTTAGCATATTCTTCTTTTGCCATTTCTGTATATTTTAAAATAAAATCAGATTTAGCATTTGTATACCCATCTCGGTCATGTTCATATTTTTGTATAAGTTTTAATTTAAGTTTCCCATATTCTTTAGCAACTTCTTCATGTTCCATAAGGTAGTCTCTAAAATACAATTCATTCCAGTTACCATAGCAGCGAACATGTAAATGATATACTTTTTCTGCAAATCCTTCTTTCGTATATCCTTTATTAAATATCATATTTATACATGGATTTTTTTCACATGACATTAATAACCAACCATTATGTAATAGGGCCTCTATTAATTGTTCAATATTGCTTTCATTATCTAGTTCCAACAATATATCTATTGTTGGCTTAGCAATCAAACCTTCAACCGAGGTACTTCCTATATGATTAATACGCATAATATTTTTTCTACCAATACAATTTAAAAGTTTTTCTTTTTCAATTTCATACCAATCTTTATAATCTGTATTATGTTCTTTTAATATTATAGGGAATAATTCCCACAATTCTTCTAACGTCATTTCTGACAATTCTTTTGCCATATATACATACCCCCAATGAAGAAACTATAAAATAATCTTTACTTCGTCATATTTTACTATTATCAATCAATTATAGCATATTACTAAGGACAATTATGGTAAATATGATAAAAATGAGTTTAGTATTATGCTAAATCTACATTCACTTGAAATCTGTAAATATCAACAATTAAACATGGTAGTAAGGTGCATTAATTTATAATCACTTTTAAATTTTGAAATATATGGTTGTTTCATATGGTTATGATGTTATAATTGCATTAGGGAATGAAATATAGATTAACGGAATTGTTAAAAAAGCAAGGTAAGGATAAGCATTATTTAGCACACTAGTTATATAAAAAAAGTATGATTAACGATTACTCAATAGTAAATTGGAGGGCTAGAAGTGATTAAAAATAAAAAAGTTAGAACACAGTGGGCAGGAGAAGCTCTTCTTAACTTCATTTTATATTTTCTAACATTTTATTTCTTTATAAAACATGATAATTTTAGAACTATTATTCTTTTGATTTTAATTTATATTACAGCATTAATTTTGGACGTTCTAAGAAAGAAGTGTATTATCTATAATATACTCCCAAAAGATATAGGATCAGGCGTTAAAATTATTTTAGTGTCCGGTTCGGTGATTTGTGTTCGAATTGCTTCCTATGCTAGATACAAAACGATTAATGAAGGTGGCTTTTATTTTATATTTTTTACACTTTATCTTATTTATACCATTTGGGAATATAAAGAATTTATAAAATCATAAATAATAAGAGTGACTATCTTAAAATAAAATTTTGAGACAGTCACTTTCTTTAGAGCTTATTGTTCATAATCCTATTCAATTTCTTCTTTATCATTTTTTCGATCTGGTAACTAATATTTTATAGCCATCTATAAAAATATATTTTGTTACTATTTATTAGCTAAATTTAAGTTCTTTTATAAATATATTTAAAATATTATTTTCTATATCAAAATTATACTTCGCATCTAACTTCCATAACTCTATAAATGGCTTAAAAGGATCTTCTATTTCACTTTCTTCTTTATATAATGGCCATAAAACATAATATACTATTTGATATAGGCATGTCATTTGATATAGGCATGTCATTTGATACAGTGGCTCTTCAAATAATACAGCATTACTTTCCTCTGGTATCATCGTATCCATATAATTATGCATTAATTCATAAAAGCCAGTATCAAAATTAAATTTTCTTGATTTATCTGTTGTTTTTTCTGGTAAGCTACCTTGTATAACTTGAATTTTAGGTGGATTATTTATAAACATATGAAAATATTCATCATCTAAAGCTTTTGCTAACTCTATTACTTTATAAAGAAAATCTTTAGTAATTTTTTCAATATTATCTTTTGAAGTTATTTTAGGTTTTCTAACGATAAAATACCAATCACTACCATCATATTCTTCAGAAGTTGCTTCATATATTTCTAAAACTCTTTTTAAAATTTCATCACCTTTATTTAAAACCTTAAAGAACTTATTTAGTCCAGTTCCATCTGGTCTAAACATACTAAAAAATCCTTCTGGAACTCTTCTAAGTGGATCATTTTCATCTGAAACTTCTTCCCAAATCTCTATAAATTCATCATCTTCAATAAGAGATTTCCAATAGTCTACTACCTGTAATTCATCCATTTTAACCAATACCACCCTTTAACTGCTAAATTAATTTCAACCAATAACTTGTACTATATTTCCATCTTGATCTCTTATTTCTGTTTTTTCTATTTTAAACTTCACCTTTTTCATTGTGTTTAAAGTAAAATTTTTTTCCTTGGGAATTAATTGTAAAGCTATTTCAAGTGCTGTTTCTTCACTTATCATAAGTTCTAAATTGTTTTCGTTAACTTTCACTGATGGTTCTTTGGAATAATTAATAATTATATTGCTTTCTTTACCAATAAGAGTTAACTCTCTCTCCTTTAAAATGCGACCCTTTAAAACTTTTCCTATAGTTTCAGCTTGATGTGCACCTATAGTGATTTCATAGCTTTTACCTGTAAATAGTCCTTTGCTCTCTTTCCAAGAAAGCTTATCATTAAATAAAGTTCCTGTGCTTGATCCGTCTTTTTCAGCACCTTTTCCTATTAATGTTTTTATTTCTTCATTATTTAATAAAGATGCCCTATTTAAATCAGTTATGTATAGAGGCATATATTGAGAAAATACATTTAAAACTTCAGTACTATTCCAACACTTTATTGCATCTTCTTCATCTACAGTTATTCCTACTATTTGTAAAAATTCAACTCTTCCATTTTGTGTATCTATAGCTGACAATTCTGGATCTTCTACAAAAGCTATAGAACCTATTAATGAGTCTGTTCCAGCTGCAATTGGTCCATTGGCATTTAGATAGTGTCCTGCTGCAAAATAGTTTCCTGTTGAAAACACATATCTTGCAATATTTTGAAGAAAATTCAATGCCCATTTTGGCGGTTCAGTATCTGAAGCTTCTTTCTGTAATCTAAAAGTAAGTTCAAATCCGTATCCACTATAATCTGCGTCTTTCCATTCTTTTTCATAAAGCTCTGAAAATCCATATGTAACAAAATGCCAATGTGGAATAGGATCCTTCCTTTCATAAACACTTATTCCTTCTAAAGGGTCGTTCCCTCCTAAGAAATAAGGTATCATTGTACCATAATGTTTAGGCTCTTGATTTTCATATATTTTTTCCAATGCATCATCAATTGCTTGCCACCCTATAGCTTGTACTTCTTCATTATCTTTTTTGCACATGAAATACCTCCTACGTATATCAAAATTAATTCATCATTTACGCTAATCCATTAACTCTGTTTATCTTTGAACAAATTGGATTTTAAGTATCTGTACCAACTTCATCCCATTCTGCTGAATTTTCATATCCAATTAACCAGTTTAATGATTTATGTCGTTCCATTACTACTCCATTATCCATACCTGCAGGTGCTGGAAGATTATGAAATCTAGTATCAACACAAGCCCAGTCTAAACAGAAAATCAGATCACACTCATCTAATAAAATTTCTTTTGTCTTAGGCTTTGATTTTTGTAAAATTTCTTCAATTGTATTACAGTTCTTTAATAATCTTACTGTTAGCGGAACATCACAAATATGGTCTGGAAAATCTAATTCATCAACTAATCCTAATGCCCATTCCATAACAAATAAATTTTCATATTTCCATGAATATGCAATCTGCTCTTCTTGTGTAGAATTCTCATTATGAAGATATGCCTTTTCTGCTGGTGACAAGAATTTTTCTGCATCAAATCTTTCTATAAATTCACTGACAAATCCATATGCCTCTTTTACATTCATCTTCTCACCTAACAAGCATTCTGAATATAGTGATACAATCATCAAAGCCACTGCTCTCTCTGCAATTTCTTTTGGCAACCGACATTTAGACTCTTTCACTGTTTCAATTAATGGATACCACACAGGAACATATATAAATTTTTCTTCTATAATTTTACGACTTTTTAGCCTACGATTAATTTGTTCTTCCTCAAGCTGTCCATCTTCTGCTTTCATAGAAAAAGTCTGTTCTGGCAAATAACTTATCAAGCTACTATTACCACCATCAGAAAGAATAAGTTCCATAGCTCTATCTTTACCCTTACAGTACAATCCATCTTCTTTTCCTGTCAATAAGATAACACCTTGTAGTTCTGGCAATGTACGAACAAACATTTCTTCAATCATAAACTGTTTATTAACTCCATCCTCAGGGATAAAAGAATACTCTATGTTAACAAATCCACATGTTTGTTGAAGTTTATATAAAAGATTGGTTTTTATATCTATGTGTTCTGTCTTTACTTCATAGAAATGTCCATATGTTCGCTGAACCTGATCCTTAATGAAAGCTTGTATTTCCTCATCCATACTTGTAGCAAATGCAGTAATATAAACTTCTATATCTCTATTATGTAGTTCTATAGTATTTCCATTCCCACTAGGACTAATATTGAATGTATCACAAATGACATTCATGATTCTATCCAAATCTCTCTCAGCACATAAAATATACGCTTTACCAGAGTATGGCTCTTCTTTTTCTATATTATTGTCTTCCTGAAATATTTCCTTTTGTTTCTTTTTGTTTTTAAATATATCTAAGATTCCCATTTTATCCTCCTTTATAAAATTATAATCTATTAATAAATTCTTCTATTTCATGGAAATTTTTTCGAAATAATGAACCACATGCAACATTATAGAAACCATCATTTTTAATTAACGCTATAATATCTGTTTCATTATTACCATAAAATTCAACAGACATCCATGTATTCATAGAAATATGTTTATTTTTAAAGTTATTTCTTATTTTATCAGCACCATCTTCTTCTATTTCATACATTTCTTCAGATGTATAAGGAAGACCTAGTGATCCCTGCATATATGCCATAGCTATAAAAAATTCTGTTAAAGTTTCACTTTCTTTTACCCATTCTTTATCTTCATCATATGCCATATAAACAGGAGGATTATCAATAGTTAAATCCTCATACTTTATTCCCCATACACATGCTCTCTGATTTTCCTCATAAAATACAAGATATCCATTATCACATATATACAGCTCATCAGGACTTATAAGCTTGTCCTGAGTTAAATTCAATTTTTCATTTTCTCCAAGTTCTAAATAATAATCAACAAGAACTTTAGGAATATTCTCAAACTCATCTTTTATATTTTCAATATCATATGGTGAACAGCCGCATCTATGGAACTTATCTATACCAAATAATTTTTTTATTTCATAGAAGTTAGTATTATCTGGACTTAAAGGCTTTAAGCTTTCTTCCTTATTTTTTGCTAATATTTCTATAAGCTCATCTATAGAATCTGCAAGAACTCCATTTGGATCTTCTTCAAGATTGCCAAAGCAACCATATTCTGTATCAAGCCATTCAACTTTTCCTGTATCATTATTAAATAAGATAAGCATTTGTCCCCTAGAATCCTCTAACTCTCCTATCCATATTCTAGACCCAAAGTCATTTCCACCTGTCCAATCCTCTAATTTTGCTTCTATAAATTCTTCAAAGTTATCTTTATTATCTACTCCAAAAAGTTCAACATCAACATCCCCTAAAAACCATTGTCCCCATTTTTCAGTTGCTTTTATTTGATATGAATGAAGAACTCCTCTTAGTTTACGTAAATCAGTTTTTTTATAAAATTCTTTTAAATTATTATGTAATTCAAACTGAATTAATTCTTCACTTCTTGAAAAATCAATATTTTCATTATAATATCTATTCTCAAAGTACTCTTTTGCCTCTAGTGAAAAAGGACTCTGACTTTTCCACACAAAACTAATTTCATCTTCATCCATACCTTCTACAATTATTTCATACATTTGAGAATCTACACATATACTTACTTTTTCATTATTGCTTTCAATATCTTCTCTATATTTATAGAATTCATCATTTGATACTATAGTTCCTAATTGAATATGTCCATAATCAACTAAATCTTCAATTTTACCAACTAATATTTCTTTATAATACAAATTCATATACTTTACCTCCATCTCCAAACATAAGTTCAAAATCATCTATTGTTGCTGTTTCTAACTAAAACAGTATGATGAATTATAGAATATTTATCCCGCAATCTCTGCAGAAGTAATATCCCCATTAATATTTCCACTAACAATAATAGAATGTCACTAGAACATATCTCCTCCTGCTGATTAGTATATATTCCAATAATTTCATACATAGTTTACAATATTAATTATTATCGGTTAATTATAACATATCATTAGGGGAAATTATGGTAAGATCATATAAATAAAACACTACAAAATTCATTGTTGAATAATGCAGTGTTTTATAGTTTCCAATAACTTAGAGTATAATTTTAGTAGGCAAAAATAGTAGTAATTACTGCTTAGAAAAATTAAAAGGAGATACAAAAAGTATCTCCCATGTACATAATATATCCATTATAATGTAAGTTGCTGAGACTATACAGAAATGGGTAGTATTATGTACAATACAAGTTTAAATGATAAAGACATAACTTTCAATGATTTAGAGAAAAAAATATATAAATATGCATGTGATGAAGCAAGTAGGTTCATGAGAGAGGTGCTAACGCACCTAGGCCGAAGGTTGATGGATGAAAGAGATACCAAGGTTTATAGAAGCAAAGGTTTAAGACATACGTGTATAAAAACTATTATGGGAAATGTAGAGTTTGATAGACGTATATATGAGTATAAAACTGATGAAGGAAAAATAGCTAGAAAATATCTTTTGGATGAGTATTTACAAATGGATACTATAGGTCATATTTCTAGCACTTTAGTAGAAAAAATAGTAGATAACATAGCTAACGTATCTTATAGAAACACTTCAAATAATATTAAAGAATTAACAAACCAAGAAATCAGCCATACGGCAGTATGGAATGTAGTACAAAAATTAGGTTGTAAAATAGAAGAAAAAGAAGATAGAAAAATACTGCTAAATAAAAAGGGCCAGTTAAATGGAACAAAAGAAGTTAATGTTTTGTTTCAAGAAATGGATGGTATTTGGTTAAGTATACAAGGAAAAGATAGACCTAAAAGGAGAAAATCTAAGAAGAAAGAACTTAAACTTGGAATAACTTATGAGGGCTGGAAGAAGAGAAATGGAAGCAAAGATGCTTATGTAGTTGAAAATAAAATAGCTTGTGCAAGTTTTAGTAATAGTAAAAAGTTCAAAGAATTAAGTGATGCTACTATTGCAGAAAATTATAATACAGATGAAATAGAAATAAGAATTTTAAATGGAGATGGTGCACCGTGGATAAAACAAAGTGTAGAGGAAGAAGGAGTATATTATCAACTAGATCCATTTCATAAGAGTCAAGCAGTATTAAGAGCTGTACAAGATAAAAAGGAAGCTCATAAGTTAATAAAGATGTTAAGTGAAGGAAAAGTAGAAGAAAGCTTTGAATATGTAACAAATTTAATGGTTAAGTACACTGAAGATGAAAATAAGTTTAAAAAGTTAGAAAAATTATATACATATCTTTTTGAGAATAAAATTGGATTAAGGCCATATCACTTAAGAGAAGAAATACAAATGCCAAAAGCTCCAGAAGGTCTAGAGTACAGAAATCTAGGTACAATGGAGCATAATATCTGCGATATACTAGCTCAAAGAATGAAAGGAAGAAAAATGAGTTGGTCTATTAGTGGTGCCAATAATTTGGCTAAAATATTAGCTGAAAAAGCAAGTAAGCGAATATATGATGTGATAAATGAAGTGTGTTCAGGAATTGTTTCAGAGGATAAACTAGAAACAATAACAGAGATGATTACACTAACAGCAGCTGATGTAAATAAGAAAGTAAAGAAAAGTAAGTATTATACTGTACAACAAGCAAGTGTACCATTTACAGGCTGCGCCATGACTAATGGTAGAAAAGCCATACAGAGTTTTTTTCAACAAAGAAATTTTAGTGAACTTATTTATAGATAACTTTAAAATTTTGTATAAATAGTTAACGGGATAAGTACGCCCTTTCGGGCTGCGGGCGAAGCCCTTTGGGAATGAAAAGTTTAACTTAATTTATAATGGATAAATTTAAAAGTAAAATTGCCCACAAGAACTTGACACAAACTTCCAATAAATACCCCTATATACCTTTTCATAATTATGGTACAATATCCAAGTATAATTTGTTGCCGTAGAAGGATGGCTACGGAGGTTTTGAACATTTTATCCTCCTTGGGCTATTGGTGAACTATTTCACTATAGCTAAGGGGGTGGTATTGGATATGTTTGATACTTTTATAAAGTGTGCATCAATTGTTTATGTTATTAAATTAGTCTTAAAACATAATCTTTTTGTAAATCACTTAAAAATTAAGATTAAGTTTCTTGGTATTGATATAGAAGTTAGAAGCAAAGTAGAGTAGGTTAAAGGGCTTTCACCCTTCTTCCCCTCATCAAACCGTGCATGCGATTTTCCCGCACACGGCTTTCCGATATTCTTCTTCCTAGCGCATTCATCATTCAAGTAGCCAGTCTAACAATCCCAAGTTTATCTATTAACTGTCTTGTTTGTTCCATACCTGAGAATTTATTTCTTTTCCTTCTTTTATTATTTATCCAGATGTTAAACCTTATAGTAACATACCAATCTATTTTAGCCAGCCATTTATACGCATATCTATTTCCATAGTAATTCTTAAAATCACTAAGTTTCCTGTTTAAAACCTTTATTCTATTTGGAATGTCATCATTACAGGTACTTTTTAGTAGTGTCTGTTTAATCTTTTCTTTCATACTTTTCATTGATTTATTGGAAGGATAATTTGTTATTACCAAAACGCTTCTACAATCCTTGGTTTTCTGCTTGATTTTCTTATTATGAAATCCTAAGAAATCAAAGCCTTCTTTGCCGTCCCATAAATCTATGATTCGTGTTTTCTCAGGGTGTATGGTAAGTTCAAGTTTCTCCATTATTTTAGTTACTATAGCTTTTGCTATCTTAACATCTGTCCAATTCTTACATATGATAACAAAATCGTCTGCATATCTAACTAAAGTCCCCAATTTAAAATAATACCTTTCCCAAATAGTATCAAAGTAATTAAGATATATGTTGGAAAGAAGCGGACTAATAACTCCTCCTTGCGGAGAACCTATTGTTGATTTGATATTATTACCATTCTCTATTACTCCAGCATTTAGCCATTTTCTTATTAATTTAAGAATACGTCTATCACTTATTCTCTGCTCTACCAATATCATAAGCTTATCATGACTTATATTGTCAAAATAAGACTTGATATCTGCATCTAAGACCTTATATCCATTACTCTTACAGCATTGATTAATCTTATCTATAGCATGAAGTGAACTTCTTTTAGGTCTGAAGCCATACGAGCATTCTTTAAAATTCGCCTCAAATATTGGTTCAATAACTATCTTTGTAGCCATTTGAACTACTCTGTCTTTAATAATTGGAATTCCTAATGGGCGTTTCCTTCCATCTTTCTTAGGTATGTATACTCTTTTGACAGGTAATGGTATATACTTGTTTTCCATTAATTCTGTTTGTAGCTCCTTTAAGAATTTATCCTCTCCATAGTCTATAATATCCTTGATAAAAACATTATCTACACCTGCTACGCCTTTATTTTGTTTAACTAAAAGCCAAGCCTTATACAGGATATCTTTTCGGTAAACTTTATCATACATAGCATGAAACCGTCTTTTCTTGTTTGATTTGGCACTTAGGTATAATTTTCTTTGAAGTTGTCGAACTTTATCTATGGTGTTGTTAGCTTTCGCATTCACTCGCTCTTACCTCCTTAGAAAATATGAATAAAGCAAAGCTCCTTCCCTAAACATAGTTATGTTGTCTATATTATCATAGGTACTATGAGCTCCTCCGACTCCTTCTTTGCAGAATATCAATTTCGCTGTTATGCTTATATGAATTCTCTTTATGAGTAAACCATGCAAAGGAAGGTCTCTCCAGTTCCGAACTATACTATAAATACATGTCGCCTCCCTTATACCGGAGAATTCTTCGGTGCTGCAATTCAAGTTCTTCGCACCTTCTATAGCCTTAGCCCATTTTCCCAAAGCTCGGCATTCTCTTTGTCCTCTTTCGAGGTGGCGCTTACGATACGGCAGAGTTCATTTTATATTACGACCTGTATTCTTGTTAGCACTCTTACGAGTTACATTATCCTCACGCTTCATACCCAGTATTTCTACTACGCATGATGGTTAACTACAAGGCTCCTTGACGATTACCTTGACTGGACTTTCACCAGCAAGCATAGTTCAGCTTTGCTGGACGCACGAAAAAAGCACTCCATCCCAGCAAGAATAGTTGTGCTTTTTTCTAATACAAATAAATTAAATCCAATAGCCCTAAAACAAAATAAATGTTCTAAGACTCAGCTTAGTGTTACCAGCACTAAGCTTTTCTTATTTATATTATATCAAAATCTATATAAAAATAAACATTTATTTTTATAATTTATTTAGTTTATGGTAATGCTTTTAAACAAATTATACTGTATAAATTTATAATCAATTTTTCAAAGATAATTCTCAATAGCTTCCATTTAGTTACTACCCCTAAGATAAAATGTAATTGCCATACACACAATCCCAATAATAAAAAATATACCTGCTTTTTTCAAACTTGCTGTGAACAGATCACTAGGATTATCTTTATAGTAAGCAATTCTTATTTCGTCCCCTACACAGGCATTCATTGAAACTTGAATTCTACTTGAAGATACATAATCTTTTTCACCTACTCTAAATCTTACAATAGCCCATCTAGAATTATTTTTCTTCATTGCTTCTGGTACAACGGTGTTTGTATCAATGATTGTTGCTGTTGTGTAGCTTATTAGTTTCTTATTCATCATAAGACTAATATACTGATATGCAGAATATATCAAAGAAAATGTTGCTGCAACTCCAAAAAGGAAAATAGCTTGTGCACTCTCTTTCACTATAATCACCGTCCTAATACTCTTTGTTTTTAATAATATTATTTGATGCTATAGTTCCAAGGCTAATGGATGCACATATCATCAATAAGGATAAACCCGCAACCATACCGGTAGAACTATTTTGAATATTAGCTATTACTGCCATGCCATTCCCTAAATAGTTCATAATTAGTGGTATAACAAATGGAGATATGAACATTATTCCTGTACTAATTAATTGCAACTTAACATAACCAAACTTAAATGTCATAGGAATATAAATTCCAAAAAATATTTCTATTAATCCAAAAACCAACAATATGTTTTTTATATCTACCTTACCTACATGAGTCACTGGTACCTGGGATAATATTAAAAATAAAGCTGTAGTTACTATAAAGGCAAATGTAACAACAATGTATTTTGCTATAACAACTTTTTTGCTTTGTATAGATGTTATTCTTAGATAAATTTCACCTTTTTGCTTCATTTCCTCCATAGACACTGAATGGTATACCATAAATGTTATCATCAATACCAATATGCTATAAAGAATATTTCCGCTGTTTTGAAATACAGGAGTTCTATAGGAAATGAATATGGGTGCTATCATAGTAAACACCAAAATAGTTAGTAAATACTTCTTTATTAGTAAAAAATCCTTCTTGAATAAATTGTAAATTACCTTCATATTTATCACTCCCCTACCATTGTCAAAAATATATCCTCTAAATTTGCTTTTTCCATAATAATATTGGAATTTAGTGATTGTATTTTATCAAACTCTCTTGTAATACCTGTGAAGCCATACCTTGATTGATCAAGTATTTTAAAAGGAACTTCCTTTATTTTTTCTAGATCATCTAGTGAGCCTTTTATTAAACGATGGGATTCTATTAAATCATCTTTTCCTACTTGCTCTACAATCTTTCCCTTATCAATAATTATAATTTCGTCAGCGCATCGTTCTAAATCACTAGTAATATGTGTTGAGAAAAAAACACTTCTTCCTTCTTCTTGTACAAATTCATTTAATATATCCATTAATTCTTTTCGTATTTCTGGATCAAGTCCAGAAGTTGGTTCATCCATAATAAGAAAATCAGCACCATGAGATAAAGCTATTGCCAAAGAATATTTAAGCTTCATTCCTTTTGATAAAGTTGATATGGACTGCTTTGGATTTAATCTAAATTTTTTTAAGTATTCTTCATACGTTTCTTCGTCCCAAACACTATAACAAGCAGCAATTACATTTTTCATTTCATTTAAAGTTAGATTTTCATAAAAAAATCCGTCATCTAAAACAACGCCTATTTTATTCTTTATAGAGGAATCATCATCTCCATATTTGTTTGAAAAAAATGTGATTTCTCCACTATCTTTTTTCAATAACCCTAATAAAATCTTTATTAATGTGGTTTTCCCTGCACCATTTTTCCCAAGAAATCCTGTGATGCAGTTTTCTTGAATATTAAAAGATATATTGTTTAGTCCAAAATCTTCAAATTTCTTTGAAACATTGCATACATTTAATACATCACTCATGACTTATACCTCCTCATATATAATATCCATCATATCCATAAGCTCTTTTTTACTTATTCCCATACTTTTTGCTGTGGACACCATGTCAAACATTTTATCCTCCACCATTAATCTTTTTGTATCTTTCATTAGATCTGTGTTTCCAGCTAATACAAAAGTCCCTTTACCTGCTTGACTTTTAACAAACCCCTCTTTTTCCAATTCATCATATACTCTACGAATTGTTAGCACACTTACTCTAAGATCCGTTGAAAAATTACGAATAGATGGTAATAACTCTCCATTTTTTAGTTCACCTTTTAATATTGATGATTTTATTTGATCTTTAATTTGTTGATATAAAGGTTTTTCCGAAGTATTTGAAAGAACAATATTCAACTTATCACCCCTAACTGTGTATGTGTATACATCACATTATATACATTAAGCACACTTATGTCAATAAAAAAAGCCCGAGAATACTCGAGCTAGGTAAAATAGTAAAAAAGCAGCAGTACCTGTTTGTAATTGGATGCTGCTGTTTTTTTGATTTATCAAGTTTGTGTAATAAATATATTTATAAGTAATGAATTATAAATTATATTATTAATATGGGCATACTGTAAACAGAAACTTTCTATACTAATTTAAAGTGTTTAATAATTTGATTATATCTATCCTCTAAATTGCTATTTTCTTCTCTAATGAAACATTTAAACCCACTATCCAAAAACTCATTATAATGTTCTAAACTATTTACTTTTTCAATACATTTTTTAAAATTCTCTAAAGTAATCTCAGGATTTTCTGTTTTCATTATTTGCTCAAGGATAAATAATTTGTCTGGATCTTTTCTATTAAAAAATTCATCTACAGACATACACTGTGGTGATAATAAGATGGCCACATGATTATAATCTGATATTTTACGCAAAATATCCACTGGAATATTAGTATCAACAATAACCTTTTGACTTTTTGATAATTCTATTAAATCTTCAATTTCAAAGGGAGTAATTTCAACTTGTCCACCTGTAATCCATGCATCATATTCTTCTGGCGTTCGAGATACATACTCATTCCAACTTTTCATAGTTTTAAAATAGCATAAATTAGGACATTCTTTAGGGTTTACTTTTGTTAGAACTTTATCAAGATTGTAATTTTCACCACAAAAATAAAGACCTAACCTATCTGATATCATTTTTACAACAGTTGATTTTCCAGCATAGGCAGTACCGTTGATAAAATAAACATTATTTAATTTATGTTTTATTTCTTCATAATTCATAAATTTTTCTCCCATTCAAATTACTATTTATTTAGTTGTTTACATCATTCATATGCCATATTTTAAACATTAGTTTAAAACATTCAAAATATTATAAAAAAACATGTTATTTCTTCTGGACTTGACCCAAAATCTATATCAGCTCACAAATTTCGTCGGGCAACCGTTTATGGGGAATAACACTCTCAGCCTGGTCTTTTCCTTGTCCAACTGTTGTAGAAACATAAATCAAGTGTGCATCTTTAGAAATGTTATTAACTATCTCACTTACACCTATTATCAATAATCTCATAAATATTTCTCCTTTTTAAAATGTTGTGTATTAACTATAGTATTCTATCCAGCAATTTTATCATCAAAACAATTCAAATCATTGTCATAAAAAGCGGTATATTCCGCACAATAGCTACCCTCATTGTCATAAATTCTAATCCAAACTGAAATATAATCAAGAGGTGGCTCATAAGAATAGCTTTTACTAAAGGATACACCCTCATTTTCAAAGGTATAGGTATTTATTACAGTGTCAAAATCTGCCCACATATCCTCTAAAAAATGTTCCTTATCGTCCTCGTACCAGCTTTTTAGACATTGAGTCATGTTCTCTCTTGTTTTATCAAGCAACTTGTTTTCTACAATAAAATCTTCAAATTGGTTCGTATCAATTGGAATTTTCATATCATCATCTCCCATATAGCTTATATAAATAATCTTTACTGCATATAAATTTACAAATCCGTACTAACTCAATACATCTAGTATATATTTATTGGAACATAAATATCAATAAAAAGAAAGTCTGCGTCAAGAGTCAACACAAACTACTAGTAATTAATTGTAGAAATAGTTCTGCTTATAGTTGCTAACTACCTATTATTAGCCAAATGGGTATATATAAAACACGTTCAATTTTATGGATAATCGGAAGTTGTACTTTTAATAAAACTTTGTATAACTATTTGTATCTGCAACGCTCTAAACCAGACCTGTAGTGTTTAAATATTTTATAATAATTTTTAGATATTGCTTTCTTTCACAATCAAACTGCAAGATTTTACAAGTTTAATTATTGCTGATAAAACAATGAAAATACAAAAACACCATAAATTAAATCTTGGATCATAAAATAAAAAACATCATTAACTTGATTAAGTATATCTTGCTCTGAAAGAAAAACCACTACTATAAGTATAAAAACTAATAAAGAAATTAATATTCCTACTGTTAATTCTTTAAGAAGAATTTTATTATTTATTTTTATAAACATTATAGTTAATATTAACGTTACAGATGATAAAATGAAAGGCAAAGAATTTATGAGCATTGCAGCATAATTATTCAAATATTTATATTCATTACACCATTCATATTCTATAAATGGTATAGATGAGTTGAAAACAAATGGTACTACTACCCATAAAAACAGAAATAATAGTATTACTATAGTTTTTAAAGTTCCAGTTTCATCTTACCCTCCAATATTCTCATCATTAAAAAATACTCAAAAGAATCTACTTATGGTTGCACAGTACACTAATAATCTTTTGTAAAACGTTCCTGCCATTCACGACGTGCTCTACTGCTTCTTATAACTATGTTTGATATTTCCAGTAACCACCCTAAATCAGCCCCTTTTCGTAACAAGGGGCATGTTCGGGAATGAACATGTTTACTGTTGCTAAAATTGATTACATTTCTATTACTCTTATCAAGATAAGTAATAACTTTCATTCATCTCAGTGTTAGATTCTAAATCACTGTATAGTATCCTTACATTACTGTTCAAATTACCAGATTCAATTTCGACTCTCAATTTATTAATCTCTTTACACTCTTCGCTAGTAAGATAAAACTCATTTGAAGTAAAGTATTTCATAAGCTGATTAAACATTTTGACGCTAGGCTCTTCACAAGTAGATAGTTCTCTAAACTTTTCGATGTTTTTCAATATATCCGAATGTTCTATTTGCGGTCTTAGGTCTGGTATCAAATTAATCATTCCATCTTCTGAGATAATGACAAGCATTGTAGGAATAGTATTTTTGATATACTCATGATACCTTATTGCTGAGTTATATCTTGCTCCCCTTGATGAATCTCCTTTATCTGTTGCGAGACCATCCAAAATGACTCCGGTTGCGTAACAGTTAGATTGAGGATCAATTAAAAGTGCACCATCTATAGCTGTCACTTGATTTATCATGTCTAATGGTAATTTTTGCGGTTCAATTTCAAAGCACTGATTTCCAAGACGTACAGATTCCTCTTTTGCTTCCTGAGAAATAACTAGCATAGTCCCATGTTTTTGTTTAGTAGCCTCAGTAACAATATCCCATAAAGAGTCAATTTGTCTTTCACTAATTCCACTAAACATTCTACTTGCATCTGAGTAGAATTTTGATCTTTTAATCACTTCTTTAGGAAGAGTTGGATTACCATACTTAACAATCATCATGGGTGAATCATTGTGTAATAGCATCCACTCGTAATGATCAATAAATCGAACTTCAAATACTGACTCTTCCACAGGATTATAAGCCCCTTTAAGCTCACCTAATCCATAAATTCTGGATGAGTCAGTTATAATAGATGCATCATCCCCTGACATTTCCAAAAACTTTCGAACTTTTCTGTGATCACTAATATTAATTGGTCTCTTAAGTTGTAATTTCATTCTTATATTTTTATGACCTTGCTTAGCTATAATGATACTGCCTACACCTTCTACGCCTTCATATCTCATTGATGCTATCTCGTTACATGTATCATATAATCCATGTACACCATGAATATTGTCACCAGCAGTTGCTGCTGTGAACATCAGTTTTCTTGCAGCGTTTCTAATTAGTTCGTCATCGCTAACAGTTATACTCTCAAACCCTCTATTTGGATCGAACAAAGCCATTGAAGCTGCATTCAAGTACTCCATACAAAGTGCTTCAAGAAGAGAAGTATAAACAAAATATCTATTACTATTGTTCTTTCTAAGTGAATAGTTACGTTCATATGCTTGTTTATCAATTTTTAAAACTACAAAAACTAAATATCCCTCTACTCTTACAGGAACAGAAATAAAGACTTTCTTTTCTGAAGAGTAGTCAGATTTTAAGATAATATTTTCAATAGCTTTTCGATAGGAATTATTACGAACTATTTTATCGTAATTTTCTTGAGCGAGTGGATCAGAATGTAACATATTTGAATTTGGATCAACTTTTCTTAACTCTTCTGCCAGTGTATTTATCTCTAAATATTGAATAACAGTGCTTTCAATCTCGCTCTCCTCATCTGAATCAATCTCGACACATACTGGAAACTTGTCGTCAGATTCTTCGTCTAGAATACCCACTAACTGTATTTCTGGTTTTAAATCCTTATCAAATCTTTCAAATAGGTACTGTGCTTTTATTTGTAAAGATATCCGCATATATGTTTGATATCCCCACATAAAATACTTAATATAATGTTTACTCATTACATCAACTCTTTCTATAGATATTAGTTACCACTTTATTACTTATCAAAAGGTTAATCTACAATTTGACATTCATCAATCATATTCTTTCAATTTTCATGACACATAACATTTAGGAGTATTTCTGAAGTTGAAGGTATTATAAACAAGCCCCTTATTCTTCTAGGGAGCTTGTTTATAAAAATAACTTTAATAATACTACTTTCCTCAATTTCAGAACGATGCCGTATTACCTCAACATTATGGAATTTCACTCCAACCTTTTCCCTTCTTAAAATAAGAATATATTTTTTATTTTACTTATTACATGAAATTCTATTAAAAAACTCAATAGAATTAATAATTCATTTACTATATTTTAACATACCATCCATTACATTGGTAGATAAACTTAAAAAAGGACTCACTTATTCCTTGGTATATTGTTACTTATAGTCTTTTAAGTTCTCAAATCATTTCAATTAATCTGCCAAATATTATATGCAATATAAATAAATATAAAACATCTATACTCTTAACTTTTAAAATAAGCAAAGAGCATCTATACTCTTTGCTTATAATCCCATTATTTCTAATCTAAATTTAATTTCCACTCATTTTGGTCTATTACATTCTTTATCCCTGTAAGTCTTTCAACAAATAATCTTGCTTCTTTTGCGAGCTCAGCACTATTTATAGGCTCTATATTATAAAATTGATGTACTACTTCTCGATAAACATTCATTAGAATCCATACAAATGCTTTATTATCAGCATTTATACTATGGTCAGCCATAACTGCATATTCATTATGTAATATCATTACAACAGGTACATCTAGTGCATTTCGCTGAAGAAATAATGCTGATACATGCTCATTAAAATATCCATCTGGTATAGATTTTACTTGTTCTTCAAATGTGTTAGAATCCATAACAAAGAACTCCATAATATTCATGCTGAATTTCATATCTTGTTGAAAGAAGAAATGAGAATTATTCAAAATAATTAACGCTAATGCAAAAGCAACTCTATATTCTGAATTAGATTTAATAGCATTTATTTGTATAACAGCACCATTGACCCAAGATACTGTAAAAACTATAGAACCATCAGAAATCTCCCTAAAATAAAACCCTTCATGCAATTGTACTATTTTTTCAGCTAAAATATCAAGTTCTTTAATATTAAGCAAATCACCAGATTGCTCTATGGCAAAAGCTAACATATTCAATAATGTACTTTTACTTATGCAGCATTCTATTAATTTATTGATAACATTTAAAAAAACTTTTTTACCTATTGTTTTATTCTTCTTACATATAATTGAAAAATCTACTATTTGAAATACTATATTTCTGGCATTGCTTGAGGCAATATAACTATTAAACATTGCTTCATATAAATCTAATATCTCACTATCTTCTATTTCTACCTCTACATTCTTTAGCTGATTAACAAATTCATCAATTGAAAAATCATCGCCATTTGCAATATTTTTTATTAACTCTATATTACTAGCAACAATATTCAAATTATTAAGTTTATAGTTAGTTTTACAACTCTTAAATAGATAATATAATGCCGTATCATAAAAGTTATCTTTTAAATAATAGTTAATTGCGGCATCAATATCATTTGAATATTCTTCCATATTGCCTAATCCTTTGTTTGCTATAGATCTCTCAATAAGTGCCTCAGCCACTCTAAAATTATCTTCAACACTTTTACTGTAATTTATCGCTTCATTAGCCTTAATGATTGCCATTTCGTATTGCTTCTGCAAATTATAGATGTTTGCTAACAATTCATTTGCTCTTCCAATTTCTCGATTATCATTTAATTCTTCAGCTATACTCAATCCCTTTAAGTACCGTTTTTCACACTCTGCAAAATTCTTTTCATCTCTATAAATGTTTCCTAGATTTATAATATTCATCGCTATCTTCTTATATAAACTCAACTTCTTACATATGCTAATTGATTCTAAACAGTAACTTTTAGCCTTATCGTAATTACCTATTCTTCTATGGCATAATGTTAGATTATTTAGTACAGCAGCTTTCAAAATTGGCATATCCATCAATTTATCATCATTAAATAGTTTTTCTAAATATTCTATAGCTAAATCTTCTTCATCAAGATTGGCTAAACAAGAGCTATAATTTAGCATACCACAACTAATACCTCGTTTATCATCTAATTTCTTAAACAATTCAATAGCTTTTCGTGAATATATAGCTCCTTGTTTATATTGATTAAAGTAAAGATATATCCTCGAAAAATTAATGTATACGAAAGCCCTTGGTATTTCTTTGTCAGGCAGACTCTCCAAAATTCTATTCATAAGCTCTAGACATTCCTCAGTGTTTCCATCTTCGGCTAAGAAACTAGCTTGAAATACTAATGACAATATATAAAACTCTTTATCTTCACACTTTTGAAAGCACTCTATTGCTTTTTCAATACAAGTGTACGCTTCTTTATTATCATTTAACTCCTTATAAACATTACTTAAATGATAATTTATAAAACCATATTCAAAACATTCTATCTCCTTATCAAATACCTCCAAGCCAGTATTCAATACTTTTGCAGAAAGTTGTATAAATCCTGTTAAATATAAGAAATTAGATGTTTCTATTAAATAATCTTTTACTTTTTCATTTTCTAGTCCTAGTAGAAGTATAGTCGCTTCTATACTATCACTATTAGCTAAACAAGCATTCCCAATTATTTGCCTATAGTAGTTTATTAGGCCTGTACCTTTTAATTGCTTAACCAAAAACTCCTTAAATGTAGGATGAAATATTTCATATGTTTGGTCATTTATCTTTAACAAAAATTCTATTCTTGAAATAGTCTCCATTAACTGCATTGGTGTATTCTGCTGCCCTATTATGTCACAATATGATTGCATTAAAATTGGAAAATTGATAGGAAACATAGTTGTGACTATGCAATTTAATAGCTCCTTTTCATTTGATGAAACAGAATTCCAAATTGATTGTTGATATTCATTAAGTCCTTTAGGTAATGGATTTATTTGATATGTAGAAAAATAATATAAGTAAAGTGGATTACCTTGAGAACATTCTACTAATTCCTGCATGCCAAACTCGTTCATATTTACTATATTATTTTTAATAAAAGATTCTATTTCTTTTTCATTAAATGGCTTAATTTTGTACGTCTTTATATTATAATTACCAAGTATGCTCACATTTCTTGAGGCAAATATAAATTTATTTCTAAATTTCTCTATACTGAGAAGGCTTTTAACAACATCGGGATTACTTTCACAGTCATCAATTAAGAATAACTTTCCACTTATTTGAAGTAAACTCTCTAATACATCAATAATATCGCTATTTTCTCCATAATTGTAATCTACTTCGATTGATTTAATTAGATACTTAATAACCCTTTCAGCTGATTTGTCTTTAATTGATATATATACAGCTTCTTTGTCTTTTGATAGTTCATTTAACAATACTGTTTTACCTATTCCTGGTTCACCATATAATATAATCTGGCACTCACTATTAATTAACTCATTTAACTCTTCGACTATTCTATCTCTAGCAACTAGCTTTCTTTGATTACAATGTTCACTTAATTGACTTAAATAATCTACTTTTTCCAATTTCTTGATTTTTAGCTCAACATCATCTAATTTAAATCTTCCATCCGCACCAGCAATCTCAATTATTGAGTTATTAAATATATATTGATTCCCAATAACATTATTTATATCTCTAGTTGTTGTTTGAGCTCCAGTGGCTTCTTTACACATAGAAATCACCTACTTATTAATAGTAATTTGTGAACCATTTATATTATTAATATCACGTCCAGCTTTTTGTTCCTTTACATTAAACACAATCTCAGCCTTCTTATTCATCTCATCAATGATACTTTTACTATCAATTATTAATTCTTTAAGTTGTTCTATGAATTCAGCTGGCATTTCATTTCCTGTAAACTTCTCAAATATATCTTCTACATCTCTGTATGGCTTTGTTTTATTTATGGCACTTTTTTCGCATATATTTTCTAAGTATACTTCCGCCTCTGCATCATTAGTAAACCATTTACCTAGTTTTGATTTAAATGGAACTGCTAAAGTTGCTTTCACGACATCCCAAGTTAATCCTCCTACTATAGCTGATACAGCCCAATTATTAGCAACCCATGTACTAAATTCTTGCAATACACTACCATCAATCATTTCAATTCCTCCCTATTTTTTCTTTTACAGCTTTGTCTAAATCAATCTGTTCAATAAGCTTATTTTCTGTGAAATACAACTCATCAGGATAAAAACTTCTCATCGATTCATGATTATCTAATAAATACTCTAGTATATTTATCTCATAATCATCATTTAGTAAATCCAGTTTGTTTTGTTTTTCTAATCTGAAATATAGTGTCAAATTACATATCGCCTGTATAATAGCACTATCTTCAAATTTTTTATTTAGTTTATCTCTATAATCTCTTAAGAAACCTTGTCTAATAATTTTATCATACGTAATAGGATAAAAATACTTTAAGCTCTTTTCTCTTTCTTTAAGCAAATCATTTAACTGAGCCTTTATATATGCTCCTTTATCATTTTTATACGCATATTTTTGTGACTTAATTTTCATATAACTCACTACTAGTGAATTATCAGGAATGTTATCTTCTGTGTATATATTTATTTTAGATTTAACTATCTTATCTACATCTTCAATCAAGTGTGCTTTAGTACCAGTGTAGATATTACATTTACAGAATTTAACTGCATTTTTAAAGTTATAGTAATTTTCACCAACATGTGAAATATCTTTAAAATATACAATATTGTAAAATAATGGATTAACCCATTTTTGTACGTGTCTAGGGATCGTTCTATCAATTAAACAGTCAACGTCTTGATAGAAACAGAGTATATAACCACCATTCTTCTTTTCAATTATATCTAAACCTAATGCATCGCCATTTCCATTAGATGCTTTTATCCAATTATTAAAGCATCCAACAGCGTTTTTAGCATTTTCTTCATCATTAAATATTAATGCTATCTCTAATGGTGTATTTTCTAAAACATTATTAGGAATACTAATATAACCTAAACCATACATATTAGCTTTTCTAAGATAATTTTCAAACATTATATCGCCAACAATCATTATAGTTGGTTTTAATCCGTATTCATAGCCAAACATATTCTTATCACCACATTTCATTAAGATTAAATACTAATTAACTTAAGATTATTCCTTTATTTAACATTGATTTTATTACTCTAAATTGCCAAATATTGCTTTTGTTATAAAAGTAAACTTTAGCTTAACCTTTTCAGTTTCTTCTTTGGTCATACTTGATAGAATTACATAAACTTTTGTTGACTTATAAAAAGTTAAAGCAAGTGTTTGACATTTGAATCCATCTACAGGACTAAATTGATAAGTAAATATATCAGTATTAGCACCCCTGATTTCTGTTCCCCAATGTGCCTGTTCTTTTTCAATCATTTTAGCTGCACGTACGTGAAAATCTGACCATTTTTTATAGCCCGGATGAGTAAAGATTCTTGAAACTATTTTACAATCTCCCTTAAAGTTTTTATTTCGTTCATAGAAGTATAATGCCCTAGCAATAGCTTCGAACGAATGCATAAGTTTATTAGTATCTACAGTAACACATTGAACAGGAAATTCTTTCCCATCTATTTTCAAAATATCCTCTCCATCAATTTTAATCATATTAGGATTTCTATATCTTGAACGTTTGACCTTTGTTGCATTGTGTACATATGCAATAGCATTATTACCTACTCTTCCACTCAAGCATGCCATCAAATATTCATCTTCATGTGACTTCGCCATATTATGTTCATCACAAGAAGGAACCGTAATTAAATTGTTACGAAAGGATTGAGCATATATTTCCTTTACATCCTTTTCCTCGGGGAAAAGACATTTAGGTGGTACATGCTCTCTTGATGTTGCTAATTTTCCACACCAATAACAAACTTCGTCTTTATCCATTCTAATTACCCCTTTATAACTATTATTTTGACATTAACTATCTATTTAACTCTATTTCCCATTATCAAATTTAAAATCGTTATATCCTGCAAAGGTATATCACAAACCCCTGCTAGGATGTCGCCAATTTTTGCTCGACCTTTTGTATAACTATTTTTTCTAAGTCTCATTTGATTTTTATCTACATATAGTAGGGTTTGCGTAGTGATTCGGGAATATTTGCTTATCATCAAACCAAAAGTTCATACATCGAATTGCTTTTAGATCGTACATAAAAAAACATTTTATACGTAATCTTTACTATTTCTATTGCTAATTTCAACTTCACATTCTAGACATAACTTGTCCAGGTGTGTGGATAATTAGAAGTTAATAACTATAGATATTAACTACATCCTCAATACGGATAATGTCACAAATTTATAAAAACATACATTAACTAAACCTAGTTCTGTGTACTCAGACAAATTGGCATTTATCGAACAGAATATTTTTATATTGCATCTTAACTTATAACTCTATACTTACTTCAACTGAAAACCAGAATAAAGTTTCTCTAATAAATTTCCTTTCTACTTCCCTTCGTGAATTCTATTCATCACAACTTATGTCATCACCACTATAAATCATTTGTCCCAAAACAACATTCCTATATTCTGCTATTGCACAAAATGCAGAACATTCCATTTCTGCTACCAAACATCCTTCATCTTTTCTTAATTTCATCTTATCTTTAGTTTCTCTATAAACCGAGTCCGTACTCCATGTCTTACCAAGAAGATAACTGCATTTATGAGGCTTCAAAACATTCTTAATTGCTCTAATTGCTTTTTTATTAATAGAAATTTCTCTGCTTGGTTCAATAATATTATCTAATACTTTATCAAATTCAAGTATGGGAAATTCTTTATTAAGCATAATATCCCCTATCTGTATTAAGTATACAATAATACAATTGTTAGCTTATAAATTACTATTTGTCTAAAGATTATATGAATAATCTTTACTTCACAGTTTATTACATCAATGACACTTTTTAAATAGAATCTTTATATGCTTTAACTTCTTGTTATTAACCTAATAGGTATAGTTATACCTTGTCCAATTATATGAATAATTGGAAGCTGATAATAGGCTTTCATAATTCTATTACTGATATATAGTTAACATCATAATTTGTTAATTTTTCGCCAATAACGTTTCACACCTCCGACGTCCACTAAGCTTAAATAACTCCTATATCAGTCTTGCGGACCTTGCTAGACATTCGAATGGCCACATGAACTCTAGCAAGTTTTTAGGCCAGCTCTCTGCGGGAAATGCATTGTTATTTAGAATGGTACGCCTACACATACAAGTGTCCACGGACGGCTGTGCCTGGCTAAATTATACTACATTTATTAATGGAAAGTATTATTTTATCCCAATATCTAAAAATTGAATTATAATGACTTTTCAATCACAATTAATCTTGAATCTTTCAAAATACAACTATGTGAATATCTCCTTGATCCATCTTTGATAATAAATATTTTTTTCTCCATTAATCCAGAGAAACAAATGTAACATTTTTGTACTCCTACTCCTTCTTCTGGAATATCTTTTAATATATCTTCCAAATATGTATAAACAGAAGGTGCAATTGACACATCACATATTTTATATTTTTTCCCGATTGGCATTATTTTTAAATAATATCTCTTTATTTCATCTTCAACTTTAAATGGTCTTACTGAAATATCGCATTCCCCATAAAAAATTTTCTGTATTTTCAAATCATCGTCATTAAATTTTGTAAGCAGATTCTTATGTAGTAAATATTTCTTCTTTTGTTCTTTAGTTTTGAAATTTAAAAATTCTACATCTCTCTTTTTATTACTACCAGCATTTTCTTCCCCCATACCTAATGTTCCTAATCTTTTCTTCAGCATCCTGTTCATACAACTAATAAGTCTATTTTTAATATCTGTTGTATCTAAATTGCCATAAAATTCTTTGGTATCTGTCTTATTAGCTTCATCCAACTTATATGAACATTCCGGATTATGCTTTGACATATCTGTTTTATCCACTTTAAAATATCTTCTTTCTGCCCCCTTAACCACAGTTATTGGAGCTGAGTGGCATAAAGGACAGAACATATGGTTATCATACTTTTCCTCAGTTGTCCTTCTATCTACCTCAAAAGAATCCCAATAAATACTATCTGGATAGTTTTTATCATTTTCAAAATAAAATTCATCAAACTTTTTATTTCCCATATGAAACACTCCACTCTCATAAAGTTTTTACAACTTTATTTTATCATTCTCAGTAAATAATGCTAAAAGCCTTTAATTATCAAATACATATATTATAAACAAAACCTTACATATTTCTCTTTTATTCATAGAGTCCAGACTCTGCCTATAGCTATACACAGTAGAAATATTCAACATTCCTTTTATTTTATGATGACAGTTAATTATTATATTTTTTCACATAAATCAAAAAATATTTTTGTAATTCCAAATAAACCATTAACTTCATCAATATACCAATTTTTAAATAAATGTAGTTTTGATTCTATATTTTTCCCATCATCCAAAAACTGTAATGCATCTTCAAATGAAAATATTTCATGCAAATTATGAATTTACTTTGTTGTTTGTAAATTTACAGTTAATGTTTATTTCATTACAAAATATGGAAGTTTTAACTTGAGATTATAATATGCTTTTTATGAACTATCCGTAAAAGCATATTATAAAACTATTTATTTGAAATATATTACTCAGTTTAATAAACAGATTTTGAATTTATTTTGATTTATATGATTGTCTAAGCTTCATATTTATCTTATCACAGTCATTAATCATTTCAGAAATTTTTTTATTGTTCACAGATTTTTCCCATACACCGTCATTATTAGTCATACTAATAATCTTTGACTCCTTTTTAAATATTTCAAAATTATTTAGCCTATCTATTCCTCCATCTGGTTTAATATAATAAGTTATGAAATCACTTCCTATATCTTCATCTTCAATCTTTTTCAATAAAATTAGCAATTGATTTGCATAGTGATTAGGAATATACAAGTTACATTTCTTATGGATTTTAAAATTCTCATTATATTCTTTTTTTATATTTGCTCTTAAATGGGCATCACCACCTATTAAATGTAATCCCTCATCTAGTTCAACAGATACTCCACTTGGAAGTGTTAATTTCCAGGCTTGTGTTTTATTTGTTTTATAGTCTTGAAACAAAAAAAATAAATCTGAATCGGACCAATGTGAACTATATCTTGATTGTAATTCAATAAAAATTTTACTTTTTAATAAATCAGTATTTTCAATACTATATGATAAATCTGAGTTGTGCTTACTAATTTCCTCTTTTATATCTTGAAGTAATGACATTACTTGATATTCTCCACAAATTCCTACTAACGTGTTTGATGTTAACTTCATCATTTTAGCTGCAGATTCAAAACTTGATTCTAGAAGATTTCTATTATTATCTCTATTTACTACACGAGTATCAGCTGACATAATATAATAATTATCATCTTTACTAGTCATATCTCTATGAATTATCATCCCAATAATTGACATTGAATTTCCTCCATTCTTAATGTTTTATCTAGTTGACATATAACTGAAGCTATTTCACAATGGTATTCCCAACACCATGAATTAGTTTGCATTCTTTTTTACTTCTAATTATAGATAAAATCTGTCCAATAGTATGAATAGTTGGAAGATGGTACCATGACAAAATTGGTGAATACCTCCAGTAATCCATATATTTCTCTTTATATTTTATCAAGCTCTTTTATTTTATTTCAAGGGTAGCTATATAGTTTCTATATACATTTTTATCTGGTTATACTTGTCTACTTTTATTTCTCGTAACTATATTTAATTCTTCCTATTTTCTTATAAATGTTGTCTTACTATATCTTTAGTAAGTTTTGAAAGCGGTTGTTTATTCAAATCTTCTTCTAGGTAATAATTACCTATCAATACACGTTTGATATCTTCTGCTACAATTTCGGATACATCCGTACTTGATTTACTACTCCATTTACTCAAATATTTATTTAAATCATTTCTATATAAAGTATTATAGATTTTTATTCTTATAAGTAAATCACTTAGATAATTATTATGAGCTTGGTATAATTCTTCAAGTCCTAAGGCATTCCAATTCTTTTTAAAATCTTTACTTATATAAACTGTATCTATTTTTACGTTTTTAATACTTCCACTAAAATTATAATCAAATATTAAATGTTCATCAGAATTCTGAATTTCATAAGGATTAACTCCAAATTCCTCAGCAAGTTTTACTTTATTACAGGAAGGACATACTGGTATCAAATTATAAAATGATATTGCTAGAAAAGGATATTCACTCTCTGGATAATAATGGTCCAATTGAGCAGTTCTTTTTATATATTCTATACCTTTTTCATCTACTAGCTTTGTATTTGAAATAAAATTTCTATTACAATATGGGCATACATTCATTTCTAAAGTATTTACTAAATCTAAAGCATTATATCCAATTTTAGTAAAATGTTTATCTCCTAAATTAGAAAACTTCTCATATATATGTAAAAAATAATGTGCTAAAGAGTAATCGCTCCTTTTTACTCCCTTATTATTTTCATCATTATATGAATTCTTTATATTTCCTTGTACAGCTTTAATAATTTGGACGAGTTCTTTTGGTTTGGCCTTTATTACCTTTTCTAAGTCATATTTATTAGATGTAACTTTACAGACCCATTTATCAATATCAATATACTTATATTTTATTTTAGGAGTATTTAGAAATTCTTTTACAGCATCATAATGTCTATCTATAATCGAAGTATCTTTCAACTTAATTGGTATCATTTCCACGCCTCCCCTTCTTTAGAAGTACTGATAAAATCTCCTCTCTCAAAGAAATATCTATATTTTTTTCATCCATTAGTTTTTTAATTAAATTCTTTTTCTTATTCTCCTCATCAAGCATATCCAAAAATTTTTCTCTAATTAAAGGCTCTCCTATTTCATTTATTATAATATTCATTTCTTCAAATGAATATTGAGGTTCATTTCTAAAAATCTCCTCTCCTTTAATATGTTTTATTATGCTTGATAATATATCATCAGCAAATGTTCCAATTAAACCATTGTCAATAAAAAAAGTATCTCTATATAGGTTATAAATATTTTGAGCAAAAGTTTTGGGCTTCTTATTTAGATCTACCGCCCTTATGATGTTTTTACCATCTTGCTCAAATTTCTCTAAGAAAAGGACATGATTACTAGTCAAATCACCTGCAATAATTGGAGAATGACTTGTCATAATAACATGAAAACTGCAATTAGAGTATTGGTTAAGGAATTTATTAAGATGTTCAATAAATTCTTTCTGTAATTCTGGGTGCAATGAATTATCTGGCTCATCCATTAAAATAATTAGAGATATATCATCACTACCTTGAACAGAACGCATGTTATTTATTGCTGAATCTATGTATGTAAATATTCTCAATAAATTTTCCTGACCAGAACTGAAATAGAACTCTTCTGAGCCATAAAAATATTTTATATCATCCGGCATACATATTGAAATAATATTTCCTATATCTGTATTATTTCTAATAAAAAGATATTGTTCTAGAAATTCACTTGCACTTTCTAAATCCAATTCAAAATATCTATTATTAAAAGTTTCTCTTCCTATCTCATATATAAAACAGTATGAATTTATTATCCTATTGACATCGCTAACTAAATCAAGTTCTTTATCATCTAATCTAGAATAAAATATTTCTATTTGAGATTCTTTAATTAATTTACTATATTCATTAATAATGTCATCAAGGCTAATAATATTATTTAAATATCTTTTTATAATGTTATTTCTTCTTTCTTTATAATAAACTAATGTCCTTTTCCTCTTTTCTTCAAATTCTTCATTGTCAGATACTATATACTTATCTGCCTTTACCTTATCAATTAAATAGTTTTCAATATTAGTGATATTATACATAGAAAACACTAAATGTATATCTAATATGTTTTTTAACTGATTGTCACTGTTATTATTAAATACTAAACTTAGACAGTCATTTATTATATCAAATGCTTTAAATTCATCTTGCTTATATTTTCTAGCAAGACGATTAATAATATTATAAAAATATACTCTAATTTTATTAGGCGAATTAAAATTAAAACTATATTTATGATTTGCTAAAAACTCTATTTGCTTTATTTTGCTTATTAATCTATAATTGGTAACACTTTTACTCAGATTTGTACTCAAAAATTTTCCATATTCCAAAAAAGATTCAGGGTTATTAATAAGTGCAAATGGCGAATAATTAAAGCCACAATTGCTTTCATATCTATACGAAGACAGGTTTACACTATTATCAGTAAAATTTGATATATAAACAAGGCTCTTTGTCTCTAACTCATAAAATTCATCTTTTATTGGAAATTTTTCAAGCAAAAATCCATCTTTAACTATCTGAAATTCATATTCTGGAAATAACTCTTTTGCTTCTCTATTCTTAAATTTGATTCGTTCATCAGAGAAGTATAAAAAAATTATATTTTCTTTTTTTATCCCTATTATCATGTTTTCTTCTACACTTCCATGCAAAAAACTAAAAATACTGTTAATAATAGTGGTTTTCCCTACTCCATTTTTGCCTACAATTAAATTTAAATTTGTAATTGGATTCCTAAACAAATTTACAACTTTTATCGGTTCTACTCTCAGGTTCTTATCTCCATCTAATGTAAAATGAAATTCTTGTGATAGGTTAATTTCGAGACCTTTAAGTATATAATGTTCTAAATAATTAAAATATAATAATTCAATTGATTCCATAATGTATCCCCTTTTGATTACTACATATATTTAATAAGTAAAAATTAGTCACTCCGTTCCAATTTTTACAATGGATCAGGTCTATAACTAATAAACAGAAATTCCGTTTTACATTTTTTAAGTGCTCGACACCACTCCATAGCACAAATTGGAATCAGTTTCTACTTAATAACAGACATTGCATTTTGTTGCAAAATTTCTGTTAATTTGCTTTTTGTTAACCTATTATCTCTGTGTAAGCCAAAACATCACAAATGGCTTTCAACTGTTGTTCATTAATTATCTTATTCATCTTTTTCACCTCCTCTTTATATTTGCAGCCTAAAATTTCATCAACTATTTAATGTATTATATCGACATTCGCATTATAGGCATTATCTCCACTACTCCTCATTCAACCTTCACAGAAATCACATACATTTTTCATAGCTTGTCCCACATATATACAACTGCATTAACCAAGTTACTATCCCAAAATTTTATTCTTTTCTAAACTTAATGCAATTTACCTAATATTTTACTACCAATTGTTACCTTTTTCAACTTAAAACACCATATTCTCTTCCATTTCTTCTAAAAATAAAAAAGCACTATTAAAGTTTCACCTCTTAATAGTGCTTTTTCCGTATATAATAAATTACTTTTTTTCTACTGGTACATAAATTTCCATTACAGTATCTTTTCGTCCATGACATCTCTCATCATAAAATTCAAAGTCAAGTTTATTTTCATCAAAAGCATATTCACTATCTTTAAACCATTCCTCAAATATATATTTCCAAGTCTTTTTTATCGCCTCTGGAAAATCTTCATTATCCAAATCATTAGATGTATCTACTGGAGGTGTTGTAAAAACAGCATAAGTTGCTTCTGGAACTTCCACTGTTACCATTTCATTAGTAACATTATCAAAGTTGTCAACTATAACTCCAAGTAAATATATTGCATCCCCACTTTCTCCATTTGATGGAACACATATTCCTACTTCGCCATGCTTTGGTGGATTTAATATTTTATACATTTTACTTTCTAAATTTTCACCATCATAATTGCTCCAAAATGACGCTATATCTTTAGTGTAATTGCCATTTGTAATATTAGTTTTAATTCCATATCCTGCAACCTTGAATGCAGATTTCTTTATAATAACAGGTTCCATAATACACCCTCCAAATTCTATATTTAATTTTTCATTAAAATAATTACCCATACACTTTACATATTGCTTAGGACTAAATCCAAATTCCTTCTTAAATGCTTTTGAGAAACCATTATGTGTTTCAAAACCATAGTCAAGTGCAATATCTATTATTCTTTCACCTTTAAACAAATCAATAGCTGCCAACGAAAGTCTTCTCTTTTTTACATATTCCATTAAAGTTATTCCTTTATTAATATTAAATATTCTTGAAAAATGAAAAACAGAATATCCACATTTGTTTGCTATTACTTCTGGTGTTAAATCACTTTTTATATTTTCCTCAATAAATTCAATGCATTGTGATATTGCATTACTATAATTCAAATTATCACCAACCTTTCCCCACGTGGTAATTTTAATATATCATTGTAATAGGGACAATGTTATTCCTAAATTGCTAAAATTATTTATCCGATGACTACCCGCTCTAATACTCCCATCTTCTTTAAAGTGGCAGTAAAGAGCGGCTACGTCCCTGGATAACGATTTCTAAGCTTCAGTGGGAGTAAAAACTGCCTCTGAAGTCAAGAACTCTGTTTATTAAATAAATAAAAGACTTAAGCTCTATATTTTATTAGCTTTAAGTCTTTATTTCCTAACCTTATTTATTCTATCTCACACGTCCTATTTTCCCTTTTTTAAAGTCACTATAAGCAGTATCTAACATATCACCAATACTTTTATAGTTAGTCCATTTATCTTCAACTTCATATATACTGTATTCTATATCAAACTCACACAAAATCAAGTCTGAATAATCCCTTAAATAATATTCATAATAAGCCCTTGTAAATTCAAGTCCTTCCTGATTAAAATCTTCACTCCACAGCTTACCATCACAATTTTTAAGTAAAAATTCCACTCCTGTCATCTGTTCGTTCCTTACTTTCTCCAAGCCTTCCTTTGAATATTTGTTATGAATACTTCCTTCCAAGTTATGTTTAATAATCCATGCCATATACATTCCCATATGGGTTGCGGCATACACTAACCCAGCTTCAATATGCTCACTATTTTCTTTATTATCCTCACAATTAAATCGCTTGCAATATCCATTATAAGCATCATCAAAATGCCAATTTACATTATCAAAATTATCTTCCATTTCATTGCTCCTTATATATCAATATTTTAAATTAATTTTAAATCTTGGTATGAATTTGATTTTTTAATTAACCAGGGGAGATACGTTAAAATTTCACTTCATTCTCAAACTTCCATAACCTTGCTAACTCATCTCTTATTATCATCAACGCAAATCCAAGTAAGTTTTTTCCTTTCCATTCTTCTATTTCACATAATCTAGCTTCATTTTCACCCATACCAATTCCCCATATTTTATCATACGGACTAGCCTCAACCAAAATCTTATTACCAGTACTTAAAAGATATTTTCGTAAACTTTCTGCTTGTGAAAACTTATAATAATTTCCTGTTAACACAATTGGCATTTTAAATTGATTCCATACTTTTTCATCAAAATTTTTAACCTCACGTCCTAGCTGTTTTATTACTCTTTGATCCCTTGATTCCATAATTTTACTATTTGACTCTTCATCACCAAATAACAATGCTTTCTTTGACATTAAATATTGTTCCATACAACAGTAAGCAACATGTCCTACATTAAAATCTTTCATATACCACTGACTAAGGCATTCCTTCCCAACTCTATCCTTCTTATTAGAAGTATGTCCCCAAAAAAATATTTTATCTCTTTCTATTTTGTTTAATTTTTCAGTTACTATTAAATCAATAGAATACTTTGTGCTTATTCTATTTTCCCAATTATATACCCAAAATTTATTATGTCTTTTCAAATTAAAATCTTCCAAACTCCAGCAAATTGGTTCTGGAAACTTTTCTTTAAACTCTAGTTTTTCTTCATCACTTAATGAATAAAGCCAACTATAAAATTTATTTCCATATGATTCTCCATACCCCATTCTCCATCCAATACTCCCCTGTGGTATACCAGGATATTTTAACCACAAAGGTGCCATTACTTTAAACTCCATATTACTTTCTCCTAAAAAATAATTTTTAGATAAATTTTACCATATGTTTTATATTATATTCAAGCAACAACCTTTTCTTATGGTAAGTACTGTTTTAATTATTCAATTAGATTATTATACCTTCAAAATGATCCATTTCATGTTGAATTATTTGTGCTGTAAATCCAGTAAACACTTGCTTTTGCCTCTTAAAATTTCTATCAAGATACTCCACCTCTATCATTTCATATCTCTTTGTTTTTCTAAAGCCAATTAAAGACAAACAACTTTCTTCTGTTTCATAAAGCTTTTCTTTCTTTAATATAACTGGATTTATCATAGGTACAATAAGGTTCCCTACATTAAATACCAATATACGCTTTTTTACTCCAATCATGTTTCCAGCCAATCCAACACAATACTCTAAGTTTGCTCTTAATGTATCTATTAAATCATCAATTACTCCTATATCATTTTTAGTTGCCTCTTCTGATTTTTGTCCTAAAAACAATACATCTTTTACAATTGGTTTTATCATAAATTTACCTCTTTTTCAGTTATATTTTTTATAAAATAAGATATGATTTTAAAATCTATCCTATTAACTACTCTATTCTTACTTTGCTTTATTACTTATTCCCTAATAAATATTATTTATATTATGTGTTAAGCTAATTAATATTAGATATGTAAATTGTTATCCTTTATTTTATCTTCTGTAAAGCAGACCTAATATCTTTATACACTAATGGTTGCATACTATCTCCATATATTTCTGTATCTGCTTTTAATAAAGCTTCTCTGATACAAGGTACTAAATCCTGCTTATATTTTGCAATATTGGGTAATGCCTTAATACATTGCCTTGCGGTAATAGGTTTCACATCTAAAATGTGTTTCAAATATTTATCAATAATTTCATCAATTTTATTGTCTATATCCCATTTGGCATTAGCAGATATTAAAATAATTCCTCTTGTTCTAATATAAGAATTGGTATCTTCTATCATCTCAACGAAGGTATCAAAAAACTCATAGGCAGTATTAGATTGTTCGCTTTCCGATTCCAGAAGTTTTAAACATTTATAAGCAATCTTATTATCTTTGGAGTACAAACTTGCAATTAATTCAGGAATATTATTCATAAGCTCACCTCATATTTTCTAATAAACAAATGTTTAAAATTAAGCAATTTCCCATAATTTTATACTTTCATAATAGATTTAATGGTAATGTAATTATACCATAACGAGTAATATAATGGTTTTATGGTAAATATATAATATAATCTTAATATTTGCTTATAAATAAAATATAAAAATAGCAGCTCCAGTTTGTAATTGGATGCTGCTATTTTTAGTACTTTATAATACATCTTAACAATGTCATTTTAGCAAGCAACGATTTCCTTAATCATAAACTCTTTTCCACATAGTATCTCCCAATCTTTACTTGCGCAATTTGGACATTTATTATTATTCTCAATGAGATTAAAAGCTTTATTACACCTTTTGCAAATAGCATTGCCTGGCAATATCTCAATTTTTAATTTTGTATCTTGCAATAATGTACCATCAACTGCAGCTGGGTAACATGCTTCAATATATCTTGGAATTACAGATGAGAGCTCACCAATCTGAAGAACTAATATATCTATTTTTGTTAATCTATTTACTCTTGCAAAATTTTCAATATTTTTAATAACTTCAATCATAATTCCCACTTCATGCAACTGATCTCACCTCTCTTGTAAAAGTATAAATAATGTATGAAACTAATCTCTCCCATCTTTTGTCTCAAATAATACTTTAATTATTCTGTCTTGCCTTTTTCTCTTGAGAAAATTGATTTCACTGATTTCTTTACACTTTTCACTGCAATTCTTCCTTGACGTTTTATAACATGTTTTATAACTGCAGGTTTCATATCCTTAAACTCTAAGCCAGAACTATCATATTTTCTTATCAATGAGATTGCGTCAAATTTACATTTTATAGTACACATTCCACAACCCACACATTGGTATTGATCTACAACCACAGCACCACAGCCAAGGCAACGCTTAGTTTCCTCCTTTATTTGTTCCTCAGTAAATGTACCACGCAAATCCTTAAAGGTTAACTTTGATTCACTTCCTTCAACATGAAGTGGTCTTTGTCTAGGCAAACGATCATAGCCATCCATATTTAAGTTTTCTTTATCAAAAGCATGATATTCTCTTTCACGGCTTATTGTTAAGTTATCACCATGAACATAACGATGAATTGAAATGGCACCTTGCTTGCCTAAAGCAATGGCATCAATAGCAAACTTAGGTCCTGTTAATGCATCTCCACCAGCGAATACATCTGCCTCACCTGTTTGGAAAGTAATAGGATCAGCTTTTATTGTCTTATTTGGATTTAATTCTATTTTGGAATCTTTTAATAACTCCCCCCAATTCATTCCTTGGCCAACTGAAGTCAATACACTGTTTGCTTTAACAATCTTTGTTTCATTTTCATCGAATTTAGGACTAAACTTTCTATTTTTATCAAAGACAGAAATACATTTTTTAAATTCCACACCAACAACACGTCCATTTTCCTGAATTATACGTTTAGGTCCCCAAGAATTATTGATGCTAATACCTTCTGATAATGCTTCTTCAATTTCTTCCCCAAGTGCAGGCATTTCTCGTCTATTTTCTAAACAATACATATCTACTTGTGAAGCACCAATTCTTTCAGCAGTTCGAGCAACGTCAATAGCAACATTTCCTCCACCAATAACGACAACTTCCCCTTCCATCTTTAACTCTTCACCTAGGCTTACTTTTCGTAAGAAATCTACACCTGTCATTACTCCTTCAGCTTCTTCACCCTCAAGCCCTAGTCTTCGACCAGCTTGAGCTCCAATTGCTACATAAAATGCTTTGTAGCCAAGTTCTCTCAGTTTAGGAAGAGTAATATCCTGTCCAACCTGAACTCCTGTTTTAAATTCTACTCCTAATTCCTTCAAAATATCAATTTCTGCATTTACTACTTCTTTCCCTAACCTAAATGAAGGAATTCCAAGGGTTAACATGCCACCAAGTTTTTCTTCCTTTTCAAACACTGTTACCTGGTAACCATCAACAGCTAAGAAATAAGCACAAGATAGTCCTGCAGGACCTGCTCCAATTACAGCAATTTTTTCCGGCCTCTCATCTTTCCTTTCAGGTACAAAGCGGTGTTCTTCTTTTAAATCCTGCTCAGCAATGAATTTTTTGATTTCATCAATAGCAAGTGGTTCATCTACACCTGATCTTGTACAAGCAGACTCACATTTTCTGGGACAAATACGTCCACAGATTGCTGGAAATGGATTTTCTTTCTTTATAAGTTCCAAGGCTTCTCCATATCTTCCTTGAGATGCCATCTTGATATACCCTTGAATAGCTATGTGAGCTGGACATTCAGATTTACACGGACTTGTTCCGCCCTCAGCAACAACTTTACGATGACGATAATCGGGATTCCATTTGTCTTTTCCCCACTTAGTATCATATGGGGTTTCTTTTTCCTTCTCCACTGCAATAGGCTTCTTTGTGCATAAATTTTGTCCTAGTGTTAATGCATTGGATGGGCAATTTTCTACACATTCTCCACAAGCAACACATTTATCTTTATCTACCTGTGAAACATAGTTTGATCTTGAAAAATCAGGGTTTCTATAAAGATTGGCATTCCTTAATCCAAAGCAGGAACATCCACAACAATTGCAAATAGCAAGGGTTTTTCCCGGTCCTGATAAATTAGGTATCTGATGTATCAAACCTTCCTTTTCAGCTTTCTTACAAATAGCAATAGCTTCTTCTCTAGTAATCTGTCTACCTCTTCCTGTACGAATATAATACTCTGCAGCTGGACCAAGCTGAATACACATTTCTTCAACGGTATGTCCACAACCTTGCCCAATAACTCTCATGGATGTACGACATGCACAATCCGCAACAGAAAAAATCTCATGTTTATTAAGCAAATCTGAAATTTCCTCATAAGAGGCTCTTCTTGTATCACCTTCAATGGCGCTTTCAATTGGTATAACTCTCATTACACCCATTCCTACAGGAATATTTCCTGCCATTAATCCCCCTAATTTTCTTGTATATTCTTCAAAGGATTCAGGAATTACTGGATACTTCTTTATATTTTGCCTATTTGCAACCATGTATTCCATGACACCAGGAACATAAAGTTCAAGAAAATATTTATCAACACCATTTTCCTTTTCTACTTTAACTGAGCCATCAACTGCCATCTGGTATAGAATCTTCTCTACCTCATCTACAGGTTTTTTGCAAAGAGCAGCAACTTCCTCCAAAGTTTTGGGTTTGCGGATCTCTAGATGAAGTGCTACTTCTGCCATTTCATCTGTAGTAACTGTGGCAAGAATTTTATATTCTGGATCCGTTGGTTTTACTTTTACTAACCCACCAGTAATGCCAGCAGCAATCTTATTGGCCAGTTCAAGTACTTTTTTCTTTACCATATTTATTTCCCCCCAAATTAAATTTCACAGCTACTTATTTATACCCTCCAATTTTTTACTTCAGTACGTATCCAATTGATCCATTCATCTATTCCCTCACCAGTTTTAGCCGAAATTTTCATAACCTTAGTATTAGGATTCAAATTTTTTATACGTTCTTCCACCGCCTTAAAATCAAAGTCAAAATTAGCTATTGCATCTATCTTGTTAATTAATACAACATCAACAACAGAGAACATCAAAGGATATTTTAATGGTTTATCATCTCCCTCTGGTACACTTAAAATCATAGCATTTTTAGATGCACCAGTATCAAATTCTGCTGGGCATACCAAATTGCCTACATTTTCTAATATGGCAAAATCAATTCCTTCTGTTCCAAGTCCCAATAAACCTTGTTTGGTCATATCTGCATCAAGATGACACATTCCACCTGTGTGCAATTGAATTACTTTTGCACCAGTCTGAGCAACAGTATGAGCATCAACTTCAGAATCAATATCTGCTTCTAAAACACCAATGCTCATTTCATCTTTCAAGGCTTCAATTGTTCTTAAAACAGTTGTTGTTTTACCTGAACCTGGTGATGACATCAAATTTAATAAAAAAGTCTTCTCTTTCTTTAATTCTTCCCTAAGCAAATTCGCTTGTCGATCATTATCTTCAAAAACACTTTGCTTAATTTCAATAACTTTATATTTGTCCATATCACTCGTACCCCCATTTTATAGTAAAGTTTATTTATATTTTTTCTATTTGCTAAATAAAAACTATTATCCTATTGACATGATATTTATTCTGCAAGTGATTTAACTTCCTTATATTTTTCTAGATCTGTATAAAGCTCGCCAAGATAAGGATTTCTCTTTGTTTTACCTATTTTGTAAATCATATAAATAAATACTGCTATATTTACAACTAGTGCTACAAAACTAAATGCAAATAGTAGTGCTGGATTGTATGGTGACATAACAGCAAAGGCACCCTTATCAATAAATGATGGGAAGGTTTGTGCAAACATACACCATAATGCCAGCGTTTGTGCACGGTGCTGCAGCCATGCTCCTTTTCCTACAGTAAATGCACAAATAGTTGGAGCCAATAATAAAGCAAACCCACAATACCAAGCATGTCCTGGCAGACAGTTGTACGTATAAGCAAAATTCCATAAATCATATGCTATTATCCAAAACCATAGCATATCCGGCCATAGCATATCTTTGCTTCCATCTTTAGAAGTCTGTTTTTTTATACAAATTCCAAACCATCCGGTTATAGTTATTATATTCAAGATACCTGCTATACCATTCATAAAATTCCATGAACCACCAAGTACATACATAGCTTCATCTGCTAAAGTTCCTCCCCCATGATATTGAATACCAACTTGGAAATCACGGGCTACTGCCTCTACAATATTGATAGCAAGGATAAGCGGTGGAAAACATAATGCCCATTTTTTATCAGATAATCTCCACTCTTTACCTGTAAGTTTATTTTTCCATTTAACATGCCTGATACACCAAAAACCTATACATCCTGCTGTAGAAGAATACACCTTTGCTAAATGGAACCAGTCTGTATAAGTTGTATCACTTAATACTGTAAACCATAATATTGAAAGTATTAATGGTAAAATAAAAAAACAGAAGAAGCCAATATATTTCCATCTACGAGCTATTTCATTAAGACCAAAGAGCGCTAAAAAAACAATTATCCAAACACCCCATACACTTAATGCTGATGCTCCTTCGGCATAATTGAAAATAAACATACTGCGTACCTCCTTAATATAAAAGTTAGCATTCTATCAAGTTTATTATACAATTTATTCCAACGGCCCTTCAATAGACAGATAAATGGAAGTGTCTATTTAAACACTTTGATTTCCTTCACTTAAGCAATCTATCATTAAACTGTTAAAAACCTTCCTATAAAAATAAAAAATAGTAGTTTCCTACATAAAAGGATAGCTACTATTTTTAAGTATTAATTTTAATAATGAATTGTCTTTAGTATTACTCCCATTTAAAAAATCGAAGAGCTACACCAGTACATATTACTCCAAGAGCGATCATTACAATAATAGGCATTATGACGCTATCTATAGTCAAACCAAGCGTAGCAGCTTTTAAAAGCTTTATTCCTTGTGTTAATGGTAATATATTAGCAAATTTTTGAAGCGCTGTTGGCATAATCTCATAGGGCAACGTTGCTCCTGAAAAAATCAACATGGGAAAATATAATACACTTGCCATAATACCTGCTATCTTTATATTTGGAGCAATGCCTCCCACCATCATGCCTATGCTAAACATGGATGCCATTACCAAAAAGTAGAAACCTAAGAACTGAAGCCAGGAACCACTAAATCGAAAACCAAAGAAAATTGTTGCTATGGTATAAACAAGTATTAATGAAGCAATAGAATACAATGCATAAATTACTACCTGCACCATTAAAATCATGGCAGGACTTATAGGTGTTACTTTAAACCTTTTTAGAATTTTTCTATGACGATAGTCAGACATAACCAGCGGTAACCCCATCACTCCCCCTGCACATATTGCAATTGTAGTAATAGCTCCAAATGATTGCTCTAAAAATGTGTAGCCTGCACCATGAAAAGCTAATTTATTTCCATAGATGATACCTAAAATAATTGTTACTACTACTGGCATGCAAATTGCAAAAATAAACATATCCATCCCTCGTAGGGATAATTTCAACTCTGTTTTCAACATTGTTCTAAATACTCTCATTATCAACTTCCTCCTCCTTTGTATACCACAAATAAGCTTCCTCAAATTTTTCAAACGGACTTCCTTCAATTGCTTCCTGCACAGTTCCGTAGAAAATGCTCCTTCCTTTTTTAAGAATACAAATACTATCACATAATACCTCTACCTCATCCATAAAATGCGAAGTTAAAAAGATAGTAAGCCCTTTCTTCTTTAAATCCAAAAGTCCTTTCCATATATCTCTCCTTGCTTTGGTATCAAGCCCTGTTGTCAGTTCATCTAAGAACACAACTTCAGGATTAGGAATTAACGCAAGTATAATAAATAAGCGTTGTTTTTGCCCTCCTGAAAGCTCACTCACTTGGCTTTTGCATTTATCCAAAAGACCAAATTGTTTTAACAATTTCACATAATCTGATGGATGTTTGTAAAGGGCTTGTGTAACTTCGCAAAGTTCTCCTACTGTTAGTTTGTCTTGATAATTTGATTCTTGAAATTGAACTCCAACTCGTTGAAATAATTCCTTTCTCTCTGTTTGCGGATTCATTCCTAAAATGGAAATTGATCCACTATCAAATTTCTTTGTGCCTAAAACACATTCAATAGTCGTACTTTTCCCTGCTCCATTAGCACCAAGCAATCCGAACACTTCGCCACGTTTAACTGATATGCTAACACTATTTACGGCTTGTGTATTTCCGTATGCTTTACATAAGTCATGAATTTTAATTGTTTCCATATCCATAAACCTCCTACTCTTTAATACATAAAAAGAATAACACCAGAATGAAGTCTGGTGTTAAACTGTAGGGTTCATATTAAATTTTTCTTTCATGGTTTTTAGCTGTCTTAAAATGCACTTTGCATTTAATTCTGCATTGCTTAGTGAAGTAAGAAGTTTATCACAGACAGTTACAATATCTTCATCAGTTTTGGGTGTATTAATGACCTCTCGTATATCAATTTCTAAGTTATTTGACATGGCATTTATCATACGTAAAATTGCTGCAAGAGAATAATTGGCACAACGTAGAGAACGTATTATCTTTAATAACTTAATATCATTTTTAGTGTATACCCGATATCCATTCTGTTTTCGTTTTACAGAAACCAACCCATTCATTTCCCAATTTCTTAAGGTATCTATTGTAACTTGCAGATAATCTGCAGCTTGTTTTCTTGTCAAATATACATCCTTTTCTTCCTCCTGTATACCAGAAAGCAATTTTTTTGTAATTTCGATAGCCTCTTCTGCATTTTTCTGTTCTATTTTAACCTGGCCTATATAGTTATTAGTGCATAAAATTGCTTTTTGAAAATCACCTTTAGCAGATAATTTAATAATACTAATCATCTTTTTTCTAAGACCACTTTGCAGAACTTCAACTTTAAATGCTGTCCTAGCTAGCTTAAATTGTGCAATATGAAAATCCGTAAAAACTCGATATCCATTAGATAATCTTTGAGGTTCAGATATCAATCCTAGTTTTTCATACAAACGTACTGTGTTAGGGTGTATTCCTATTATTTTTGCTACCTGTGCTGTCTTATATTTATTTTCCATCATATTTCCACCTCCATTAACCCTATCATAACTCAGGTTTTTAGTCTGGTGTTATAATGGATAGTTTAATAGTAAAACAAACAAGACTATTTTTCTATACCAATAATATATAATAATCTATCACTGTTTATATCAGTAACAATCCCTTTTTCATGCCAATGATTCCTACATCCACAATAATCTAATAATACGCATTGAGGAATAAATCTTAACTCTTTTGCTTTCCATCCGCCTGAAATAAGGTTAAGAGCACAAGCTACACCTATTATACCTATATAATCTTCTTTAATTTTTTTCTTTGTAAATGCAGATGATTCGTGAGGAATAATATAAGTTTGGAAATTATACTTTTCCCCTAATTTTGTATATTCATTAATCTTACAAGATTTTGTACAATTTTTGCATACATATCCATTTTCAGTTCTGTAAGCTTTACAATTATGAAAATTTAATCTCATACACGCTGGCAAAAGCAATCTTTTTTCTTTCGTTTTTAAAAATTCTTCTCTATAAACTCTATTTAATATATCAGCTCCTACCATATTTAAATGATATTCTACTCTTTTGCGCCCGCAATATATATAATCTTCTTTCCATTTATGTTTTTTATGAGTAGAATTATGAAACTCATTAACATTTTTAGTGTAAATGCCTAACACTTCTTCACTTCTTATTTCAAACCATTCACCTAAATTTATTATTAATAATAAAAAATTCTTAATTTCATCTTCTGATTTATTAGATAAAAATCTTTCCCATCTTTCTAATCTTTTGATTTCTTGTTTAAACTCACCTGTAGCTGATAACCACTGGATTAATTTTTTTACATTATCTAATGTATAATCTACCTTATGACTACTATTTTTATCTAAAAATAATGTTTCTAAAACACCTCTAAAAAAATCTGATAACTTTTTCATGTTCTCTTTTTCTCTTAAATCAGCTAATTTTATGAGAATATTTTTAGGTGTATTTTTTAGTAAAATTGCTTTATTTATATAACATGTCCATAATACGCCTAACATAAGTAGTTCAAGCAAATACTCTACATTACTTCTTAATTTTTCTATATTATTTTTAACTATAAATTTTTTAAAATCACTTATCCAATCATTAGCTTCATTATATATTTTACTTATCACTTCATCTGTAAAAATCGATACCTCTTCATAATATCTATTAGAGTTTTTATCCTTATTACATAATGTGTAAGTTATAATTTCTTTCATTAAATTCTTCTTCGCACTCCAATCAAAGTATTTATTGTCTTATTACCATAGTATCTATATTTACATACGATTCATATTATTTTAACTAAATTCATGGCCTGGTATTCCATTATTAACATAAGTTTTACCTTTCAATGGCTCAAATCCAGATACCTCCATGTCTGTTACAACAGGAAATGCACCATGATGATTTGGAAATGTAAAATGAAGAGTATAATTTTTTCCATAAAAAGCAGCTTTTGTTCCATCTCCTGTAAAAATTGCTGTATTTGTAAGGAAAATAACTTTTTTCTTTTCTGTTTTTTCATCTACTTCATAGATGGTAAAATCAAAAGAAGTATCAGTCACATTAGAAATAACAACTTCACAATAGTTTTTCAAGGTCAAGATATTATCTCCAAAACGCCTGTCATCAAAATAGGTGCCTTTATATAACTTAACTTTTCCCTTTACTTTATCTGTTCCTGGAGAGATATTACTTTTATAATTTTTATCTTTCCCTGATTTTTCAGTTGAGTCAACTTCTTTAGAAGAATCTTTTGATATCTCTTTTTTCTTATTTTGTGATATTGAAGAATTTTTTTTATTGTTAGAATCTGTTGGAGTTGTATTAATAGAGCAGCCAGCTAATATATTTGAAAATAATAAGGATAAAACAACAAGATTAATTTCTTTCTTTAAAAATTTTGACTTCATTATATACAAAATCCTTTCTATAAAAAGTTGTTGTTTTGTCATTAAACATAGTAGAAACATAATGTATCTAATTCTGTTCTTCTATTGTCCTTAAAGTAATTCTATTATATCATAAAAACATGAAATTTTTTCTAAATTATATCTTAGAAACAGAATATAAATATAGGCCTACCCCTTAGAGTAAGCCATGTTACATTCTTTATCATAAAATCGCAATTTTTATCTATTATTTAATCATTCAAGGATAATTCTGATTTAAATATTATTACAGCATTTCCAGAAACCTTAACTTCAACAGGCTCTTTATCTTCTATTTTCACCTGAACTTCAATAATACCTGGTCGTTTTATAGCTTCCCCCTGCTTAGCCTTAAATCTAAACACAGAATTATTATGTTTAACAAGATTATGATGAACAAGGTATGCACCTAGAGGACCATTTGCATTACCAGTGACAGGGTCTTCACTAATACCTATTGCAGGCGCAAACATTCTACCATGTATTAAAATATCACTATCTTGTGAATCAACCGTAAAAACATAATACCCATTACATTCAATAATCTTACTTAATCTAGAAAGTGAATCATAATCCGGTTTTAATGTATTTAAAGTATCAATATCTTTTATAGCAATCATAACCTTAGAATGCCCTGTGGAAACAATTTGTACTTCATAATCTTCCAGTAAATCATTATTTTCTATATTAAGAGCTGATATAATTTCTTTTTTATTTTCCCCCTCAATAGTTGCACCAAACTCAATTTTACCCTGTGTCATAACAATTTTGTAATCTCCATCTTCCTTTATTACATCAACAGGTAAAATTCCAGCACCTGTTTTATGATAAACCCTTGAAGTGTCTAGTCCATTTTCAACAGCACGAGCATAATGAGCAGCAATAGTAGCATGACCACAAATTGGAACTTCATTTGTTGGAGTAAAAAAACGTACATGAGCATCATACTCATTGCTATTTGAAGAAAAGATAAAGGCCGTCTCAGAGTTATTAAGTTCCCTAGCTATTTTCTGCATTTCATGATCAGTTAATCCATCTGCATTGGTTATTACTCCTGCTGGATTTCCTGTAAATTTTTCCTTTGTAAATGAATCAATTTGATATAAATTGTATTTTTTCACCATGATTTACCCCCTAATAGTTTATACTCTATTTCTTACTTAACCATATATCGTAGTATTGTTTTTAATTTATTACGTTCTACTTTTCTTGCATCTGACAAATATATTTCTCTATGAGTTTTCCCTCTTCTTTCTAAATTATTTTCATTCATAAATTTTATTATCTTTTCAAAGCTTTCTGGCTCATCATCATAATCCCCCATATGAAGAATTTGTACTGAGAAACCTTCTTCTATTTCATCATAATAAGCTTCTTTTAAAAGTGGGTTTGGTTTTTTCACATTTGCTATTTCAAAGGCTCTTTTTGCAACATCCTCTGTAACAAAATCTGGTTGCCTTATCATGATTGTATAAGAAAATGTAGATTTATCACTTGTATCACACTCTTCCCAAACCCCTTCAAGTGGATATACAGTGTATTCAAAATATCCATCTGGTACAAATCCGCTTTTATGCATCATTCTAACCGCATATGATAAAGAATATAAAACGCCTATTCTCTCTGAAAAATCCTCATCATTAGGATTCCCTTTTCCTTTAATCATAAAGAATTTTTGTTTTGGAACAGATAATAACTGTGGTATCTCCTTAGGTGCATATAGTTCTTTTTCATTTTTTCTCCATTCATGCTTCATTTTTTATTCCCTCCAAAATCCTATGATATGCTTTTTCTTCAAGGTCTGCTATGTCATTAATCATATATGGTAGTCTATTAAGTTCTTTAATTTCCTTCAATAAGTAATCTACTATTAAATCTGTCATCTCTTGAATAATAATGCCGCTCTTTTCAAAAAGATCCGCTGCTACTTTCCACTGTTGAAAACCGTACTTATCTCCTAATTGCATTAATAAATTAGCATATTCTCTTCGAGCAGCTTGATGTTCTATTTCATCTTTTTCTTCTATCTTAGTTAGTCTGTTGGGGAGAATTGGAACAGTACCTGTACACATAACAATATGTTTAAGAGCTGTTTCATATTCTTCAGCAGTTAATTCATCTTTCCAATTAAGAATTTCTTTGCTTAACTTTCTCATGCCGGGAATTCCGCAAAATCCTACCTTAGGATTGAGCATTTCCCGTGCTTTTTCATAAAATCCCCTTATAGCAATTTCTCTAATGCTCTTAATTTTATCATCAAACTCTATAAGGCAAATGGAATTTTTATCAGATAAAGATGTCTTTTCAATATTCATAGCCTTTTTAAGAGTTTCATATTTAATTTTTTGTAATTTTTCAATTCCACAATCATATACATATGCACACTGCTCTTCATCATCATATCCAACCATTAGTATATAATGAATTGGTATATGTTCTTTGTAATAAAACTTTGGATAATAGCTTAAATAATACATATCTAAACATCCAAGAACAACTGGTCTTTCATTATCAATCTGTTCTTTTGCTCTTTTCATTACATATTCAAATTTTCTACCTTCTATATGCTTATATTTAAATCCTACAATATTACAAATTGATGCATACATTTTTTTCGTTCTTCCATCATTCCATGAAGCCATTCTTCGCATATTCCCACTACTAAACTTCAAATATACAAATTTCCCTATTCCACTTAAACAAAAGAAAAAATAATCTGGTATATCTTCACCTAATTTTGTTCCATATAAATCTTCAATACCGTTCCACATACAGGTATAATCACAAACTTTATGTCTTAGTTCAATTACTTTTTTAGGCATATTTTCATCACTCCTTCTATAAACAGAGTTCTTGGCTTCAGAAGGAGTTTTTACTCCCACTGAAGCTTTAGAAATCGTTATCCAGGGACGTAGCCGCTCTTTACCACCACTTTAAAGAAGATGAGAGTATTAAAGCGGATAGTCATCGGATAAAATTTTGTTTATTTATAGAAAAAGCATATACCCTCGCATTGTGCTAGAGTCAATACATTATCTTTTTTTAATAGGAAAACATACTTCTGTAACAAATTTTTCTTCGTTTACTTCATGTTCTGGCGAAATATAATAAATGTTAAATGCAGGTCCACAAATTTCAAATCCATTTTGAGTTATCCATTTGGCTATGTAAATATTTATATCTTTAAGTTTGCTATACCCACCTTGATATACTAGTGAGGCTACCTGACAAGATGGTATATTATAAAACTTAACCTTACCTGTACTTTCATAAATATTTTCAACTAATCTTTGAACTTCAACATCAATGTAATTTTCATCAAAATTTATTTCATGTTGAATAGCAATAGAATAATTTGAATCTGCAAATTGAACATTTAACTTTTTACATTCATCACCAAGTGTTTTCCATAAGATCCCCTCATCTGAAAACTCTTTAATCTTCATTCTAAAGCTAGCAACTTTTCTATCTGGTATACACTTAATCACTATAGACAATGGGTGTGTCTTCTCACTTGTCAAATCCTTTAGTGCATTTTCCATTTGTGCTAACTGTCTTCTAATTATTTTTGCTTCTTGTTCTTTAGCCTCAATTTTATTTTTTAATACATCTTTAAACTTGTCCATTTGCATATCTTCTAGTCGTAACTCTGCTATTTCTTTTAGTCCAAATCCCATCATCTTTAAAGCCACAATTTGATTTGCAATTGGCAATTGATCACTTTCATAATATCTATATCCTGTCCATTCATCTATATACTTAGGTGTTAACAATCCAATTTTATCGTAGTTTCTAAGCATATGAATACTTATAGATGTAAGTACTGAAAATTCACCTATTTTAAACATTTTTTATCCTTCCTAAACTTATTATATTAGCTAAGTTATAATCTTTTATTACTTTCTAATTCTTTATCTCATTGCTGTATTAAATCAGCTTTCTAATAAAATTATAAGCTTCCTCATCTTCAACTGAAGATAATTTTACATGTCCAAAAGTTGTTTCTTTACAAGAAAAGTTTAAAAGTTCTTTTAATCTTTCGTAATGTAATTTCCTATCTACCCTTATTTTGCTGAAGAGAATCTTTTGAGCACAAGGTTTACTATTTGCATCTGAAGGTAACATAAGGAGAGCTATACCTCCCACATATTTATTTTTATTCACATTAGGTTTAACCATATTTATATATGTAATACCGTCATTAGCACTTTGTAAATTAAAAAATATAAGCTTATCAAAAGTATTGTAATCTCCTTTAAATAACTTAACAACTTCACTATTAGAAAGAATTTTAAATACTACATTATCATTGCAAAATTCAACAATTCCTTCATGTATAGCTCCTTCTTTAGCTATATTAGTAACTAAAAAATAAACATGGTATTTATCTTCAAATATATCTGTATTAATATCCATATTATTTTCTAAGTTTTCTATATCAGCTGCTGTTAGTGGAGTAGAAATAAGTTTATCTATGCCTATATTATATACTTCACAAATATATATTAAGGTTTCTATAGATGGAAAAGCTTCTGCTGATTTATATTTAGAAAGTAGATCTTCTGAAACACCTATTTTCTTGGCAAGATTTTTTTGTGTTATTTCTAGCTGAATAAGCTTTTTTAAATTATATATAAATATTTTAGATGTTTTTTCATATATGTTATTTTTTAAAGCTTTTATTGTATTAATATCGCACATCGCACTATCATTATTAGATTTTATATAATTTAATCTATCTTTTACTTTTTCATTCATTTCTCTAATTTTACATAACTCATTCTTCAAAATTATCCCTCCAAATTATATTTATAATCAAGTTACTTGAATAATATTCAACTTAAACTTTTATACTTTTCAATTTATTTTGATACTAATATATAGTTATTGTTACAACTCAATCACTATATTACCATAATTATAAAGTTGAAATAAATTTTTATAACAAATTAAACTATAGAAATTACAACATTATCAAGAACTTAATAGACGTTAACAAAATATTAGGTTAGAAAGGATTTATTATGAGCACTATTATCTATGCTGTACTATTCAGTTTTTTATTATCTACAATTACTGGCTTATTGCTTATACCATTATTTAAAAAATTAGATTTAGGCCAAAACATTAAAAATGGAATTCCAATAAACCATAAAAAGAAGGCTGGAACTCCTACATTTGGTGGTATTATTTTTATTTTTTCATCAATAATAACAATGTTGTTATTGATAAAAAATTATAATAGAGAGCTGCTGCTTGTGATATCTTCACTTATTGCTTTCGGACTTATAGGTTTCATTGATGATACTTTAAAGAAAATACATAAAAAAAATGAAGGGTTAACTTCAAAAGGAAAAATGATTTTATTGCTTTTTGTATCAAGTATTTTTGCCATTTATTCATATTATAATCCTTCAATTGGTTCAATAATTATGTTTCCATTTACTAAAAAACTATTTGACTTAAAAATTTTATACATACCCTTTATTATTTTTTATTACGTATCAACAACTAATGCATTAAACTTAACAGACGGTCTAGATGGGCTTGCTACTTCTATAACATTACTTGTAATAACTTTTTTTACTTTACTATCTTTTGGAATGGGGCATTATACATTATCAATTAGTTGTGGTTGTATAGCAGGAGCTTTATTAGGATTCTTACGATATAATTGTTATCCTGCTAAAATAATTATGGGAGATACTGGTTCCTTAGCCCTTGGTGGTGCTGTTGCAACAATAGCTATGATACTGAAAAACCCATTTATTGTTATTATTGTTGGAGGAATTTATGTTATTGAAGCATTATCATCATTAATTCAAATAGTATTTTTTAAACTATTTAGTAAACGTATTTTTAAAATGGCTCCTATTCATCACTCATTTGAACTACATGGCTGGCATGAAACCAAAATAGTTTCAGTATTTTCTATAATAACAACAATTTTATGTCTTATTGGATTTCTATCTATTTATTAAATTTATTAGAAAAGCCATAAGCATGAACATTTAGGTCAGATTTTGACATAATCTAAAACATGTTGATAATTATATGTACTATTACTATTTAACCAACATATTCAACATAACTTGTTTAGGATATAGTACGATTTACAGCATTATTATTCATATTTGACTATATCAAACCTATAAAGTTTTTCTTAAATAAAAATGAACCATAACTATAAAATTAGTTTTGGTTCATTTTTATTTTTTAGATTTTATTTTTTTAATAATACAATTAGAACATAATGCTTTAATATCTCTATATTTTTATTTGTAACATCTAACTCTCTTCTAAATTTATATATATTATATCTTTTGTATTAGGTAAATATTTAATTTTGACCACATCTCCTTCATAACAATTTTGGAGAATATAATCATAAACATTATCACCATTAAATACTTCAAACTTATTATTATTTGTTTCTATTTCTATGTATTGATACTTACCTTTATCCACCATATCAATATATTTAATAGTTGTAATTTCTTCAACATAACTTTTTGATACAACATAGTGCAAATCTTTGATTCTTGCCTTTAAACTTGATGGATATGATTGTGCAAAAAAATTAAAACTTATCCAAAATAGTAGCATTAAAATTACTGCTATAGCCTTTAAATATTTTTTACATTTAATCATATAATTGATCAATAATACCATGATATTAATAGTAAGCACTTTACTAAAAATATCTAGTATAAGACAGTCCCAATAATCCGAATATGTATTACTCCTTAATCCCATAGTTGCAATAATTTTCCATAAATATATTATAATAATAGGACATAGAATTAATAAACCATATTTATTTTTGAATATGCTTTTTATATCTATAAATAAAAGTAGTAGATTTCTCATAAAATCTGAATCTCTAACTTTTAGCCATATTCTATCTTTAAAACTTATTTTTTCATTAGTTTCATTTTTATTAATAAATCCTTCATATTCAAGATTCATATATTTCATTTGAATATCTTTTATTTTCTTCTTAAATAGTGGTGGTAGTTTTTTCTTATCCTCAAGTAAACCATTAATTATAAGTTTTGCTTTATTTTCTTTTCCTATATTAAAATATATTTCAGCTTTTAATATAGCATAAAATATATCATTTTTTTTATCATAATCAGCTTCTAAAAGAATTTTATTACTCTCTTCGTATAAACCTTTGAAGTTATTGTAATTCATATTCAAATTTCTATACAATTGAGGATATTTTTCTTTTATTTCTTCTAGTGCACTTTGTGATTCTTGCCAAAGCTTATCAACCATAATTTCATCACTAGCAGCAATATAGCAATTTATTAAATAATAATAATATACACTTCCTATAGAATTATCTAATCCATTAATATCTAAAGCCTTTATTGTCTCTTCTGCTTTTTCTAATTGATTGTTAAAATAATATGCATTATATAAATTTAAGATTGCTACTATTTTTGATGTTTTATCATTTATTTTACTCACAGCCTTTTGTTGCTGCTCTATGAATTTTTCATAGTCATTAAATTTTGTCATTATATACATTCTTCTTTTTTCATTACACTTATGATATATAAGCTTTATAAGTTTTAAAATCCACATTTGTCCCCCTAAATTTAAAATTTTCATTAGTTTCTTCTTTTGAATTCTTATCTTCTAGATATTAAATCTAACATCATGTCTAACTTTTCATTTATCGTATTATAAGTCATAATCTTAATAATTCAATTGTAAAAACTTACTCTATAAACTTCATTTATCCTATAAAACCAAAACAATACTTATAATGAAGCTTTTCCATTTGCCTCACACTGAAACAAATACAAAAACGCCCTAATTCTAACTAGAATTAGAGCGTTTATATATTCCTTAAGCTTCATGTTTTCTTTTCATCGCAATCAGAAAATTGCAGTTAATAGCACATAACTTAAATTACTAGCCATGAAAATAACCAGTTCTTGATGAAACTACAACATAAGGCACTTCGGAACCATTTTTTATAATATATGCCTGGTATAAATCACCTTCCAAATGTTCTAATCTAACAACTTTTTCTCCATATGTGTCATATAAATCTTTTTTAAATAACCCTTGCCAGTCATTAGAAATAGGTGCATTTAGAGTCATATAGTTGGCAAAGTCCTCCAAGTCGTCAGCATGGCCTCCATTAGCTATATATTGCTTATATAAACTTTCAATATCAACTCGATTTAGAAATGTTTTACTCCACTTTATTTTTTGTGCTTCTAGTTTATTTTCTTGACCATTAATAATATAATTTTTAACTTTTTCAGTAATATTTTCTCCTGAATGAACTTTATTTTTCACGTTATCCTTAGAAGAGAGATATTTACCCTGCGAAGTATTATCATAGCTTTTGTTAAAAGCTTCACTTGTCTTATTATTATTTTTACTTGGAGTAGTTGAATTTTCTGAAGTTGTTCCAACATTAGATTGAGTATAAGTTTCATTTTTATCTTTTGTACCATTTAAACTAATGTCTGATTTATTAGTTTTTTTTGAACAGCCAGCAAAAATAAATACTAACAAAACTACAATAATTACTATAATTGATTTTTTGTTAAATAAAGATATCATAATTATTCTCCTTTTATTAAATTTATTAAAAAAGTCATAAGCATCAACATTTACGTTAGATTTTGATAGACTCTAAAACATACTGATAATTATATGCATCACTACCATTTTAACTCTATTAAACCAATATAATCAAGACAACTTGTTTAGGGTATAATTCAATTTACATCATTATTATCCCTATTTACCTATAATTAAGCCTATGAAATTTTCTTAAATAAAAATGAACCATAACTATAAAATTAGTTTTGGTTCACAAATATTACTCTTCTTAATTATATTAGCTACTGACAATTAGATTTATTTAATGGTATAGGTTGTTTTCCATCTATATCTTTATAACCATAATCTAATGCAACTTGTGCCGCTATTTGCTTTGTTCCACTCTTTTCTAATACATTCAAATCAGTAGCTAAAGCAGCTATTGCAAGTCCAATGAATTCTGTTGATTCAGAATTAGATAAGTCAAAAAATTCTGCCGACTTAATTACTGATTCGGTTCTTACAAGTCCTGGATAAACAGTAACAACACTAATATTATGTTCTCTAAGTTCATGTGCCATTGTTTCTGTCATTTTATTGGTTGCTGCCTTTGCCATTCCGTAAGCAACTCCCATGTCATTTCTTTCTGCTGCCCAATAGGATATATTAACTATAAGCCCGCTCTTCTGTTTAATCATTGAAGGTACTGTATAACAAGTGGTCACATAATGCGCCCTCACACCAGATTCAAACATTTTATCAAAGCGACTAATTGGCGCAGTCCAGAATCCCTTTTCATTCCAAAATTCTGTTCCATCATTAAAATATTCATATCCTCCCCAAACATTATTGACTAATATATCTATTCTCCCTTGCTCTAAAACAATTTTATCTATAACCATCTTGGTCTGTATATCATCTTTATGATCACATTTAATACCATACCCTATACCCCCTACCTGCTTGATTGCCTGTTCAGTAGCTTCTATTGAACCTCCAAGTTTCACTGCTCCTTGGTATTCTTTTTCTGTTCTTCCAGTAAAATATATAATTGCTCCCTTCCTTGCAAGTGATATAGCAATTCCTTTTCCAATTCCTCTAGTAGCCCCTGTTACTAATACAACTTTTCCTTTTAAATTAAACATTATCATTCTCCTTTACACATTAAATAAATACTTTATAATTTTATTTTACTTCACTTGATTTGACACCAATATACATGATCTCATAGTTAATGTTTAGATGGAGAGAGTAGTTCTATTAAGCAAACTCCACCTTAACCTAAGAATCACTTAATTGGAATATAAATATCAATCTCTGATAAACGATTATTTGCACCTTTAAACCTTTCATCATATAATTCAAAATCATCCCTCATATCAAGCTCTACCTTAGCTAAAGGAATCCACGTTCCCCAGATATACTCATAAGTTTTTTGTAACTTATCTATACTTCCCTTATGAGTAAATACTACATATTTTCCCTGTGTAATAATTTTAGCTACCATTCCCTCTGGTATATAATCAAAAGAGGTAACTTCTATACCCACAATTTCACTATATACTACATTGTTACCAAATTGATTATTTGCCCCATCATTTTCACAAATTCCATAATATTTAAGTGGTTCAGCCTTATTTATTATTTTTGAGCTATTCATGTTAAAAGCATTCCATAAATCAGGTAATAAATTATCTTTTAGTGTAGTCTTTCCCTTTATACCTATGACTTTAACTTCAGGTATAACTTTAGTTACTGGCTGAATGGTAATATTATTCAATATATGCTTTAATCTTTCATTATCTATATATTTCTTGTTTCCTTTTAATACATCAATTCTATTTTTTCTATATTCAGTAGGACTAGTATCATATATTTTTTTAAATGCTCTTGTAAATGCTTCCGGTGATTTAAATTGAAAGTCTAATGCTATATCTATAATCTTTTTATCTGTATATATTAAATCTTGCGCTGCTTTTGTAATTCTTCTTTTTCGTATATAATTTCCAATAGGTTCACCTAACAAGCCTTCAAATAAGCGAGTAAAGTGGTAGTAAGAATAACCAATGGACTTAGCTACATCCTCTGCTTTCAAATCTTCATTCAGATTTTCTTCAATGTACATAATTGCTTTTTCTAATGATTTAATATAATCCATAATGCCTCACAAAATCCTTTCTTGGTTATATGCTTCACTTTACTAATCTTTTTAAGTTTTTCATAACTACTTTCCTCCTTAACTTTGTTTTGTAATATAAAGTTATCATTTTTAGAAAATGTATACCTGATATTTTCTGCTATTTACAGTGTATATGTATAAATAATTTTTTTATACATATACATAAATTAAAATAGCCCGGAAAAATCAAACAACTTTAATTTTCCGGACTAAATGGTGGAATATGATAATAAATCCACATGACTATACAACCTAATAATAAAAAGGATTATTTCACCCTCATATTACACACTACAACATCTCCAATCTTCACAATTCCATATATCGGTTGTAATATCTTTATAAAACTCTGGCTCATGACATACTAGAATTATGCTACCATCATACTCTTTTAAAGCACGCTTAAGCTCATTTTTTGCATAAATATCTAAGTGGTTTGTAGGTTCATCTAAGACTAATACATTGCTAGGTTCATTGATTAACTTACACAATCTAACCTTAGCCTGTTCCCCTCCACTTAATATATTAATAGGGCTGTCTATATGCTGTCTTGTTAACCCACATTTAGCAAGACTACTCCTTACTTCTGTTTGAGTTAAATCGGGAAACTCATTCCAAACATCATATAAAACTGAACTGGCATTATCCTCCATAACTTCCTGTTCAAAATATCCTATCTTTTTATACTCGCTTAAAGTCACCTCACCATTTATAGGTTTTAAAAGTCCAAGTAAAGTTTTTATTAAAGTAGTTTTACCTAAACCATTAGCACCTGTTATTGCAATTTTTTGTCCTCTTTTCATTTTTAAATTTAGAGGTTTGCTTAATGGTGTGCTATACCCAATAATTAAATTACTGGCATTGAAAATTATATTTTCTGGCATTCTCACACTTTTAAAATTAAAATATGGTTTTATGATTTCTTTTTTGATTTCTATTTTTTCAATTTTATCAAGCTTTTTTTCTCTTGATTTAGCTTGTTTTGCAGTGGAAGATCTTGCCTTATTTTTTCTTATATAATCTTCAAGCTTTGCAATCTCGTTTTGCTGCTCTTTATATTCAATTAACCTTTGCTCTTTTCGTACTTCATAAAGTTTAACAAAACAATCATAGTTTCCCGCATATCTTGTTAAGGTTTTGTGCTCAAGATGATAAACCACATTTACTACACTATTTAAAAAACTATTATCATGTGATATTAATATAAATGCACCTTCATAATTTATTAAATAACTTTTAAGCCATTCTATGTGTTCTTCATCTAAATAGTTGGTTGGCTCATCTAGTAGTAAAATATCTGGCTTCTCTAAAAGTAGTTTTGCAAGTAAAATTTTAGTTCTCTGTCCTCCACTTAAAGCTGAAACATCCCTATCTAAAAGGTCCTTAATTCCAAGTCCAACTACAGTTGCTTGTATTTTAGAGTTAATACTGTAAAAATCATTCTTATCTAAAATCTCCTGCATGGTTGCAATTTTGTTTAACGTTTTATTCATTTTCTCTTCATCCATATTGCTAAGATTATTATATAAATTATTAATTTTATTCTCTATATCAAATAGCTTTATAAATGCCTTTTTTAAAAAATTGAATACAGTAATTCCTTCTTTTAATTCAACCAATTGATCCATATATCCAAGGCTAAATTTACTATTCCAATCAATAGTTCCTTCATCAACTAAAATTTCATTTGTAATAATTTTCATAAAGGTTGACTTACCTTCACCATTAGCTCCAACAAGACCTATATGCTCCCCTTTTAATAATCTAAAGGATACATTTTTAAATAATATTCTATCTCCAAATGAATGACTCATGTTTTCAACTGTTAAAATGCTCATAACCATACACCTCCTTGTATCCTCTAATTGAATGATAACACCACAAAGGCTCAAGTCCAAGTTCATAAACAAATCTGTACTGTTTATGATCACAGTATGTGGCATTAAAATAAATAATATCTATAAAATATAAAACTGATCATAAGCTTAGGATAAAAATTTAAGGCATGTTTTTCATAGTAATAACTATGAAAAACATGCCTTTTATATTAACCATAACTTTTCTGATTTCTTATTATTCTTCTAATACTACCTTCTGTTAGGAAATACTCTTCAGCTAACACTTTAACAGAAGCTCCTGAGGAATATTTATTGAATATCTCTTTATCCCTTACTTTAAGATATCTTTTAGTTTCAGTATTTTCTCCCCAAGACCTTTTATTTTCATTTTTTTTAGGTATATAAATATATCCACCATCAATATAATTTTGAATCATCTCAATTATACCATCTGGTAATATATTTTGTGCTTTTTCATATTTCATAATTCTTCGCTCCAATCTACATTTATCAATTCTATAAATGAAGATGCAAAGGTTGATTAAAATATGAAAAACTCAATATTAATATATTGGCTCCAAGCAAAAGTTTTTCATATACTACAATCTTTGCATGGAGCTAACTACTATAACTAATAACATTGCAATCCACCTTCCTTTTTATTCTATATTATATCATTAAATTATATGCTTATTTTTTAAATTAACATATCTACTTAGATTCTAATATTCTTGCGGAATCATTTGTTATCTTAGTTAATAAATCATATTCTTCTTTTCCTAATATTTCTCTATAACGATTGTGTAACTTTACCCTATACTTTTGTATATCTTCTTGAATTTCTTCTCCATTTTTAGTTAAGTATATATGAGATAACTTTCCTTCAGCTCTCCTCTCAACCAAACCATTTATCACCAATTTATCTATAAGTCTAGTTATTGTAGACGGCTTTAAATGAAGTTCTTCACTTAATTCCTTTTGTGTTATTCCAGGTTTAAATTTTACACCAAGAAGTATATATACATATGTAGGCGACATTCCTAGTAACTTTAACTCGTCTTCAGCTATTTTAGCTGCTATCTTTTTTAACCTAGTTGCAGTAAAAAATAAACACTCGCAGAAATTTTGTTCTAGCATTATATCCTCCCTCATAAATTCTTATAATTTTTTCTATATAAATAATATATTAAAGATAATTTCTAACATTTGCAACTAAATTAATGCCACTGTTTTATATAAAAGTATTTTTATCCTATATTTTTACTATTAAAAGAATTATTTAATTGTATGAATAGTAGCTAAAAAAAGTTGATTAATAAATTAATAATCAACTTTTTTTAAACAACTGTATTTATTTAATAATTAATTGTTCTTTTCCATGAATAATAGCAGTAATTAAATCATTGTATTGTGTATTTATATTAAATTCTTTACCTTTTCTAGATACATATCCATTTATATAATCGATTTCTGTAAAACGATGATTCTGAATTAAATCTTGATGCATTGATGGATAATGTTCTCCAGCTTGGCTTGGATCATATATCTTTTCTATTCCTTTTGCAACTTCTTCAACATTTAATTCAACTCCATATTTATGAGCAACATTAGCAAATTCTTTTATAATGTTACGAATAAGTTGTGGTGCTTCTTTTAATTCTCCGAATTCCTTAATATTACAATCAAAAATTGTACAACAACTATTTAAAGTTCCATTTACACAAGCCTTGCGCCATATTGAGAATAATACATCTTCACTATAATGAGCTTTTAATCCAGCTTGGCTTAGTATATCACAAATCTCTTTTGCTTCTACATCCATGTTAGAATCAACGTTTTGTACTTCTAAGCTTCCATCTCCAACTAATACAGCATGTCCAGGGCCTGCTAAACCAGCTGTCCACAAAGTTACTCCCATAAGTATATTTTTTCTATCAACATATTTTTCAATAGTTTCACTATGACCTAATCCATTTAATAAGCACAATACTCTTGTATGCTTTCCTAAAATATTTTTTATAGATTTCAACATAGGTTCTAATCCCATTGACTTAGTAAATAAAATTATTAAGTCTGGAACTTCTGTAGCATCTTCAGGTAACACTGCTGGTATTTTTACCTTGTTTAATGCTCCATTCTCTTCAACTGTTAATCCTTCTTTATTTATAATATCTACATGTTCTTTCCAACCATCTACTAAAAGAACTTCATTTCCAACTTTATGTAACATATATCCATAACGTGAGCCCATAGCTCCTGCTCCAACAATTGCAATTTTCATTTTAAGCCACCATCCTTTTTTGCATTAATTTAAATGTATTTAAAAATATTATCATCATATAAATGTATAACTTTTCTACAGAACCAATCAATAAAAAATGCACCTACAAAAGGTATCACAATGAATGCTAATAACACTCCAACAATTGAGCTTGAACTATTTATAGCTGCTAAAGGGCCAACTAATCCAGTTATTCCAAATCCAGCACTTTTAGCTGTACCTGATATATTAAACAAATATCCACCTATTCCACAGAAGATACCATTGGCAATAATAGGTACTGCTATTATTGGGTACTTAACTAAATTTGGCATCATCATTTTCATAGCTCCTAATAAAACAGATAAAGTAACTCCACTTTGATTTACTCTTCTTGATCCAATTACTAAAACAGCTGTACAAGCAGTAACTCCAATAGCAGCTGCTCCAGCACCTAATCCTGTTATTCCTATTGCAATTCCTATTGCTACAGTTGAAATTGGTGAAATAATTAAAATTGAAAATGAAACACTAATTAAAATACACATTAATAATGGTTGTAATACTGCAAAGTTATTAATTACATTACCTATTACTAAAGTAATTTTACTTACATAAGGAAGCATAAATATCCCAATAATACCCACACCTGCTCCAGCTATAATTGGTAGTAGCAATATTGTTAAAGATCCTAGCTTATTTCCAATTGCTCTAATAGCATAAACTGCTATAGCTGAAAGTAACATTATATTTATTAAATCGCCTATACCAACCATTTGTACACCATGTTCAGTAACCTTATAAGCACCTGAACCTAAAAATACTGCTGATCCAACAATAACTGATTGCATAGGATTAAGTTCAAATTGCATAGCTACCAAAACTCCCACAAGAACTGGCACTATAAACTGCATAATACTCACAGCATTATAAAAAGTAGCGAATATAGGTGAATCATGCATTAAGCTTTTAAATATTGCACCCAAAATTGCATTTGGAATTAATCCAACAACAATTCCAGTTGCAGTTCCAGCCAAAACTTTATTTAAATAATCTTTAGGTGTTAATCTTTCTTTACATGTTGATTTTTCTTTTTCTACTATATTTTCTTCTTTAATTAACTTCTCTTGTATCATATTTCTCTTCTTCCTATCATAAAATTTGTCTTTATCAATTGTTTATTTTTTATCATCCGGATTTAAAATTTGTAAAATTATTTTTATATAAATTACTAGTAATTTGTTTAAAAGATAATTATTTAGACTTAATTATCTTTTATAATCCTGTCAGTTGTATGTACAACTAACTCTCCGGAAGTAAATATATCATACTTAGTCATAAATTTCAATACGTTTACAACATAAAAGTTAAAAAAATAACAATACATTGTATAAAATGACCATTTTTTCATTAATAATGAACCTCAATCTATTTATTCATAATATTTTGCAAGTACCAAATATAATACAATAAAAACAGCCAATCCAAAGTATAACTAAACACTTTAATTGGCCATTTTATATGCTTCTATTCAATTATCTTTTAAAAACTTTATTAAATCATTTACTCACCTTACAGTATGTAATCTATTCTTGTTCTTTATTTAATAAACTATCTATCCATTCTTCTACTTCTTTTTCTGTTAGCTTCTCTAAAATTTCTATATGAGGTGATAGTCCATCATGGCATTTAAAAGAAAAATTACTATCCCAGCTTCTGCGTCCCTTTATATTATCTTCCTTCATAATAATAATAGGACATCCTTTATGTTTTGGAAGATACTCTGGAGGCATTTCTCCAAAAATCATGTTGCTTAAATTTGATTTTTCTTCTTCTTGTCCATTTATTGCAAAATAAGTTTGATAGGAACAATGTGCTTCTATTGTGTATGTTTTTTTAGGATAAAAAGCCCCTATAGCAGTATTATAAATTTCTTCATTAAAAATATAATCTTTAAGTTCATAATCTTTATGCCAGCCTTTTCTATATAACTCTGCTTCTAACAATGTAAAAAGATAAAAACAATTATGAATGTCATAAGCTTTCATCAAAAAACCTTTTTTTGTTTCTGGTGCTAATACTAATACCTTTAAATCATAACAAGCATCATGTACAAATATTACATATACTATAGATTTTACATATGGCTCTAAAAATTCTAATTTTTTATATAACTTCTTTTCTCTCAAATAATAACGACTTTCCGGATTTCTTGCAATAACAGTCATAACTGCCAGTGTTAATAGTTCGCTACCATGATAAGCCTTAACTTCATTTGGAAAGTTTTTAAGTAATATATTCCAATCTGCATTATCTATATCTGGAATTTTAGTTATACATTCAGCACTTAAATTAATTACTTTTTCAAATAGATCTACTAAATTATTTCCTATATCAAATATATTACTTCCTTCAATTAATGCTCCACAAAAATGGGCAGTGGCACATGCCTTTGATATATCCATTTCCTTTAAGAAACTGCCTAGTATTTTTAATACATCTCCTATAACATCAGGATTTTCCTCAGTATATTTATATAACTTTTGAAACCTTTCATCTCCATAAAGGCTCTTAATTTCTATAGCTTCACTTTCTTTACAAGGTTTCTTACACCATTCAATATAGTCAGACAAAACTTCCTTCAATTAAACCACCCCTAATTAATTTTCTTTTCATTAGTTAAAATATCACCTCTATTTAAATCTTTTGCTTCAATATCAGACAAAAGAATGCCCACATTGCTTCCAACAGGTGCTATATTCATTTTCCCTACTCTTGGATTTTCCATCCCCATGACTTTGGATTGCAGCCTATTTCCATTGGTATCTATAATATATACTTCGTCACCGACTCGAATATCTGCACCTTTTACTATACCAACTACGATACAGCCTACTGTTTTAATTGTAAATATATCCTCAATATAAAACGTATAAATGCTAGATGCATCTTGGGACTGTAAATCCAATTTTTTGCTAAATAATTTATTCAAGAAACCCATCTTGTATTACCTCCTCCATCTGGATTTATTTAGATATATTATTAATTTATCGTAACTTTTAACCAATAGTACATAATTGATGTTAGTTTTTGCAGGTAATATAGTCATTTGATTACAACCTAGTTTAAGAAATATATATTCATTTTTCATTTAAAATCTTTAATTAATATAAAAAAAATACTATACTTAAGTGAGTGGTTAACTATTAATTTGGCTTACATAAACTTAATTATTAAAATAAATAAGACAATGAGTTGCCTTATAATTAATACCTATAAATAGAAAAGACTAGATGGAGGGGTTTATATATGAGAAAAAAAGATATACTTGAGTTAAAAAAACGTTTAAAGAAAGATCATTGCACCTTCACTAAAATGTGTGGTTGCTATGTTAATGGCGAAAAAAATATCATTTTAAATTTTAGAGAAAGCTTTTTAAATTTAGAGGAGGATGAGTACTTTAAGTATTTAGAAATTGCTAAAAAAGTCCTATCTGGAACTATTGGCAATAATATTTTGGAGCTTAACTTTCCACTTAATGAAAATCTTGAAAATGAAAAACAAATTTCTCTTATGCAGCTTAAAAAAAGCGGATTAAAAGATGATGCTCTTCTTCAAGATTTTTATAACTCCATTATAGATTGTTATGATTATACCGGTAATTTTTTAATACTAGTTTTTCATGATGCTTATGATGTTATTACTAAAACCACTGATAATGCTAAAATAGATGAGTCTGAAGAAATATATGAATATATTCTATGTGCAATATGTCCTGTTTCACTTTCAGATCCTGGACTTAGATACTTTGAAGAAGAACAGAAAATTAAAGCACGTATTAGAGATTGGGTAGTCAATTTTCCAACTATCGGCTTTATATTCCCAGCTTTTATTAATCGTGGTTCAGATGTTAACTCTATTATGTATTACACTAAAAATGCAAAGGATCCACATCCTGAACTAATGGAAGAGGCTTTAGGTTGTTATTCAAAACAGACTGCCTCTATCCAAAAAGAAACCTTCCAAACAATTATTAAAGATTATATTGATACTGATGAAAAAAAAGCTGAGGAAACTTTTATGGAAATACAAGAGAACCTAACTGCTATGATAGATGAACACAATGAAATATATGATGATACAGACGCTGAACCTATAACCTTAACACAAAAGGATATACAAAATCTTTTAATAGAAAGCGGAGTTCCTGAAGAAGCTACTACTAAAATTGAAAAATCTTATGTAGAAAACTTTGGTGAAGACATGCCTTTAGCAGAGAATTTAATTGACTCAAAAGTACTTAAAGCAAATGCCCAAAGAAAAAAGGAAAAACAACTTGAAAAGAAAGTAGAAATGCTTGAAGCTAGACTTGATCAAGTTAAACAAGAGTCGGCTGTAGATAATGAAACTCACCTATCTACAGAAGTTGATGATGATAATGTGATTTTAGAAGAAGCTGACGATACAAATTCAGAAGATAATAAGGCTACTTCTCACTATGATGTTATACTTCAAGTAAAACCTGAAAAAATACCTCAAATAAAATCTCAAATAATTGATGGTCAAAAATGCATAGTTATTCCTATTGATGAGCATGAACAAACTACAGTTAATGGCTTAGATGATTTAATTTAAGTTATATAGACAAAGTTCCTGGATTCAGGCGGAGTTTTTACTCTCACTGAAGCCTATCAACAGACTTCTTAGGAGTTTCACTCCTAAGAAGTCGTTATTCTTTAGAGGAAATCATTATCCAGGGGCGTAGCCGCTCTTTACTCTTTCTAATTTATTAAAATTGTATTCACAATTTAATTATATATCCTAGAGGCTTCCTGTTTTTCTATTCTTCATAGCAAATAATGGGAGTTCCCTCTTCTATATTTTCAAAAATTGTTTTAGCTAAATGTAATGGGGTATTTACGCATCCATGGCTTCCATTTCTCCTATATATATTCTTTCCAAAAGAATGTCTCCAGCTTGCATCATGTATCCCTATATTTCCGTTAAAGGGCATCCAATAAGTTACTTCTGAACTATAGTTTTCTCCTGTCAAAGTTGCTCCTTTTTGTTTATAATTAAGCATATACACTCCAACAGTAGTCCCATTTCCTTTATTAGGATTACCTGTTACTACAGCCCCTTCTGTTATAAGCTCTCCATCCTTATAAAACCATAAATGTTGTCTTGTTATGTTAATTTCTACATAAGTATTCCCTATGTCATCCTCATCCCTAAATAAAGCCTTTTGAACATATATAGGTTCTTTTTTTATTACTTCACCAAGTTTAATATTTTCCAATAACGCTTTTACTTCATCAGCATAATTAATTTTCCATCCATAAAATCCACCCTTAACTTCTACTATTTTATTTGTTGATGTTTTAATTTTTCTTCCTATTCCAACTGTATCATATTTTTTACTCAATCTTTGTACATATTCATTAACTGCTTTTTTATTTATTAATATATCTAAATTTTCATCAACACTAAGCCATTGATTTATTATATTTCCATCTAACATTTCATTTTTACTTCCAAATACATAAGTAATTTTTGTTCCTACATATTTATTTAGTAAATTTTTAGTTTTAAAAGTTTTATTGGATTTTAAGGTATACCTTGGATTTTCATAACAAAAATTTCTATTTAAATCTAATTTTGTTTTTCCTTCTAATATGCTCATTTCTATAGCCTCATCCAGTTTATCTTTATATATCTTATTCCCATATATCTCTTTAACGGTTTCATATGAACCATTCAAATACTTAAAACTTACATTTTGTGACTCTATAATATCTATATTTAAACAGTTTAATCTATTTATTTTATTTTGTAATTTATCTTCATTATAGACAAATAAATCACCTATATAATATTCTTGCTTATTTAATAAGGAACTTATCCACTTAAAAGAATTTTTCATTTTATAAATTTTATAAGCAGTATTTTTCTCATTGTACTGCATTCCTATATCTTGTCCTATTATTTCTTCTATTTCCCCATTTCTTTCAATCAGCTGTAACTTATAATCTTTAATATAATTTCTAATAGTATCATCTACATCATCATGTGCTTTTAATGATACATCTACTCCATTTATTACTGTATTAAAAAAATAATGATTAGCAAAATATAATGAAATAAGTAAATATATTAGTATAATTGAAGCTACTAAGATAATAATATTTCCTTTAATCCCCTTTTCAAATTCAAAGAATTTCTTTATATTAATATTTTTCATACCAATTTATACCTTTCATCAAAAATACAAACATAATAACTAATTCATTTTATGTTTGTATTTTTGATTTTAAAACTAATATATAGATTTAATCATTTAATGATAATTGGCATTAAAATATTATTACTTTTTTCTAAAAATCTTAACTTCAACAGCTTCTTTATATTCCATTTTTACCATCTACTTAAAAAATTTCTTAATAAGATTTAACTGTTTTTCATTGTATGGTGGGAAAAGCATTTTATTAACAAATCTATTACTCTTTTTTAAAACACTTTTTCTATGGGAAAAAGTTATAAAACTTTGTTCCCCATGATATGATCCTATTCCAGAATTTCCAACTCCCCCAAAAGGAAGCGCTGAATTAGCTAAATGAGTTATAGTTTCATTTATACAAACACCTCCAGAAGATATTTGACTTAAAACTTTATTCTCCACATTTTTGTTGGTAGTAAATAAATATAAAGCTAATGGCTTTGGCTGCTTTTTTATATCATTTATTACTTTATCTAAGTTTATATAGGTCATTATAGGTAAAATAGGTCCAAATATTTCTTCACCCATACTTGCTGCATCCCATGATGAAACCTCTACTATAGTAGGTTCAATATACTTTTCTATTTCATCATATTTTCCACCATAAATTATCTGCTCTTTATCCTTCTCTAGTATATTTTTTAATCTATTAAAATGTTTATCATTAATAATGCGACCTAAGGACTCACTTTTTTGAATATCTGTACCGAAAAATTCTTTAATACTCATTTCCATTTCTTTTATAAGTTTATCTTTTATTGAATTATGTACAACAACATAATCTGGAGCCACACAGGTTTGACCTGCATTTACTGTTTTTCCCCAAATAATTTTCTTTGCTGCCAATTTAATATCTGCACTACCATCTACTATTACTGGACTCTTTCCACCTAGTTCTAACGTAACTGGTACTAAATTTTTAGCTGCTGCTTCCATTATTATTTTTCCCACGGCTATACTGCCAGTGAAAAATATATATTCAAAATGAGAATTTATAAGTGCTGTATTTGTTTCTATTGATCCTTCTACACAACTTACATATCTATTTTCAAATGTATCCCCTATTAACTGCATAATTACCGAAGATACATTTGGTGACATGTCTGATGGTTTAAGTACTGCACAATTTCCTGCTGCAATTACACCTATTAATGGTTCAATAATAAGTTGAAAAGGATAGTTATATGGTCCAATTATTAAAACCGTTCCGTAGGGTTCACTTATTATAAAACTCTTTGCTGGCATTAAAACAACGGGTGTTTTTACCTTTTTAGGTTTTGCCCATCTCTTTAAATTCTTAATTGCCTCTTCAATGCTGTTATACACAAATCCAACTTCAGTAATATATGCTTCAACTTCATTTTTTCGTAGATCTTTTTTTAATGCTTCTAAAATTCTACTCTCATATTTTTTTATACCGCATTTTAATTTTTTTAATTGTTCAATACGAAAATCTATACTTTTAGTTTCCTGTGTATTAAAAAAAGCTTTATGCTTTTCAAGTATTACCTCTACATCCTCTAGTGTTAACTCTATTTTATCCATTATAAACACTCTCCCCTTATTAACTGTTACATATGAAATATTTATTTTCTTAATATTATAATACTTGTTAAGTATAGTTAATATATTAAATTCTAGTTCTGTACACAGCTACTTCTACATTCCTCTGAACAAGTTTTACTTAAAGTTTTCTTATAAAACATAGTAAATGTTATAACAGTTATCATTGTAGCAGTTATATCTGCTATAGGTTCTGCTAATAATACCGCAAATAATTTATCTTGTATAAATAATGGAAGAATAAATATAAGTGGTATTAATAACACTATTTTTCTTAGTAATGCTAACATAAGAGAAGACTTTGCCTGCCCTAATGCTAAGAATGTCTGTTGACAAGCTATTTGAGCTCCAAATATGCCCATACCTGCAAAGTATATTTTTATACTCCAAGAAGTAATTTTTAAGAGTTCAGGGTTTTTATTGAATATGCTTACAAATACTTCTGGAAACAACATTAAAGATCCCCACATAATTATTGTATATGTTATACAGCATGATATTAATAATTTGAAAGTTTTCTTAACTCTTTCTATTTTTTTCGCACCAAAATTATAACTTATAATAGGTTGAGCTCCTTGAGTCAATCCTGTAAGTGGAAGAAATATTATTTGCATAATGCTACTCATTATAGTCATTGCCCCTACAGCTAAATCGCTTCCATAAGCCTGTAATTTATTATTCATAGATATAAGTACTAAACTTTCTGTGGATTGCATTATAAATGGTGAAACACCTAATGCTATAATGGATAAAATCACCTTTTTATTAGGAACCAAATATTTTTTTCTGATCTTTATTATACTTTTCTTTCCAAACAAGAAAAATACCACCCATATAGCAGATACACACTGTGACATAACCGTAGCTATAGCTGCTCCTTTAACTCCTAAATTTAATCCAAATATAAATATTGGATCTAAAATTATATTTATAATAGCACCAATAACTACTGTAATCATTCCCATTTTGGTAAATCCTTGAGTATTTATAAAAGGATTCATACCTATAGCTATTAAAACAAATAGCGTTCCCATAAGATATATTGTTAAATAATCCTTAGCGAATCCAATAGTTCCATTACTGGCCCCAAACTTCCAAAGAATAGGTTCTTTAAATATTAAAAATACTATAGTAAGTATAATAGATAATATGACTAACATAGAAAAACTATTGCTCATAATTTCTTCAGCTTTATCATTATTATTTTCTCCCATTTTAATAGCAGCAAGTGGAGCTCCACCCATTCCTATAAGAGCGCTAAAAGCTGAAATTATCATAATAATAGGAAAAGCAATTCCTACCCCTGCCATAGCTATTTCTCCACTGGGCATTCTTCCTATAAATATTCTGTCTACTATGTTATAAAGTACATTTACTATCTGCGCAACTATAGCTGGTGCTGCAAGCCTAAGCAGTAATTTTTTTATATTACCCTCACCTAAATTTGTTGCCTTTTTACTCATGTTGTCCACTCCTTTTATAAAATTTATTTACTCTATTTCTACCATTACTAATCTCCCAACTTCCTAAGTTAGAGTATTAGCATAGTATTTACCAACTTTAAATGAATCATCATTCATATTATTGAGATATTTAATATAATACTACTTTTTCTGGAAAATATAAATGTATTTTTTGTTAATTATATAAAAACAAAAAAATAGTAGCTCTATTGTTCATAGAATACTACTATTTTTATATTTACTTTAAAGATCAATAGTTTCTTTATAATTTTCTATATTAATAACTATTACACTACTTTCACAGATATTATATCTTGAATTTGTGTTTTTAATTGATCTGATTTAGGTCCAAATATTGCTTGAACATTATTCCCAACTTCCATTACTCCTGCTGCCCCTAACTTCTTAAGCTCTGCTTTATCAACATTTTTTATATCATGTACACTTACTCTTAATCTTGTAATACATGCATCTAATTTAGTAATGTTTTCTTTTCCACCCAAAGCTTTTAATATTCCTGCCGCTAAATCTGAACCCTTAGCATTGACAGATTCTACTGACTCATTATCATCCTCACGTCCTGGAGTTTTTAAATTCCATTTTCTTATTGCAAATCTAAATCCTAAATAGTAAACCACAGCAAATCCTAGCCCTACTATAATTACTAGCCACCAAGCTGTTCTATTTGGAACTATACCAAATAAGAAGAAATCTATTACACCACCTGAGAATGTCATACCTATTTTAACATTTAAAATCTGCATTAACATAAATGAGAAACCTGCAAGTATACAATGAATTACATATAAACCTGGTGCAACGAATAAGAATGCAAATTCAATTGGTTCTGTTATACCTGTTAAAAATGAAGTAAATGCTGCTGACCCTAATAACCCTGCTACCAAAGCCTTCTTTTCTGGTTTTGCTTCATGATACATAGCTAATGCTGCCGCTGGAAGTCCAAACATCATAAATGGAAATTTACCAGTCATAAATGTACCTGCTGTAAATGGAACACCATCTTTAAGCTGAGCAAAGAATATATTCCAATCTCCTTGTACTAATTGACCTGCATTATTTGTATACTCTCCAAATTGGAACCAGAAAGGATTATAGAATATATGGTGTAATCCAAATGGAATTAATGCTCTTTCTATAACTCCAAATATAAATGCTGCTGCCGTTTTATTAGCATCAATCATGTTTAGTGAGAATGAATTTAACCCACTCTGAATGTGAGGCCATACAACTGTCATAACCATTCCAACAATTATTCCAGATGATGCTGTAACAATGGGAACAAATCTTTTTCCAGCAAAGAATCCTAAATATGGAGGAAGCTCAATATTATAAAATTTCTTATATAGTTGTGCTGCAACAATACCCATTATTATACCACCAAATACACCAGTCTGAAGTGTTGGAATTCCCATTACACTTGCAAATGCTTTGTTATGAGCTATCATATCAGGAGTAACTCCTGCAACTAATCCCATAGTTACATTCATTACCAAAAATCCTACTATAGCCGCAAGGCCTGCAACACCTTCTCCTCCAGCTAACCCTACTGCAATACCTACTGCAAATATTAATGAAAGATTACTAAAAATAATTCCACCTGCATTTTCCATTACCACTGCAACAGATTGAAACCCTGATGAGCCTAACGCAGGTATTAATCTTAATAAATACTCATTGTGAAAAACATTACCTAATGCAAGTAATATACCTGCTACTGGTAATAGTGCAACTGGAAGCATTAAAGCTTTACCTATTTGTTGTAAAACACCAAATGATTTCTTAAACATATACTCATCTCCTTTTTAAATTTCATTTAAACACAAAAGGCATGAGTAAAAGTATATTAGATTTAATCTAATATAAACTTTTACTCATGCCTGATCGAATCAGTAACACGTAAAAAAATATAGAGTTGTATTTAACGTTTACACTTAATAATACCAGTATTATTAGGATGATATTATTATATCGCAATATTTTTAATTTTTCAACATTTTTTGTTAAAATATTTTATTTTTCGATATTTTTTGTCACTCAATAACAAAACAAACTGTATTCATAATTTCTCTTACATTTTTTATTACTTTATGTTATCTTTATCAAATAATGAGATTTGAATATTTTCCTTAATATTCATTTTTTCTTTCATTGGCTTAGTATAACTACTAGAAAGATTATATTTATCTCTTAATTCATTAACAACTAGATATAATTTTTCTTTATATTCCTTACTTGCTCCGCCTTTACTATATAACTCTTGTAACTTTTCATATAAATTTGCATATTCTTCTTTTATAAAATTAAAAAATACCCTTCTAGTATCTCCTCTTAAATAAAGGGTTCCTGGTAGTACATAATTAACTTTACAGTCACTTGCCATGTTAAACATATTATTAAAATTATCATAGCTATCAGTAATATATGGTATTATTGGCATAACATGCAGACCAGTACTAGCATTAGTTTTTCTAAACTCTTTTAAAACTTCAAATCGTTCTAAGGTTGTTGCTCCAAATGGCTCTATTTTTCTTCTAACATTTTCATCCATAGTAGTTATTGTTTCAGCAATATTAACATAAGTTATTCTTGATAGTTTATCTATTAAATCATAGTCTCTCAATATAAGTTTTGATTTTGTTGAAATTATAGCTGGTGTTTTATACTTTATAAAAAGTTTCAATATTTCAGGCATAAGTTTATATTTACCTTCTGCTGGCTGATAACTGTCAGTTACACCACCAATATTTACGACTTCTCTCTTCCAGCTATTATTTTTTAACTCCTTCTCTAATACATCTACTATATTAGTTTTTATATGAATATCTTTAAAAAAATCTACTGATCCTAAATACTTGTGAGAATACATGGCATAACAATATTTACACCCATGTTGGCATCCTCTATAAATATTTAAATCCCATCCATAAGGTATTCTCCTCTTTAATTTATTTAAAGCATTTTTGCAAGTTTCCTCTTTAAATATTATTTTTTCCATACCAATATTCCTTTTATTTTATTAAATATTAAAGACTAAATTATCTACTTATCATGTGTAACTATGCCATTTCCACTTACAGGTATAGCATCTCCTAAATATTTAGGTTTTGATTTAATCATATTAACATTAAAATAGTCCTTTACTCTTGCTGCAATTTCTCTAGTTTTATATCTACCTATTCCCCAATAATTTCTTGGGTCGGAATTTACTCCATAAGCATCTAATCCAAGCTGCCTTGCTATATACACTGCCCTCATAAGATGATATTCTTGAGTTACAATTATTATTTTTTTAGCTTTAAAAATCTCTTTTGCCCTATACATACTTTCATAGGTGCTAAATCCAGCATGATCTAAAAATATATCCTCCTTTTTAACACCTTTCTTTTCAGCAACTTTCTTCATTGCATTTACTTCATCATAATTAACTTGTCCATGATCTCCACTAAATAATAATTTCTTAGCTTTATTGTTTTTATATAAATCTATTCCTACATCTACTCTGTCTTGCAACATATCACAAAGGTTACCATTTGGTTTAACATAAGCTCCTAAAACTAAAATCACCTCTGCCTCTGGAACATCTTTAGGATTTACAATATATTTTTTACCTTCTGTTCTTACCTTAAAATCAATAAAAAATACTACAGATGTTCCTATAAAAGCAATTACTATAATAAATGCTAATATCCTTTTTATTTTATTTTTCAAAGTTTTACACCTCCAGCCATATATCCTAACATATTTCAAAGTATAGATAAAAAACCTTTTATTATTCATTTCTTCACTATAAAAAATTACTTAGCAATCTATACTTTGTAGTTTTTTATATTATTAATTATAACATATTGCTAAGATAATTATGGTAAATCGGAATATTTTCCAATATCCTTATTAACTCCTCCTTTAAAAAAGATGAGAGTATTAGACCAGGCAATCATCAGATAAAAATAGCTAGTAAAATTCACCACATTTTACTAGCTATTTTTATAGGTGTTTATTCTGTTTTAAGCTTTCCTAAATTTGTATAGAATTTAACTCATTACATATATTATCAATATCATTATAACTGCTAGTTATATCCACTATACTATTATTAAGCTCATCAATGGCAGCAAATGTCTCTTCCATAGCTGTTGCTGTAGTCTCTACATTTTCACTAATATCATTTACTGAATTTAATATATTCCCTATTGAATCTTCTAATACAACAGATTGAGAACTAACATTTTTTGAGTGATTTAATAAATTTGAAGTATTTTTACTTATATCCTGAAATAAATTTTTAACATCCTTAGTATGTTTATTACATAAATCAATAGACTCTTGTTCACTTACCACTTCATCAGATACTACTCTTGTCCTGTTAGAAATATTATTTAATATTACCTCCACTTCATCAGTAGATGCCTTTGAATTTTCTGCAAGTTTTCTTACTTCTTCTGCAACTACTGCAAAGCCTTTTCCCTGTTCTCCTGCTCTTGCTGCTTCTATTGATGCATTAAGGGCTAATAAGTTAGTTTGCTCTGATATCTCATTTATAGTATTAATGATCTGTACTATTTTTGTGTTTTCTTCCCTCAATTCATTTATTAAATTTACTACATTTATAATTCTTGAATTTACATTATTCATTTCTAATGATAGTTTGTCTACTTTATTAGCACCTTCTAAAACAACACTTTCTGTAGATATTGATAATTGTTCCATTATCTTAATTGCCTTTGTAACTTCTTTTACCTTTTCTGAACCTATTGAGATTGATGATTTCATACTGGTCATTATTTCTACTTCTTCTGTTGTTCTATTAGCAACATCACTGGTAGAAGTTACTATTTCTTCTGCTATTTGACCTGTTGTAGAAATTCCACCTTTAATTTTTTCGTTAGCTAATGTTAAAATTTTTATTATATCGTATATTTTATTTAATAATACCTCACTCTTAGATTTTGCTTCTTCAATAACTTTATAATTTTCTGCTAAATTTTTATATACAGTTTTTGTCATAATTGCATTAATGGATAATATAATTGACCCTGCTATAATAGATAATATAAAAAATGCTAATTGTTCATATCCAACAGAAGCAAACAAAGTATTTTTGTAGTTTAAGAAGAAATATAATACAAGTATTATACTAGCTATTGCTTCTATTATCATTGCTATTAAGTCTTGATATACACTTATTAAAATGATGCCATAATAAATTAAAATAAAATTAGCGAAACTCGGTTCTGATACAAACATTATAAATATAACAAATACATACATTAATATTGTATAGTACATAGTTTGAATAATACATTTCTTTTTTATTAAAATAACATCTACTAGAGATAATGGAATTGATACTACAGCTAACATTACTATAAATTTTGGTTCTACTTTTAGACAGATATCCGAAATTATTCGTAATATTACCGAAAGTAAAAATCCTACTAACATAATCTTATTTTTCAACTCTAAATTTTTCTTATAATCCATAAATGTCCCCCTTCGCATATTAATCTTCTTTTTAAATTTTGAGTTTTATAATATTAAAAAAACATTAAGTATTTTTGTTATTTATACGACTTAATTCGATATTATACCATAAAATTCATCTTTTTTCTATATTTTGTATAATTTTAGATACAATATAAAAAACCTCCACAATACAATCCTATATTGTGGAGGTTTTCATATTGGAGGTAAACCGCTCCTGTTATCATATCTATCATTGGCAAAGTTTCTTATTTAGCCTCTAATTTCAATTCAAATATTAATATTTTATACTAGCACACATACATACTCAAAATTCTTAATAAAGGTTTTATATCCGTACCTTTCATGAATTCAAACTCTATTCTACCAAGTCCAGAACACCATACCTTCATTTCAGCATCAATATCAAATGTTCCCGCACTTTCACAAGAAAAAGTTGAAATCTTGGAAAATGGTATTATCATAAACTCCTTTTTCTTTCCTGTTATTCCTTGAACATCTATTACTATTAATCTTTTATTTGTTACAATTAATCTATCCCTTACAGATTTATAAGATATTAATATTTCCTCATCATTCAAAATTAAGAATTCATAAAGTTCACTTCCATTACTTGTATTCACCCCTGAAAGTGCAACTATTTTAGGTTGTATTTCTGCCATTTCTTTTCCTCCTATTATTTAATCTCTCTTCCCTTTTTATTATATATTTTTTCCTCTTTAAATACTATAGTCACTTTTTATACATAAATCACATTTGCCCTAGAATAAACCTTTAATCCCTATTTTTAAGTGCCTCGCTTAATGATATTGAGTTAATATATCTCTTTAATAACATATTGCTAATAAAATATGAAATCATTATTACTATTATTATACAGCAGTAATGTTTAGGTTCTAGTTTAATTAAAAAATACGCTTGTACATTGGCTACTAAGCTTGGATAAATTGTTTTTGTTATTTTTACTGTTAATGGTATTGAAAGAGCTATTGAAAATAATACAGTATATAATGAACTTCCTAAATACAACTTACTTATTTCTTTCTTATTAAATCCAAAAATTTTAACTAAAGAAATACTTGAAATACTTTTATCAATGGCTAATTTTAATAATAGATACATACTTATAATAAAAAGTATGCTTGAAAATATTATAAGAAGTATAATAGTTGGTAGCATCATAGAGGTCATATTTTTAGCTGACTTAACCATATCCTTAGATGTTATTTCTGAATATATATAATTCTTATTAATATTAAGTTTTTTATCAGATAAATATCCATTGAAATAAGACTTATCCTTTTTTAGTAATAAATTTAATTGGGTTTGATTCATAAACACATTTAGTCCTGAATTATAGTCTACAATTCCTTTTACTTTTAGGGTAAATACTTTATTTTCGCTTTTATCCTTTAAATTAATAGTATCTCCTACATTTAAATTAAACTTTCCCTTTACACTATTTGATATATATAAACCAGGATCATCTTCTGATATATTAAAAGAATAAAATTTAGAGTTTCCCTTAATCCCTTGAAGCATTACATCCATATCCATATTCAAATCTTTAAAATACAGTGATAACCCTTTAAATGTAGTTTTTTCAACCCCTTCATTTTCTGTAATTTCAATTGGAAGCTTTAAGGTATACATATAATTATATACTGCTTCTTTTTCAATATTTTTTACATATTCATTAATAGCAGAATTTATACAAACTCCAAAAACAAGTAAAAAAGTTGAAATTAAAATTCCAAAGAAAAGAATAATACTTCCTCTAATTTCTCTTAAAAACTCTCTTAGCCTAAATTTAGTTACAAAATTAAAATACCCTATTTTAATAGCATTTAACTTACTTGCTTTCTTCTCTTTTCTTAATAATTGAAGAGGAGTTCTATTAAGTTTTTTAGAAATTATAAAATAGTTTATTACTACTACTATTAACATTGGAACAATTATACCTAAAAAAATCAAATAAGGAGAATATATTCTTTCGATTTTAGGAAGTGCATATATATCTGTAGTTGATTTTGATAATAGCTCTTCTATTGCAAATCCTAAACAAGTTCCAATAGCAGCCCCTATACTAACAACCATTATAGGTAAAATCATAAAGTGATTTAATATTTCTTTTTTTACATACCCTAAGGAATATAATGCTCCAATTATTGGGCTTTCTTCATCTATTGAATTAATAATAGACATAGAAATCATAAAACTAACCATTATACATAATACAATCCCAATTATTATTACTACATTTTTATTTATTTTGCTATCATCTATATATCCTATAGCTCTTGAATTATCTTCTATCTTAATAAATTCTGTTACATTAGCATTTTTAGAAACAATATTTTTCACTTTATCGGCGGAAGCTTTATTTAATTTAAATACATATGAATAAGACTTGTTTTTTAAATTTTTAAAATCCTCTTCATTCATAAAACCAATACCAAATCTTTTAGAATTAGGTACTATATCACCAAACTTTTGAATAATATTAGTGTAATCTGGTGCTGCCCCATACCCAACTACCTTAAAATTTTTATTTTCAATGGTTAAATTGTTGAAAAGCTTATAACCATTGGCTTTCCCAAAATGATCATCTATAACCATTTCACTTAATTCATTTAAGTTGCTTCCTTTATTTATTGATATTTTATTTATATTTTTTCTTTCTTTAAATATCCTAATAGTTTGATTTTCATAAAGCTTATAATCTACATAAAAGTTTTCTTCAATGTGAACTCCTAATGTCCTTATTTTTTGGAGTGTTATATTATTTAATCTATCATCAACATAAAATTCTCCATCTTCTAGATTATTTTCAATTGCAGCTTTTTTTCCAGTATGTATAATACAATCTGTGGAATTTGCAAAGCCTACTATCAACATAGAACTTATAAGTACTAATACTATTAGTCCTAAATATTTCCCAATATTTTCTTTAAGTTCCCTTATAATTCTTTTATTTAATACCATTTATTCACCCTTTTCACTACCTATGAATTATTCTAAATTGCTACCAAGTGATATCTTTTGCTGGAATTAATGTTTCATTTTCATACTCTTCTTCAATCTCTCCATCCCTAACCTTTACCACTTTATGAGACATATCCTTTATAGCATTATTATGAGTAACTATTATCATAGTTGTGCCATATTTTTTATTAACAGATTCTAAAAGTTGAAGAATTTCCTTAGATGTTTTATAATCTAAGGCACCTGTAGGTTCATCACAAAGCAATAATTTAGGATTTTTAATAAGCGCTCTAGCTATAGCAGTTCTTTGTTGTTGTCCTCCAGACAAATGCCTTGGAAATTTATCTTGATGTTCCCAAAGTCCTAATATATTTAACAATTCTTCTTTATCTAAAGGATCTTTTGTAAGATATTCACACACCTCTATATTCTCTTTAACTGTAAGATTAGGAACTAAATTATAAAATTGAAATATAAAGCCCAACTTTTCTCTTCTATAAAATGCTAAATCATCCGAATTCAAATTTGAAATTACAATTCCATCAACTCTTACCTCACCAGAATCTATACTTTCTAAGCCACCAATAACGTTTAATAAAGTTGATTTACCCGATCCAGAAGGCCCTAAAATTGTACATATCTTTTTTTCTTCTAAAGTAAGGCTTGCCCCTTTTAATACTTCCACCTTACTTCCCCCTTCTCCATATGCTTTTTTAGCGTCAACAACTTCTAAAAACATTTTTCCCACCTACCTTCTATTAATCTTAACTTTATTTCCAATTTCATAATCAGAAGGATTATTTAGAACTATAATTCCATCCTTAATATCTTCTCCAAAAACTTCTACATTAAGATCTGTTTCCGTACCTTTAGTTATAGGAATTTGTTTAATAATATAATTCTTTTCCTCTTTATCAGCTATATATAAACATTCATTATTATCCTTATCTTTTATTATGCTTTCAGAAGGAACTGTATAAATGCCATCTTTTTCACTTAAAATAATGTCAACTTTTGCTTTCATGCCTATTTTAAGCTTATGATTTTTATCATTTATTTTAATCTTAGTTTCAAATTCTGCTTCTCTATCATTAGAATCATCATTAAGATTTAATAAATCTTTATCTTCAACTTTAGCTATTGGTTGTACACTTATTACTTCTCCCTGAATAATATCAGTGCCAGTTGCATCTGTCTTTATTTCAGTCTTTTGTCCTTTTTTAATTTTTTCAACATCCACTTCTTTGACATTTACATTTACTGTTATATTGTTATTATCCTTAATTTCAAATAGTATTCCTGAACTTGGATTGCCAACACTTGCATTTTTAGCACTAACTATTCCATCCACAGGTGATTTAATTACAGCATTATTTAAATCCTTTTTTAAATTTTGAAGAGAAATGCGTTGACTATTATCCTCATATTTTGTCCTTGCTAAATCATAATTGTTTTTAGCTGTAGTTAAATCCAGTTGTACTTTAGTTTTTATATTGTTTAATGCTACAGTACATTTTTTAAAAGTGTTTTTTGCATTTTCATAAGAAATTTCATATTCCTTTAAGTCTTGTTTTGCAACACTGCCACAATTAAATAATATCTTGTTATTTTCATAAATCCTTTTTTTATTTTCAAAATCTAATTTTGCTGCATTTAATGCTGTTTCTGCACTTTTAATATCTCCATTTTTTTCATCACTTCCTAAAGCTAATGCGTTATCATATACTGCTTTTGCTTTATCAAGTGCTATCTTATTGCTAGAATGGGATGTAACAATAGTGGCTTCTAACTCCTTTATTTGATCCTCTAATTTGCTTGTATCTAAAATTGCTAAAACATCATTAATTTTAACTTTATCTCCAATGTTTACCTTAACCTCTTTAATTGTAAGGGTTACACTTGAATAAACATTAGTAGTATTTTCACTTTTCACTTCACCTTTAACATTTATTTTGTTTATATTTTTTCCTGATTTAAGAATAGTATATTTATCTTCTTTTAATCCCTCATTAGCTAATATTTCATTAGTTATTTTAAATCCCGATCCTACAATTATCATAAATATTACTATAATTATTAGCTTTTTATTAAGCTTAATGGAAAATCTCTTTTCTTTAGAACTATTCATGTTAGTACCATTATTGCTGGATTTGTTTTTAATTAATTCTTTCATTTTTCCTCCTCCTAATCCTTTTTTGACTCTACATACTTGCTATGAAATAAGATTTTAGAACTATATCGCAATTAATATAACAGTGTTATAAGCTATGTAACACTGTTATATTACCCTTTTTTACTCTCCTTGTCAATATTGATTTTCAATTGATAACGTTTTTCATTATTTTTTATATAAAAAATAGTATGAAAATCTAGTTATCCACATAAACACTGGACTTATCACACTTTATCAAGGGCAAACTCAATCAATTTACTACTAATTTACTACTTATGAATGAGCTTTGATACGACGATTTACCCTTGAAAAGTGAAGAAACAAAGATACTTCCAATAAAAAATTGAATATGTAAAAGGTAGACACTTCAAAATGAGGTGTCTATTTTTTACCCAATTTTGAAAGAACGTGATACCACGAAAACAGAAAACGGAGAAAATAAAGGTCGCTCCCCACCGTATAGACCATCAAATAAAATAAGATTCATTTAACTATTAAATAGAAAGGATAGGTACAAATATGGAACTTAAATTTGTAATTCCCAATATGGAAAAGACTTTTGGAAATTTGGAGTACTGGATCTATGTCAATATCTTAGACACAAAAAGTTGAACTTTTTATGCAATTTTTCTAGCTAAATCTTCACATTTTTGTAGTGAAATATAACCAATGCTGCTATGTATTCTTTTTCTGTTATACCAAGCCTCTATATATTCAAATATTGCTAACTTTGCAGTGTCAAAATCAAAATACTTAACAAGATGGACTTCTTCCTTTTTTAAAGAGGCATGAAAAGATTCAATGCAAGCATTATCGTAGGGGCAGCCTTTTGAACTGAAGGAATGGGTAATTAATTTAGTACTATCTATGTATTCCTTAAAAGCGGAGCTTGTGTATTGACATCCTAAATCACTATGTAAAATTAAAGCTTTAGTTGGTTTCTGAGGCCTTACGGCGTTTTTTACAGCCTGCAGAGCTAATGAGGTATCAATAAACTTAGACATAGAATATCCAATTATCTTTCTACTATACAAATCCATAACTGAAGCTAAATAACAACAACCGTCTTTAATTGTATGGATATAAGTGATGTCTGTTACCCACTTTTCGTTGATAGTAGTTGCTTCAAAGTTTCTTTTTATTTTCTAATTCTCGATTGCTTGGCTTCTTATTTAGATATTTATAATAAGAGCTCCTAGACACCTTTAAAACTTTACACATGAGCTTAATATCATGATATTTCTTGTTGTTAGTAATGAACTCAAATACAGTAGTTATTTCCTTGCGAATATGCCCATAGCTTTTTTTAATATTTCGATTTCCTCTTCAAGCTTTGCATTTTTCTTTAATAGGTTTTTATATTCTTCTGCTGTTATGGTTGTATCTTTATCCACAGAAACAGGTTTATTTTTCTTTATCCAGCCAATTATTGTTGATTTTGATACGGCATATTCACTACTTAACTCTGCTAGGCTCTTTCCAGAGTTATAAAGCTCTACTATTGTATTTTTAAATTCATCTGTATAATGTTTTTGACCTCTTGCCATTATAAACACTTCCTTCTCTTTCCTATATTTTAAAGTGTTCGGCTTTCTATGTCTACAATATTATACTAACACCAAATTCGACCATTACCAGTATTCCTATGAAATCCGACTATGAACCAGTTCCAATTGAAAATGACGGAACGGTGAATTCTATTATGACGAATGAAATCAATGATTTTTTGACTACATTCTTTAAGCTCTATCCTACTTCAACAATGAATGAACTGTCTTACTATGTGAATGAGGGTGTCTTGAAACCTATCGGCAAGGATTATGTATTTGCGGAACTGGTAAATCCTATTTACAACCGCAAGGATAATTAAGTTACGGTATCGCTGGCAGTGAAATATCTCGACCAGCAGACCAAAGCGACACGGGTGTCGCAATTCGATTTGGCATTAGAAAAAATCGGTAATAACTGGAAGATTATAAAATAGTTAGTTTTGATTTAAGACACATACTATATGCTGTGTGTTGAAAACTTAATATTGATAGTTAATAGATATTCTTCTATAAAAAATTAGTCTTGACAAGCGACCAACGGTCGCTATATAATAAAAGCGAAACAGCAAACGACCGTTGGTCGCTACAAGGAGGTACCATCACATGCCAAAAGGAATTATGCTTACACCCGAACAACAAGCAGCGCGCCGAGAAGAAATAATCGGTGTTGCTTTGCGGCTCATAGAGAAAAATGGATTCCAAAAAACATCAATGCGGGAAATCGCGGTTTTAGCAAACATGGGAAAGTCCAGTCTGTATGATTTTTTCAAAACGAAAGACGAGATTGTTGTATACGCAGTTGAGAAAAAAATAGAAGAAACAATTCAAAAGGTTCATAGAATTATTGCTGATGAATCTTCGCCGGAACAGTGCCTTAGAAAAATCATGCTGAATCATCTTGTAGTACCAAAGCAGTATAGAACTGTGCTGATGTGGTTAAATACAGAATCTGACTACTTAGAAGAAGAATATCGAAAGCGGCTGAAAGCTGCGCGTTACGCATATCAGGATATTATAAAATCTGTGATTGAAAATGGAGTGACCGCAGGCATCTTTCGTAAAACGAATGCCGATCTTATGGCGCGTTTATTAATTAACTCCGTTATAGCAATCATCTACACATCTCGACCATCAACCAGTCCGGAAAAAATGCTTGATGAAACAATGAATATATTTCTACACGGAATTATGAATGATGGAGGTGAATTATTATGATTTATTATATCCTACCCTTGGGGCATAAACAGGCAACCGTTGAAATGGTCGGCGGAAAAGGTATGTCTTTATCAAAACTTATGACAGCGGGCTTCCCTGTGCCAGACGGCTTTCATGTTACGACTGCTTCATACCAGAGTTTTGTTGAGATGAACCGTATTCAGCCTCACATTAATAAGTTGCTGGCTGGTATTGATTCCAACAATACCAGCCAGCTTGAAGATGTTTCTACGCAGATTGGGATGCTTTTCCATAATGGAGAAATGCCGCAGGAAGTGTCGGCGGCAATTAAAACCGCTTATGCCGGATTAGGGAACATCACGGTAGCTGTCCGTTCCTCCGCGACCGCCGAGGATTTGCCCGACGCTTCTTTTGCGGGCCAGCAGGAAACTTATCTTAACATACAAGGTGAGAATGAAGTCCTTGCCGCTGTAAAGCGGTGCTGGGCTTCCCTGTGGACAGCTCGCGCTATTGTTTACCGCGTGAAGAATGATATAAAGCAGGAGATTGTCGCGCTTGCTGTTGTAGTACAAAAGCTTGCGTTTTCCGATGCGTCCGGCGTTATGTTTACGCTAAACCCTATCAATGGCAAACGTAGCGAAATGATTATTAACGCCGCGTGGGGACTTGGCGAATCGGTGGTTTCCAGCTTAGTCACCCCTGATACAATCGTTGTAGATAAAAACGCCGAACGAATTGTATCGTATGAAGTAGCAAACAAAGAGATTATGACGGTTCGCACCTCAGATGGAACGGAAGAAATCCTAGTTCCTGAACGGTTGAGGAAAAAACATGCTCTTACCCGCAATCAAGTCATGCGGTTGACACAGCTTGGGAAGGAAATTGAGAAGTATTATCAAATTCCTATGGATGTAGAGTGGGCACTGGAAAAAGATAAATTGTATATTGTTCAGGCTCGCCCCATTACTGTCCTGCCGCCGGAATGGACGTTACCGGAAAAGGATGTTATATACACAAAAGGCAGTCTGGCGGAACACCTGCCAAATCCTGTTACGCCCTTGTTCGCCACGCTTGGCCTTGAAATCGTCAACCGTGCATCGGCACTTTTATGGGTAGATATGTTTGGTAAAAGCGCGAAAAAGCTACTGCCAGAAAACGGAGCATATACGATTATTAACGGATATGTTTATCTTTCCGCTAAATCAAAGCCACTTTTGATTGCTGTCAAATCCCTTTCGCCCCGCTCTTTGCGCCGGGCGCTCACGAACAGCGTTGCACGCTGGAAAGTGGCACGAAAAGAATTTGAGGATGTGATTAAACAATGGGAAGAAAAGCCCATGCATATGCTGAGCGCTCATCAAATAATGGAGGGGATTCAGACTGTATTTTATGCCGCGTGTATTTATTTCACAAGGATTCAGCTTACATTGCCTGCCGCCTCTATCAGCGAAACATTATTTACAAAATTATTTCAGGGAGCGGCTCGCCGCGCTGGTATGACAGATACTTCTGTTTTCCTGCTTGGATTTGATACGATTGCTCTGCAAGCGGAAAAGAACCTGTGGAGCCTCTCGGAATGGGTAAAGCAAAATAGCACCCTCAACCTTTATCTGCAAAACAATCCGACAACAAAGATAGCGGAAGATTTTATGTCCTCAGTTCTGCCTGACGAAGTTTCGCAGGAAGTATGGATAGAATGGAAAAATCGAATCAATCAGTATTTTAAAGAGTTTGGTCGTACCGCTTATGAATTCGATTTTGCGTATTCCACACCGCAGGAAACACTTACACCAACCTTTGAATCCATAAAAACATTTGTGGAAGGAAAAGGTGAAAGTCCTTTTTTACGTCAAGCTACATTTGAAAAGCGTAGGAAACAGGCAGAAGAAGAAATTTTACAACATATAGGTAGCTCACGCAAAAAACTGTTTTTGAAGTTGCTCCATTGGGCGCAGGAAACCGCCCCTATGCGTGAAAATGCTATTTATTTGATGGGAATGGGGCATCCGCTGATTCGCCGGATGTTTCAGGAAATTTCAGCCCGCCTTATACGTGGCGGAGCTACTTCGCATCTGGATGATATTTACTGGCTCACAAAATCGGAATTGGAAAAACTCATAGTACAGTTAGACGAAAATATACCTTTATCCGATAGAAGGAAGGCGATACTTGCGCGAAAAACGGAACTAAAAAAATACCAGAGTTATGTGCCGCCAGCTCAGTTACCTGAGAAGAATGCAAAAAGCATATCACATGCACTACAGAAACAAAAAGATGGAAAAACCGTGTTGAGGGGTATAGGAACCAGTTCTGGTGTTGTGACAGCTCGCGCCTGTGTACTGAATAGTCCGGCAGATTTTGAAAATTTCCAGCCGGGAAGTGTATTGGTTGCTGTTACTACAACTCCTGCTTGGACACCCTTGTTTGCCTCTGCAAGTGCAATTGTAACGGATATTGGCGGTCCTCTCAGTCATTCAAGCATTGTTGCACGGGAATATGGTATCCCTGCTGTTATGGCGACACACACCGCTACGAGAAGCATTGAAAGTGGACAAATGATAACGGTGGACGGTTCGGAGGGAACGGTGACGATTAATGGATAAAAAGCCTATTTTCGCTTTAAAGCTTGCGACTTTGGTGATTGCGTTAGGATATAGCCTAATTCTTCCGGCCATGCCGTTTTACATGAAAAATCTAGGTGCAGGCGGTCGCGAGCTTGGATGGCTCACTGCCGTATATGCGCTGGCACAAACAGTATGCGCGCCTTTTTGGGGGGCGCTGTCCGATCGAATCGGTAGAAAGCCGATTATCAGCATTGGTATTATAGGATATTCCATCAGCTTGTTCCTGTTCGGTTTGGCTTCATCCTTTTGGACGCTGTTTATCGCTCGCAGTTTATCAGGTATTTTGTCATCTGCTACGTCCGTTGCGTCTTTGGCATATGTCGGAGATTCCAGCTTGGAGGAAGAAAGAAGCAAGAATATGAGTCAACTTGGAGCTGCAATGAGCGTTGGCGTAATGATGGGACCACTATTGGGTGGCATTCTTGCAAGCTATTCGCTTGCCTCCCATTCTTTACAGGAGCTGGCATTTCATTTATTGCCTTTCTGCTAATTCTAACGCTTTTGCCAGAGTCAATTGATCGTTCAGAACAGACGAAAAAAAGAAAACCCTTTGATTTTTCAGACCTGAAAAGTATGGTTTTCGGCTTATTCGCGGTATCTTCTGCTATACAGTACCCACATTAAACGCAAGCCTTTCAAAAACTGACAATCAGCACAAAGGAACACTGATGGGATTTGCCAGTACCGCCGGAAATCTTAGCAAAGTTGTTGCTCCTTTGTTAGCTGGGTATCTGTATGAAAGCAATATTGAATTACCATATATCACCATGGGAGCGATAGCCTTAATCGGAGTGGTTATCTGCTTTATCTGGATAAAAAATAAAAAGAACAAATGATGGAGGAGGAAGTTTATATGGAAATTATACAAAGTAACCAATCTGGTGTAGAAATTCAATTGAGGCTTTTGGACTCTATTAAAGTCTTGCTACTACTTAAACCTATAACATCCTTAATTCATTATGACATAGATCCAGTATTGAGGTATCTCTCTACTTAATCAACTCATTCCATCCAGCAAAAAAGAAGGAATTCATTTTTTCAAATTGTTTTATTGCAATTTCATAAGGTATATCATGTTTTATAAATTCAGTTGCTGCATTCATGTAGCATTCTACTATTACATGAATAGTAAATTCATCCAAACCTGAAGTTTCTTTAACAAATTGAATGGGTTCTTTATTTTCTTTTAAAACTTTTTCTATCAAAACATCCATATAATTTTCCATACTGGAACCACTTGAGCACATAATCAATAGCTTACAAACATCAAAGTTATCATATAAATAATTAATATATTTTATATGCTCTTCTTTTGCATCAATCATTTCATTTTTTAGTTTTGTATTTTTATCATATATGTCATTCTGTTTTCTCTCTATTTCCTCTATTAAATTATATAATCCATGAACCACGTCTTTAACAAGAGTTACAAAAATATCATCTTTATCCTTAAAATAACCATAAATTGCACCAGTTGTCACACCAGCTTGCTTAGCTATATTTCTAAGAGATGCATCCTTAAAACCTTTTTCTAGAAATTCAGCTTTAGCACAATTTAAAATATTATTAATAGTACTTGATCCATCTTTAGTTTCTAATTTCTCCTTCATTTAAATTACTTCTCCTTACTTATAATGTATAACACTGTTATACATTATAAAGTTAATCCAGTCAAATTTTTAATCCGCACACTAAACTATTATCCATTTTTCATTTTACTTTATATCAAAATCATTTATCTCCATATCTCCGCCTACATTCTTAAATTCCTCCCAAAAGTTTGGATAGGATTTTTCCACTGCTTCACTATTATTTATTATTAAAGGTTCTTCACAAGCTATAGAGGCTACAGCTAAAGCCATGGCAATTCTGTGATCATTCCAACTATCTACAACGTCACCTTTTAATTTTTTATTACCCTTTATTATAAGTCCATCTTCCAGCTCTTCAACTTCTCCACCAATTTTATTTAATTCACAAGCTATTGCATGTAATCTGTCACATTCCTTTATCCTTACCCTTTTTGCATTAATAATTTTTGTAACACCGATGCTTACTGACCCTGCCACTGCAAGAATTGGGACTAAATCTGGGATTTCAGAGGCATCAATGGTTATCCCCTTTAATCTGCTAGGACTTACTTTGACAAAATCATCATTTATATCTATATTTCCTCCCATAGATTTTATTATATTTATTATTTCCTTGTCTCCCTGTAATGAATTTATATTTAAATTTTTACAAATTATTTCTTCTCCAATTGCTCCTGCCACAATCCAAAAAGCTCCTTGAGAAAAATCACCTTCAACTTTATAATTTCTAGATATATAGTTTTGATTTCCTTTTATATAAAACTCTTTATAGAGATTATTTTCAACCTTTACTCCAAACTTATTTAATATATCTATAGTTAAGTTCACATACCCCTTTGATTCCAGCTTTGATGTAATAATTATCTTTGAATCACCATTAAGAAGAGGAAGAGCAAACATGAGTCCTGTAATAAATTGAGAGCTTATATCTCCCTTTAGATAAAATTCACCTGATTTTAACTGTCCCTTTATCCTTAAAGGTAAATTCCCTTTTTCATTTTGATAAAATATATTCTCCTTATGAAAAATATTATAATATTCATCTAAAGGACGTTGTGGCAATTTACCTCTTCCTATAAAGGTTACTTCCTTGTCTCCCTGCAAAAGAGCTATAGGAATTAAAAATCTTAAAGTAGAACCTGATTCTATACAATCTATAATGTTATTTTTTATTTCAATTCTACTTACACCTTTTACATTTAATACTTTATCATCATCTTTATATATTTCATTAATGCTAACTCCAAAGTTTTTCATTCCATGAATAGTAGCTATTATATCTTTGGAATATGATATATTTTCTATAATACTTTCTCCTTTAGCAAGCCCTGCAGCTATTATTGCCCTATGAGCCAAGCTTTTAGAAGGAGGAATATTTACGCTTCCTTTTAAATTTTTGGGACAAATTTTAATCTTTTGCATATTATCGCTCCTTTAAAAACAAATAACTTTATCTAATTACTACATAAAATTTATTCTTTGTATTCCATATAAGTAAATACATTTTATAATCCTTGCTTAAATCACGAACACTTTATTTTATCATGATTGTAGAATACTTTAAATCTTTACTTACATTGATTATTTTATAATTTACATTATATAACTAACTATTTATTCCTAAATTTTTAAAACATGACTTTGTAGCACCTCATCTATCTCCTGTTGTTTATGGATTCCTATATTCATATCTTTATTCATAATTGAATTATTCTTATCTAAAATTTCAAGCTTAAGTGTATCTTCATCTATCCATTTATAATTTTTAATTTCACTCCACTTATAAAAATAAGAATAGTTTCCATTTTGCATAGATATACCATTTGTTCTTATTCCTGAATATAATCTTATATGCATAATATTTAAAATACAAAATTGTATCCAATATATACTGGTGAAAAGAACTTTTGCATCCATTTTATCATTATTCAAATATTCTGTAATATTATCAAAAAATAAAATGCCAAATAATACAAGCATTACTATGTAAAACTTAGAAGGTTTATTTCTTTGTATTTTTATAATAAGCTTTCCTTCTTTCACCCTTTTATATAGTCCAAATAATATAAAACAAACCATTATTATATTCAATCTAATAATAAATGTCATACATAATTCCCCCTAACTCCTCATTCTCCCCTCTTAATTTTTTAAAATATAACTTTGTAACACTTCATCTATTTCCTGCTGTTTATAAGCCCCTATTTCCATGGTTTTATATATGGTTGGATTATTCTTTTGTAAAATTTGGAATTGGAATTCATCTTCATTTATCCATTTGTAACTCTTAATTTCATTCCATTTGTAAAAATAAGTTTCTTTGTCATATTGTACGGATATGCCATTTTTCTTTATGCCTGAATACCTTCTTGCTTGTAAAAGCATACACACACTGCATTGCAGCATAATCATTTCTTGAAGAAACTTTTTACTATTAACTTCCTCATTATTTAAATACGATACAATGTTAAAAGTAACTGAAATTCCATAGAATATAGTTAATCCTATAAACAGCATAGCCTCTATAAAAATTATGTTCTTTTGTGTCTTTACAATAAGATTCCCTTCTCTAATTAATCTATATAATTGTAATAACATAGAGCAAAATGCTACTATAATGGCTATAATATATAACATCTTAATATCAATCATATGTAATTATCCCCCTTCAAGCCTCTTACTTTATCAACTTAATCATTCATTACCATATGTTAACTATTATTCATTAAAATATTTCTAATCTCTTTAGGTAATATTAATAACGAGGTGATTTCTAGTGATTAAAAAAGCATTAATAATTTTATCTATTTTACTTTTTTCATGTACAAATGTTTATGGAGAAGAGTATGTTAGCATTGAAATATTTGATATTAATAAAAATAACGTGGTAAAAAGAAGTGAATCTTCTCCTAAAATCGAAAAAGAAATTGAGAAATATCTTCAAAATATAAAAGGAATATATGAGAAATTCAACCCTATTCCTGATAAAGGATATATGGTTAAAATTCCTCTAGACACACCTATAATGATTCAAAATAAATGGATAAACTCCTTTATAGATGAAGTTATTATAATATTCCCTGAAAATGAAACACCTTATTTGATGGTTCTTGACAATGAAGAAAGAACACTTTTTTTATCCTTTGATGGTGATACAGATATATTATTAAAATACCTAAACTTTACACCTGAAAGCTCTGTTAATTTATTTAATTTCAAATTAAAATCCACCTAAAAATCTTATGAAATCAATACACCAGTGAAAGGATATAGCTGTCTCTAAATCTCTTTTATATTGTAAATAAGCCATAGGCAATCCAAATAATAAACTAGTTAGCATAAGCATTACAATAGCACTTATTGGATTTACTATCCACAACTGAGAAAAGTGACATAAACTATGAGGTACAACTCCTAAAAACATACTTATAGCTATGGTATGTTTCTTATCAACGTGCTTGCTTAAAATAGTAATAAATACATTCATTATAAAAAATCTAAACACTATTTCTTCTGCAATACCTGGCTGAAGAGCTAAGAAAGCTGATGTAATTGGATTTTGCCAATTTAAGTATCCTGTTGTATTTTTAAAATAGAAAAAATTTATAATAGCTAATGGCATACTTATAAGAGCTCCTAATACCAAAGATAAAATTGCTTTTTTAAATTTACTCTCTACTAGTGAAGATTTAATATTATTATTACCCTTTGATAATAGACAAGCAGCTATAAAAGAGCAAAATAAAATTACTGCTTCTTTTATAGTAGTACCAATATCCGATCTATTTAAAAGACTTATTGAGCTAATAAAAGTTAGCACTATAGCTGGAAATATAAATTCAGCTTTTATATCTCTAAATTTAGCTGCTATAACTACAAATGAAGCAATTCCTATTATATACTCTGTCCACATCCAAGCCCTATACATAAACATTCCATCATTTTTTGTTTGTGTAACTTTAATTGATAATATATAACTAAGGATAAAAATCATAAAAGTAACTAAAGAAATCATGTATGCACTTTTCTTACCATTACTTTTACTACTAAAAGTATTTCTGTTTATTTGCATTTTTCTACCTCCAAATTATCTAGTGTGTAAAAACTGTATTATAACTAATATTTTACCATATCATAATTTATATGTATATTAACCTCATTAGGTCTATTATATTGTTAACCAAAATACACTTATTAGTTTACAAATAAAAAATAATATGATACTATTAAAAAAATGAAAAGCACTTTTTTCAAGGGGGGTTTAAATTGAAATTATCAGCTAAAGACTTAGTTTTATGTGGAATGTTTGCTGCATTAACAGCAGTTGCTTCTCAAATTTCCATACCTATTCATCCAATACCTTTTACAATGCAGGTATTAGCAGTTTATTTAACAGGAATTATATTAGGTTATAAAAAGGGCTTTATATCTATTTTTGTATATGTACTTTTAGGAGCTATAGGTGCACCAGTATTTACGAATTTTTCTGGAGGAATACAATCAATTGTAGGACCTACAGGAGGGTTTATTATAGCTTTTCCCTTTATGGCTTTACTAGCTGGATACTCTTCTCAAAAAAGTTATAATAAATTGAAATCAGCTGCTGCTTTAATCTTATCATTAGTTCTATGCTACACATTAGGAACAACTCAACTATGCTTAGTTACAGGTATGTCTATTTCAAAGGCTTTAAAAGTTGCAGTTATACCTTTTATTATGTTTGACCTAGTAAAAATAGCTATAGCCTATATTATAGGTCTTAAAGTTAAAAATAAAGTAAAACTAGGCGTATCCTAATGATAACTTTAAGACCACATCATATCTTATGCTTTCAAGGTTATATTGGAAAGGGATATAGTAAGTCATTTATAGATAATATGAATATCGTAGTTGCAAAATTAAAAGAAGATCCATCCATAAACATTAAACTTACACCTTATGCTGATGATGTTTGTAAAAAATGTCCTCACAAAGTTAAAAATGTGGGATGTACTTCAAATAACAAAGTATTGTCTATGGATAAAAAAGTTATGGACTATCTTAATTTAGATTTTAAAATATATAGCTATAAATATTTGTTGAATAGACTACAGCATAACATAACTATAGAAGCTTTTAATGATATATGTAGTAGCTGTGAATGGTGTAAATATGGATTATGTCATGAAGCTATACTTGATAAAGTGAAAAGTTAAAAATGAAGAGTGAACGAATAAAGGATAATTTTTCTCCATTAACATTACGAAAAATGAGAGTGTGAAAGTTTTTCTGTAAATAGCTTTCTATGATAATTATTTTATAGGCATGGAGGTCATGGTAAAACTCCATGCCTTAATTACAATATAATTAACAATGAATTGCATGTCAAGAACACCCTAGGGAAGGGCGTGTTTTTTTGGCCGTAGGCTTAATTAAAAAAGTCTTCCTTCAAACATTATTGATAACTCACCATATACTTTTCCCCAATTACGAAGAGGCATAGTCCACTTTTTCGTAGCTTCAAATGTTGCTAAGTACAAAGCTTTCATTAATGCAGTATCACTTGGAAATACACTTCTTTGGCGATTTAGCCTGCGGTAAGTAC
>NZ_JHVC01000006.1 GCF_000619945.1 Clostridium lundense DSM 17049 | reverse complement strand
TCAGCATCTGGTGATTATGGCTCAAAGGTAACACCCGTTCCCATACCGAACACGAAGGTTAAGCTTTGAAGCGCTGATGGTACTGCAAGGGAGGCCTTGTGGGAGAGTAAGTCGTCGCCAGGTCATGTTCCGTGGTAGCTCAATGGTGGAGCATTCGGCTGTTAACCGAAGGGCTGGAGGTTCGAATCCTCTCCACGGAGCCATTTTTATTTTTTGAGCAATAAAGAAAAATTAATAGATAATGTAAAGTCTTGTATATGCAAGACTTTTTTTGTATTTGTTAATGAGTTAAAGAATTTCTAATGGGATGATATAAGAAATTAATATTTTCATTTATTATTTAAAAAACTGTGGGATTTTTAAAAGTAACTACGTCTAAATAAGTGAAAAGAAAATATTAGAAGGAGAGAAAATTATGAAAAAAGTTGGAACTTTCACCTCAGCTATAGGTTTTATATTTATTGGAGTATGGATGATATTAAGAAATGTTGATAAAGCTTTTTCTTCAGAGTTCTTTAAATGGTGGCCTATAATTATTATACTTTTTGGAGTAGAAATTATATTTTTATATGGAAGAAAAGGTCGAGAGGATAAGTTAGGGTTTAATTTTTTAGTTATTCCATTAATTATAATATTTCTAATAATCAATGCAGTTGTAGGATTAAGTAATAAGCTAGGAAAAGAAATTCATTTCATTAATGATGATATGAAAATAAATTTAAAAGATTTTAATATAAAATTTGATGATGCTAAGGAAATTAAATGTGAAAAAAATTTAGAAATATCCGGAAATAAACTTAATTTCACTACTAAAAATGGAGAGGTGAATTTTAAGAAGTCCCAAGATGGAAAAATAAAATTTGATCTAATAGTTTATGTTGATAAAAATCAAAATATAAGTAGTTATAATTTAAAAGAGGTTAGATCTAATGAAGAGATTAAAGTAGATATTAATGAAAGTTATGTTAGAGGGGTTAAAGGAGATATATATGTACCTGATGGATATAAGGTTATAATGAATATTAATAATATGAGATTAGAAAGTGAAAATACACTCTCTGCTGTGGAGTGGGATATAAAAGGTAATAATGGAATTTTAAAAATGAATGGTGGAAAATCTTTAATTCTAAATATGAATAATGGAAAACTTGATGGAAAAGATATTAAAATTGGCAAAGTAAAAGTAAGTAATGGAAGTATAGATTTTAAAGGAGATTTTCAAGAAGGGAATATACAAGTTGATAATGGTAAAGTAGAGATAGAAAATAAAATTTGTAAGAATATAAATGTGGGAGTAAATATAGGTACTGCAGAAATGAAAACTTCTGATGGAAATTTAGATGTTAATTTAGATGTATCTCAAGGAAAATGTAGTTTAAATGATGATAGTAGAGTAAATTCTGGAATAGTTAAAACTCTAGGAAGTGGTGCTGGAAAATTAAATATGAAGGTTAAGATTGGATCTATAAAGGTTAATAATCAGGAGTGGTAGGTTTGAATGATGAGGATATTATAAAAGGAATTAAGCAAGGGGATGAAAATAGCTTTATTACTTTAGTTAATAATTATAAAAATAAAATTATTTCTTTATGTTATTCCTTTACTTATGATTATCAAGAGGCAGAGGATTTATCTCAAGAGATATTTATAAACATATATAAAAATATTCATAAATTTAGACGAGAATCCTCTTTTTCTACCTATATTTATAAGGTTTCTATAAATAAATGTTTAGATTATAAAAGAAAGAAAAGTATAAAGGGACTATTGAAAGGGCTTTTTCATGCAGAAACTTTATATGCTGAAGAAGATTTAGATGAAAAGAGATATATAAGGAAATTGGTATGTGAACTTCCTGAGGAATTAAAGATACCAATTGTTCTATATTATTTTGTTGGACTTAGCCAAAAGGAAATAGGAGAAATTTTAAAGATATCAACAAAAACAGTAGAAGGTAGAATATATAGAGCTAAGGGTAAGTTAAAGAAAGTATTAGAAAAGGAGGAATATGATGTATGGGAGAAGGAAGAGGGAATGTAGAAGAGTTAATAAAAAACTGTTTTGACGAAATTAAACCTTCACAGGAATATAATGAAATACTATTAAAAAAGTTGAAAAAAGAAGAAAATATATTCAATAATAACATAGTATTGAGTTCTATTAGAAAGAAAAGTTATTCTACAGGATTAAGTTTGATTTTAACAGGTTTTCTTATGATTTTTATGTATACATCTAATATGCCTGATACTATTCTTAATTTGCAATTTAAAATTAGAAGTATAGTATGCCAAATAAAATATAATGGCGATGAAAATATAATTAAATTTTTAGGAGGTTGGTTTAGTGAATAGAAGAAATGGATTTTTAACTTTTGTAGCTGCCTTAATACCTGGAGTAGGATATATGTATTTAGGGCTTATGAGGAAGGGGTTAGAGGCACTGCTAATTTATATGCTTTTAATACCTGTATTTTCTATGTTAGGATTAGGATTTATAGGTGGCATTTTAAGAACAATTTTATGGTTTTACACATTTATTGACACGTTTAGTATTGCTAGAAGAATTGATATGGGAGAGATTATATTAGATTCTGACTTTTTTATTAGCAAGCTTTTAGATATGGGAAAAGCTAATTATACAGGTAATACTAGTGGTGGAAATTATAATGGAGATATGGATAAAAAAGTTTGGATAACTGTTGCCTGGGCTTTCATTATAATTGGTATTTTATCTATAGCCAATAAATTATTTATAGGCAATGAGATATATTATATTATAAAATCTGCTGTAAATAAATATTTCTTGCCTGTAGTTTTCATAGTTGCAGGAATTTGCCTTTTGATTAAAAGAAAATAAGAAATAATAAAGAGTAAATATGGAGGAGTTTCTTTACAAATATACAGAAAGTCTAAAATTTTAAATATAAGTGAAATTTTTTATAATGTTGATTATAAAAAAGATATATTTATTAATTTAAAGTTTTTCTGTAGTATCACTAGAAGAAAGTCCTTCTTTATTCTTCATTGTTCACTTTTCATTATAGAGTTACCATTACTTATTAATATTATATTGCCATCAATGTCAGTTCTATATACTTTAATGTTTTTATTTTTTAATTTATTAACAATCTTTTTATTAGGGTGGCGGAAAATATTCTTTTTTCCACAACTTATTATAGCTATTTTGGGAGATGTTTTTTCTAAAAATGAGTCTGTAGTGGAAGTATTGCTGCCATGATGTCCAAGTTTTAAAACGTCACATTTTAAATTAATACTGCCTTTTAACATTTCATTTTCACTTATTTTTTCAGCATCTCCTGTAAAAATAAAGCTAGTATAACCATAGGTTAATTTTATTACTACTGAGTGATTATTTATATTTTCATAACTAGTATTATTAGGAGCTATTATTTCACAAATTATATTAGGATGAATTTTAATTTTTTTACCAACTTTAGCTACTTGTATTTTTAAATGTTTTTTTCTAAGTTCAGTTACCATGCTTGTAAAACATTTTTCATTTACCACAACTTTGGGGCCATAGAAATTTTCTATATTAAAATTTTTTATTATACCAGCCATAGAGCCTATATGATCTTCATGGGGATGAGTTGCAATTACATGATGCAACTTTTTTATTTTTTGCTTTTTTAAATAAGTTATTAAATATTCTTCTTTTTCATGTGAACCAGAGTCAATGAGCATATTGGTTCCATTAATTGAAATTAAAATACTATCACCTTGACCTACATCTATGTAATGAATTTTTAACAAATTATTAGTTGTTTTTTTATTATTAAAGTTAAAAGAAGTACATCCTGATAAGCATAAAAACAAAGTAATAATTAAAAAGAAAGTAGAAGTTTTTTTAGTATTCATATTATACTCCTAAATTTTTTTATAGTTATTTTGTAGTCTATCCTTTAAAGGTGTTTTAAATCAAATGGCTATAAACTTATGCATTAATAAGGTCTTATGTGCTATAATAAAAATACATTTAAATTTCCATATGGATAGGAGAGAATATTTATGAAGAATTTTTTGTTATATTTAAAATACGCATCGTACATGTTTAAAACTATGTTAAAAAAGGGGAAAGTCAAATCTATAAGAGAGAAAAATGGAGATAAGGCAGCAGATGAATATATAAATAAAAATGTGTTAGAGTGGGCAGAATTTTTTGTGAATAAAGCAGGGGTAAAGATAAATGTAGAAGGCATTGAAAATTTGCCAGAAGGAAGCTGTCTTTATGTAGCAAATCATCAAAGTTTATTTGATATACCAGTAATACTAACAGCTACTAAAAGACCTATGGGATTTATAGCTAAAAAAGAATTAGAAAAAGTTAAATTAATAAGTGGATGGATGAAGGAACTTCGATGTGTATTTATGGATAGAAGTAATATAAGAGAATCTGTGAAATCTATAAATGAAGGTGTAGAAAATTTAAAAAATGGATATTCCATGGCTATATTTCCAGAGGGAACTAGGAGCAAAGATGGAAGCTTAGGGGAATTTAAAAAAGGTAGTATGAAATTAGGAATAAAGGGAGCAGTTCCTATAGTACCTGTAACCATTGATGGTACCTATAAGATTAGAGAAGGAAATAAGAAAAATGAAATTAAACCTGCTGAGGTTAATGTAATTATACATAAGCCTATAAATCCAAGCGAATTAACCAAAGAGGAACTGAATAATTTATCAGAAACAATAAAAGAAATAATAGGGGAAAGTTTAACTATATGGTAATCTATCAATAGATTCTTGGCTTCAGATGGAGTTTATTTAAAAGAAATATAAATCTCTGGCTGAAGCTTAGGATAATTTATTCAGAAGCATAGTGATAAAGATATAGTAGAGCTGGATTTTATTAAAGTTCAGATCTACTAGTTACAATTAAATCACTTAAAATTTCTATTTTATTTTCCAGACTTTTATTTTGGCTTTTTAAATATGATATTTCTTTATTTATATTATTATCTATGATTTTCAGTTCATTAACTTTATTCAATAAGTTATCTGTGGTTTTTAATTTTTCTTTTAAGATATTATCATAAGCATTTTTTATAATTGTTCCATTTCTTTTTAAAAATACAATTTTATTATTTACTTCTTTTATAATAAATTTAGATTTATTAGCTAATTTTTTTATAAATAGAATTAAGGTATCTAATATCTTTTTCATATATTCCAAGTTTTGCACCTCGCTTTAATAATCTATACAATAATTATAATATAAAAGTAAGGATGATACTAATGAATAAGGATAATTTAAATATTTTAAACAAATATTATGTTAAAAGAAATCAAAATAAGATTAAAGAGTTAGATATTAAAAATGAAAAATGTGAGAAAAAAATAAAAGATACTCAGCAAAGTATAGAGAAGAATGAACACATACTAGAAAAATTAAAAGAAGAAAATAAAGACTATAAAATTAAATATGAAAGGTTAAAACAGATATTTTATGAAAGAGGATTAGTTATAACTATCGTAAATAAAGGTTATAGCGTGAAAGAATGGGACAATCTTTATTTTAAAAAGAGATCTAATTTATTGGCTATATATTTAAAAGATAATGAAGAAGTTAAAATATTTAATAAAGAGATAACTCTAGTATTGGAAGAGCTATTACAGGGTAAGAACCATAGCCTTGTAGCTACAAGAGTTGACGAGAAATCTATAAAGGTTAAGTTACATATAAGATAAATAGAATTTCCATAAAAATATGAGCATTCATATAAGTACATTTATGATTGGCTCATATTTTTTATATTTTTCCTTGAAATAAATTTTTAAAAATAATTGTATACATTGAAAAAATATATTATCATATAATTATAATATTATAAATAAAAGTTTCAATATTAAAATTAATATAAAGAAACTGGGGGAGTTTATATGGAAGTAGAGAGGTTATCTAAACTTATAACAGAGGGGATAAATAAAAACACTGCAAATATAGATAGGGTTAATACTTATGATATGATAACTATGATTAATGAAGAGGATAAAAAAGTAGCATTTGCAGTGGAAAAAGCAAAAGAGGATATTGCCAAAGCTGTTGATGTGGTTTCAGAAAGACTTTTAAAAGGAGGAAGGCTTATATATATAGGGGCAGGTACTAGCGGTAGATTAGGTATTATAGATGCTTCAGAATGCCCGCCTACTTTTGGAGTAGATCATGATTTAATTCAAGGAGTCATAGCTGGTGGGAATTCTGCTATATTTAAAGCGGTAGAAGGAGCTGAAGATAGTGAAAAGCTAGGAAAAAAAGATTTAATGGATTTAAACATAAGAAAAGAAGATGTAATATGTGGTATAGCAGCTTCAGGAAGAACACCTTATGTTATAGGTGGCATGAAATATGGAAAAGAAATAGGTGCAGCGATAATTTCTATTACAATGAATACTGAAAGTGAGATGACTAGGATAGCAGATGTGGGCATTTCTGTAGTTGTAGGACCTGAAGTGATTATGGGATCTACAAGAATGAAGTCTGGAACTGCTCAGAAAATGATTTTAAATATGATAAGCACTGGTACCATGATAAAATTAGGCAAAGTATATGAGAATTTAATGGTTGATTTAAAAGCAAGTAACGATAAATTGATTGCTAGAGCAAAAAGAATACTTATGCTAGCTACTGGTATAAGTTTAGAAGAAGCAGAGAAACTTTTAAAGGAAACGGACTATGACATAAAATTAAGCATAGTTATTTCAAAAACATGTCTTCATAAAGAAGTATGTAAAACGCTTTTACAAAATAACAGAGGATATGTGCAAAAAGCTATTGAGGAAGGAAACAAATTTAGGGAAAGAAAATAAATAATAAGTTTTAAATAGTAAAGAATAAATGAGGAGTAAAAGACTTCTTGTTTATTCTTTCTTTATTTATTTATTTATTTATTTATTTATTTATTTATTTATTTATTTATTTATTAAAAAATTTTTATACTATAATAAAATATCTGATCTGCATAAAAAGTATGCATTTTATTTATGCATGTATGTATAAATATGCATGATATTATTAGAAAATTTAAAAAATAAAGTATATTCTAAATAGGATTTAAAATTACAAACGGTTACAATAAATACATGGGTACATTAAGGGTTTATTAAAGAAAAAAATACGAAAAACATAATATTTTTTTAAAAAAGGTATTGCATAATTATAGAATACTTTGTATAATCATAATAACAAATAACTAAACAATAAAAAAATAAAAGTAGGAGGAATTGGGGCTATGAAAAAGATATTAGCATTAGTTACAGCAGTAATTTTAACAGCAGGAACTTTTGTTGGTTGCAGCAGTGGAAATAAAAAGACAGAGGAAAGTAAAAATTTAAATTCCTTGGAAAGAGTAAAAAAGGATGGCGTACTTACAATGGGGCTGAATGATACGTATCCACCAATGGAATTTAGAGATGAAAACCATAATTTAGTAGGATTTGATATCGATTTGGGGCAGGAAATTGGAAAGAAATTAGGCGTTAAGGTTGAAGTTAAAACAAATGATTGGAAAGGCATTATACTATCTTTAAAATCTAAAAAATTTGATATGATATTATCTACTATGAGTATAACAGATAAAAGAAAAGAAGAAATAGATTTTTCTAAACCTTACATTGTTGGAGGACAGAGAATAGTAGTTAAAAAAGGGAATAATACTATTAAAGATGTGAAAGACTTAAAAGGTAAGGTAATAGGATGCCAGTTAGGTTCTACTGGAGAAATGTCAGCTAGCAAGATTGAAGGAATAAAGGAACTTAAGAAATATGATGGAGTTACTGAAGCGTTTAACGATTTATCAGTAGGAAGAATAGATGCAGTTATAGCTGATGGACAGGTAGGGGGATATTACTTAAAGAAAAGAGGAGGAGACTTAATACTCCTTGATGCAAAATTAACTGATGAACCTGTAGGAATTGGATTTAGAAAAGAAGATAAGGAACTAAGAGAAGCAATAGATAAAGCGTTAGATGAATTAAAGCAGGAAGGAACTCTTTCTAAACTATCACAAAAATGGTTTGGAGAAGATGTTTATAAATAATAATCATTCATAATTACAATTTAATGCAGACCCCTTTTTATAAATATTAATATATATGGCCCCTATGTGAGCTTTCCCATGGGGGCAACACCTTTGACAGTGGTCAGATTATAAATACCATAAAAGAGATGATGTTAAGGGGAATGCTTGTAAGTTGTAAATTTAAAGCATTAATTATTAAATAAGATTGATTTAGTGAAGGGCAAAGAAAGTCTTAACTCTTCACTAATAAAATAATATTTATAAAGGGGAGAAAATAATTATGAAAAAAGCAGTATCAGTTTTATTAAGCCTTGTACTTGTAGGAACATTGTTTACAGGGTGTGGTAGTTCAACTAAAAAAGGTGAAGAAAAGAAAAATGTTAGTACTTTGGAAAAAGTAAAGGAAGCAAAAAAGATAAGAATAGGTCTTGAAGATACTTATCCTCCAATGGAATTTAGAGATAATAAAAATGAATTAGTAGGATTTGATATTGATCTTTCAAAAGAAGTTGCTAAGAAGCTTGGTGTAGAAGCAGACTTTGTAATTACTGAGTTTGGTGGATTAACAATGGCTTTAAACTCAGGTAAATTTGATATGGCAGCATCAGCTATAAGTATAACTGAAAAAAGAGCAAAAGAAGTAGATTTTACAAAACCTTATGCTAAAGGTGGTCAAGTAGTTATAGTTAAAAAAGGTAACACTTCAATAAAGACTGAGGGAGATTTAAAAGGTAAGGTTGCAGGATGTCAGCTTGGAACAACAGGAGAAGAAGCAGCTAAAAAGATACAAGGATTAAAGAATTTGAAAACTTATGACAAAGCAACTCAACCATTTCAAGATCTTGAAATAGGAAGAATAGATGCAGTAGTAGTAGATGAATTTGTTGGAAGATATTATTTAGCAAAACAGCAAAATAAATTTGATATAGCAGTAACTTTAAATCAGGAACCAATAGGAATAGCTTTCAAAAAAGGTGACAAGGAATTACAAGATGCAGTACAAAAGGCAATTGATGAATTAACACAAGATGGAACAATGTCAAAGTTATCTATTAAATGGTTTGGAACAGATATTTATAAAAAGTAGAAAATAAAGGTGTTTATAAAAAGGGGGACTGGAGCTTTGGATATGAATCTTTTAAAGGAAATAGCTCCTATATTATTGAAGGCAAGTGGAAAAACAATTGAATTAACAATTATTTCAGTAATATTAGGAAGTTTAATTGGTATAATAGTAGCGTTATTAAAATTGTCAAAGAATAAAGTTATTTATGCAGTAGCTTCATTTTATACATGGATTATTAGAGGAACTCCTATGCTGTTACAATTATTCTTCTTCTATTATGGTTTACCTTTTATGGGAATAGAATTAGAACCAATGACAGCGGCAATAATAGGATTAAGTTTAAATTCTGGTGCTTATATGGCGGAAATAATAAGAGGTGGTATACTAGCTGTAGATAAGGGACAGTTTGAAGCTTGTAAAGCATTAGGCTTTACCTATGGTCAAACTATGACAAGAGTAGTATTACCTCAAACAGTAAAGGTATTGATACCTCCTGTAGGAAATGAGTTCATAACTATGCTTAAAGATACATCATTAGTTTCTGCAATAGCTATGGAAGAACTTATGAGAGCAGCTCAGCAAATATATTCAGCTAATTTTAGACCAATGGAGCCATTCTTCATTGCAGCTTGTATATATTTAGCATTAACTACAGTTTTCACAACTCTTTTCGCTATTTGGGAAAAGAAAGTATCTAGATACTAAAATTAGGAGGATAAGTTTATGTATATGATTGAGGCTATAGATGTAACAAAGAAGTTTCATAATTTAACGGTTTTTGAAAATTTAAATGTAAAAGTAAGTAAGGGAGAAGTTCTTGTTATAATAGGGCCTTCTGGCTCAGGAAAAAGTACCTTCCTAAGATGCTTAAATCATTTAGAAACTATAAATAATGGGAAAATAATTATAGAAGGAGAAGAGTTAGATCCTAAGAATAAAACTCTTCTTAGAAAAGTAACAACAAAAATGGGAATGGTTTTTCAGAACTTTAATTTATTTCCACATATGACTGCCTTGGAGAATGTAATGGAAGCTCCAGTTACAGTTAAAAAGGAAAATAAAGAAGAAGCAAAAGCTAGAGCAGAAATGCTTTTAAAAAAAGTAGGATTAGGAGATAAAATGGATTATTATCCATCAAAACTTTCTGGAGGTCAAAAGCAAAGGGTTGCTATTGCAAGAGCCTTAGCTATGCAGCCAGATATAATGTTATTTGATGAACCAACATCAGCATTAGATCCTGAACTAGTAGGGGAAGTTCTAAATGTTATGAAAGAATTAGCTAGTGAAGGAATGACTATGGTAGTGGTAACTCATGAAATGGGTTTTGCTAAAGATGTGGCAGATAGAGTAATCTTTATGGATGGTGGAAAAATAGTTGAGGAAAATACTCCACAAGAAATATTCACTAATCCAAAGGAAGAAAGAACAAGAGAATTTTTAAAGAAAGTACTTTAGTAAGGTTATAGGGCATGGATAATAGATATTATAAAAAGATTTAACTATACCTATTGTCTATAATCTGTGCTCTATGGTCTAAAAATAGAAGTATAGAGTTCAAAATATTGTAAATATTTTTAATAATATAAGGGGGCTTTTAATTATGAGTAAAGATAAAGTTGTATTAGCATATTCAGGAGGACTAGACACATCTATAATTATTCCATGGCTTAAAGAAAATTATGATTTAGAAGTTATAGCAGTTTGTATAGATGTAGGCCAGGATGATAATATGGAGGAAGTTAAAAATAAGGCTATAAGAACTGGAGCAGCAAAAATATATGTAGAAGATTTAAAAGAAGAGTTTGTAAAAGACTACGTTTTTAAAGCTTTAAAAGCTAATGCATTATATGAAGATAAATATATGCTTGGAACTTCTCTTGCAAGACCATTAATGGCAAAGAGATTAGTAGAAATTGCACAAAAAGAAGGAGCAAAGTATATATGTCATGGATGTACTGGAAAGGGAAATGACCAAGTAAGATTTGAAGTAGCAATAGCTTCTTTTGATCCTTCAATACAAATAATTGCTCCATGGAGAATATGGGATATTAAATCAAGAGAAGATGCTATAGACTATGCTCTTTCAAAGGGTGTAGAGGTTCCTGTAACAAAGAAAAAAATATACTCTGTTGATAAAAACATATGGCATGTAAGTCATGAGGGTGGAGAACTAGAAAATCCAGAGAATGAACATAATGCAGAAATGTATTCTACAGTAACATCACCGGAAAAGGCAAAAGATGAATCAACTTATGTAGAAATTTATTTTGAAAAAGGTATTCCAACTAAAGTAAATGGAGAAGAGCTTAATGCAGTAGAAATTGTAACTGTTTTAAATAAAATTGGGGCAGAAAATGGTATTGGTGTAGTTGACATAGTTGAAAACAGACTTGTAGGAATGAAGTCTAGAGGAGTATATGAAACACCAGCAGGAACTATACTTTATGAAGCTCATAGAGAACTTGAAAGATTAACTTTAGATAAATTAACTTATCATTATAAGCAAGGAATTGCACATAAATATGGTGAAATTGTATATGATGGTTTATGGTTTACAACATTAAGAGAAGCTTTAGATGCATTTGTAGATACTACTCAAGAGAATGTTACAGGTACAGTTAAATTAAAACTGTATAAAGGAAATGTAATGAATGCTGGAATATTTACAGAAAATGCTCTTTATGATGAAACAATATCTTCCTTTGGAGCTAGTGAGCTATATAGCCATAAGGACTCAGAAGGATTTATAAGACTATTTGGCTTACCATACAAGATAAAAGCACTAAAAAACAAGTAATGAAGAGTAAAGAGTGAATAGAGAAGAGTAAAGGAAGCTATTTTTAACTAGTTAAAAAATAGCAAAAGAATTTAAATATTTGCTTTTTCTTAGCTTTACTGAGAAAAAGCTTCCATTACTTTTCATTTTTCACTCTTAATTCTTAATTAATAAAGGGACGGTGTAGTGAATGAAGCTTTGGGGCGGAAGATTTAAAGAAGAAGAAAGTAAGCTTATGGAAGATTTTAATAGTTCATTAAGCTTTGATAAAGAGTTATATAAACATGATATAAAAGGTAGCATAGCTCATGTTAATATGTTGGCTAAATGTAGTATTTTAACTAATGATGAAAAAGATCAAATAATTAAAGGATTAGATTCTATTTTAAAAGATATAAATGAGGGGCGCTTATTAATAGAAGGGGACTATGAAGATATACATAGTTTTGTAGAAATGAATTTAATTTCTCGTATAGGAGAAGTGGGCAAAAAGCTTCATACAGCTAGAAGTAGAAATGATCAGGTAGCTGTGGATTTAAGGATTTATGCTAAAGAGAAGGCATTAGATGTAGTAGAAGCTATTGAAGAACTACAACAAGCCATTATAAAGCTTGGAGAAGAAAATAATGTACTTATGCCAGGATATACACATCTTCAAAGAGCACAAGTGGTAACTTTTAAATATCACATTATGGCTTATTATAGTATGCTTCAAAGGGACAAAAAGAGAATGAAAAATGCCATAGATATTATGGATGAAAGTCCGTTAGGATGTTGTGCATTAGCAGGAACTACTTATAGTACAGATAGAATGTTTACTGCTGAAGAACTAGGCTTTAAGAAACCAGTAGATAATTTTATGGATGGTGTAAGTGATAGAGATTTTGCAATAGAACTAATAGGGGATTGTTCTATTGTGATGATGCATTTAAGTAGATTAAGTGAGGAACTTATACTATGGAGTAGTAAAGAGTTTGATTTTATACAAATAAGCGATGCATATTCTACAGGTAGTTCTATAATGCCACAGAAGAAAAATCCTGATGCTGCTGAATTGATTAGGGGAAAAACTGGTAGAGTATATGGAGACTTAATTTCTTTACTTACTACAATGAAAGGTATCCCTCTTGCATATAATAAAGATATGCAGGAGGATAAAGAAAGATTTTTTGATGCTGTAAATACTGTTTTATCCTGTTTAAAAGTTATGACTGGTATGTTATCTACACTAAAAGTTAAAGGGAAAAATACCTTAAAGGCTGTTAAGAAAGGATTTTTAAATGCTACAGAAGCTGCAGACTATCTTGTTAACAAGGGTATGGCTTTTAGGGATGCACATAAGGTCATAGGAGAAATTGTTCTTTACTCAGAAGAGAATAGTAAGGCTATAGAAGATTTGAATTTAGATGAATTGAAAAAATTTAGTAGTCTATTTGAAGAAGATGTATATTCGTTTATAGATTATGAAAATACATTAAGCAGAGGAATAAAGAAGGAAATAAGGTAAGGAAACCTTCTATATTGAAGAAAAAAATCATTAATATTAAATAAAAGGCAGTTTCATTATATAGTTATTTTAATTAAAGCTATTAGTGAAAGTGCCTTTATTTTTATCTAAAAATAATATTTTGTATATTAATAAAATATTGGCAAAAGAATTAATAAACATAAACGATAACATAACTAGAAAATTATATAATATATGTAAAATAAATATTTTATCACATGGAAGGGAGAGGAATTATGAATATCAATAACATTTCTAGAGCAAATTTTCAAAATAACTTTATAGAGATAAATCTTAAACATAGTAGTATGAAAAGCATAGGTGCTCAATCTCATAGTAGTATGGAAAATGTGAGTGCTAAATCTAATAATGGAGATAATTTAGAAATTTCAAGTACAGCCGTTTCAAAATATGAGTTTTCTAATAGATTAAAGGAAGCTTTTAAGAATGGAAAAGAAGATGGAAAATTTATTGAAAATGTGGCCAATGAATATATGAAGATTAAGCAGGAAATTAAAGGAGAAAACTGTTCAGAAATTACAAAAGAAAATATAAATATGCTAGATGAAACTTTGAAGGATGTTATAGATTATGGTGTAGAGGAAATATCTAATAAATTTGATGCTTTTTTTAATTATTCATCAAATATGTTATCTGTTTATGGTATGAAAACAGATGAAGAAACATTTGATAAAGAAGAATTTAAGAAGAATTTAGATTCTTTAATGAATAGTGTAGTAGATACAATAAAGAGTTCACCAGATAATATAAAAAAAGAAGATTTAAATGAAAAAATAAATTCAATTTTATCATCAAAAGAAAATAATGGCTCTTTAGAGAAAATGGGATTTGAAGATATAAAGAAAGTAGACTCAATTTTGAGCAAGTTACCTAGGCTTTCTTTTTCTGATAGCATTGATGGAATAAAAGATATTATAAAAAATTATAGAAAAGGTGCAGATAAATTAATAGATTCATCGGATCTGTCAGATAATATAAAAGAGAACCTAAAGAAATCTGTAAGAAAAAATGTTAGAGCTTATGGAAAAGTATCAACATATAAACATGTAATGAATAATTATAAAGATGAACTAGAAAAGCTAATGAGCTTATATGCTTCTTTATCAAGTCAATATGATAGTTTAGAAAAAGATATTAAAAAATGCATGAAAGAAAACAACTTGAAAATGATAAAATCTTTATTAAAAATGCAGATGAACTTACAAAAAGAGATGAATAATTTAAAAATAAGGATAGACAAGGAAGGAAAAGAAAAGGATAGTCTAGAAAATAATCCAGATAGCATAGAGGGTACTGAAGAATTTAAAAAGGTAAGTGAAGCTTTTAATGAAGAATAAAAAGAAATTTAATTTAAGAAGAAATATTTCTAAAATTGCATAACCAAATTTAAGTAAAAATAGATTTAAACAGCATGTTATATATGCTGTTTTTTTTATGAAACTAGATAAATTAAGCTATTAGGCTTATATGATGATAATTACAAATTTAATTTAATTTAATTATAAATATATAAAAAAGTTTAAAATATGCCAAAAAAATATGTAATTTATAATAAAATTTTATTATGAATAATGAATTATTAAAAAAAACCTTTACAAATTGATGAATTATAAATTTGAATAATTGATTTTTTAAAAAGTGATATTTGAGAAAAGTTGAACAATTTACTTATGGGAAATATAATGTAAATAGTTAATGGTGTGCACTTTTAATCTAAAAAAGAAACGATTACATATATTAGAAAATAGGAGCATAGGAGGAAATGCAATGGCGGTAATGCAAAGTATAACAAATTTTTTATGGGGATGGCCATTAATAATATTAATATTTGGTGTATCCTTAATATATAGTTTTGAACTTAAGTTTCTTCAGTTTAGAAGATTTGGTTTTATAATGAAAAACACTTTTGGTAAGATATTTGAGAAGAGTACTTCAGGAGAAGGAACAGTAACACCTTTTCAAGCAGTTTCAACAGCTTTGGCTGCAACACTTGGAGTAGGTAGTATTGCAGGTGTTGGAGTAGCGGTTGCAATAGGTGGTCCGGGAGCAGTTTTCTGGATGTGGGCAGTTGCTTTTATAGCTATGATTACTAAATTCGCAGAAATTACACTAGCCGTTAAATACCGTGAGAAAAATCCTGAAAATGGTGAATTTCAGGGTGGACCTATGTACTACATAAAGAATGGTTTAGGTAAAAAATATAACTGGGTATCAATAGCATGGTCTGTAGTATTTACATTTATGATGTTTATAGGTGGATTTGTTCAATCAAATTCTATGGCAGAAGTTGTATATGAAAGCTTTAAGGTTAATAAAATCACAATTGGTATTATACTAGCAATTATATCTGGTATAGTAATTATAGGTGGAATAAAAACAATAGGAAAATTTGCTGAAAAGGTAATTCCACTTATGGCGGTTTTATATGTAGGAGCTAGTCTTATAATTATAGCTATGAATGCAGCAGGAATAATTCCAGCATTTAAAAGTATATTCCACGATGCATTTACAGGTAGTTCAGCAGTAGGTGGATTTGCAGGAGCTACAATAATTGCCGCAATGAGAAATGGATTTGCAAGAGGAATTTATTCAAATGAATCTGGTATGGGAACAGCACCAGTTGCTCACTCATCAGCAACTACTTCATATCCAGCAAAGCAGGGAATATGGGGATTATTCGAAGTATTTATGTCATCAGTAGTAATTTGTACAATGACAGCTCTTGTAATACTTACAAGTGGAGTATTAGAAACAGGAAAAGGTGGAGCCGCGTTAACAGCAATGGCATTTAGAAATTCCTTAGGTTTTAGTGGAGACATAATAGTAACTATATGTATAGTATTGTTTGCATTTACTACAGTACTAGTTGATGGATATTATTCAGAAACTGGACTAGTATATACAATAAAAACTACTAAATTCTTAATTCCATTTAGAGTTGTATATTGTTTAGGATTAATCGTTGGAGCAGTAGGTGGACTTCAGGTTATATGGGGACTATTTGATTTCTTTATGGCTTTTGAGGTTATTATAAATCTTGTAGTACTTTTAAAACTTAGAAAAGATGTTGTTTATGAAACTGAAAGATACTTTAACAGTGATGAGGTTAAAGGAAGTATGGAAAAAGCTAGCTAGAAAATAATTGACATTTAAACATTTTATATAGAGAGGACAACTATATGAAGGAGTTATTAAATAATATAATAGAAAGTAATAGAAGATATACAAAGCAGGGAGAATTAGCTGCGTATATACCGGAACTTACAAAAGCAAATAAAGATGCACTAGGAGTATGTGTTACTACTCTTGATGGACAAGAATTTTGTGCTGGAGATTGTGAAACGAAATTTACTATTCAGAGTATATCAAAAGTTATATCACTTATTATAGCCCTTATGGATAATGGTAAAGAAAAGGTTTTTTCAAAAGTTGGAGTTGAACCTACATCAGAGGCTTTTAACTCTATAACAAACTTAGAAACAAAGAATCTACATAGGCCATTGAATCCAATGATCAATGCAGGAGCTATAGCTATAGTTTCACTTATAGAAGGCGAAAATTCAGAGTGTGTATTTAATAAAATTTTAGATTTTACAAAAAAGATGACAGGAAATGAAAACCTACATATAGATGAAAATATCTATAGAAGTGAAAAAAGTACAGGTGATAGAAATAGATCATTGGCTTATTTTATGAAAAGTACAGGTGTTATTACTAAAGACATTGATGAAGTTCTAGATGCTTATTTTAGACAATGTTCCATAGAAGTAACTTGTAGAGATATTTCAAGAATAGGTGCTGTTTTAGCTAACGATGGTGTTATACCTTGGAATGGTGAAAAGCTAGTTCCTAAGGAAATTGCTAGAATAGTAAAAGCTATCATGACAACTTGTGGTATGTATGATGAATCAGGAGAATTTGCAGTTAATATTGGATTACCTGCTAAATCTGGAGTAGGTGGAGGAGTAATGGCTGCGGTACCATCTAAGTTAGGAATAGGAGTAGTAGGACCAGCTCTTGATGATAAAGGAAATAGTTCAGCAGGTATAAAGGTATTAGAGGATTTATCAAAAAAGTTAAATTTAAGTATATTTTAATTTTAAATTTTTATTAAAATTAAAATAATTTTAGAAAATGTTGATAAATTTCCTTGTATATGATATAGTTGTATACAAGTGAATATTTAAAGATAGAGGTGCAGTGTTTAATAGTACCTACACAGATGTAAGCAGGATGAAGTGTAGAGAAAGGAAATATTGCCGAAGTATACAGTTAATGCTTTAAGACTGTGTAACTGGTTTTAGTCCATAATATGGGTAAGACTGTCACAAAGGTATTTTGTGGAGAGCTATCATTCAACAGTGCATACACATACATATATCAGTGTATACAAGCCCTTGAGTGAAAAGCTTAAGGGCTTTTTTGTTATGATGATGGACTCTTTCTCCTAAAAGATCATATTCACTTATTTAGTTAAACTAGTGTTTAACGAATAAAAATGAGGGGGAGACAAGATGAAAATTACAAAAAAAACTTTTATTTTAACAATTTCTTTAATGTTTATCTTTTTATTTACAACTACTGTTTTAGCAGCAGAACCAGATGCAGCTACATTAAATTCTCAGAGGTTCGGGATACTAACGATATTACCACCTTTTGTGGCTATAGTATTGGCATTTATAACTAAAAATGTTGTTCTATCACTTTTTTTAGGAGTGTTTTCCGGAACTTTTTTAATACAATTATCAGGACATAGTGTTCTTAATGCTATTTTACATGGATTTTTAAGTGTAATAGATAATTTGAGAAATTCTTTAGCTGATCCATGGAATGCAGGTATTATACTTCAATGTATGACTATAGGTGGACTTATAGCATTAGTTTCAAAAATGGGTGGTGCAAAGGCTGTAGCTGAAAGACTTGCCCAAAAAGCAAAGAGCCCAGTAAGTGCCCAAATAATAACCTGGATTTTAGGATTATTTGTTTTCTTTGATGATTATGCCAATTCTCTTATTGTAGGACCAATAATGAGACCAGTATGTGATAAGATGAAAATTTCAAGAGAAAAGTTATCTTTTATAGTAGATTCTACAGCAGCTCCAATATCTGGTATAGCTTTAATATCTACTTGGGTAGGATATGAAATAAGTTTAATAAAGGATGCATATTCTTCAATAGGTGAAAATGTTAATGCTTATGGTCTATTTGTACAAACCATTCCATATAGATTTTATAATATATTAATTCTTGTATTTATTGTTGCATCAGCATTAACTTTAAGGGAATTTGGTCCTATGCTTTTAGCTGAAAGAAGAGCAAGAACTACAGGAAAGGTTTTAAGGGATGGTTCAAAGCCTATGGTTTCTTCTGAGGCAACTAATCTTGAACCAAAGGAAGGAATTAAATTAACAATATGGAATGCTATAATTCCAATAGGTGTGTTATTAATAGGCGCTTTTGCAGGATTTTATTTTAATGGATATAATAGCATAATGGGTGGGGAAGATGAGACATTAAAGGCTTTATTTATAAACAGTCCAGCTTCTTTCGCAGCTATAAGAGAGGCTTTTTCAGCATCTGATGCTAGTATAGTTTTATTCCAGGCAGCATTATTTGCAAGTATAGTAGCTATTATAATGGGGCTTTATCAGAAAATATTTACTTTAGGAGAAGCCATAGATACTTGGATTGAAGGAATGAAATCTCTTGTAATTACTGGAGTAATATTACTTTTAGCATGGTCATTAAGTTCAGTTATTAAAGAACTTGGTACAGCAAAGTTCTTAGTTACTGTACTTTCAAATTCTTTACCAAAGTTTATTTTACCATCTATTATATTTATTATGGGATCAATTATTTCATTTGCTACTGGAACTTCTTATGGTACTATGGGAATACTTATGCCACTTACAATACCTTTAGCACATGGTATAGGTGCAGGAGATCCTCATTATGTATTAATAAATGCAAGTGCAGTGCTTACAGGTGCAATTTTTGGAGATCATTGTTCTCCAATCTCAGATACAACAATATTATCATCAATGGGTTCTGCATGTGATCATTTAGATCATGTTAAAACACAAATGTGGTATTCCTTAACTGTAGCTGCTATTACTATCGTATTTGGCTATATACCAGCAGGATTTGGTTTACCAATTGTTATAGTATTACCACTATGTATGGTGGCAACTGTATTAAGTTTATTTATATTTGGAAAATCAGTAGAAGTAGCTGATGAAAGTAATTTATTTCATAAAAAGGTTGCAAATGTGAATTAAAATAAAAAAAGAAGTGTTGTTTTGACAACATTTCTTTTTTTATTTGACAGTTGGCAGAGGACAATTGATAGTTAAAGATAATTTTTATATCTTGATCTAAATAAAATCTTTAATTTAGTAAATTCTTTTATGCACATAAAAACTTCTTCATCTGTGCTTCGTACTCTGCTATCTGTACTTTAAAAAAGTGTAAAGCATGTTTATTTAACATCCCTAACTTCTCTATCTCTTCCCAAGAATGAGATAGCATAAAGTCCAGCTATTCCAACAAGAGCATAAATAACTCTAGTAAAAGCGGTCATAGTTCCAAAAAGAGCAGCTACTAAATCAAAGCTGAAAAATCCTATTAATCCCCAATTTATAGCTCCTATAATAACTAATACAAGTGCAGTTGCATCTAAAGCTCTCATATTTATACATCTCCTTTACTAATTTAATTATGTTAATATATTTATATTTTTGCCAATATTTTAAAAAATATAACCAATAAAAAAATTCAAACCTGTTTGGTTTGAATTTTTTTATAGCTTTATGTTTCTATCCAATTTTTGAAGTAGACATATTACAGTGGAGGTACTTTGAACTCCTTCAATAGTTTGTAATTTTTCAGCTAATAACTTTTGAAGATGGGATATGTTTTGACATATGACTTTTAGAAAAATTGAATATTGACCAGTAGTATAATATAACTCTATTATTTCTGATATTTGTTCAAGTTTTTCGGCTACATCGGTTAAATAAGATGCTTTTTCTAGATTAATTCCTATAAAACAACATATATCATAACCAAGTTTGGCAGTATCGATTATAAGTTTAGATCCCTTTATTATACCTATTTCTTCCATTTTTTTCATTCTAACATGTATTGTGCCACCACTTACATGACATTGACGAGCAATCTCTAAAAATGGAGTTCTAGAGTCCTTAAGCATTATGCTTAATATATCAATATCAAGTGAGTCTAACTGTTGACTTTTAGTGAATTCCACAAAAATCACCCCTGTAAATTTAATGTGATATAATTATTATACAAAATAAATTTAAATTATTGTTGATATATTTAAAAAAATATACAATAATATATAGTAGGCTTAATTATGAAAGGGGGAAATATGTATGTCTTGGCTTTATTTTGCGAAACTGTTAGTTTTTTCATTTGTAGTAATAATAGCTTATAATCTTTTAAAAGTCTTTGTATTATCAAAGTATAAACCTAATAAGTGGATTATATTTGCTATAGCCATAGCAATTTTAACAACTCCAACAATGATTAAACCAGGATTTAATACTACTATAGGTGGTATGGTAGTTTCAGGAGTATTTGTTGTATTAATCCTATGGTTTATGGACTTATTTAATGATGATAGATTGACTACAAAAAATAAAAAGAATGATGTAAAAATTAAACCTAAGGCAAAACCAAATAGAGCAAAAAATAATAAAGAAGATGAGAAAAAAAAGTAAAATAAATTTAAAAGACATTGGAACAAGATAACCGATGTCTTTTTATATTAAAGGAGTATAAGTAAAGGTTATAAAAATTTATTCATTTAAATTGCTATAACCTTTACTTATACTTTTTTATTAAATTTATATAAAAATTACTTTAATAAATAAAAAAGGATTTTTGGATTTTGTGGAGAATAAACAAAATTAAGAAAATTATATAAATTGTATTTTTAAGGAGAGAAAACATGAAAAAAGAAATTATTCATTGTAAAAAGGCAGCACCAGCAAGAGGACCTTACTCACATGCAGTTAAGATTGGAAATTTAATTTTTGTATCGGGAAGAACACCTAGTGATCTTAAAACTGGAGAATTAGTAGATGATAATATTGAAAATGCCACAAGAATTGCACTTGAAAATATAAAAGTAATACTTGAAGATGCAGGAGCTTCTTTGGAAAGTGTAGTAAAAACTACGGTATTTTTAAGAGATATGAATGATTTCAGTGCTATGAATGAAGTTTATGCAGAATACTTTAAAAATGACACGCCAGCTAGATCATGCATACAGGTAGCTAAGCTTCCGAGAAATGCCATGATTGAAATTGAAGTAATAGCAACAGTATAAAAATAGAGAGGAGAATTATTACATATGAAAGATTTAAAATTAATTTGTACTGGTTGTGGTAAGGAATATTCAGTAAAGTGTGTAAATCCAAGATGTGAGGTTTGCAATGAACCTTTAGAAATGGAATTTATAACTAATGGGAAAATTAAAGAAGGAAATCCACTAACACAAACTATATTAGAAAGATATGCAGATTTTTTTCCTTTTGATGAAATAAATAATGACCTTTCATTAAATGAAGGATTTACACCTCTTGTTCCTTCATCAAGAATAGCCAATAGGATAGGAATAAATAATATATATTTTAAAAATGAAAGCCAAAATCCAACTTGGTCTTTTAAGGATAGAGGAACTTTATTTGGAATTCAGCATGCTTATAGTTTAGGATATAAAAAGGTTGGAGCGGTTTCAACTGGAAATATGGCAGTTTCAGTTGCTGCTTATGGAAAGAGAGCAGGTTTTGATACTTTTATATTTGTAGGAAAAGATATACCTGAAGAAAAATTAAATCCAGTGGCTATATATGGGGCAAATTTAATAAAAGTAGATGGAGATTATGGCAAGCTTTATTATGAAAGTTTAGAAATAGGTAAAAGACATGAAATTTATTTTATAAATTCAGATGTTACCTATAGAGTTGAGGGGTATAAAACTGCAGCTTTTGAAATGTGTGAACAGTTAAATTTCAATGTACCTGATTATATTGTAGTTCCAACTAGTGCTGGCGGAAATATAAGAGGAATATTGAAAGGATTTGAGGAGTTTAAGGCAGTGGGTTTAATAGATAGAGTACCTAAGTTTATTTGTGCTCAGGCCGCGGGATGCTCACCAATATATAATGGATTTGTAAAAGATGTAGAAATTATAGAAAGGGTTATGGATCATAAAACTATAGCTCATGGAATAGAAAACCCATTTCCACCAAGCGGTAATGAAGTGTTAAGAAAAATAAAAGCAACAGGAGGAGTTTGTACAGCTGTTACTGATGAAGAAATAATAGTAGCTCAAAAGGAAATGGCTGAGGAGGGGATTTTTGCACAACCAGAATCTTGTGTGCCACTAGCAGCAGTTAAAAAATTAAAAAATGAAGGTTTTTTAAAAGAAACTGATACTGTAGCTTGTATTGTAACAGGAAGTGGACTAAAATATACGGCTGCATTTGAAAAACATAATTTAAAATCATATTCATGCAAGATTGAAGAGTTAGAATTATTTATAGCTAATAATTTTTAAACAATTTTTAAATATATAAAAAACCTTACAACTGTAGGGTTTTTTATTTTTATAATTGTATGGTAATTTATTCTATACTGTAATATGATTAAAGGGGGGTGAAAGTATTGAATATAATAGACATGCACTGTGATACTATTTATAAGTTAATAAATTCTAAAGAAGATAAAAACTTAAGAAAAAATGATCTTTCTATAGATATAGAGAAACTTAAATGTGGAAACTCTTTAGCACAATTCTTTGCACTATTTATAGATAAAGAAGAATGTGAAAGTTCCCTAGAAACTTGTTTTAAGATGTTAGATAGATTTTATTTAGAATTAAAAGAAAATACAGATGATATAAGACTTGCTAGAAATTATGAAGAATTATGCAATAATAAAAGATTAGGAAAAATATCAGCTTTTTTAACAATAGAAGAGGGTGGAGCTTTAAAAGGACAGCTTTGTAATCTTAGAAATTTTTATAGATTAGGAGTAAGGCTTATAACGCTTACATGGAACTATGAAAATGAAATAGGATTTCCTAATTGTAAAGAGGAGTATATGGAAAATGGACTTAAACCTTTTGGTATAGAGCTAATACAAGAAATGAATAGATTAGGAATGATAATAGACGTATCACATCTCTCTGATGCAGGTTTTTATGATGTAGCTAAATATTCCAAAGATCCATTTGTAGCATCTCATTCTAATGCTAGAAAGATTACACCTCATAAAAGAAATTTAACAGATGAAATGATAAAAATTCTTTCTGATAAGGGAGGGGTAATGGGTATAAACTTTTGTAATTATTTTTTAGATACGGGAAGTGAATATCCAGAAAATACAAGAGATATAAGTAGAATAGATGATATGATAAAACATATAAGGCATATAAAAAATGTAGGTGGAATCCAATGCATTGCATTAGGAACTGACTTTGATGGAATATCATGTTCAGTAGAGGTTAAGGATATTTCTCATATGGAAAAGTTAGTAATAGCCTTAAAAAAGGACGGTTTTTCAGAGGAAGAAATTGAAATGATATGTTATAAAAATATAGAAAGAGTTATTAAAAATATATTAAGATAAGGGATGAGAGGAAATGACAAAAGATGAGCTTAAGATAGGTATATTTTCTTGGTTTGGATTTGTAATGCCACTTGAACAGCGATTAAAGTTCATAAAAGCTGCGGGATTTGATGCAGTGTCAATTTGGTGGGAAGATGAAGAAGGAGATTGGCCAGTAAGAAAGGAAGATATATCAAAGCTTGTTAAAGAAAATGGATTGGAATTTGAAAATATACATGCTCCTTTTAGTAATTGCAACGGTTTTTGGAGTCATGATAAAAATTTAAGAGATAGCATAGTAAAAAAACATATTAGATATATAGAGGAATGTAGTAATTTTCATATACCAATTATGGTAATGCACGTAACAGAAGATTTTGGATTGAAGGAAACTAATTCCTATGGTATAGAGTCAATAGAAAAAATAGTTGAAGCAGGAGAGAAAAATGGTGTGAAAGTGGCTATAGAGAATACAGATGATAATTTTTCAATACATTATTTGCTATCTCACATAAAATCCCCTAATTTAGGACTTTGTTTTGATTCTTCACATAACACTATTGCAATGAATAGAGATATAAATCTATTGAAACTTTATGGTGATAGGTTATTTGCTACCCATATATCTGATAGTGACGGATTAAAAGATAGACATTGGTTGCCTTATGATGGAAATATAGAATGGAAAGAGATTAAAAAACATTTTCCTGTAGATAATTATAATGGATACTTAAGTATGGAGGTATTTGTGAGGAGAGAAGATAAACACATAACTCCTGAAAAATTTTTAAAGATAGCTTATGAAAGAATCTCAAAATTAAATAAGTACTTATCAGAGTAATTTTGAAAAGGGAGGAAAAAATATGCAGGATAAAAGAATATTAGTTGTATACTACTCAAGAACAGGTACTACTAAAAATATATCAAAAATTATTGGAGAAAAACTATCTTGCAGCATAGAAGAAATATATGACGTGAAGAATAGAGATGGGTTAATGGGATTTTTAAAGGGTGGAAGAGAAGGATTAAAAAAGAATATCACTGTCATAAAGCCTATAAAAAAAGATCCATCAATGTTTAATTTAATTATTATAGGCACTCCAGTATGGGCATCTCATCTATCACCAGCTATAAGAACTTACATAAATGAAAATCATTTAAAGTTTAAAAATGTAGCATTTTTTTATACTCAGAAAGGCTCCGCTTCTAATAAGGTGTTTGATGATATGAGAGAGTTAATAGGTAAAAGTCCTGTTGCTACATTGAAAATAGATGGTAAAGATTTTAAAGATGAAAATTATATAAATAAAATTAATGAATTTACAAATGAAATTTTTACAAATATTAATGAGGTATAAAAGACTCATATATTAAAAATATTATAGTAAGAAAGTACAATATATTGCAAAGTGTAATTGCTATATAGTTCCAAAGTTAAAAAGAAAGGGTGATATTTATATGAAACTTGCTGGAAAGAGGATCATAATGCTTGCAGAAGATGGATTTGAGGATTTAGAATTATGGTACCCTGTTTTACGACTTAGAGAAGAGGGTTGTGAAGTTTTAATTATAGGTAGTGGAAGCAGCAATACATATAAAGGAAAATACGGTTTAACTGTGGAAGTGGATAAAAACCCAGAGGAAATTTCTACAAAGGAGTTTAATGGAATAATAGTACCAGGAGGTTGGGCACCAGATAAACTTAGAAGATATGATAGTATAAAAAGGCTGGTTAGAGATTTTTCAGTAGAAGGTAAGTTATTAGCTACTATATGTCATGGAGGCTGGGTATTTATATCTTCAGGAATTTTAAAAGGTTATAGAATGACTTGTGTAAATGCTATAATAGATGATATTAAAAATGCTGGAGCAGAATATGTGGATAAAGAGGTAGTAATAGATAGAAATCTGATTACATCAAGGACACCAAAAGATCTGCCAGCTTATATGAGAGCTATAATTGAATATTTGGGAAAGTAGTTAATGAAAGTTAAAAGTGAATAGTGAAAAATAAAGAAGGGGCTGTCTCAAAATAAATTATTATGAAAAAATATTTTAAAATAGCCCCAAATATATTATAAATGATTAAGTTTTAGCTTACCCTTAGGGTAAGTTTTTTTATTTTGAATTTTGCCAAATGAAATGTAGAAAATTTTAATTCAATATATACTATTCATTTTTCACAATTTATAATTACCTCTGTCATCTGAAAAAGTGGGAGATAATTTTTTAGTTGACACTAGAACACATGTTCGATATAATAAAAGTGGAATATTTGATGTGAAAGGTTAATATAATTATTATAGATTACAAAGGTTAAGTTGAGATTTTAGTGGGAGGTATACTTTATGAATAACAGATTATTTATAAAAATATACTATAATGTTAATGGACAAGAAACAAATGAAGGTACTGTGAATTCTAGATATTTAATTGGAGGAGGATTTTACAATAAAGAAGGTGGACATTTCACATTTAAAGCAAGAAGTTTAAAGGAAGCAAAGGATATAGCTAATAATATTTCATATAAAAATAGTTTTAAGAACTTAAATTTTTTATTACTCCCTGACAATATAAATCTTCAATAAGAGTTAATTAAACATATTGCTCTGTTTGCATTTTAGTTCAGATTATGGTTTGAAAATTGGACTTGCAGACAGAGTTTTTTATATTTTAGAAAGTTGTGAAATTTTTGAAGCGGATTCAAAAGATGTATCGTCTTATATAATAATTAGGAAAATATATGAATGTCATATAATTAAAGGTTTATTATATAAATTATTTAATTTAATGATAATTATAACTAACCAAACAACTTTTACGTATATCTAGTTAACAGTGAAATTATTTTAAATGATGGGGGAGAGTTTTATGAAGAGTAAAAAATTAATTGCATTAGTTTTGGGTACAGTTTTGACAATAACAAATTACTCAGCAGTTTTTGCTAGCGATGTTAAGCCAGTTGAAAATAAAAATAATGCAAATATAGCAGCTGTTGAAAAGGAAGCAAAAATCTCAAAGGATGAAGCTAAAAATCTTTCTAAAAAAATATTAAAAGATTATTTTAATGTAACTATAGATGAAAAGAAATACGAATGTTCAGTAGAATTTTCACAGTCATATGAAGATAAAAATTATTTTTGGCAAATTTATTGGAGAAAGAATGACAGTAACAGTAATACGACTATGGAAGTGTTCGTGAATGCCTTTGACGGAAAAATATTAAGAGCTTCAAAACGAGAATATATAGAAGGTCAAACAAATAATATTGCTAAAATAACAGAAGAGGAAGGAAGAAAGAAAGCAGAAGCCTTTCTACAGAAAATTAATCCAAAGGAATTTAAAGAAACAAAGTATGTAAAATCTAATACAGATTATATGTATAAAAGAGGGGATAACACTTATAGTTACACTTATTCAAGATACATTAATGGAGTAAAATATAATGAAAATTCATTGGTAGTTGAAGTAGATGGAATTAAGGGAGAAGTAATAAGCTACTATATTAATTGGGATGCTAATGCAAAAGTACCTTCTACCGAAGGGATAATTGCAGGAGATAAAGCTGATGAAATTATAAAAAAAGATTTGAGTTTGGAACTATTATATATTCCTTATAGGGATAAATATGAATCTGAAGAGAATGGAAATAAAACTAAACTAGTTTATAGATCTAAATTTTCTAATGGTGGATTATTGGATGCTAAAGAAGGAAAGTTCATAAATGATACTTTTGGCAAAAAAGTAGAAAAAGATTTAACTGATAAAGAAAAGAAAGATTATTTAAGCAAGATAAAAATAAATAAGCCATTAGATAAAGAAATAAGTAAAGATAGAGCAGTAGAATTAGCTAGGCAAAAAATAAAAGAGTTATATGGAGAAGGCTATGAAATTAATAATGTAAGATATAATGAAAATAGAGAGGCAATTTTTGGTGCAAAAAATACTTGGTCTATAGACTTTGAGAAGAAGCAAGACAAAAATAAGGTATATGATGGTGGACAGATAGCTATAGATGCTTTAAATGAAAATATAGTTAATCTATATAAAAACTTTAGAGAAAATGAAAAAGAAGCTACTACAATGACTTGGGAGCAGGCTTATAATAAGGCTATTGAATTTATAGTAAAATATGCTCCGGAAAAATTTAAGGATATAAATACTAAGCAAACAAATTATATAGCTGATAACAATAATATGTATGATAAAAGGTATCATTTCAATTTTGTAAGAACAGTTAATGGTATACCTTATGATGGCAATTATATAGATATATCAATTGATGCGGTAAAAGGGGAGTTATGTGACTTTAGAATTAATTGGAATGAAGATGCTAAATTTAGTGAAGCTAACAACTTAATAAATAAAGAAGAAGGAAAGAACACATTATTTAGTAAGTATAAACCAGAGCTTAATTATATGAAGATAAGCAAAAACAATGATCCGAAAAAGCCAGAATTTGAAACGAAATTAGTATACAAGTGGAATAATTTTGCTTCAGTTTATTATTCACCTTTAACTACATTAGACGCTTTTACAGGAAAAATTTTAAATGACATGGGAGAAGAAATAGACGAAAATATAGATAAGTTTATGGAAAAGATAAAAGTAAGTCCTTACAAAAATGAATTAACTATACTTGCTTATAATGGAGTTATGGATACTGTTAATTTTGAAGCTAATAAGGAAATAACTCAAATGGATTTTATAAAAATGCTAGTTAACGCAAAAGGATATAGACCATATCTATTAAAAGAAGCTAGTGCTTTAAAGTTTGAAACTGCTACATCTAAAAACGATACTAATTATAAGTATTTACAGTTAGCGGTATTATATGGAATAGTTGAAAATAAAGAAGGCAAGTTTGATATAAATTCAAAAGTTACTAGAGAAGATATGGCAAAAGCCTTAGTTAAATTTTTAGGATATGAAAAATTAGCAAACTCCAAGGATATATTCCAATTAAAGATTAATGATGCAAAAGAAATAAAAAATGAAAACTTAGGATATATGGGTATAGCTAAAGGTTTAGGAATTTTAGAGGTTAAGGACAATAAGATAAGACCAAAAGCTAATGCCACTTGGACAGATTTATCTATAGCCATATACAGGGTTTTGGATAATATAAGAAGATAGTTTTAATCAGATTGGAGATAATAAGAAACAAAATTTTATTTCAAATATAGATTTAATATTAACTAAAGGAAGCCTACATGGATTGGAGTAGATTCAATCTATGTAGGCTTCTTTTTGATTTAAATCTTTTATATGGTAGTGAAAAATAGTAATATAGAAAAATACAAAATTTAACTTGACAATGAAAATCTACAAATGTAAACTATAGTTGTAGATCTACATATGTAAACTTAGAACGGAGGAATAGGATATGAAAGATATGCCCAAGATCTCAGCAGCTGAGTGGGAAGTAATGAAACTTCTTTGGAAGGAGCATCCTTTAACATCTGAAAAAATAATTAACTCATTAACAAGTAAAATGGATTGGTCAACACAAACAGTAAAAACATTTATAACTAGACTTTTAAAAAAAGAAGCAATAGGATTTGAAAAGGTAGGTAGAACCTATAATTATTATCCATTAATATCTAGAGACAAATGTATAAAAGCTGAAAATGAATCTTTTCTTCAAAAGGTATATGATGGAGCTGTAGGGATGCTTTTTACAAAATTTTTAGAGGAAAAACCTTTGTCTGAAGAGGAAATTGAGGAATTAGAACAGCTTCTTAAAAATAAGAAAGAAGGAAAGTAAGAGGATATTAAATATGGATATTTTAGTTAGAATATTTTTATGTGTTCTACAAGTTTCTCTAACGGCAAGTGTTGCAGCGTTATTAATAAATTTAATTCTAAAACTATTTAATAGACATATTGGAGTGCGGCTTCAACATGCTTTGTTGCTTATAATTATGATAAGACTTATAATACCCGTGAATATTCCAAGTAATATAAATTTATTTGGTTCTTTATTTAAGAAGTGCGAAAATAAAATATTAAAAACTGAAAGCAAAAGTAATTCTAGTGCTGTTCATGACTTTTTTAAGGAAGGAAAAGTTTATTTAAATGATGCCAGAAAAGACAACAAGTCATCTTCAGTTTTATCTTCAGAAAAAATAAGTTATAAGCACGAAAAAATAACAATGGAAAATGTAATTACTAATGCTTTGAGCATAGTTTCTTGTATATGGTTAATAGGTGTTTTTAGTATAACTTTATTTTTCATAATAGTTGTATGGAAATTTAAAAGGAAAACTTTAAATTTAGAGCAGCTTACAGAGTTAAAAGTTGTATCGCTAATAGAAGAGTATAAAAAGAAAGTAAGCATAAATAGAAACATACCTATTTATGCTTGTGATAATTTTAAAACTCCATGCATATTAGGGGTTTTAAAACCAAAGATTTATATTCCTAAATATGAGTATAGCATAAATAATTATAAGAATCTATCACATATACTTTTACATGAATTGATACATTATAAAAGAAAAGATTTGCTTTATAATTTTCTTGGAACGGTTGCTCTTTTAATACATTGGTTTAATCCAGTGGTATGGTTTTTAATAAAGAGAATGAAATTTCAAAGAGAGTGCGCTTGTGATGCTTATGTACTTGAAACTTTAGGAGAAGAAGAGGTCATAGAATATGGCATGACGCTAATTAATTTTTCAAAGTTGATTTCAAGTAGCAGAGAAGTACCGCAATTAGCAATTTTTTTTGAAACAAAGAGTGAAATTAGAAGGAGAATAGAAATGATAAAAAATTTTAAGAAAGGGTCTTATAAAATGTCAGCAGCAGCAGCTATATGTTGTGTATTAGCTGGAGGTATTATATTTACAAGTGGTGTAACAGCTAAAGATATTAGAACTGATAACATTGTTACAGCAGTTAATAATAAGAATTCAATAAAAAAACAGGAAGAAGATAAGTTTCTTATTGATTCACCAATAAAATTGTATAATAATTTAAAAAAGGCAGAAGAAATTGCAGGGTTTAAGTTTAAGGTGCCAGATTATCTTCCAGAAAACTATAGAGCACTACGTATGTTTAATATTATGAGAAATTCTGACAAAGCTAATCTGTTAAGAATTGTTTTTCAAAAACCTGCACATAAGGTACTTGATAATAAATTCTTTTCTTTTCAAGCTTCCAAAGAAAACATGGAAAAAGTTTTAAAACGTGATGTAGAGGAGATAAGCGAAGATACAAAAGTTCAAATCAGTAAAATGGAAATAAATTTAGGAGGAATAAATGGATATAATATCACTATAAAGAGTATATGCTCTAACGGCTCCCAAAATATAAGAAAATATTTTGTATGGCAAAATGAAGGAATATGGTATAGCATAGAATATGGCTGTGGCGAATCTGACGATGTACTGGAACTTTCTATAGATGATATAGGAAAAGTTGCCTCGTCAATAAAATATGTTGAAGATATAAAAAATGTAGATTATTCTGTGAAGAAGGAGTTTCTAACAGAGATTGAACCTTTATTAATATACGATAAAGATGATTTAAAAAAAGCAAAAGAACTATTAGGATTTACGCCTAAATTTCCATTAAATATTAATAAAAATATAACTATAGATAGAGCAGAAGTTATACTTTTAGAAGATTGTGATATAAAAAATGAAAAGTTTAATTATGAATTGAATATGAGTTACATTTCAAAAGTAGATAATTTATTTCTTATTGGAGCAGTATCATTTTCACAAAGAAAAGACTCAAAAAATTATGATGATGCAAGGAAAAAAGTTAATTCAATAAAAATTGACGGTAAGGAAGTTTTTAAATATGAGCTTTATGAAGAAGAATCTAAAGAAAATAAAAGATTAAAAGAATATATATACATTTGGAAAGAAAATGGAGTTTATTGTGAAGTTTCGATACTAGAAGGTAATGGAAATTCAGATGAAATAGCTAAAGAATTTATTAACTCAAAACCAATAAATTAAATTTAATTGTAGGTTGAAAAAAAGTCATCTTAATAGTAAGTTTGCTATTAAGATAACTTTTTTTACTTTTATACTTATGTGTTGGCTTTAACTACATCCAGTAGTAGAACCGCAATCTAAACAAACCATGCAGGTACCATTTCGTACCATTCTAGTGCTAGAACAAGTAGGACAAGTAGAACCATACACTCTTTCACCTTTTATTTCAGTTTTATCACTACAAAAGCCAGCATGCTCATAACTATGCTCATCATTTTCTGGAACTTCAACACCATCTAAACCATCAGTAACTAGCTGATCTTCTATAATTTCTTCAGTGGAAATTATATTTATTTTATTGGTATTTGAATCATAATTTTCAGGTTTAACTTGACATGTTGAGTAATCACCAAGCTCAATGTCAATTATTTTACTTATCAAATCAGAAATAGAACTTACATATTTTATATAAGGATGTTTTTGAACAAATCCATAAGGTTCATATTTTTGTCCCCTGAGCATGCGTGAAATATCTTTTGGTGGCACATGATATTGCAGCATAACGGATAAAGCTTTTGAAAGAGAATTTAAAAGTCCCATAATTATAGTTCCTTCTCTATCTGTAGTTATATATATTTCGGATATTTCACCATTTTCTCTTCTATTTACCGTAGTATAAATTTTTACATCACTTATTTGAGCAGGATGAGTAGTTCCTCTTCTTATTCCTATAGGTTTATCTCTCTGAGAATATTTAATACCCTTTTGTAATTCTTTTGCTTTAGCCAAAAGCTGGTCATAGGTTAAATCCTCAAGTTTCAAATCTTTATTTGAGTTTAAGCTGGTATTTAAAGGTTGACTAGCTTTTGAGCCATCTCTATAAAGAGTAATTCCTTTTATACCAAGTTTCCAGGAAGTTAAAATTACATTTTTAAAGTCTTCTATAGTAGCTTCTCTTGGAAGATTTACGGTTTTAGATATAGCTCCAGAAATTAAAGGAGTTATTGCTGCGACCATTAATACATGCCCCATAGGATCAATATATCTGTCTCCGCTGCCGCATTTGTTTGCTGTATCAAATATAGGCAGATGTTCTTCTTTTAGATGGGGAGCACCTTCTAGTTTTCCATCAATTATTTTTTCATATTTAAATTCATTGTTTTCAATAGTTTCTTTTCTTAATACATACTCTAAAATATCATTTATTTGTTCTTTAGTGTAACCTAAATTTTTAAGCGCTACTTTAATAACAGGATTAAGTACTGTCATCATTCCACCACCAGAGAGTTTTTTATATGCAATATGGCTAAAGAATGGTTCTATGGAAGTAGACCCGCAATCCATAGCAAAGGAAATAGTTCCTGTAGGTGCAATTACGGAAACTTGAGCATTTCTGTATCCAAATTTTTCTCCATATTGTAAAGCCATAATCCAACAATCTTTAACAAGGTTACTTACATTTTGAAAAGATTCCTTTACTAATATATTATGATTTATTTTTATGGGATTATAGTGTAAATCCTCATAATTACATACTTCTTCTTCAAGGTCTTTAGTAGAATCATTTAGACTAGGTAAAGCACCAGCAACTTTACCATGATTTCTCATAACTTTTAACATATATTCTTTATTTATTTCATATTTTGGGAAGGTACCAATTTCTTTAGCCATTAAAGAGGAAACATAGTATGAGTATCCTGTTAAAATTCCAATTAAAGCCGAAGATAAGTTTCTAGCTTCTTCTGAATTATAAGGATAGCCCATAACCATAAGTAATGAAGCTAAGTTACTTATACCTAAACCTGTAGCTCTAAACATATAGGTTTTTCTAGCAATATCTTCAGTAGGAAATTGACCCCAATGAATAGAAGCTTCCAAAATTAATTGTACAAGACCTATTACATGAAGATATCCATTTAAATCTATTCCTTTTTTTTCATCATTATAAAATTTATATATATTTATAGAAGCTAAATTACAGGAACTATCATCTAAGAAAGCATATTCACCACATGGATTTGTGGAATTTATTCTATTATGTTTAGCATTGAATAAACCATCTTCTCCAGCTGGACAGGTATGCCAAGCGTTAAATGTATCTGAAAATTGGGGAGCAGGATCAGCACACTGCCAAGCAGAATTAATAAAAGCATCCCATAAATTTTGCACTTTAATTTTTTTGTTCACAGAGTTATCTACACGACCAGTGAGTTCTATAGTAGCCTCTGGATTCTTATGTAAATTTTTAACTTTTTTCATAAATTCATCAGAAAATCTTATAGAATTGTTACTATTTTGGCCTGATACAGTTTCATAAGCTTCCCCATCTATATCCGTGTCATATCCCATTTTACCAAGAGCTCTTACTTTATCTTCTTCATGAGCTTTCCAAGTTATAAAATCCATTATTTCAGGATGATCTACATCAAGACATACCATTTTAGCTGCACGTCTTGTAGTCCCACCAGATTTTATGGCTCCGGCATTTCGGTCTAATCCTTTTAAGAAACTCATTAGACCAGAGGAGACACCACCACCAGAAAGAAGCTCTCCTTTAGCTCTTAGTGAAGAAAAATTAGTACCTGTTCCTGAACCTCCTTTGAAGAGTTTTGTTTCAGTAACAAATTGATCCGAAATAGAGTGAGATCCTAAAAGCTTATCTTCTATAGATAGTATAAAACAGGCCGAAGCTTGAGTCCTTGTATAAGTATCTTCACTTTCTACAACTTTTTGCAAAGTTTTATCATAGTAATAATTTCCTTGCTTATTTCCATGTATACCATAAGATGTATACAGTCCAGTATTAAACCACTGTGGTGAGTTAGGTGCATACATTTGAGCAAGCAAAGCATAAATCATTTCATCATAAAATATATTTTTTTCATCTTTAGATTTTAAAATACCCTCATCAGATAATGACTCACACCAAAAGTTTACCATTCTGTGAGCTACCATTTTCATGCTATTTTCGTATCCGCATTCATTTGGAATACCAGCTTTTTTAAAATATTTTGAGGCTATAATGTCACATGCATTTTGTGAATAATGTTCAGGAAACTCCAAATCTTTCATATCTACTAGAACTTTTCCTGTTTTGTGATCTTTTAAGAATACATCAACTTTCTTCCAATTAAATAAATCGTAAACTGTTAAATCTTTATTTTTTTCTAATTCCTTAGTATAATATCTTTTTATTATTTTGTGTATAGAATCTATTTCTTTAAAAAATTCCAACGCATAGTACCCCCTTGTAAAATAATACTTATTTAGTATACAATAATTTTTATAAATATAAAAGTACCATTTAGTGCCACATATAGTATTTTATCATATTTATATATACAATATATTGTGTTTACGCTTTATTTATGATATTTTCTTTGAATTATAAATTTATTATTTACTATTTATTTTTAATAATTTATAATAGTTCTGTTTTCTATCAAAAGGGTACTATGAAAAAATAGTGTTGACATTTACTTGTGTAGATAATAATATGAAAAGGACTATGCAGATATAATTTAATATAAAATATAAATAATAAGGTGATGAATTTTATGAATATAACTCAAGAGGCAGATTATGCTATAAGAGCTATTTTAATATTAGCAAAAGAAGGGGAAGAAGCAAAGCTAGATGCTAAGACTATAGCTGAAAGAGGATGTATACCCCTAAGATTTTTACTGAAATTATTAAGAAAATTAATAAAAGCCGAGATAATTAAGTCTTTTAGAGGAGTGAATGGTGGATATGCTCTTTTAAAGAATAGTAAAGATATAAATTTAAAAGAAGTTATAGAAGCAGTGGATGGTCCTATAGCTATTAATCGCTGTTTAAAAAGTGATAGTTTTTGTAATGCAAATAGAAGTTCAAAATGTATTATTCATAAGAGATTAGATAATGTCCAAAAGATACTTATAAGTGAACTTGAAAAAATTAATTTTCAAGAATTAAAAAATAATTAAGGAGCAAATTTTTGCTCCTTTTTAAAGTTGTATTATCTTGTTATACCAAAAATTGCACCAGATAGGAAGGGAATTAACCAAATACACCATACAAAAATACTTAATTTATGAAAATTAGTTGTTAGTTTTTCATTATTTTTAATTAAAACAAAGGAGGCCCAAATTGCATGTAAAAGCATTAATATTATTGCAAGCAAACCTGTGATGCCATGGAAGTTAAATTTAAATCCTCCACTAGCTATTTTCTCCATAAAGGTTGTCCCTAAAGTATCAAATACTAATCCAGTCCAAAATATAATTACATGCCATTTTTTTAGCTCACCTTGTTTTTTTTCACTCCAAACTCCCACTGTATAAAATAATAATGCTAAATTAATAGATATAATTGCATAAATTAACATATTAATAATCCTCCTTAGTAATAAGTAATTGATTTTTAGATTATAGTTTTTACATATTGAATAAGTTGTGTTAAAGTAAAGATTAAAGGTGTATGAACTATGTTCATTTTAAGATGTTTTAGAGAGCTGTCTCAAAATGAATTTTAGACACAATATATTGACATTTTTATTTGAAAATTAATCAATATGTTGTGTTATTTTTTCGTTTTGAGACAGCCCTTATTTAAGTAATTCTTTTAGAAAAATTTCAAAGGATGAATATTGGAAAAAGGGCATACGAATCATTGAAATAAAGTTCATAAGTATAAATTTAGCTGTTTCATAAGAATCAAATTTAATATGAATTTTAGAATCTTTTCTAGTAGCTTCTTTTATTAAAATATCTTCAATTTTTCGTATCAACTTTTCTATAAAAATATATTGTTTTTTTAATCCTGTTTCTATATAGTCGGGAGTATCGTAAAAATCGCTTTTTAACCATACTTCCTTGAAAGTCTTAATAAAAATGCTAAGTTCATTAAAAATTTTATTTAGTTTTACATAAAAGGTATCCTGTGAATTTATTAGTTTTTCAAGCACACGAAAATACTCTTGCCAGTATTCAGTCATCATTTCCATAACTAGATCTTTTTTAGTAGGGTAATAATTATATATTGTACCAATAGCTATATCACAGGCTTTAGCAACATTTCGCATACTTAATTTTGAATATCCTTCAGTATATAAAATTTCTTTGGATTTTTCTAATATAAGACCCTTTGGATTTTCAAGCATTTTTCCCAATAATAACACCTCCCTAAATCAATATGAACAATGTTCATTATAATTGCTTTATAATTTTTTGTCAATAATATTTTACTGGATATCACATAAAATACTAAAACATTATTTTCTAATCATTACATAGTTATTTATATAAAGAGATAAAATATAAATTAAATTTTAGTATAAAGTTTTTATATAAACAAATACTAAAAAATGGGAGGTGTTTATATGAGTGTTGCAATTATGGGAGCTGGATTATCAGGGCTATCCTGTGCTATAACATTAGAGAAATATGGTATTCGACCTACTATTTTTGAAGACAGAAATATGGTTGGAGATAGATTTGTAAATTGTGAAACTATATTCAACATTTTCAATAAGCCTATTAATAATTGTTTAAGTTATTTTGAAGATAACTATGATATACATTTAGAGCCTGTTAGTTATATTAGCAAGATGATTATTCACTCTAAAAATGAAGTAGGAACTATTAAAGGAAATCTAGGAATTTCAAATATACGAGGAAGACATGAAAGATCATTTGAAAATCAATTATTTAAGCAAGTTAAATCGAAAATAAATTTTAATTCGAAATACACCTATGAGGATTTGAAAAAAGAATTTACCCATGTTGTATTAGCTACTGGAGATGGGGCTTATGCTTGTAGATTAAATAACTATAAATGTGATGTCCTTGCTAATCTTAAAGGAGCTACTGTAGAAGGAAATTTTAAATCAGATGAGGCAACCACATGGTTTAATTATGATTTTGTTCCTAAAGGATATGCATATCTGATTCCATTTTCAGAAAAGGAGGCTCATATAGTTATTGCTTATCCTGATTATCCTGAAAATAGTAGTAAGGATGTAAATGATATGTGGAAAAAATTTTATGAACAAGTTTGCAAAGACACCAGTCAACAGCTTAGGATAACAGATAGATTTCAAGTAAAAGACTATATTATGGGAATTTGTGATCAGCCTAAAATAGATACTACATATTTTGCAGGGAATTGTTTTGGAACTATATCACCTGGACTTGGATTTGGACAGTTCACGGCTATACTTACAGGAATATATGCAGCTTATGATATATGTGGAATAGATGATTATGAAACTTTAACTAAGCCTTTAAAAGAAAATTATAAAAATTCCCTTGTTTTAAGAAGAACATTGGAAGAATTAGATGATAGCAACTTTGATATGATAGTTAAAAATTTAGATAATAAGCTTTTTGATAAATTAATTGATAAATTGCATGGAGATGAAACTAACTTTGATTTATTGAAGTGGGTAAGTTATGCATTACGACCTTGGATTAGCTTAAAATAAAGTGTAGATTTTAATGAAATAAATATTTAAATATAGCAATATATGCTTTAGGAGCAGTTATTCATTAAAAAAACACTTGTTACACAAAATGAATAATTACTCCTAAGTTAGATAACATCTGTTTTGTGTTATTGAGAGATATTACAAATAGATTCGTCTTCAAAAAAAGTATTTACATTATAAAGAATAAGGGAGTTATCTATATTATTATCCTTTATTAATGTATTTATGTCCTCATTGTAATATCTAAGATCTACCATGTAAATTTCACTATAATGTCCCATTAAAAAAGGAATAAAACAATTTGCATAGGAATCTTTAATCACTAGTAGTTTTTTATTATTTTTTACATTAGTATTTATTTTTACTAATGGATGATTTCCATTGAGGAAAATCGTATATTTATCTTTTTTATCAAGATTGTCCATAAAATAAATAGAATTAAATTTTTTATTTGTATCTGAATAATATACTGACTGAACATCATTTTCTTTTGGTAGATATATTTCTATACTATCAGGTGTTAAATGTCTAAATCCGCTTTTAGAATAAAGAGAACCATAAAAGCTATCAGTAACTTTTTTTACATTAAAATAGTTATTATTATGAGGAACAAAGCCCATATATTCACCTGTTTTTTCATAACTATAATATGCCCCTTTACTTGTCCAATGATGATCGGTTTTATAAAATATATATTCATTTTTCTTGGAGTATAATGTATTATATATATCTATAAATTTTATGTTTTTATTTAGTCCTTTTTTTATTTTATCAATGTAAGCAAGCTGATCAGTATTAGGAGCATAAGAAGGAAGTTTATTTTCCAGTATTTTTATAGAGTTAGGCACTAACATAAAATATTTATTCATGTGAGGATTTGATAGATCAAAGGAATTAATAGCTTTTACTCTATTATTTAAACTATCATTTTCAGGCTTTTTAAATTTTTGTATAAGATAGTTATCCTTTCCTAGATAAACTTCATTATTTTCTTTTTTACCCAAAGTTCTTTCTCCTTCAGATTTTACTCCTATCCAAAAATCTCTAAAAGGAAATTGATCAGCTATATATTTTTCAAAGTTAGAAATAAATTTTCCTTTTACTAAACTATGTAAAGAAAATTTAGGCTTTTGCTCAAGGGGTCTATTTTCTGACTGAGAAAAAGTTTTATCAGGAGTTATTATACTGAAAAATATCATTATGCCTATGTACAGAAGTAGTAATAATGCCATGATATATTTATATATATTGTCATATCTATTCAAAGGATAGCACCTCTTTCTAGCTTGAATTAGCTAAATATTAAAGTTGTTAAAATTTAAAATATAAGAAAGGGTTATAACTTTCATTTACCAAGTAAGCTGTAGAAATAAATAACAATAATAAATAAATTAAAGGGATAATAATAATACTCCAAAGTTTTAAATTACTTTTCACATATAAAATAATTTTTTTAGGTAGAGGAGTAGAACAAATTATAAGAATTACAAATAATACTATATTGGTGTAAATATAATAAATAGCAGTACTGTCTAATAGCATATTATCTTCTAAGCCAAACATAACTTTTATAAAGTTTACACATACAGTCATGCTATCAAATTCAAATAAAACCCAACCCACTACTATAACTAATAGAGTATACACATGGCTAATAAATTTAGGTTTGCTTTTAAGGCAATTTAATAGAAATATTTTTTCTATTGTTACAAAGAAACCGAAATATAGTCCCCAGAATATAAAATTCCAACTTGCCCCATGCCAAAATCCTGTTAAAAACCAAACTATAAATAAATTTCTATATTGCTTTAGTTTTCCTATTTTATTTCCGCCAAGGGGAATGTACACATATTCTCTAAACCAAGAACCTAGGGAGATATGCCATCTACGCCAAAACTCTGTTACGCTCTTAGATATATAGGGATAGTTAAAATTCTCCATTAGTTCAAATCCGAACATTTTTCCAAGTCCTATTGCCATATCAGAATAGCCACTAAAATCAAAATATATCTGGAAGGTAAATCCGATTATTCCGAGCCAAGCAGAAATAATTGAAATCTCTCCTAAAGGTGTAGATTTTATACTGCTCCAAAGAACTCCTATATTATTTGCAAGAAGTACTTTTTTAGCTAAACCTATTATAAATATTTCTACACCTTCTCCAAAGGAGGATAAATTTTCTTTTCTATTATCTAATTGTTTAGCTATGTCTCCGTACTTTACTATAGGTCCTGCTACAAGTTGAGGAAACATAGTTATATATGTACCAAAAGATATAATATTTTTCTGTACAGATACTTTGTCCAAATACACATCAATTATATAAGACATAGTTTGAAATGTATAAAAGGATATTCCCACAGGAAGAGGAAGTTTATTTACAACTATATTTAAATTAAATATTGAATTTATGTTATCTATTAAGAAACCATAATATTTAAAAAAGCATAGTATACCTAAGTTTACAACTACAGACAACATAAAAACTGCAAGAGAAATTCTCTTGCAATGTCTAAACTTATTTATAATCAAACCAGTTATATAACTAAAGATGGTAGAAAATATCATTAGGAAAATATATAGTGGTTCGCCCCATCCATAAAATATAAGACTTGCTATAAGTAATACAAAGTTTTTTAAGTTTCTTGGGCAAATATAGTAAGTTAAAATTGTAATAGGTAAAAAAAGAAAAATAAATATTAAACTGCTAAAAACCAAGATGGCCTCCCCCTAACATGTTATTTAAAAGATTCATCAAATATTTTTTCGATTTTTTCAGAGTCCTTTGATATTGCTAAAATAATATAGTTTCCATTTACTTTTAATACATGTTTTTCTATTAATGCATATTCATTAGGAAGATAATCTTTAAAGCTAGTACCTTGATTTTCAACCCTTTTAGATATTTTGTCTTTAATTTCATTTAATTTATTTGCATCTTTTACTTTTAATATTAGCAATTCATCAGCTTTGATATTTGAAGTAGGGGCATAAATAGCAAACTCTTCTAGATCTTTTGAGTCTATTTTATATAACTTTTGTAGTTTAGCACTATCTCCTGTTTTCATATTAGATATATCAATAGCTTGTTCAATTTTTTCGCTTATTTCTTTAACAGAAGGATTTTTAGCAGCAGACTTTTTAGAAGAACATCCAAATAATGTTCCTACAGTAAGTAGGATTAAAAACATACATAATAAAGTAGGTTTAGTTATTTTTTTTAAGTAGTTTATCATTTTACATCAGGCTCCCTCACATAATTAATTTAATTATTTTTTAGATAGTTTATTAAATAATTTAATAGTAGATTATAAAAATCACATTTAAAATGTATTCCATCTGGTTCATACAATTGTTCACTATTGTTTAATACAGGTTTTATATCAATGTAAGTTACGTTTAGATCTTTTGCCATATTTTTAATAGTATTGTTAAAGTCATCTATACGATGGTTATTAAGAAAAGGATTTTCTTTTTCAGCTTTTGATGTAACTGGTAAAATCGATAAAATGTAAATATTTGATTGTGGCAAGCTTTTTCTTAATGTTTTTACCATTTTAGTATATTCAGTTATAAATTGCTTGCTTGTAAGTGTTTCTTCAAATAAATCATTATTTCCCAATAATATATAAATATTTTTGGGATTTAAATTCATTACTTTGGCAAGTTCTTTTTCAGCTTTAAAGACAGTTAGTCCTTTTTTAGCTACTACATGTGATTCATCTAAAACTTCATAAAACGACATACCCTCTGTTATAGAATCACCAAGAAATACTGAGTTATTAAAAAAAGATCTATCTTTTACAGGGGTATTAGTATTAACAATAGAATTGGTAGATTTATTGTTAGAGGTATCTATATTGTTTTTATTTGTTTCATTTTTTACAACTTTATTGTCTTTGTTATTACCTTCTTTTGAAGTAGTATTAGGTGAAGTAGACTTATCATCATGAGTATTCTTTGTGGTAGCATAAGCTGCTGAGCTTTTTGCTAAGTTATATTTATTAGTAATAAATTTTTTAATTGGTATGCCTATAGCAAATATGAGTATTGTAAATATTATTAGTAAAAAGGTTGGTTTTTTTTTGTGATTTTTTTTTCGTCTTTTCATGATTATACCTCCAGCTGAATTTTATTATACTATACTATACAAAAGTATTGTAGTACATTTTTATTGAAAAATAGTTACAAAACGGTATCTATTTTAATCACATATATGAATTATATAAATAAAATATTAGTGATAATAATATATTTATTGTTGGTAGGGTTTATGAGAATTTTAAAACTAGGTTCTAAAGGATCAGATGTAATGGAGATACAATCAGTATTAAAAAAGATAGGTTACGATCCAGGACCCGTTGATGGTGTCTATGGAGCTAAAACAGAAAATGCAGTAAGACAGTTTCAAAAGAATAATGGATTAAATCCAGATGGTGTTATTGGTCCAGATACCTATAGAATCTTAGAAAGGCTTTTAATAGGATATGATACTTATACTATAAGACCAGGAGATACATTATATAATATAGCTAAAAAATATTATACACAAGTTTATAAAATATTGATAGCCAATCCTGGTATAGAACCTTTTGATATTCAACCAGGACAAAGAATTATAGTGCCTTATGGTATAGATGTGGTACAAACAGATATTAATTATACTTACGATGTTTTAAGGAGAGATATAGAAGGATTAAAAACTAGATATCCTTTCATTACTGTTGGGGTAGCAGGAAAAAGTGTTTTGGGAAAAAATTTATATTATTTAAAACTTGGTGTTGGACCTAATCAGGTTTTTTATAATGCTGCTCATCATGCATTAGAATGGATAACTTCGCCTCTTTTAATGAAGTTCGCAGAAAACTTTGCTAATAACTATGCCTTGGGAAGAAAGATGAGGGGATATGATGTAGCTGATATATGGAGCAGGAGCAGTATTTATATAATGCCTATGGTAAATCCTGATGGAGTGGATTTAGTGTTAAATGGCCTTAGTAAAGACAATCCATACTATGATCAACTTATAGTATGGAATAAAGGAAGTACTGATTTCTCAAAGGATTGGGAGGCTAACAATAGGGGAGTAGATTTAAATCATAATTATAATGCTTCATGGCAAAAATCAAAAGAGGCAGAAAAAATGTATGGAGTTTATGGACCAGGGCCTACTAGATATTCAGGACCTTATCCTGAATCAGAACCTGAAACCCAAACTGTAGTGAAATTTACTAGAGATCATAATTTTAGATTGGTTCTTGCATATCATAGTCAAGGAGAAGTTATATATTGGCAATATGATGGTATAACTCCACCTGATTCAAGAAGAATTGGGGAATTATTCTCCAAAGTTAGTGGATATAGTTTAGCAGAGGCAGCTGGTATAACTGCATACGCAGGTTATAAGGATTGGTTTATAGAAGAATATAGAAGACCAGGATATACAATAGAAGTAGGTAAAGGTAAAAATCCTCTTCCTATTTCACAGTTTGATAAAATATATAATGATAATGAAGAGTTATTACTTTTAGCATCAATAGTTTAATAAGAATTTCAGATTAATTAGAAGTTTACTTATAATCTTTTCTCTAAGGCAATTTTTACTAAAGTGAATATTATATTATTAGAATAAATTCTAGTTAAAGCTTTTAGAGAAAAGAGGGGTTAATTAATGTTAAAGAATGTTAAAATTAAGAAGTTAATTATAATAATATTATTATTTATAGTATTTGTTATAAGTTTAGCTGGATTTATAGGAATTAAAAGTACAAGAGTCATTAATAAAAACGCAAGTTTAATATATCATAATAACCTTAAGTCAACAGAAATTATATCAACAGTGAGAAGCAATTTACATGAAATAAGAGCTAATGTAAATTTATTTATATATGAAAAAGATAAGAAAAAACAAAGTGAGTTAATTAAGTTAATACAAGATACTATAGACAAAGATGATAGGCTCATAAAAGAATACGAGGATATACCTTTTGATTGGGGAACTGAAGAAAAATTAGCTTTTAATAAATTTAAAGTATACTTGGAAGAATGGAGAAATGTTATAAATGTTAAAATAATAAGTAATGTTCAATCTGGAAATAATGAAGAGGCTATAAAAGCAATACCAGAATTAATAAGTGGTGGAGAAAAAGTAATAAGTGAAATTGAGACATTGGTTAAAATTAATGATAATGTAGCAATGCAACAGGATAATAATAATGATAAAGAGTATATATTAGTTAGTAGAATGATTATTTTATTTATAATGCTAGGGTTTCTGCTAGTAATAGCTTTTAGTATAATTATAATAAAGGTAATATTAACACCAATAAAAACAGTATCAAATATACTAAAAAGATTGTCTCAATATGATTTAGCTTTTTATGAAGATTATAAGAATGAAATAGCTTTACTAGGATATGAAAATGAAATAGGAGATTTAAGCCAAAGCTTAAATAAGTTGCAAAAAGAGTTTATAACAATAATAAAAGAAATGCTAAATAGTATAAAATATTTAAATGGAGGAAGTGAGGAGCTTTCGGCAGCTACAGAAGAAATGGCAGCACAGCTTGAAGGTATAGATAAATCTATACAAGAAATAACAAAGGAAAATGAAAATTTAAGCGCTTCAAGGCAGGAATTATTAGCATCTGTTGAGGAAATAAACTTAGCTGTTGAAGATCTTGCTAAAAAAGCAACTGATGGTAGTAATACTTCTAATGAATTCAAGAATAGAGCTAGTGAAGTTAAAATAAGCAGTGAAGATGCATTTAGTGAAACTAAAAGGATATACCGTGAAAAAGAACAGGGAATATTATGTGCTATTGAGAAGGGAAAGATTGTTGAAAAAGTTAAAGTTATTGCTGATACTATATCAGATATAGCAAGTCAAACTAATCTTTTAGCACTTAATGCAACTATAGAGGCAGCAAGGGCGGGCGAGAATGGTAAAGGATTTGCAGTAGTTGCAGATGAAGTTAAAAAGCTTGCAGAACAATCAGCTGATGCAGTTAAGGAAATTAAAAATATCATAGTTCAAGTGCAGAATGCATTTCTAGATATTTCAAATAATAGTAACGAAATATTAAAATTTATGAATGAAAATATATCTAGTCAGTTTAAAAAATTTATTGAGGCGGGAGAACAATACTATAAAGATGCTGACTATGTTAGCAAGTTATCAGAAGAATTAGCTGCTATGACAGAAGAAATTAGTGCAAATATAGGTCAAGTAAGTGCAGTTATTGAAAATATATCTAAAGGGGCAGAAAATGTTTCTGAGCAATCTGGAATAGTACTTGAAAATGTAAAGGTAACTACTGAGGGCATGATACAAGTGGCAGAAATAGCACAAGATCAATCTAAGATGGGTCAAGGTTTAAATGAAATAGTAGAAAAGTTCAAGGTTTAGAAGTATAAATGTGATGCAAGGTGATTACAAGTTATAGTAATTGCTTTGCATATTTTATTGGTAATACTTTAGAAAAAATTGAGAGTTATACTGAAAATTAACATATAAAATGAGATTTTAAATATTTTTATCATTGAAAAATGGTTTCATTTTGTATATAATGAAATGATTACGCATTTTAAAATATTGCTTCGCAATATTTTTAGATAATAGAGCACAGAGAACAGGTTACAGATAAGGATAATTTTTCTCCATTGTCATTACGAAAAAATTTTAACTTAATAAATTCCACATTTATTCTTTTTTATTTATTATTTTAAAAAATTCTATTTAAAGCTTTTCTAGGAGGAAAAGCATCTTTAACTGTCAATTGTACTCTGTCAACTGTCAACTAAAAAAATTACTTTGTAATTTTTTAAATTAGTAAGGGGGATGAGAAATGGATAGATCAAAACAATTGGGAGAAGAGAAGATTGGAAAATTACTATTGAAATTTTCTATACCTGCTATTGTAGGAATGTTAGTTAATGCATTATATAATATGGTAGATAGAATATTTATAGGAAGAGGTGTAGGCTCTTTAGCTATATCAGGTATAGCTGTAGGTTTTCCGCTTTCTATAATAAATATGGCATTTGGAATGCTAATAGGTATAGGTTCTTCTACTATGGTTTCTATAAAGCTTGGAGAGAAGAAGAAGGATGAAGCAGAAAAAATATTAGGTAATGCTTTAGCATTGACTGTAATTATATCTTTAATTATAAGTATAGTAGGAACAATATTTTTAGATGAGATATTAAAAATATTTGGTGCTAGTACAGAGACTTTGCCATATGCTAGAAGTTATATGAAGTATATAATAGGAGGAGCCATACTTCAAAATATAGGTTTTGGTATGAACAATATTATACGTTCAGAAGGTAATCCTAAAATTGCTATGGCAACTATGCTAATAGGTGCTATAATTAATACTATTTTAGATCCTATACTTATATTTGTATTTCATATGGGAGTTGAAGGAGCTGCTATAGCAACTATTATATCTCAAGCGGTATCTTCAATATGGGTTTTATATTATTTCTTTAGCAATAAAAGTACATTAAAATTTAAAAAAGAGAATTTACAATTAAACATAACTACTGTAAAAACTATATTTTCAATTGGAATGTCACCTTTCTTTATGCAGCTTGCAGCAAGTATAGTTACAACCTTATATAACAATAATTTAATCAAATATGGTGGAGACCTAGCAGTAGGAGCTATGGGAATTATAAATAGTATAATTATGCTATTCTTTATGCCTATGTTTGGTATAAATCAAGGTGCTCAACCAATAATAGGATATAATTATGGGGCAAAGCAGTATGATAGGGTTAAAAAAACCTTAAAACTTGCAGTAATTGCGGGAGTTACTATTGCTACAGTAGGATTTATAGTAATACAGTGTTTCCCTGAATTTTTAATAAGCATATTTAATAAAAAGGATGCTGAGCTCATTGCAATAGGAGCACATGGAATAAGGATAGATATGATAGTATTACCTATAATAGGGTTTCAGGTAATAAGTTCTAACTATTTCCAAGCTATAGGAAAGGCTAAAATAGCTATATTTCTAAGTCTTTCTAGACAAGTTATACTTCTTATACCAATGTTAATTATACTTCCACCACTTTTTAAATTAGATGGAGTATGGATGGCTGGTCCTATTGCTGACGTTTTATCATCAATGATAACTGCAACTTTTTTATATAGGGATATGAAGAAGTTAAATGATAGTCAAAATAATGAAGAAAAGGATGAAAAAATAGAACTTAAAGTTCATTTAGAAAATAATAATAACAATTAATAAAATCTCCAATACCTATATTTAGGTTTGGAGATTTTATATTTTATAAAAAAATAAATTTTCACATAAAGAAAAGCTAACAAATGGATTGATTTACACTGAATTTGAAAATGTATATTAATGGGGTATAATTGTCATATGAATCCAAATGCAAGGAATTATAAAAAGGGAGATACTATAGATATGCTAAATAAAGATAGAGAAGAATTTTTAATAGAATATAATAGTTTAAATGAAAATCAAAAATTAGTTGTAGATAGTCTAGAAGAAAATATTTTACTACTTGCTCCAGCAGGTACAGGAAAAACTAAAACCTTATCCTTAAGAATAGGTAATATTATAAGTTTAGATAAGGGTAAGGGGAAAGAAATACTTTGTTTAACCTTTACCAATAAAGGCTGCAAAGAAATGATGGAAAAGATACAAGCTATTGTAGGAAAAGAGGCTTCTAATATAACTATTAAAACCTTCCATAGTTTTTGTTTTCATATTATTAAAACAGAAGCTAGGAACACAGATATTTCTTCAGATTTTATAATATATGATGAAGAGGATTGCAAGGAGCTGATAAATGAGCTTAATAATTATAATTTTAATGCTAGTTCTTTGCAAGGATTTATAAATTTTGTTAAGGAAAATAGTTTTATATATAGTGAGGCTAATTATAAAGAAATAATAAATAATTTAATTAAGTATAATTTTAATAAAATGAAAGAAATATGTTCTATTAATAATAGATTTGATTATGAGTTGATGGAATACATAAGAAACTACGGATACTTAATAGTAGAGGCGTATAATTCAGCACTTTTAGAAAGACATGCCTTGGATTTTAATGATCTAATGCTAAAGGTATTTGAACTTTTTAAGGATAGAGATATAGTAGAAAAATGGAGAAAAGCATTTAAATATATACATATAGATGAGGTACAGGATACAAGTATAGTAGAATATAATATTATCTCTAAATTATTTCCCGGGAATACAGTGCTTATGTGTGGTGACTATTTTCAAACTATATATGGATGGAGAGGGTCAAAGCCAGAAATAATATTAGATAATTATATAAAGAATTTTAATCCAAATATTATTTTTTTCAATGAGAATTATAGAGCTACAGAAATATTATTAAATGCGTCTTCAGGATTTCTAGAAAGAGCTTTTGGAGAAGAAGTAAATAGTATATATAAAGGTAAAGTCTGTCCTAAGAGTATAGATAAAGGAAAGAAGATATTAGTAAAATCTTTCTCTAGTTTAAAAGAAGAAGGAAAATGGATATTTAATGAAATAAAGAGACTAGAAGTAGAAGATTTATCTAAAGTTGCAATTTTAACTCGTAATAATAGAATCAATAGTAATTTAAGTAATATTTTTTTAGAATTGAATAAAAAACTTTCTCCTAAGGATAGATTAAGTTTTTTATTAATAGATCAATTTAAATTCTTTAGAAGACAAGAAATAAAAGATGTACTAGCCTATTTAAAGTTAATAGAAAATAAATTTGATAATAATAGTCTTAAAAGGATTTTAAAAAGATTTGTAAGTGGAATAGGAGATAAAACTGTAGAAAATATAGAAAGTGAAAGTTTTAGGAATATAGGAGTAAGACTTACAGATTTTATAGATAGTAGTACACATAAATATGGTGAATTTTATGGATTGTTATTAAAAGAATTAGAAGATAATAATGTAGTCATATTCGATGTAGAGAGTACAGGAGTAAATATATTAGAAGATGAAATAGTTCAAATTTCAGGAGTTAAAATCAATTATAAAGGAGAGTTAATGGACAGCTTTGAAAGATTTTTAATCCCATCAAAGTCTGTAGGGGATTCCCAATTGGTACACGGATTTAGTGATGAATTTTTAAAACAGAATGGAGAAGAAAAAAGAAGAGTATTAATGGATTTTCTAGAATTTATAAAAGGCGCTTTACTAGTTGGACACAATGTAGGATATGATATAGGGATTTTAAATAGTGAACTTAATAGAGCAAGTATGGAAAAGGCACAATTTATTGATTACTATGATACATTAGACATAGCTCGAAGATTTTACCCCAAATTACATAATCATAAATTGGAAACTCTAAGCAATGTATTCAAAACAGAGGTAAGATCAAGTCATAACGCTATGGACGATGTATTAGCTACCAAAGACATTTTGATAAAAATGGTAGAAGAAAAAATAAAGAATACAAGTACGGAGAGAATAAATATTTCCAGTAAGTATTTGGATAAATTCAGCAATATATCTAATCATATAAAGCTCTTAAAAGATAGTATAGATAAAGGAGATCTAAAATTAACAGAGAGCGCCCAAACAGGAAGAACTTATGAACTGATAGAAAAAATAGTAGCTTTATCTAATATAAAAGAGGTTTATAAAACTGAACCTAAAAGAATTAACAATGTAAGAGAATTGTATTTGATAGCTAAGGAATTAGATAATAGTAGCTTATCAACTAAATATGCTTTATCAGAATTTTTAAAGACAACCGCTTTATCAAATTCAGAAATTGATAGAATGCTAAAAAAGCATGCTAGAATTCCAATTATAACAATACATCAGGGAAAGGGTGGAGAATTTGACTATGTGTTTTTAGCAGGGCTCCAAGATTATATTTTTCCAACCTATAATGCCATTAAGAATGAAGATTTAAGTGAGGAAAAAAGAGTTTTTTATGTAGGATTGACTAGAGGGAAAAAGGAAGTGTTTTTAACATATTCAAGGGAAGGTGGCAAAAGGGAAAGCCGTTTAATTCAGTATATACCAGAAGAATATTTAAAAAGAGTTTAAAAAAAGTGCAGATGCACTTTTTTTAAACATTTTCTCTTTCATCAATTAAGCCTTTTCTATAAGCTACAAGTAATTTTTCTAAATCTTTAATTTGTGTTTTTAATTCTTTTCCTATATCTGTATCCTCTACTCTTTGTCTTGTAGCAACATGTTCTAATATAACTGTTGAGGAAAGAATATCTTGTTCTTCTTCTATGGCTTTTTTTGTTGATTCAAAAGGCTCATGAGATGATAGTAAAAAACCATATGAATTATAAATTAAGGTATATCCTGCAATTCCAGTTTCAGGTTGATAAGCTCTACAGAATCCGCCATCTATAACTAGTAGCTTACCATTAGCTTTTATAGGGCTTTCGCCATCTTTTGTTTTCACTGGTATATGTCCATTTATTATGTGAGAGGTTTGAGAATCTAAATTAAATTCTTCAAATATCCTATTAGAAAGTTCTTCTTCATCTCTTAATTTATAATAAGCATTTCTATTTTCTTTATGAGTTTCTTTTTCATCAATGAAGTATCTTTCAAATGTAGTTATTCTTTCTTTTCCGAATAAAGGAGAATAAGGTCCACACCATAGATACCACATCATATCCATAGCATAATTTTTTATAGTTAAGTCATTTTTATAGAAGTAAGCTTCTCTTGCATAGCGTTCAAAAATATCTAAAAGTGATTTCCCTTTATAGCTAGTTCCTTCTATTTGCAGTGCTTTGAAGGAGCCATCCTCAGTTAATGGTATACAGCCATGGAAAAGTAAATTTGAATTATAAACTAAATACAAGCTTCCTTTGCTGTACATAAATCTAATATGCTTTTGAAGTTTTTCACTATTTATAAATGAGTTTGTAATTTTACTAATAATAGCATCTTCTTCTTTGGTTAATTTAAATGGATTTTTTGGATCTATTGTAGGAAAATTAGTATCATTTAATTTATATTCTTTGCCATTAACTATTACAGTGTTCTTTTCGAAATTTATTTTATCTAAAAGAAGCATATAATCCATTTTGAATTCAGGATGTCTTAATATTTTTTGTCCTTCTAATTTAAATTGTATAATTGATATAGCCTTATGCATTTTTGCAAATAAAGACATATCTGAATCACTTAACTTTTTATCTAAAGTTCTAGGTATAAAACCACTACAAGGATCATTAGCGTATGTACCCATAGCAAAGCTAGCTAAAGGTAAAAGGTTTATACCATATCCATCTTCAACAGTAGCTAAGTTTGCATATCTTAAACATATTCTTAGTACATTAGCTACACAAGTCTTTGAACCAGAAGCTGCTCCCATCCATAGGATATCATGGTTACCCCACTGAATATCAATAGAATGGTGATCCATAAGGGCATCCATAATTATTTCAGCACCAGGACCTCTATCATAAATATCACCAATAATGTGAAGTCTATCAACTACAAGTCTTTGAATTACTTTTGATAAAGCAATTATAAAGGAATTAGCACATTCGATATCTATTATAGTATTAATAATTCCAGTATAATATTCTTGTTTATTAATTCTATCTGCTTGTTCATTTAGTAATTCTTCAATAATATATGCAAAATCTTTAGGCAACGCCTTTCTAACTTTAGAGCGTGTATATTTTGAAGATACAGATTTGCATACTTGAATTAATCTATACAAAGTAACTTTATACCATTCTTCTAAATCTTGTTCTTCTTCTTTTAGTATTTCTAATTTTTCTTCTGGATAGTAAATTAAAGTAGCTAGGCTAGCCTTATCTTTTTCCATAAGGGATGTACCAAATATATCATCTAATTTTCTTTTTATTACGCCAGAAGCATTTTTAAGCATATGAGTAAAGGATTCATATTCTCCATGAATATCGCTTATAAAGTGTTCTGTCCCCTTTGGTAAATTTAAAATAGCCTGTAAATTTATAATTTCTGCACTAGCAGAAGAAATGGTAGGATATTTAGTGCTTAATAATTTCAAATATCTTAAATCTTCTTTTATTATATTTATATTGGTTTCATCATACAAAGTCATAGGTAATTATCCCTTTCCCTTCTATAAATACTTAAAACATAATATATTATATAATAATATTGAAGTAAATTCCATATAGATTATTGAAATAATTTATTATTAGGAGGAAATTATCATATTAGGATATGCTATTTCGTTAATTAGAGTAACATATTTATGAAGCTAATGGTGTCAAATTACAATACATGGTATCATAATTTATAGAAGTTACTAAAAGAAAATAGAATATAACCTCATTTAAATGTAGTAAAATGGGGGAATAGGAAGATCGAAATGTTTTATATTAGGTGTTAAAAATAATTTTAAATCCTATCTGGTTAAATAAAATTATAACTAGATAGGATTTATATTTTTACAAATAACTATTTATTGGTATCTTTATTTGATTTAATATCTTCAGATTTGTTAGAAGAACTTTTATTTGCATTTAATGAATTATTTATGTATACAATAGAACCATTTATCTTTATGGAGAATATGCCATTTAGATCCATATAATACATCTCCTTCAATTATACTCGAACATATGTTCTGTAACTAATTTAATTATAACATAATTATAAAAAATGTTAAAATATTTTTTATATAATTACATTCCATATGAAATTTAAAAGTATAAAGATTTAAAAATAAAAAAATGGCACTATGCTATTTTAGTATAGTACCATTTTTAGTTATTCATTATATGTATCAGGATTAAATTTAAAACCAGCCTTTTCAAGTTTTTCAAGAGCTTCTAATTTTTCTAATATTTCTTTATAAGTTAATCCATTAGGAAAAACTGTTCTATCTAATTCTAATTCAATTTCATTTCCATTTATAGTGGCTTTTTGTATTATTCCTTGTGGTTGATCAGTTCTGCAAAGAAGATAATCTGTAGAAACATTAAAAAAGTCTGCTAATTTTTTTAATGTTAATACATCTGGTATTCTATTACCATTTTCCCAGTTAGATATGGTTTGCTTTGAGACATTCATTATCTTTGCTAATTCAGGTTGACTTAATCCCTTATTTAATCTTTCTTCTTTTAGCTTATCTTTTAATTCATCCATAATATCACCACCTATTTAGTATATATTATAAACTAAATGTTTACTTTTTAAAATTGGTGTCAACTTAACGAATATTATTTTTAAATAAAACACTTAAAAATGTTGACTGTCAACTAAAAGTTGACTATAATAAAAAATATGAGGACAACGGGAAGTTTACTTGATTGAATTATATAAATGGAGATAAAGATAAATTATTGAAAGTATATGAAAATTTCATTTAGGAGGGAGTTTTTTAACAATTTAGTCAACTTAAAGTTTACTATAGTTTTGAAACTTACTTATATTTTTAAGTTTATATGGAGGGATGAAATTGAAATCTAAATTACAATTACAAAGGATTTTTAATGAAATAATCAATATTACAGGTAAGGGGGAATAATTTATGGATAAGGAAATTTTAAAAAGAACTGAAAAAATATTATGCAGATATTATTATCATATAAAAACTATAGAAAAATTTAAAAATCAAGTAGTGATTCTATGGAAACAAAAAGAAGATATAGAAGAAGATATTCAAAATACTAATATTACTTTAGAAGGTGGAATTAAAAGTATAAGTTATGGAGAAAAGGTACAAAATTCATTTGATAGTACAAGCTATGCAGAAAAAGAAGCAATAAGAGCTATAGAAAAATTAGAAAAGGAATTAGTATATAAAAAGCAAAAGATATTAAAGTTACATACTAGAATAAGAGAAATAGAAGTGATTATAGGAGATATTGACTACAATATAAATTTATTAGAAGAAGATGATAGAAAACTTTTAAGATATAAATATGGGGATAATAAATCTGTAGAAGAGATATCTATTATTTTTAATATGTCTAGAGCTACAGCTTATAGGAAGAAAGATAATTTAGTAAGCCATATGGCTAGGTTAATTGGCATATTAAAATAGATAAGACAAAAGTGAGACTAAGATAAGACAAAAAGCCATAAAATCTGTGTTATTATAGTATTGTAAAAGATTATAAAAAAACAAAAGCACTTAGCAAAAAGCAGGTGCTTTTATTTTTACATTAAATTTCTAGTAATACTGTTTATTATAATGCTAGAGATTTATTTTATAGGGAGGTGGTTAAATTGAATGTTTATAAGAAAGTTTAACTTAGATTAAAAAGAGGAGTTAAATTTTATGTACGATTTTTTTCAAACAGAAGATCTAAAGTTATGGGAAGAAGATTTAAAAACACATTTAAGAAAAATAAGTTTTGAAGAAAAAATATTAGAATTAAGAAAACTAAATGATATAGTAGAAGAAAATATTAAAAAATTTGCGTTATATTATGGAAAAGACGTCAATATAGTTAGCAAAGTTTTAGATAGTAACTCAATTGAAATATTAGTTGACATGGATAATGGTAAAAAAATTAATAATGGCTATATTATTTATGATGATTCTACTAAGGAGTATAAATTTATACTTGGACAACATTTCATTGAAAAGGGATTGCAAGCTTCAGAACCCATGATTTTAGAAGAATTAGACAATTGGATGGCAAGTTTGTTAAATGAACTTGGATAGTAGGTGAATGTATGAAGGAACTGCTTACAACAATATCAAAAAAAATATATGATGAATTTCAATATCCAGCATGTATTGAAGATTTAAATGAAGGTATAATAAGACCTTCTTTTTTTATTTACATTATAAGTAATACACAGGAAGATAGAAATAGATGGACATATGAAGATAGAACTCTAATTCAAATAGTTTATTTTTCTAGTTTAGATAGCAATAATAACCCTAAAAAACTAGAACAAATAAATGTTATAGAAAAACTGAAAAAACTCTTTTCAACTTTATTTATAAAAGTAGGAGATGAAATAATCAATATCTTAGGTATGGATGTAGATTATACAAAAGATAAAGATATATTTTTACAACTTAGCTTAAGTAAAATTGGATTTAGAGAAGATGAGTGGAATAGAATCTATAAAAATGTAGATAAAATGAAAGAAATAAATATAAGGGAGAGTGAAGTTTAATGGGATTACCCAATATAAATATAATTTTTAAATCAAAGGCTAATAGTGCTATTCAACGCGGAGAAAGAGGAGTAGTTGCCTTAATAATTAAAGATAATGCTAAATTAAATAAAAAGGATATCACTATTACAGATATCAAAGATATTCCAGTAGAGCTATCTGCTGAAAATAAGGAGCAAATAGAATTAGCCTTCTTAGGAGGAGTTAAAGCTCCAAAGAAAGTTATAGTATATGTTTTGCCTGTTGAGTCAGCAGATTACAAAGAAGCTCAAGATTACTTAGAAACTGTAAAATGGGACTATTTAGCATTACCAAATGTATCTGAAGAAGACTCTATTAAAATAGTTGCTTGGATTAAAGGACTTAGAGATAACAAAGATATAAAAGTGAAAGCAGTTTTACCTCATACTAATGCAGATAATGAGGGAATAATTAATTTTGATACAGATGAAATAAAGGTTAGAAATAATATATATACTGCTGCACAGTATTGTTCAAGAATAGCAGGGTTACTGGCTGGTATGCCTTTAACCATGAGTGCTACTTATTTTGCATTACCTGAGGTTGAAGATGTGCCTCATTTAACTAAGGAGGAATTTGATAAAGCTATCGATTCAGGAAAATTCATATTAATAAATGATGGAGAAAAAGTAAAAGTAGGAAGAGCTGTGAATAGTTTGACTACTACAACTAGAGATAAGGGAGAAGACTTTAAAAAGATATTAATAGTTGATAAGAATGACATGTGGCATGATGATATAAAGCGAACTGTAGAAGATAATTACTTAGGAAAATATGCTAATACTTATGATAATAAAATTTTGCTTATAACTGCTATACAAGCTTATAATGATCAGTTGGCTTTAGAAAGATTATTAGATAACTCATCTACAGACTATAATAAGGTTTTCGTAGATGTATATGCTCAAAAGTTTTATTTGAAATCTATAGGAATAGATGTAGATGAGATGAAGCAGCAAGAAATAAAAGAAGCTAATACAAAAGATAAAGTATTCATAGCAACAAATTTGAAATGGACAGATGCTATGGAAGATTTTAATATAAATGTTTCTATTTAAGGAGGTAATATAATATGGCTTATGATGCTCAAAAAACAATATCAGGAACTCACGGTGAATGTTGGATAGATGGTGAATATATCGGAGAGGTTATAGGATTAGAAGCAAAGGTAACCTTAACAAAAGAAGAAGTAAAAATGTGCAAATCTATGGGAAAAAAATATAAAGTTACAGGATTCGAAGGAAAAGGAACACTAAAAATGCAAAAGGTTAATTCAAGAATGATAAAAAAATTAGCCGATTCAATAAAGGAAGGCAGAATGGTAGTTTGTACAATAATGTCAAAATTATCAGACCCAGATAGTTTAGGTGCAGAAAGAATAGTAATAAAGGATGCTATTTTTGATGAAATTAAATTGGCAGGTTGGGAAGCTAAGAAAATAATAGAAGATAGTATGCCATTTACTTTTTCAGATTATGAAATATATGATTGGATAGAACCAGAAATGTAACCTGGTTCTATTTTTATCCTATGGATAACTTAGTTTAAAAGAAATTATTTAGAGGCGTATCTGTCCTTATGTAAAGCATTAGGGCAGGTAGCCATCACATAAATATGAGGAGGAACTAATATGAATAAAAATGTTGTAGATTTATTATTAAAATCAGATATAAGTAAAATAAAAAGGCCAACAAGAAAGGTTAAAATTAAAAGTTTAAGTGATGCTTTTGGAGAAGAAATAATATTTACATTGCAGGCAGTTCCAATGTCTGTATATAACTCTATTCAAGAAAGTTGTATATCTTTAGAGGATGATGAAATAAATAATATAGATACAAATAAGATACAGTTATTAACAGTGCTAGAAGGAATAAAAGAACCAAATTTAAAATCAAAGGAGCTTATGGAACATTTTAAAGCACATACTCCTAATGAACTATTAGAAATTATGTTTAATGATAAGCCGGGAGAAATCTCAGCGCTTTATAAAGAGATAAATGATTTAAGTGGTTTTGGTAAAGGTGTAGTTGAAGCAGTAAAAAACTTATAGAATCTGATGGGGAAGTTAAAATAATGTATTACCTTTGGAAAACAAAGAGAATAATCAAACCATCAGATTATTGGAATATGGATATTGGCGATAAGCTTATACTAAAATCTTTTGTCATACAAGAACAAGATGAAAGATATAAAGACATTAATGATTTAAAAGATAAAGAAGTGGCAATATTCCCAGTAACTATAATATAAAAATAATTATATCACTTAATAAAGTGAGGTGAGATTTTGAACAGAGAACTAAATGTAAAATTAAAATTAGATAATAGCTCATATTTGGAAGCAATGAAGCAAATTATTGATATAACATCTATATTCAGAGATGAAATAGATAGAGTGAAAGACAAGTTAAATGAACTTTCATCAATTAAAATAGAAACAAAAATAAATCATAATATGGATGCAACTATTGATAAGATACAAGAAGTTATAAAAAAAATTAAAGAATTAAAAGAAAATAGTGAAGTTACCATTGACATAAAAAATAAAGTAAGTGAATTAAAAGAAGAAAAAGAAGATGAAGATAAATATAAAGACATAGTAGAGAATACTAAGACTGTATATGATAATACCATTGGATCAGCCAAAAATGATGAGGGAAATAGAGAAATGCTGACTTATTCCTTAGGTAGTAAAAATCAAAGTAAAAAAGCTATAAAATGGATTAGTAATCAGAATTCATCTGTTTCAGAAGAAGAATTAATGAAAGGTATTATACAAGCTAAAAACGCAGGATTAGATTATAAAAAAGTTGTAGCAGCAGCAGCGGATACTTCTGCAGCCACAGGTAAAAGTTTTTCAGAAGTTATGGATACTATAATGAAAGTAAATGCAGGAAAAGCAAATGAAGTAAAGGATCAACTTAAAGCTATGGGAATAAATGGAAGTCAACTGAAGAATATGCCTGGGGTTAAAGTTAACAATGGAGGAAAAATAAAAGGAAATCCTAATAAAGTTACTCAGGGAATTGTAAACAATATAGGACAGAGATATAGTGGGGCATCAAGGACAACAACTAATGGTTTACAGGCAGCAAGAGGTACTATGCAAAACACTAGATTAAATATTGGAAGAGTTTTAAATTCGGGAAGTAATAATAGTCAAATTAATGCATCAGGAAATATTTTTAAAAGGTATTTTAAAAATGTAGGAACTGGGTTTAAACAAATAAGAGATATTAGTAAAATAGCATGTAAGGGGATTATTAAGTCAGTAGGTCAGGTATTTTCTATGGTATTAACCAATCCAATAGTAGGAGTTATATCACTTATTATAGGAATAGTAGTACTTCTTTATAAAGCATGGACTGAAAATTGGGGAGGAATAAGAGATAAATTAGAACCAACTGTTAGTGTTATAAAAAAAGCTATAGATAGTATAAGTCCAGTTGTTGAAAAAGTGATTGGAGTTATAGGGAAGCTTTTAGGAATAGTACTGGAGGTATGGGATGCTGTAACAGGCTTTTTATCAAATCCAATACAAGGGGTTATAGATATCGTTGCTAAGGTAACAGGAAAAGGCGAAGATAATAGTAGTACAAGTAATCCTAAAGGTAAAGTTGGTAAAAATGCATTAGGTACAAGTTATTGGAATGGCGGAATGACTTGGGTTGGTGAAAATGGTCCTGAGCTTATAGATCTTCCAAGTGGAGCACAGGTATTTGATAGTAGAACATCAAGAAATATGATGGGAAATAATGTTTCTATACCAAAGCTGGCGGATACAATAGTTATTAGAGAAGATGCTGATATTGATAGAATAGCTAATGCTTTAGCTAGAAAATTAAAAACCACTAGCATTAATATGGTATAACAGGAGGTAGATACATGGAATTTTGGATAAAGCAAGATAATATTAGTTTTCAATTTCCAGTACCACCTGAAAGTTTTGAGATATCAGCTGGAAACTCTAATACTACAGTTGTTGTAGAAGATATTGGAGAAGTAAGTCTTTTGGGTAAGAGAAGACTTGATACAATTACTTTAAGGAGTTTTTTACCCAATCAAGATTATGATTTTTGTCAATATCACACTTTTCCTAAACCATATGAGTGTATAGCTCTTATAAAAGAAATTATGGAAAAAGGGCAAGTAAGGTTTATTATAACTGATACAGATATAAATAAAATATTTTATATTGAAAATTTCACATATGGTGAAAAAGATGGTACTGGAGATGTATATTTTACTATTGAATTTAAAGAATTTAAAAGAATAAATCCATTAGTGAAAGCTGTAAATGGTGGAATGGACAATGCAAATAAAAGAATGGTTAATAAATATACCCCAAAAGTGTATGTAGTAAAACAAGGAGATAGTCTATGGAAAATTGCAAAATCTTTTTATGGAGATGGTAATAAAGCTGATTATTTAGGGAGAAAAAATGGTATTAAAAATCCTAGAAACATGAAAATAGGGACGGTTCTTTATTTATGATTAAAATTTATGCGGAATACAATAAAAAGTATATTACAGATATAACGCCATTTTGCAAATCAGTTTCAATATCAGGAGATAAGGAGCAATGTTCTAGAAGATTAGAAGTTAGTTTGCTTTACAGCATATTTGATAGAAATCATGAGACAACCCAAATCAATCCAGGCACAAAGGTTTGGGTAACTTTAAATGGAGAAAAAATCTTTTCGGGTATAGTTTTTGATAGAAGTTTAAGTTCTTCTAGTCAAGAAATACAATTTACTGCTTTTGACTATCTTATTTATTTGCTTCAAAATACAGTTACTTATAATTTTAATAAAATGCCTGCATCTAAAGCTGTGGAGAAAATAATAAAGGATTTAGGAATTAATTTTAATAGAATACCTAATATAAATATTCCAATAACAAGACTTATATCAGATCAAAGTGCTTATGAAGCTATTATGGGAATATATACAGAAATATATAAACAAAATGGAAAGAAGTATATGCTTGTTGCAGATGATACAAAAATAAGTGTAATAGAAAAAGGAGCAGTTGTAACTGACTTTGTAATAAATAGTACTAGAAATGATAGTGAAACAAATACTGTTTTAGGACTTGAATATAAAGATACTATGTCAAGTATGGTAAATAGAGTAATGATATATGATGATAATGGAAAATTTATAGGTAAAGTTGAAGATTCAAAGTTATTTTCTTATTTTGGAATATTGCAAAGAACCTGTCAAAAGGAAGATGGAAAAAGTCCATATGCTATGGCTAAAACTATGCTCCATGGAGTAGATAGAGATGTAAGCATTGAATCTATAGGTAACTGGAGCTGTAGAACGGGATATGCAGTAAATACTAAAATATTTTATTTAGACAATTTACAAACCAATATTCTTTATATAGATGCCGATACTCATACTTGGGAGGTTGCTACAGGAAAATATACAATGAATCTTACATTAAATTATGAAAATAAAATGGATATAAAGGAGGGGTAGGCATGCAGGATCCATTCGTTGAATTAGTAAATATTATGAAGGAGAAAGGAGCGGCTTATAACCCTCCTTCTATTGAAATTGGTAAAGTTATATCTAGTAATCCTTTAATAGTAGAAGTAGGAAATTTGCAGCTTACTAAAAATAATTTTATTGTAGCTGATTATTTAGTAAATGAGTATAAAAGAAAAATTACAATTCCTCGTTCTAGGGCAGAAGGTACAGCAGGAGAGCATTCTGTAAGTGAAGTAGGCATAAAAGAGGGAGAAATAATATATAAAGATGGGCTAAAAAAAGATGATAAAATAGCTATGCTCTCTACACAGGATAGACAAATTTATATAATACTTGCAAGGGTGGTGACACTATGAGTATATTACCAGAAATAAATTTAGATATAGATAATATTATAAAAAGTTCTGAAGAAAATATTTTGCCTTTATTTAAGGAATATGCTTGGGATTTTGAAGAAAATAAATTTATATATGAAAATGGTAAAATGAAAGTTTTAGAAGGAAAAGAAGCATTGAAGGTATGGATTTATAAAGCTTTGAATACTCCTAGATTTAGATATTTGGCATATTCTTGGGATTATGGGCATGAATTTGAGAATTTGATAGGACAAACATTTAGTAAAAAAGTGCTACAAAGTGAAGGTAAGAGATATCTGGAAGAATGCTTGATTGTTAATCAATATATAATAGCTGTTAATAATATACTTGTAGAAGTTGATGGTGTTAAAGTAACCATTAATTGTGTAGTAGACACTATATATGGAGAGGTGAATATAAATGTATAGTGAAAATGAACAGATAATATTAGAACGTATGTTAAATAAATTACCTAATGATTTATTTAAAGGAGAAGGTTCTTTTTTTTATGATAATCTTTCTGCTGTAAGTATAGAATTAGCAGAAAACAAAAGAAATCTTGAAGATATTTTAGAAAAAGCTTTTCCACAGACTTCATATGGAGAATTTTTAGAAAAGTTAGCAGCTCTACATGGAGTGTTTAGAAAAAAAGGTAAAAAGGCAAAATGCACAAAATTTATATTTGAAGGTATAGATGGAACTTTGATTCCAAAAGGAACTTTAGTTCAAACCGTAAATGGCTTACAATATTCTACATTAGATGATGCAACTGTATATGAAGGAACAGTAGTTACTAACATAGAAGCGGTTGAAGAAGGAGAACTATACAGAGTACCAGAAAATACAATAACAGTATTACCAGTACAAATCTTAGGTATAAGCAAGGTTTATAATGCTACTGCTGTAGAAGGTGGTAGTGAAAAGGAAGATGATGAAAGTTTACGTAATAGGTTACTTCAAAAAGCACAATCTCCACCAGCTTGTGGAAATAAGCAAGACTATATAAATTGGGCTAAAGAAATTCAAGGAGTTAAAAATGCTAAAGTAATTCCTCTTTGGAATGGGCCAGGAACTGTAAGGGTAGTGCTATATGGTAAAAATGGAGAACCTATAGATAATGCTTTACTTAACAAAGTAAAAAAATATATAGATCCTGAAAGTGGCGAAGGAGAAGGTAAGGCACCAATAGGGGCTAGTGTAACAATTGCTACTTCCGTATTAAGAGCTGCAAATATAAGCATAGTTAATTTAACTAGTGACAATATGGATATTGCTATGAAAAATATCGAAGAAAACATTAATAATTATTTCGTTGAATGTTTACCAGGTACTGTAATAAAGTTGAAAGACATTGAATCAATTATAACAAACACTAAATATGTAAAAGATTATTCATATATTTTATTAAATGAAGACATTAGAAATGTATTTATGGATGATGAGAGTAAACCTATTTTAGGAAATATAGATTATAGAGAAGACAGTAATGCTACAGTGCCAAGTGCATTAAATAAAATAGTAGTTATACAAAGCTTTGCTAGTCTAGATAATGTAATTCTTAAACATGGAATTTATGCTCCGAAAGAGGGTGGTATAAAGTGTTGATGAGATACGAAAAATATACAATTCAAACGTATTATGGAGAGTGGTATCCACCAATTACAAGAGATATATTTGATGTACAAAATATTTCTGATTCATATTCTACAAATGGATATGCTAGTTATAATTTTCAAGATGGTAAATTCAACTTTCAAGGTCTTTCACCTATAACAATTTCTGTTGTAGAGGGAGAAAATGATCAAGGAGTATATACCCAATATTTTAATGAATTTAATGAAAGATATATTATTTTTATAAGAATATTAGGAGATACAAGACTTAATAATTTAACTATTAATGCTTATCGTGAAAGGGCACGCAGAAGTTCTAGGGAAGAAAGAGGGACTTATGTAGAAACTATTATAGCGGAAAATGGAACATATCCAGATGACGGCACAAAAGTTGGCTTCTGGTGGGTTAAGAAAGGGCCTGTTAATATGCCACCTATTATAAGTGGAAAAGATAGCAATATAGGTAATAAATATTCTCCATTTGATATTAAATATAGTATAAATGATACAGATGATACAAGTTTTACAGTGATGGAAATGATAGATGGGATTAATTTAAAAACATTTACAGCTAATAAAAATACAGAATATAAGTGTACTATACCTGACAAAATATTCTATTCACTTACAGATGGACAGCATACAATAAAGATTGAAGTAGAGGATAGTGCAGGCAACAAAGCTACGAGAATGTGTGCATTTAATAAGATATACATTGCACCAGTAATTAGCGGTAAGAATGAAGATATAGGGCTTAAAAATAGCTCCTTTGGGGTTAAATATACAATGACCTGTGACAATCCAGAAGCTAATACTTTTACAGTAGAAGAACGATTAGATGATTTAATCCTTCGTAAATTTGATGTAGTAAAAAATATTGAATATACAGTAGCAGTTCAAGATTCTACTTTCTACAAATTAGAAAATGGACAGCATACAATAACAATAAAAGTGCATGACAAAGGCAATATAGTAATACGTCAATATACTTTTACTAAGAATGAAAAATCAATCCAGATACAATTAAGTAAAGTAATTGATATAGATAGACAAGGAAAAAGTATATTAATTACACCGGAATGGAATGGTATTGATGGAAATGAGATTAAAGTGGAAGTAACTAATAATGCATATGATTTAGTTCCAACATGGGAGGAAGCTACCAATGCAGTTAAAAGTGGTAAGGAATATGTTTTTGAAAATAATATAAAAACTGCTGATAAATGGGGAATCAATATTCGCTTTCTAATTAATAAGATTAGTAATACTGGGGTTATATTAATTAAAGGTTTTAAAGCTGAAGTTATTATATAGGTGATATATGAGTAGCTATAATAATCTAACTACTTATATACCATCTTTTATTTTACAAGATAAAACTTTTGATTATAACCTTAAAATTATAGGAAGTGAATTAGATAAATTAAATGTAGATACAAGTGATTTAGAAAGACAGTTATTTCCTGAAACTTGTACATGGGGAATTGATTTTTGGGAGAAATTTTGTGGCATCAATAATAGAGATAAGCCATTAGAACTTCGAAGAGAATTAATTATAACTAAATTTTCATCAACCAATATGATTACTAAGAATAAACTTAGAGAAATAATAAAAAGTTACACTAAAGATAATGGATCTGATATTATATATTATTTCAATAAATATATGTTTGCTATAAGATGTAATATTGATTCATATACAAAAGGATTAAGTAAATTAATAGAAGAAATTAAGCCGGCACATTTAGTTTATTTTTTTATATTTACAGTAATGTTATTAAAAAATAAAGAGAAATTTGAAGGTGAAGTAGTTAATAGATTATTTTTAAATTTTAGAGGTAATGTGCCATTACTTTTAGATGGTGGCTGGTTATTAAATGGACAATATAGTTTAGATGGTTATAAAAACTATCCTAAAGACCCTATTACCGTAAAAGCAAATAATATCTTTAATATAATTACATCAGAATATTTTAAATCAATATTAGGATTTTTTATTAAAGAAAACTTAAACACTACGGAGCTTTTTAAAAGCTCTTTTTTAGTTAATAAATTTTCTTCAAACTCTTTTAATAATACAGTAGTTAAAAGTAAGATTAATTTTAAAATAAAACAAAATGAAAGTTTTACAAAGAACACACTGACAATAGAAAAAAACTTATGGTTTTTAAACGGAAAGTACAATTTAGATGGTACGAAAATACTAAATTCAGAAATAAAAAGGGAGGAATTATAATATGGCAAATGCAGTAACAACAAATAAAGCAAGAGAAAAAATGGTGAAGGCTAGAGCAGGCGATAAGGTCTTATCTAAAATTACTCATATGGTTTTCGGAGATGGAGGTATTGGCAAAGATGGTAAAGTTGTACCTCCAAATAGTTCAGATAATAGTTTAAAACATGAACTGTTAAGAAAACCCATAGATGGACATAGCTATCCTGTATCTACTACTTGTAGATATTCATGTAAACTGCTTAAAAATGAAATTGCTGATAAAAATATAAATGAAATGGGATTAGTTGATGCAGATGGAGATATAGTAGCTATAAAAACTTTTGGCAATAAATATAAAGATGCAGACATGGAAATGATATTTGAAATTGATGATGAATTTTAGGAGGTGTATAAATGTTTAACGAAAGTATAGAAAAATTTACTACTAGTACAAAAGGACATGCAGAAGAATTTAATAAAAGGTTAGATAAATTAATTGAGAATGATAAATGCCTTAATTCACAAATATCTACTGTATCAGCAAATGTAAGTACAGTACAAAATACAGTTAATAGTGCTAAAAAGAGAGCTGACGAGGCTTTTCAATTTGCCAATGATGGTAAAAAAGCAGTTGCTAATGCTGTAACTGCCAAAGGTGTATCTGCAAGTCCTACGGATACATTTTCAGTATTGGCAAATAAAATAGGACAGATTAGTACAGGAAAAAGGTGGGTACGTGGAAGTTTAGAAAAAACTCAAAATATTAGAGATGGGCAAGAGGTTGGTAGAGTTACTGGCTTGGCATTTGTTCCATCATATATAATTATAGCATGGAAAGATGTTGCATCACAATTTTGGTTTAGAAATGGTTTTACTTCTTTTGATGGAGGTAGGCAATATAGGCAGATAAAGGATTTATGTATGGAAGACAGAGCTACTTTTGGAGATCTACTTATATATATAAATGAAAATGGGTTTTATTATAAAGCAGATTTTACTAATAAGTCTAAAGGTGGTTCAACTATGAATATAGCGGATATATTTTATATAGCCATAGAATAGGAGAAGTATCTTTGAAGATAGGAAAAAGAATAATTTTTGATAAGGCAACAGGTAAAGTGTTAAATGGAACTTTTGAAGAAAGAGAAGGAGATTTTCAAGAAGGATTAAGACCTAAAAAAATAAGTTTTTTAGATTTATCTTATGGTTACAATGAAAATAATTTTAGAAAATCAATTACTGTCTCAAGTAGATGAAAATTTGAATGGAAGTATTTTATAATTGTGAATGAAATAATACTGATAATATGTGCAGAGAGGATAGTTAATAAAGGGTTAAACCCAAATACTAAATGTAATTTATGAATGTAACTAACAAAGATTATAGAAAGGCTATAGAGGATTAAATTTTAAAAAACGCAGCAGGAGTTTAAAATCTAATCCATTTATAAAAAAATATTTGTAAATATATGAATTTAAGAACAATAGATTTCAATTAAAATTGTATCAAATAGAAATTGAAGTAATGTAGGCAAGTATATAAGGCTGATTAGACAAGAGTACAATATTATTTACAACAGCTCTAGCACATAATTGCTAGAACTGTTGTTACTAGGAGGTGAATATATTTGTATAAAGAATCCGATGAAGAAATAAGAAATAGAATGCTTAATAAAGTTCCAAATGATCTAAATAAATCACAAGGTTCTTTTTTTTATGATGTTTTTTCTCCTATAAGTCAGGAATTAGCACAGGTTAAAACTAAACTAGATGAAATATTAAATAGAGTTTTTATAAAAAGTGCTATCAAAAATGGATATAGTGAGGAAATAGAAATGAGAGCCTTGGAAAGCGGCATTTCTAGAAAAACAGGAACCTATGCCTTAGGAAAAGAAACCTTTATGGGGATTGATGATACTTATATTCCAGCAGGAACCATAGTGCAAACTGAATTAGGATTACAATTTAAAACTTTAAAGGATGGAACTATTACTAATGGAGAAGCAATTATTCCTATACAGGCGTTAGAAGTAGGGTCTATATATGTAGTAGCAGCTAACACTATTAAAGAACTTCCAGTTCAAATTTTAGGAGTTGCAAAAGTAACAAATGAAGCTTCCACAGAAGGGGGAACTGATATAGAAGATGATAATAGTTTAGCAGACAGATATTTTAGCAAGATACAAAAACCAGTTACATCTGGAAATGACAATCATTATAAACAATGGGCTTTAGAGGTACCAGGAGTTGGAGGAGCAAAAGTATTTCCACTTTGGAGTGGGAATGGAACAGTAAAGATAGTTATTGTAGATGAAAACAAGAAAGCACCAACGGAAAATTTAATTAAAAAAGCCTATGAATATATAGAAAAAAATAGACCTATAGGAGCGAAAGTTACTGTTATAGGGGCAAAGGAAAAAGCTATCGACATAAGTGCAAGTATAACATTAGCTAATAATTACAATATAGCACAGGTTCAAGAAGAATTTATATGTAAAATCAACAATTTGTTTAAAGAAATAGCCTTTAATGATACCTATGTAAGTTATGCAAAATCAAGTAATTTACTTTTAAATGTACCAGGGGTTTTAGATTATATGAATTTTAAAATTAATGGTGATATAAAAAATATAGGACTTGAAGATGAAGAAATACCTGTATTAAGACATATAACTTTGGAGGTGTAGATAATGTATCCCAAAGAAATAGATAAATTTAATGATAAGTTAGATAAGATAAATGGCAATACTTACAGCATTGAAGAAGAAGTTACTTTAACAGATGGAATATATGAGGAAGAACTTAAACATGACAATGTAATTAGTTCTAGTGTAAGAGTTTTTACAGCATCAAAGCTAACAGGTGAAAAAATAGAAAATTTTATACTATCAACTCCAAGTAATGCTCCATGGAAAAAGATAATAAAAATATTTTCTAAAACATCTAAAGTATATATTACCTATGAAACACAAGGAGATACAGTTGAGGCAGAGGATATTAATATTGTTCAACAAAGCATTGCAAATACTCAAAAAGAAATAGATAGATATAAAGATTTCAATGATTTAGAAGTAAGGAACTTGAAAAATACCACTAACTTACTTGAAAAAAGTAAATCCGATAAAACATATGTAGATACAGAATTATTAAAAAAAGCTGATAAAGATAATATATTTACTAAAGAGGAAGTATTACAAAAGATAAATAACTTAATAGGTACAGCACCAGAAACTTTAGATACTTTTAAAGAAATTGCAGATGCACTAGGAAATGACCCTAACTTTGCTGCAACAATAATGAATTTACTAAGTAGTAAAGTTGATAAAATACAGGGAAAAAATCTTTCTTCAGAAGATTATACTCTATTAGAGAAGGGAAAACTTGCAGCAATACAAGATAATGCCAATAACTATATACACCCATCAACACATCCATCCTCTATGATTACAGGACTTCATTATGTTGCATTTAGTGGGGATTATAATAGCCTTAGGAATAAACCTACATCACTTCCACCAGCTCAACATAATCACGACGATACCTACATGAAAAAAGGTTCCGTAACTTGGAATAACCTAAAGGGGGTGTAATAAGTGTATGGCTCTATAAAGTATGGTACTAACCAGTATGGAAATGAATTTGCAATAACAGAAGAAGAAATTGAATTATATAGACCAGATTTATTAGCATATTTACCACCAGCTTTACGACAGGTAAAAGAATTTAAAGTATGGAATAATGCAGTAGGATATGAATTAGCCTTATTAAATTGGCAAAAAGAAGATTTAGTTAAACAATGTTTTATAGATACTGCCACTTGGGGATTAAGTCTATGGGAAGAAGAATATGCATTATCTACAGATATAAATAAATCCTATGAAGAAAGAAGAGAGATTCTAAAAGCTAAAAAAAGAGGAACAGGAACCATTACAAAGCAATTTATAAAAGAAGTTGCTCAAACTTTCAGTGGTGGAGAGGTAGAAATAATAGAACATGCGGAAAACAATTATTTTATAGTTAAATTTATAGGTGTAAAAGGAATTCCAAGAAACCTAGCTGCGTTTAAAGACATGCTAAATTTAATAAAACCATCCCATTTATATTATGATTTTCAGTATACATGCACTGTTTGGAATAAAATTAAGGAATTAAATTTAGTATGGGATAAAATTAAAAATAAAACATGGGATGAAATAAGAGTCTATGAATAGGAGGGATAGAAATGAAACTTACAGCTAATTATGGATTAAGAAAACCAGATGGAAATGATGCAGTTAACATTGAGGATCTTAATTACAATGCTGATATATTAGATAAAAAAGTGAAAGAAGTTGAAAGTAATGCTGGAAGTGTTAAATCTGTAAATGGGAAAATAGGTGCAGTTGTATTAAATGCAGCAGAGATAAAAACAAATTCTGGAGCTTCAGTTGAGACGCAATTGGCTGAAAATATGAAGTTAGGGCAGAATAATCAATCTATTAATAAAGTAAAAGCTTTGACATTAAAGATTGATACGAGAACTACAGAACTTATAGAGGAAAATGGATTGCTAAAAAAAGTTATAGAGAAAGATGGTACTACAATAGTAAAAACTACAACACTAGACTATGACAGTAATACTAATCTTATAAGTGTTATAGAAAATGCTGGAGGAACTACAATAACTAAAACTCTAAACTATGATAGTACTAATAATTTAAAAACAATTACAAAGGCGGTGAGCTAATGGATACTATAGGATATACTTTAGCTGATAAACTAAGATTTGAATTTATCAATCCTTATTTCGACGATACAGATCAAATACCAGTTACTGGTTTTGGAGGATTAGTATATAAAGGCAATAGGCTTTTTGTAGTTTCAAAGTATATTTTAAAAGAATACATTAATGGTGCTTTTACAGATGTATTCGATTTTAAAACTAATTTTAGTGATTTTAATACATCTGCACGAGTTATTTCTATTATCGGTGATTATGTAGTTATGTATTATCAAGATATTTCAAGTTTTAAAATATGGAAATATAATATTTCAGATGGTACATCAAGCTCTAATGAAACAACATTCGGTACTGCACAATTAAGGTTTACACATGACAATGATAGAAATTTGTATTTTGTTGTTTTTTCTAATTTTAGAGAAGTAATCCATAAATATGATATTATAAATAATACCTTTACCGAACTTCCGGTATTTGTAGGCAACTATGCAAGAAATGGAGTTCCGTTTTATCATAACAATAAAATATATTTATATCAAAATAATATTGCAGACATTTATATAGTTGATCTTTCAAATAATACAACAAGTAACGATTATAGTTCTAAAAATCCTCCATTAGATATGCAATATAGTCAGTTTTTTTATGTAAAAGATAGATTTTTTACTTATAATAAAAGTGCTTTATTTGAATTTATAAATAATGAATGGTATACACATTATTTTCCTTATAATTTTTCAGGAGCATTAGGGCATTTTGTTTTGAATAATAAATTATATTTATCGGAATATTCACCATGCAAAAGATTAATGCTACCTCAATATAATGTTTACGGTTTAAGCTCTCTTAAATCGTATTTGATAGCTAATTAAGTAAGGAGTGTTGTTATGTTATATAAAGATATAGAAATAAATTGTACAAAAGAAGAATTGGATACATTTATAAATAGTATACAAATAGAATATACTTTACATGGTTTTGATGAAAAATTTAATAATACTGTTATTAATAACTCGACTAATATAGAAAATGCAAAATATTATATTTTAAAAATAAATGATTTAATTATTTTACAACCCTTTTCCCCTTTTGAACAAGGGTTTACAGCTATAACAGAAGAAAATTTTGAAGAAATATTGAATAAGCAAAAAGAAATAACAATAGATAATATGATCTATGATAAATTTAGAATTAAAGAAACAGAACAAGATAATATTGAAAAAGAAACTTTTACAAAAATGTTATCGAATTTAACAATAGAAAATAAGAAAAAAGATGCTATGTTATCTCAATTAGCACAGCAAATTAATATTTTAAATATAAAAATAAATCAATTACAAGGCGGTGAAGAAAGTGTTTAATTTTTATAATTTATTTTATGGTTGTGGTTATTTAAAAATAGAAGATTTAAAAGAAGCCACAAAATGGAATGTAATTAGCAAAGAAGAATTTAAAACTATTACAGGGGAAGAATTTATTACACAATAGAAAACTACTACGACACAACTCAAAATAACAATAAATCAAGCATCGACCTAGTAGGTCTTTTTATTTTGCCTAATTTTAAAGTACTGGAGGTTAGATATGGACAAAGATATACAGCAAGAAATTTTAGAAAGAATAGTAAGAATTGAAACTAAAATAGATAGTTATAATAGTACTAAAGAAAAGGCAGATATGGCTTATATTAAAGCTTGTCAAAATGAAAAAGACATAGCTGAAATAGAAGATAATTTAAAATGGCTCTGGCGAACAATCGCTGGAGCTATTATTTTAGGAATAATCAGTACAATTATAACATTTAAATAAAGAAGGTGATTAGATGAAAATAGCAATAGATTTTGGTCATGGAACTGGGCAAGACAGAGGAGCAGAAGGATGCAAAAATGAAGAAATTACAGTTAGGGAATTTGGGCCATTGGTAGTAGAAGGATTAAAAAAATTAGGTCATACAGTTTATAATGTGACACCTATGCAGAAAGAATTGTCATTAATTCAAAGTTTAGCTTATAGAGTTAATATGGCAAACTACTATAAAGCAGATTTATTTGTATCATTACATTTAAATGCTTTTAATGGAGAAGCTAATGGCTGCGAAGTAGAGTATATCAGTAGTAGTGGAAAGGTTTATGCAGATAGGATATGTGATGAGATATCTAAGTTAGGCTATAGAAATAGAGGAGCAAAATATAGAAATGATTTGTATGTTCTTAGATATACAAGTATGCCTGCAATACTTATTGAAAGCTTTTTCTGTGATAGCAAATCTGATTGCCAAATCTATAATAAATATAATTTAGCAGCTGCAATTATAAAGGGAATAACAGGGCATATAGTAGATATAAAAAATTCTAATAACGAAAAAGATGTAACTATTCCTCCTATAGATCATAGTATTCCAGATAATTGTTATATTACATGGAAAGGAACTAATGGACTTGGATATATAGAGAGTGTTCCAGAAAAGGGGAGACTTATAATTCATTTAGATAAGTATAACTATATATCCCTTCAAGATGATGAAAAGGAAGGAAATCACATAAGGCTTTTTACAAGAACAAAAGGATATAAGGACTTAATTTAAGGGGGAATTTTTATGAGTAGTACATTAATAAATGGAGTTGTAGATATAGTTATAAAATCTATATTGTCCATATTAGGATTAACTATTACTTATTTAATTACTATAAGTGTGGATTATTTAAATAAGAAAAGAGAAGAACTAATAGAAAAAATAGGACTAGAACAATATAATAAAACTTATAATATTGCTAAAAGCATCTATTTTGCAGTTGAGCAACAGTTTAAATTTATTCCTGAATCAGCAGAAGAAAAAAGAAAATTATTTGATGAAATGCTTATTAAAAAAATACCTAATTTAAAAGAGGAAGATTTAAATCACTTTAGGGAAGCTATTGTAGGAGAAATAAATAGTCAAATTAAAAGCTTAAATTTGTTAAAATCAGCATCTATAGATAATAATAGATATGAAAATTAATATTAAAAGGTTGAAGAAGTACTAATAATATGTACCTCTTCAACCTTTTTTTATTTTATATTTATTTTAGTTTCATATCCCTTTAAAGGTTCATAATATTCGCTTGGATCAGATATTACTATTGTAAGATCTTTATAGTCAGAAACAAAGTCCTTGCCAATATTTTCTTCAAGTATATATTCTCCATCTACAAATTTTTTATTGAAAGAAAAAATTCTATAGGCACTTTCTTCATTAAACCCTTTTTTATTGTTCCATAACCAAATGTTTTCTAATAATAAAGGTGAGTAATCTCCTTCAAGTTTAAGCTTAAAAGTGAGTTTATTATCAGTCATATCAATTTTATTTATGGTAATGCTTCCAAACTTTTCTGTAGTTATTTTCTTAGGCAAAGATGTATTTTTTATAGGAACTCCATATTTAACTTTACAATGTTTGGGTTCCATAAAATCTATTGATTTTTTTAATACTTTTATATTAATGGATTTAGCAGTATTAATTTCTTCAGGAACAAATTCAATATGAGCTTCAGAATAATTTTTATCACTTTTAGATCCAGAAGCTGGAATTTTTAAGCAATAACCTTTCTCATTTGTAACTAAAATTTGGTGATTGTAAAAAAAGTTATTATCTGTTTTATTAAATAGGTTATTTAAACCTGTTCTTTTAGCAGTCATATTTAATACAGAACTTACTGGAGTTAAAGATAATTTTTCTATAGTAAATTTATTGTTGTCTATAGTATAGTGCTTATTTACATTGAGAGTTTTACATTTATTTTTAAAGCTTTCTTGAGATACTATAAAGTCAAAATCCCACACACCTTTGATTCCAGAGACCAATGTAAATTTACTGGTAAGTCTAAATTTATCAGGTATTAAATTTGAAGGAGAGATATCAATTTCTTCTCTCATAACATAAGTTTTATTATCTATCTTTTTAAAATCATAACCACCGCTTGTAGGTCTCTTGCCATCTATGGTAGTAGCATGTCCGGAGAAAATATCAGGGCCTTTTCCACAAGAATCCATAGGTATATCTTTTTCACCTTGAATCACATATCCTAAAAATACTTTATTTCCATCACAGGTAGCTTCTTTTACTGTTATAGTTATTCCACTACTTTTAACAGATTGATTAACTTCATTTGTATATTCCTTTAAATTAGGATTATCTAATCCAAAGTTAGAGGGATTCTTTTCTTTAGAATCAAATACAGATTTTCCATTTAAAATATTATTTATAGCAGGAATATTTTTAGCTAAAGTTGGTACAGAAAAAGCTACAGCAGCTAAGCAAGTTAATGTTATTGAGGCAGCTACCATTCCTTTTTTAATATTATTTTTCTTTTTAGGTTTTATATCTTCCAAAGAAGCTAATGCATCTTCTAATTTGTTATGAAAAATAGCTGGGATATCTATATTATTTAAATCATTTTCCTTAAATTTATCAAATTTATCTTTTATTAATTTATCCATTAAGTCTTCTTTCATAGCATACACCCTCCCTATCTAATTTTAAACTATTAAATATTTTATTTCTTGCTCTAGAAAGCCTAGATTTAACTGTACCTTCAGGAACTTGAAGAATTTTACTAATATTTTTTATAGAAATATCATCAAAATAATATAAATGAGTAATATATCTTAAATCATCTTCTAAACAATTGATTACTTCTTTTATTTCAATTAGTTCGTAATCCTTACAATCTGAAGATTTTTCGTAAATTTCATTTAAAGGGACTATTTTTTTATTATTTTTAAGTATTTTATAGCAATTATTTATAAGACTTTTTGTAAACCATGCCTTAAAATATTCAGGATTTTTTAAAGAATATATGTTTTTATAACAGTTTAAAATAGTTTCCTGAATAGCATCTGCACAGTCTTCATCATTATCTAAAATAGATTTAGACACTGAATAAAAGTACCTTTCATAATATCTTATTAATTTTGTAAAAGAATCTTTATGTCCCTTTTGGGCTAATTTGACTTCTTCTAGTAATTCCATGTAAACCCTCCTAAATTTAATACCGCGGTATTATGTATCATTATCTTAACACTTATATAGATACGTAAGTATTACTTTTGGTTCACGATATAGAAAAAATATGAGTGATTTTTTTCAGAGTATAGATAATAGATCAAAGAGTATAGATGAAAAATAGAGTGATTTTTAGTGAATAGTGAAGAGAGAAGAATATACTCTGTGCTCTAAAAAAGTTGCAATATAATTAAAGAAAAAGAAGCCTTTCTTCCCAGAAAAGCTTCTATAACTTTCAATTCTCAATTCTCAACTTGTTTTTTTATTTAAGAGTATACTCTCTATAAGTTATCCACCTAAAGTCTTGCCATTTAAGTATGGATATGTTATCAAAATAGGTATTAAACTGTGGATTATAATTATTCACATAATCCCATATAGGATTAAATTTATCTTCCATAATTCGGGTTACTATGGTGCAATGAAAGGTTTTTCCCTTTCCCTCATGTTTTTTCCAACCAAGCCAAGGAATTTTTTTTAATTCATCAATAAAGTCATCATGAAGTTTTAGAGCGTCATTAGAAGGAATAACTTTCATAAATACTACATCTGTTCTAAAATGATCAAAACCATCTATTAAGATTTTTTCTTTATTTTTACTCTCTACAAATTTTTCTATAACTTTTTCTATTTCTTCTATATTATTTGTTTCAAAAGGTGCCTTTATTGTGAAATGAGCAGGCAGTTTTTGTCTTTTAACTTTATACTTATAACAAACATCTTCTACTAATTTTTCATGAAATTTAAGAGTTTCTCCTTTAAGTAAGCAAACTATAACAAATCTATCCAATAAAATCACTCCTTATTTGTGCTCTATACTCTGTAATTTGTACTCTAAAAAAGTGTATGCATTTTTTTATTAGTATTCCCTATAATCTTTATTTTCTTCATAGGAGTTATTATTAAAGCTTTGTGAATTGTTTTTTCTTTTAAAATCTTTAAACCATTCTCCTTGATAAGTAAGATCACCTACATCTCCTTCAGCAAGCAAACCATACATTCGTCCGCTTAAAGATAGTTCTAGTCTTTCACCATGTTCAGTTTGAAATGTGATGTAATAGGTAGTAGAAGTAGAATGGGATATATTATTATTAGCATCATTATGAGTGTGGTGAGAGACGTTAGTTCTTTTTCCTATTATTTTCGATTCTACAGTTATTATAGGAGCTTGAGAATTTTTTACGTAAGATTTTATCATGGAGAAAACCATAAAGCCAAATATTATGAAGAATATTATAGGGAAAATAGAAAATAACAAATCATCAAATCCATAAAAAGGCATAACATATTCACCTCAAATAAAATAATAGTATATAATATCATTATATTTTAATTGGACAAATATTTCCAATGTATTAAAAATTTAACCTGTAAATATTGTATTTTTATTTGATATAATATGGTAACATTATTTGGACTAGGTATGTAATAAAAATATTGATAGCGATTCATTTAAAAAATGTGTTATACTGATGTAAATTAGTAATTTTGAAATGGGGATATGAAGTATGGCGGATATTTGATACATCGAAAGTGGTTTTTTAAAAGACCTTTAACCAAGGTCTTTTTGTGCTATATAAAAATTAGAGGTGTATCAAATTGAATAATTATAGAAAGAATTTATATATAATGTGTATTGTAGCTTTTTTGCAAGGACTTGTATTTTATGGACCTATAGCTACTATTTTTAGACAATATAGGGGACTTAGTTTATATCAGATATTTTTATTAGAATCTATATTTACTTTATCTATGATTCTTTTAGAAATACCTTGGGGATATTTTAGTGATAAATTTGGCTATAAAAGAACCCTTATATTATCATACCTTTTATTTTTTATATCAAAGATAATATTTTATAAAAGTTATGATTTTTATGGATTCCTTTTAGAAACTATTGTGGTTTCTATGAGTATTTCGGGAATATCAGGTTGTGATTCAGCTTTAATATATTTATCAGTAGGAGAGAAGGAATCAGAAAGGGCTTTTAGCTTGTATAGTGCAGCTGGTGCAAGTGGGCTTTTTATAGCATCTTTTTTATCTACTTTTATGTTAAAAAAGAGTTTAGATATTCCAGTACTATGTACCATATTTCCTTATGGAACAGCCTTTGTATTAATCTTTTTTATTAAAGATGTGGAATATGATAAAAAGAATATTAGTATAAAAAATAGTTTTAAAAATGTAGTGCAAAATAAAAAAAAATTTATTTTTATAATAGCGATTGCTTTAACATCAGAAATCACTCATTCTATATGTGTATTTCTTAATGGTCCTAAATATTTAAATATAGGTATAGATGTAAGATATTTTGGATTATTAACGGCTTTTATGCAAATAATATGTTTAGCATCTGCTAAATCATATAAATTAAGTAAGAATTTTGGACATAGAATAGTGTTTAATTCTTTAATATCTATAATAACAATAGCTTCATTTTTGTTAGCTTATTCAAAGAGTGCTATAATTACTATAATATTAATAGCTTTTATAGAAGGGGCTTTTGCCTTAGTGCAGCCTTTAAGCTTAGATATACAAAATAAATCTATTAAAACGGCTGATAGAGCTACTATGCTTTCTATATATGCTATGATAAGTGATGTAATAGCATCTGCTGTTAATATAGCCATTGGTAAGTCAGCGGATATTTCTTTAGGATTTAGTTTTGTTATTTGTGGAATTTTAAGCTTAGTAGCATTAATATTTATTATTATATATTTTAATTATGTTGAAGAAAAATCTTCATTAAAATTTAAGTTTATGGAAAAATTATTAATTAACAAATAAATTAGTATAAAATATTTGGAGGGGAAACTTGTGATAAAAGTAGGAGAATTTAATGAATTAACTATAGCTAGAAAAGGGGCACCTGGATACTTTTTAAATGCGGAAACAGGAGATACAAAGGATGATATATTGTTACCATTTGGAAATGTAGTGGGAGACGAATTAGAAGAAGGAGAAAAGGTTACAGCATTTATATATAGAGATTCTCAAGATAGATTAATAGCTACTATGAAGGAGCCATTAGCTAAGGTAGGAGATTTAGCCTTTCTTAAAGTTAAGGATAACACAAGAATTGGTAGCTTTGTGGATTTTGGATTAGAAAGAGATTTATTTGTTCCTTTAAAAGAAAAAATGTTTTACTTAGAAGAAGGAAAAGAATATTTGTTTTATGTTTATTTAGATAAAACAAATAGACTTGCAGCTACTACTGATGTAGAGAAATACTTAGAAATAGGAGAAGATTATAAAGTTGGAGATGAAGTACAAGGTACAATAGTTGGAGAATATAGAAGTGAAAATTTAATTGTAGCTGTAGACAATAAATTTAAAGGAATAATGTTAAAGAATGAATATTTTATGGATGTAAATATGGGAGATAATTTAAAACTTAAGGTGAAAAAGATATATGAAGATGGAACTGTAGGTCTTACTCCAAGAATAACAGGTAAAGAAGAAAGAAATAAACTTCAGGAAGAAATACTGAAATATTTAAATGATCATAATGGTTTTATGCCTTATAATGATAGTTCTTCACCAGATGAAATAAGAGAAGTATTCCATGAAAGTAAAAATTATTTCAAAAGAGCTCTAGGAGGACTTATGAAAAGAGGTTTGATTAAGCAAGATGAAGAAGGAACAAAACTTATAAAATAAACATCTAATACAATAAAATCAAAATAAATAATTGTTTTATATCTCTTATATGTAAAATATATAAATTATTAGGCCGTTGGTAACTAGTTTTATCAGCGGTTTTTTTATTTTGGATGATAATAATCCGTTTACATCTGATTAAAAAGCAGGGGGATATTTTAATAATGGTGGGAAGAATGTAAATTTTATACCAGAAATTTTTAATAAAAGAATGGCAGATTATAAATATGCTATACTAAGAGGAAAGATTAAAGATTTAGTTATAAAGAATAAAAGGAAGTGGATATTTTGAAGCAAATTGCTATATACGGCAAGGGGGGAATTGGAAAATCTACCATATCCTCTAATTTGTCTGCGGCGCTCTCTAAAAAGAATAAAAAGGTTTTGCAAATTGGTTGTGATCCAAAACATGATTCTACAAGGCTTTTACTTGGCGGAAGAAAAATAAATACTGTATTAGACTATATAAGGGACACAGCACCTGATAAGTATAAATTAGGAGATATTTTGTGGGAAGGATATAATGGAATACACTGTGTTGAAGCAGGTGGGCCTAATCCAGGAGTAGGGTGTGCAGGAAGAGGAATTTTGACTACTTTTGATTTACTAAAAAGATTGCATGTTAAGAATAAACAGTATGATATAGTTTTATATGATGTACTAGGAGACGTGGTGTGTGGAGGTTTTGCAGTACCTCTACGCCATGAATATGCAGATGAAGTTTATATAGTTACTTCTGGAGAATTTATGTCTATATATGCTGCCAATAATATATTAAGAGGACTTAGGAATTATGATGGAACCATGAAAAGAGTTGGAGGACTTATATTCAACAAAAGAGGTGTAGAGCATGAAGAGGAAAGAATAAAAAGATTTGCAGAGGCAGTTAAGCTGCCCATTTGTGAAGTCTTTCCTAGAAGTGATGAATTTACTTATTCGGAAAAAGTTGGACTACCGTTGGTAGAAATTAAAGATTCAAAGGTGAGTAATGGATTTTTAAATTTAGCAGACAAGATAATTAAAGATAGTATACTTTATGAGGCATTGCCTCTTACAGATGAAAAGCTTGAAGAAGTAGTTCTTCAAAGTAAAGTTAAATCTTTTATAAAAGAGGAAGAAAATATTCCTAAAATAAAAGAACAAGGAGAGGAAAAAGAGGATGCTTTTGAAGAATTTTTATCTAAAAATGTGCTATTAAGAGAACCTCTTCATGGATGTGCTTTTAATGGAGCGGTAAATGTGGCAATACAAATAGAGGATGCAGTAACCATTGCTCATGGACCTAGAAGTTGTGCTCATATATCCTATCAAACTATATCCTCAGTAGGAAGAAGGGGATTTTTTGAAAGAGGAGAATTGATGCCAGTACAAATTAACCCATCACTTGTAAGTTCAGAAATGAATGAGGGAGTAATGGTATTTGGTGGTATAGATCAGTTAAAAAAGAAAGTAGAAGAGGTAAGGGACAAAGGAAAAGCATTATTTGTAATAACAACTTGCCCAGCAGGAATTATAGGAGATGATGTAGATTCTGTAAAGGAAATGAGTACAGAAAACAAGCCTATTATTCCTATAAAAACTGATGGAAATATTACAGGAGACTATCTTCAAGGCATGATTAGTGCCTATTTAGAAATAGCTAGAGGGCTTATAAAAAACAATATAAAAAAGGAAGAAAACACAGTAAATATTTTATCTGAAAAATTTATTGCAAGAAATACAGAGAAAAATTTTAATACCATTGAAAAACTTTTGAATTCTATTGGAGTTTCTGTAAATTGTAGATTTATATGCAAAACTAAGGCAGAGGACATACAAAACTTTATGAAGGCAGATTTAAATATATTAGCTTATGAAGATCATATGGGGCGATTAATGAAAAAGTTTTTTCAAAAAGAATATGATGCTAGATTCTTTAAAAATCCTTTTCCAATAGGATTTTCAGAAACCAAACAGTGGATTAAAGACATAGCTAAATATTTTAATAAAGAGGAATTAGTAGAAGATTTAATAAAAGATTATGAAACAAAGTATAGAGAAGAAATACAAAAGATAAAACCTTATTTAAAAGGTAAAAAGATGATGATAATTACTTATAATCACCAACTTGATTGGATACTAGAAACTGCATTAGAACTCCAAATAGATATAGTAAAGGTATGTGTATTGAATTATTGCAGTGAAAGTTTATTTAAAAGCAGATTTGATAGCATGTTAAATATAGAACTTCAATACGACCAAGAAAAAAGAATAGAGGATATTAAAGAGTTGAAACCAGATATAATTATATCTAATTATGCATCAACAAATCTTGATGAAAAAGCAGTAATAGATACTATTCCTATGTGTCCTGATGTGGGCTTTTTTAGTGGATTAAACCTTGTTAAAAGATGGGCAGGACTTTTTAAATTAAATTTAAAAGAGGGGTGGAGAAAAGATGAAGAACTATTTTCCAAATATTATGCCAGATAGTCTTACTGGAGCCCTTCTTGCCATAGAAGGCATAAAAGATGCAGCGGTAATATTAAATGGACCTACAGGATGCAAACTATATCATAGTGCTGTTTCTGATGCCCAGATGCCAGCACAAGCCAATTATGATCCTTTAAGTCATCCAGAAGAATTTTATTTTGGACAACCAAGAATACCATGTACATATGTGGATGGATATGATTATGTATATGGATGCTCAGATAAATTAACTAGGCTGCTAAAAGATATAAAAGGGAGAGATTATAATCTGTTAGCAGTGGTAAATTCGCCAGGTGCAGCTTTGATTGGCGATGATTTAGATAGATTAATGAAAAAAGAATTAGGGGATATCCCTTACTTTTCTATGGAGAGTACTGGATTTTCAGGTGAATTTGAGCATGGATTTCATAATGCTATGATTAAAGTTTTATCTTCCATGCTAGGGGAGAGAAAAGATGTAATTCCTAAAACGGTGAATCTTTTGGGAATATCAATATACAATAAATATTATGAAGGAAATATAGAGGAAATAAAAAGACTTTTAAAACTTTGTGGCATAGATGTAATATCAAATATTTGTGCGGGAGAAACTACAGAAAATATTAAAAATGCAATAAAAGCAGAATATAATATAGTTATTTATCCAGAGTATGGATTAGATTTAGCTAAGTGGATGGAGGAAAAGTATAACATACCTTATATATGTGTTGAGGAAGGATTACCTATAGGGTTTGAAGCTACTGAAAATCTTATAAATAATGTATGTGAAAAATTAAATGGGAATAAAGAGTTATTTATAGAGGAATCTGAGAAAGCAAGGGGAAGAAGTTATCTTTATTTATCTAGAGTTACTTCTTTTATAGGACTTCCTAAAGGAGCAACTTTTTCAATAAAAGCTGAGGCTTCTACTGCTTATGCATTAACTAAATGGCTTTGTAGCTATTTAGGAATGATTCCTGTATCCATTGAGATTACAGCGGGTAAGGAAAATATATTTTATGAAAAACTAAGAGATTTTCTTAAGGATATAGGATATACCAAAGCTTTAAATAGATTAATACATGAAAACACTGGAAATATTGTATTCTGTGATGGAAATACTATATTACAGCTTAGAGGGGATAATAAGAATTTTACTGGGGTAGAAATAAGCCTTCCATCCCTTGGATATGTTCATGTCCTACCAAAATCTATTTTAGGTATATCTGGAGCTCTTATGCTTATAGAACACATATTAAATGGAGTGCAACTTATAAATCTTTTTTAGGTTTGTTAATTTAATATGAAATTAATAGTATTTTAATATTAAATTTAAGATAATAAGGTATAATTAATATATGAGGAAGGTGATCAAATGAAAGCAAATTCAGTATTAGAAAAGGGTTTTGAAAGAGAAAATTTTAATTCTTATGAAGAAGAAATGACTATTAATGGAACAGCTCTTAAAGCATTTGTATTAATAATGCTTGTAACAATAAGTGCAACATTTTCTTATATTAATTTTTCTATGTCAAGCAATAAAACTGCATTAATTGGGGTAGCAGCTATTACAGCTTTTGTTATAAGTCTTATAACAAGCTTTGTTCCAAAAGTATCTCCAGTAACGGCACCAATATATGCTATATCAGAAGGGGTTTTACTTGGAGTAATATCTTTGTCTGTAAATCAGCTTTATTCAGGAATTGCGTTTCCAGCGGTATTATTAACAATAGCTATAGCTATGAGTATGTTATTAATCTATAGATCTAATCCAGGATTTGGAGCTAAAATTTCAAATTATGTTATTGTAGCAACTATGGGAATAGCATTAACATATTTAATAACATTTGTTTTATCTTTATTTAAAGTGAATGTACCATATATTCATGGAAATGGCCCTATAGGAATAGCTTTTACAGCAGTGGTTTTAGTAATAGCAGCATTAAATTTAATTGTAGATTTTGAATTTATCAATCAAAGTGCCGCAGCAGGTGCACCAAAATATATGGAATGGTATGGAGCATTTGGATTAACGGTAACTTTAGTTTGGATATACTTGAAAGTTTTAGAACTTATCGTAAAAATAAAGGAAAATGACTAAGTAGTATTATGAAGTTATAATAATATTAAATGGAAGGAATTTCTCCAGGAGGATTCCTTCCAAAATTGTTTTTTGATGAAAAAGTGATTTAAAGTTTAAAATAAAAATTTTGCATTTCATAAAAAAATATATTAGCTATTTTAAAGTAAAAAGTATTTATTCCTAAGTAATTTTGGACAAAAAAGATAAAAACTAATATAATTATATATGTTTTGAATTAAGAGGAGAGTTTTATTAATAAAATGAAACTTAGTTCACATTATTTTAAGTGTAAAAGCCAATTTGTTTTTTGTAAGAGAGAGAGGGTAAAGTATGGATTCAAAAAAGAAAAATATAATTATTGCAATAATGGTAGCTATGTTTTTAGCAGCAGTGGAAGGTACTGTTGTAACTACAGCTATACCAACTATAGTAAAAGATTTAAATGGATTCCAACTAATAAGTTGGGTATTTTCATTATATTTACTTACATCAGCTATTTCTACGCCTATATATGGTAAATTAGCAGATTTATATGGAAGAAAAAGTACACTGTCTGTAGGTATAATAATTTTTTTAATAGGTAGTTCACTTTGTGGATTATCTGCTAATATGTACCAACTTATAGCTTTTCGTGCATTACAAGGAATAGGAGCAGGTGCAATATTTACTGTAACCTATACAATTGTAGGAGATGAGTTTGATGTATCAGAGAGAGCTAAGGTTCAAGGATGGTTAAGTACAGTTTGGGGGATAGCAAGTTTAATTGGCCCATTTTTAGGAGGATTTTTGCTAGAAAGCCTTTCATGGCATTGGATTTTCTACATTAATATACCTTTTGGATTGCTATCTATAATACTTCTTCAAAGAAATCTTAATGAGAAATTTGAAATTAAGAAACATAAGATAGACTATTTAGGAACTTTACTATTATCATGTGCAATAATGTCTCTGTTATATGGAGTTTTATTAGTAGAAAAAAGCGGAAGCTGGCTTTCTTCATCAATACTAATCGCTATATTCATTACTATTGTATTATTATTTTTATTTCATTTTGTAGAAGGTAAAGCTGAAGAACCAATTATTCCATCTGAGATATTAACAAAAACTAATATAATTGCTAATGGAATCACTTTTTTAATTGCAGCTATATTAATTGGAATTGATGTATATATGCCTTTATACATACAAAATGTGTTAGGATTTGGAGCAACAATTTCAGGGTTATCTATGGCACCTATGTCTGTTGCTTGGCTTTTATCTGCAATTCTTTTGTCAAAGGCTATTCCTAAATATGGAGAAAGAAAAGTGGTATTTGCATCTACTTTAATTTTATTAGTTAGTAGCAGCCTTTTAACCACATTAAATCCATCATCACCAATAATAGTACTTATAGGGTATGTGTTTATAATGGGATTTGGATTTGGAGGAGCATTTACTATATTAACAATAATGGTTCAAATATCTGTAGATTATAGTAAAAGGGGAGTAGCTACAGCATCTAATTCTCTTCTTAAGACTTTAGGACAAACCATAGGGATAAGCGTATTCGGAAGTATATTTAATATAAATATAGTTAAATATTTTAATAAGATAGGGATTGCGGGAGTAGATCCTACTAATTTATATTCTGAAAGTAATTTGAGTAACAATGTTATTGCTAAACATATAGGATTTTCAGTAAATTCAGCATTGCATATTATTTTTATAGCATTAATAGTGATAAGTTTAATTTGTTTAGTGCTATCATTTTTGCTTCCTAGTGGACTTAAGGAAGAAGGAGAAGAAAAGGCACTTTTTTAGAGTACAGATGACAGAGCACAGAGTATAGATAACAGAGAGAACATAGATAAGGATGGTTTCATTTCGTATACAGTGTAAAAAACTTTAAATTATAAATAATAAATAAGGGATGATTTTTCTACACTAAATTGTAGAAAATTATCTCTTATTTAAGTGTGTCATGAAAATTAATATTAGGCACATTAAAATAAATAATGAGTCAATTATTGACGGATATTTTGTATCAGACAAGGAAGCAGGTTTCACTGCTAGTAGAGCTATCAGTGGGTTCTGATGACGCAGTATGATGCAAAATAGCCTAGCATACTGACTTGTTTATTTTTTTAATGTGCCTTATTGCATAGATAAATAACTAACTCGTAAGTTACTAACTTTAGAGTTAGTTATATTTATGTTTTAATTCTACCTATAAATTTATAAAACAATGTAGTTGCATTTATAACTCATATGAATATTATGTTATTGATATGAAGAATGATATGGAGGATAACATGTCACAAGAAAATATAATTAGTGACAATTGGATTAATAATAGTTCAGAAAACAATTATAATGAAGTTGAAAAATGTACTACAAAATGTGATTCAAAGGTATTGGACTCAACTACTTTAGCAGAATGTGATAACAAATATAATATACCAATGGGGCGCACGGGACCGCTGGTTGCTAAAATACCAGTAGTTTTATCTGAGGTAGAAGTGCAAATTGATGTAGAGGCAGAGATTAGATTGGAAGAATCAGCATTAGATATTAAGAATATTGATAAACACATTTTTCTTACTCAATGCAAGCTAATTCCATATACAGATAAGCTCTTCATTGCTGGTTATGTACAGAAGAATATACAATTTTCTACTATTGAATGTACAAATAAAACAAGTATTAGTGGGAATATTCAGCATACTACAGTAAATGTTCCATTCAAATGTGTAACAAAAATTGAATTTTCTAAGGAACCAGTGTACGGTAAAAACTATAAAAAAAGATTAAATGTTTTGGACAAAAATATGCTTGGGAAAGACAATAAAGAGGATTCTTGGATTCACTATAGCAAACTATATGAGCCAGTTTATTGTGAATTGGAGGATGCTAAGATATTGGAAACAGATATTTTAAATAAAAGATGTTTTGATCATAATGATATATCAAAAGAAAAAACATTTAATGAATTAGTGGATAAAATGGTTATATTTATTCGTCTAAAAGTATTGCAAAATCAACAGGTGTTTATTCCAGAACCTAATGGAGATGTAACTATGTTAGATAATTGTAACACTAAGTGTTCCTCTGATTATATGGAGAATAAAGGTGATATATATAACTATATAGAAGTTGGTTTTCAGCCTGAAAAAGGTATGATGGGAAAAGAAATTCCTATTGAAAATCTTGATACAGATTAATTTTAATAAGTTGAATATATTTGGTAGCAATTTTTACTCACTAGAATATTATGTTATTAGATATGGGCTTTAAGATTAACTTAAAGATTCATATACTTAAGATTATAAAGAGGGGGTTCAACTATGCCTATGAAATATATAGAGGCTGATTGCAGAGATGATCAACAAGCTCAACGTTGCGAATCCAGAGTTATTGATTCAACTACTTTAGGAGAGTGTTCAAATGAGTTCTATCAACCCTATGGACGTCCTGGTCCTATAGTAGTTAAAGTACCTGTAGTGTTATCAAATATTAAGGTTCAAATAGATCTAGAATCGGATATTAGATTGGAAGAGCCTGCATTTGATATAAAAACCATAGATAAACATGTATGTATTACTCAATGCCATTTGGTACCTCATACAAATAAACTTTTTATAGGTGGATTTGTTCAAAAGAATATACAGTATTCTACTGTAGAGTGTACTAATAGAACTAGTATAAGCGGAAATATAATGCATACTACACTCAATGTTCCTTTTAAATGTGTTACTCCTATATGTTTTGACAAAAAACCTATATTTGGAAAATCATTTAAAATGAAATCAAATGTATTAGACGAAAGCATGCATTGCCCAGATAATACAGAAGATTCATGGATACACTTTAATAAATTTCAAGAACCAATTTTCTGTGAATTAGAGTGGGCAAAAATTTTAGAAACAGACATTTTTGAACGTGATATAGAATGTGGTGGAAATTTTACAACAGAAAGATGTTTCCAAGATTTTACAGAGAAGATGGTTGTATTTGTACGCTTAAAAGTATTGCAAAATCAACAGGTATTCATTCCTGAACCAGATTGTGAAGTAGAAATGGAAGAAGAGTGCAGATGTGATGATCACGAGGATTATGAAGAGGTTGAAGTATGTTATAGACCTAAAAAAGGCATGAGGGGAAGGAGAATAAAGAGGGAAGAATATTAGTTAATGTATGTAACCATTGACTATATATCTCATATATTATATTAAAAGATTTAAACTTTTCAAAAGGTAGAAAATAATAGGCCGTAAGATAATAAAGGAGGATATTTTTATGAAATTATATTATAAACAACCAGAATGTAAAGAGGATTACGATAAATGCGAATGCAATGAAAAAAAGAGATATGATGAGTATGATCATAGAAAATGCGACTATGACGATAGAAAATGCGACTATGACGACAGAAAATACGACTACGATGATAGAAAATGCCACTATGATTATAAAAAATGCTATTGTGATGATAGAAGACACGATTATGACGACAGAAGATGCGACTATGACAATAAATGCTGCGACCGTCATAAATATGAGCACTGCTGTCCAAAAAATCCATGCCCATATCCAGTACTTTTTGAATGTGCTCAAGGATCATGTGCTGAAATAACAAAAACTGTATCTAACGGACAAGGACAAGGAAATAACGTATTAATTAATAATTTTTCTCCTAGATCTTTAGGATGCGTAACAATAGATACAACTTGCCTTAAGAATCCAGTAATAAAATTTGATTTTTGTAGCATTATTAAATTTATAACTGGTGGAGATACAACAGATGAGCCAGTAACATTAACTTTTGAATTATGCAAGACCTGTGATGAAGGAAATGAGATATGTTGCGGAAGTTGGACCTTTGTAGGTGGCCTGGATACAGAAAATGAACAACTTACTAGTTCTTTCTGTTTTAGTCACTGTGAATGTAATAGTTGCCCAGGATGCTGTACCTATACTGTTAAATTAATTAATGCTGTAAATACGGTTTCAGGGACTATCGTTGAGGTAAAATGCCCAACACTTTCAGTTATAGCTAAATCAGGCTGCTAAATAAACTTAATAATAAAGGGGAAATCTCTATTTATAGGGATTTCCCATTAAAATTTTAATTAATTGTAATAGCAATAATAAGGAGAGCACTATATGTCAAAAAAGCATAAGCATAAAAATAAATGCTATTGTGATTGTAACAATAGTAATTTACAGGCAAATCATAATTATTTTATATTACTAGGACTGGCAATGTTATTATGTGAATCTCTTGAATGTATATATGATACTAGGGAACCTGAAGGTGCATCATTAGATATAAGTATTGAAGATAAATGTAAAAAAAATAATAAAAAGGAAAATGAAATAAATAATTTGAATAAATGTATTTCAAAAGAGCCTATTATAAATGAAGACACTTCAAAAGAATATATAAAAAATGATAGTAATATTGATATCTTAGAGGATATTCCAGATAGCAGAATAAATAATGATAATAACATTGATGTTGCAAAGGATATACTAACTAGTGATATAAATAATGATAATAACATTGATGCTGTAGAGGATATATCAACTAGTGATATAGGTAATGACAATAATATTAATGTTGTGGAGGATATATCAACTAGTAATATAAGTAATGACAATAATATTGATGTTGTGAATGATATACCAACTATGGATATAGGTAATGATAATAATATTGATGTTTTAGAGGATATACCAACTAGTGACATAAATAATGACAATGATACTGGTGGTCTAGAGGATATTTCATTTAGTAGTATAAATTATAATAATAATATTGATATAGCAGTGGATATACCACCTAATAGTATGAATGATAATTTAAAGGAAAAAGAAGAATTTTATGAAGAGGTAATCCAGAACACATCTGAAAGAAAATTTATTATATTGTCTAGTAAGTCTACAGTATATAGTGCCACATCATATCAATGTAATTATAATAAAGACATAGAGAAGAATCTATATTTCAAGCCGTCAATAGCTGATATTCCAGTTGTACTATCTAAATTTAAAATAGAAATTTTTATAGAAGCAATTATTAATCTTCCAGAACCAGTTTTTGGAGTAAAATCACTAGATAAGGAAGTTATTTTAGAGGAATGTGAATTAATTACTGGTACAGATAAACTTTTCATAAAAGGAGTATTACAAGAAAATATAGAATATGCTACTGCAAACTGTATAAAAACAGATAGAATTAGTGGAGATATAAAAAAGTTAACAATAGAGATACCATTTAAATGTTCAACAAAGATTAATTTTTCCAATGCTCCCCAATTGCCTAAAGTAAATAAAGATAAAATAGAAGTAAAGATTATCCATCTTAATAAAAATTATGATAATATAATTGAAAAAAAATATGGGTATTTACAATTTCCAAAGAATAAAATTTTTTGTGATTTAAATAGCACAGAAATGTTAGAAACTAATAATAAAGAAAAGATGAAACTTATAAAGAATACACTGACTAACACATATTCGTTTGAAATAATAAGAAAAAAAATCATATTAAGTTTAGGACTTAGTTTATTACAAAATCAAAGTACATTTATATGTAATTCATCTTTTAACAATTCAGAAGAAATTGAGGAAACTGAGAAGAAAGTAGATACATATATGGATAACGACAATGATATAGAAAAATAAGGCTATTACACTTGATATGAGATAATTTTTCATTTATGTGTAGATAGCCTTTTTTAGTGTTTTACAATAAATAAATTTACTATTGATACAAATACTAAAGATAAAATATAAAGGTAGGTGTTGCGTTTGAAGAAGTTAAAGAAAATATTTATTGTAATGATATGTATACTTATTTTTACTTCAAAAGTTTATGCAAATGAAAAATATGAAGTGCATTTTTTAGATACAGGGCAAAGTGATTGTATTTTAATTAAAGGAAATAACTTAAATATATTAATAGATACTGGAACAGAGCTTACTTCACATAAGGTTATTAGATATTTAAATAAGGAAAGGATAAGTAAAATAAACTATTTAATAATTACTCATTATCATGATGATCATTATGGAGGATTAGAAAAGATACTTAAAGCTAAAAAGGTTGAAAAATTATATATACCTGCTCATGCCGATCCTATGAGGGATATTATATATAAATATGCATATTTAAGTTGTGCCCAAGTAAAGTATATAGCAGAAAATTTTAGTATAACTAAAGACGGAATAAATATTAATGGTATAGTAGCAGATGAGTATCAAAGGAATATAGAAAACAATAATTCTATAGTACTATTAGGAAAAGTCAACAATAACAAATATTTGTTTTCAGCTGATATAGAAAATGAAAGAGAAAAGGAGGTTATAAATAAATACAAAAGTGAAATAAACAACTGTGATGTATTAAAGATACCTCATCATGGGCTAAACACCAGTTGTAGTGAAGAATTTTTAAACGTAGTTAATCCTAAAATATCTATAATAACTTGTAATGGAAAAGAAAGTCCACAAAAAGAAGTATTAGATAGATTAAAAAAAATAAATACAACTATTTTAAGAACAGATTTAAATGGAAATATAGTAATTAAGTAAGAAAAATAATTTGGATAATAAAGTAAAGGTGTGCTATACATTAAGTTTATAGGAGCACATCTTTTTATTTTTTACCACTTTTACGAACAATTTCATAAACAAATCTCAAAATAATAAACTTAACTTAATTTTTACAGTATAATAAATATATTGATAAACAGAGTTCTAAATTTCAGAGAGATTTTTTAATGTGGAGGTGTATTTTATGAAAAAAATTTTAACTATGTTTTGGAGTTTTTTTAAAATAGGAACATTTACCTTTGGTGGGGGATATGCTATGATTCCTCTTATTCAAGGAGAAGTAGTAGATAATAAGAAGTGGATAACTAAAGAAGATTTTTTAGACATATTGGTTATATCTCAATCATTTCCGGGAGCTTTGGCTGTAAATACTTCTACATTTATAGGGTATAAAATAGGTGGAGTAATAGGAGCTGTAATGGCACTTTTAGGCACAGTATTACCATCATTTATTATAATACTCCTTATAGCCTCTTTTTTTATGGAATTCAGGAATAATTATTATGTAGATTTAGCGTTTAATGGAATTTCAGCAGCAGTTCCAATGTTAGTGTTAATAGCTGTAGTCAGTCTTTCTAAGTCAGTTAAAATGAATTATATGAATATTTTTATTGCTACAGTTACAATTATTCTTATAATGTTTTTTAATATTCATCCTGTTATAGTTATTATAGCTTCAGGTTTTTATGGATACTTTTATTATAGGAAGAAGGTGGAGTAGTTGGGCATTTTAATTGAATTATTTTTGTCCTTTTTAAAGATTGGAGCTTTCAGCTTTGGTGGAGGATATGCTATGCTTCCTTTAATAGAGAGAGAGATAGTGAATAATAAGAAGTGGATTAGTTATCAGGAATTTAGTGATATAATAGGTATTTCTCAAATGACACCAGGGCCTATTGCAATAAATTCTGCTACCTTTGTAGGGTATAAAGTAGGAGGATTTTGGGGAAGCTTTTTTGCTACTTTAGGGGTTATAAGTTTTTCTTTCTTATTGGTTTCAATAGCTACCCATTACATACTAAAGTTTAAGAAATCCAAAGTATTAAGTGCAGCTCTAATGGGAATGAGACCAGCTTTGATAGGGCTTATTATTTCTGCATTTTTATCCTTAGCAAAGGGAGCTTATAAGGATTTAAAAAGTATAATTATAGGAATTATAATAATGGGTATACTACTTTCTAAAAAACTCCATCCCATATTGGTAATTATTTTAGCTGGAGTTTTAGGAGTAATTTTTTATTAGTTTTATAATAAAAAAATTATTGTATATAGGTGGACTATATGCTATAATTTATATAACAAAGGGGAGTAGCAAACCTTATAACTATTCGTCATGACGGCGTAGCACGCCCGGATAGTTACTCTTAAATGAGCTTGCAAGACCTTTGTCCTGTTTCTATAAGATAGGACAAAGGTCTTTTTTATTTTTAAAAGAATATATAATTTAGAAAAATATAATTTTTTAGTAAGTGATTGATAGTAAATGGTTTTTATTTAATGAAAAGTAAAAAGAATTTTTTAATAATACATAAGTAAAATTTGGTTGTCAATTGCTACTTGAAGATTAAAGATGTATTGAAAGGGGAGAAATATTAAAAAAGGAAAAATTAAAAAATAAATTGTGATAATTTAAATCTCCTAGACAAATAATAAAAAATGAGGTGAATTTATATGTGGTTTGACAAGAGTAAAGATGAAGTAATAAAAGAAATATCCACTGACGTAATTAATGGTCTTTCATCTGAAGAAGTAATAAAGAGGCAGGAAAAATACGGATTAAATCAATTAACAGCAAAAGAAGGAAAATCTTTAATTAGGATGTTTTTTGAACAATTAAACGATGTACTAATTTATATTTTATTAGGAGCAGCATTAGTATCCGGATTTCTTGGAGAAACTACAGACGCAATTATAATTGGCTTTGTAATAATTTTAAATGCAGTAATTGGTGTAATTCAAGAATCAAAAGCAGAAAAGGCTTTAGAGGCTTTAAAAAAGATGTCTACTCCTAAAGCTATAGTTAAAAGGGATGGAGCTTTGAAAGAAATTCCATCTGAAGAAGTAGTGCCAGGAGATATAATAATATTGGATGCAGGAAGATATGTTCCTTGTGACATAAGACTTATAGAAACTGCTAATTTAAAAGTAGAGGAATCTGCTTTAACAGGAGAATCTGTACCAGTAGAAAAAAATTCAGATCTTGTTTTAGATAGTAATGAAACTGCTTTAGGAGATCAAAAGAATATGGCGTTTATGTCTACTCTTGCTACTTATGGAAGAGGGATAGGCGTCGCAACAGGTACAGGTATGAATACAGAGATAGGAAAGATAGCAAAAATGCTTGAATCTCAAGAGCAGGAGCTAACTCCTCTTCAAAAAAAATTAGCCGAACTTGGAAAGATATTAGGATTTGCTGCTTTAGGAATATGTGGTGTAATGTTTTTAGTAGCTATAATTCAAAAAAGAGATATGTTTGAAATGTTCTTAACTGCAATAAGTTTAGCAGTAGCTGCTATACCAGAAGGATTGCCAGCAATAGTTACTATAGTGCTTGCTATGGGAGTACAAAAAATGATAAAAGAAAATGCCATAGTAAGAAAGCTTCCAGCCGTAGAAACTTTAGGTGCTGTTAATGTAATATGTTCTGATAAAACAGGAACACTTACACAAAATAAAATGACTGTAACTAAATTTTATGCAGACAATTATTTAGGTGATATATCTACATTAAAAATAGATAATCCAATTCATAAATTATTGTTAGAAAACTTAGTATTATGTAATGATGCTACTTATTCTGAAGACTCAAAAACAGGAGATCCTACAGAAATAGCATTACTTGAGGCTGGATTTAAATATAATTTAATAAAAGTAGATTTAGATGAAAAGCGCACAAGAGTTAATGAAATTCCTTTTGAATCTGATAGAAAACTTATGACAACAGTAAATAAATATGAGAATGAATATTATGTAATGACAAAAGGAGCTACAGATAATTTAATAAAGTTATGTAGTAAGGCATATATAAATGGAGAAATAGTTCCTATAACAGAAGAAATTAAAGAAAATATTGCTAAGGCTTCTATTGCTATGTCTAATGATGCTTTAAGAGTATTAGGAGCAGCTTTTAAAATGGAGAAATCTCAACATATAGAAATAGATTCCTTAGAAAAGGATCTAGTATTTGTAGGTTTGGTAGGAATGATTGACCCACCAAGAGAGGAAGTTAAGGATTCTATTGCTGAATGTAAAAAATCAGGAATAAAGACTATAATGATTACTGGAGATCATAAAAATACTGCTTTTGCTATAGCTAAGGAGCTTGGTATAGCAGAAGAAGAGTCACAGGCTATATTTGGTTCAGAGCTTGATAAGATAAGTGATGAAGAATTAACTAAAAGAGTTAATAATTTAAGAGTATTTGCTAGAGTTTCACCAGAGCATAAGGTTAGAATAGTTAAGGCATTCAAAGCTAATGGAAATATAGTATCCATGACAGGAGACGGTGTAAATGATGCTCCTTCATTAAAGATGGCAGACATTGGTGTAGCCATGGGTGTTACTGGTACTGATGTAGCTAAAGGTGCTTCAGATATGATTTTAACAGATGATAATTTCTCCACTATTGTTTCAGCTATTAAAGAAGGAAGAAACATATTTAATAACATAAAAAAATCTATAATATTTCTACTATCTTGTAATATAGGTGAAATAATTTCATTATTCTTTGCCATACTTTTGGGATGGCCAGCACCATTAAGACCAGTGCATTTACTTTGGGTTAATTTAATTACAGATAGTTTGCCAGCATTATCATTAGGTGCTGATCCAGGAGATCCAGAAGTCATGAAGGAAAAACCAAGAGATCCTAGAGCTAGTTTATTTGCAGGTGGTACAGGAGCGTTTCTAATATTAAATGGTATGCTTATTGGATTCTTAACTTTAGCTGCCTTTGTCGTAGGAGTAAAAGTTTATACAGGAAGTACTGCTTTATTTCCATTATTCCCAAAAGATATACCAGATGCAGCTTTAACTCATGCACAAACTATGGCTTTTGTAGTACTTAGTGTATCACAGTTGATACATTCATTAAACTTAAGACATCCAAGTAAATCTATATTCCAAGTTGGATTATTTACTAATAAATATTTGATAGCATCTATACTATTTGGTATATTACTACAGGATGTAGTAATAACTGTACCAGTTTTAAGAAATATATTTGGAGTATTTGACTTACTTCCAAGGGATTGGTTCTTTGTAGGTATATTATCTATAATTCCTCTAATAGTTAATGAAATAGCAAAAATATTTATAAGAGCTAAAGAAAGATAATAATTAAATATATTAGAGATTGTTGTTAGAGCCTTGCATTTATGTAGGGCTCTATTTTATTTTATAATAATGTGATAATGAATAAATATAAAAGGTTTACAGTATAATGTAAAGGAAGTATAATATTAATATAAATAACAAAATTTTACTTAGGAGAAATTAATATAGGGGAGGAAGGTTTTCGAAAGGAGAGATTTTATGTTAAAACAATGCAAGCTTAAAAAGTGGACATCATGGTTTATAACATTGGTTATGGTATTAAGCTTTTTTACACCATTTGATGTATCTGCAGCATCTAAAACTATAGATATACAGATACTTGCAACAAGTGATACTCATGGAAAGTTTTTACCTTACGAGTATGCTATTAATTCGGAAAGTAAATCAGGTAGTATGGCTCAAATTGCTACAGCAATCAAAGAATTGAAGAAAGCAAATCCTAACACAATATTGGTGGATGCCGGAGATACTATTCAAGATAATTCAGCTAGTTTATTTTTAAAGAGCAATATACATCCAATGCTTTTAGCTATGAATGAAATTGGATATGATACATGGACTTTAGGAAATCATGAATTTAATTATGGTATTCCAACATTGGACAAGGTGATTTCTCAATTTAAAGGTACAGTATTATGTGGAAATGTTTATAAAAAAGATGGAAAAAGATTAGGAGTACCTTATAAAATTGTTGAAAAAGCAGGATTAAAAGTTGGTATTATAGGAATGACTACTCCTAACATAACAAGATGGGATTCAGAAAATCTAAAGGATTGTAAAGTTACTGATCCTGTAGAAGAAACTAAAAAGGCAATAGCAGAAATTAAGGATAAAGTAAATGTTATAATAGCAGTAGTTCATATGTCAGAAGGAGAAGAGTATGGGAATAAGAACTCTTCAGCAGTAGAGCTTGCAAAGGCATGTCCAGAACTTGCTGCCATAGTTGCTGCTCATGAACACAAAGCTGTTGAAGGAACAAGATATAATAATACTTTATTAGTTGAAAATAAAAATTTAGCACAAACATTAGCAAAGGTAGATATAAAGCTTACTGAAAAAGGTGGAAAATATGTAGTAAATGATAAAGCTAAAGATGTTACTTCAAAAATTATATGGATGCAGGACGGTAAAACTAAGGCTATAAATTATGAATCAGATAAAGATTTGGAAACAAAGTTAAACCCATATCATAAAATAGCTTTAGATGATGCAAATAAGATAATCGGAGAACTTAAAGATGGTAATTTAGTGCCAGAAGATGAAGTGAAAGGAATACCAACTTCACAGATACAAGAAACCGCAATGATTAATTTAATAAATGAAGTACAAATGTATTATACAAAAGCAGATGTTGCAGCAGCAGCAGCTTTTAGGTCAGATGCTAATATGAAGCACGGAAAAATTAAGAAAAGTGATACTTCATTAATATATAAATATGATAATACATTATATTTGTTAGAAGTAACAGGAAAACAGTTGAAAGACTATATGGAATGGTCAGCAAGTTATTATAATACTTATAAACCAGGAGATTTAACTTTATCATTTAATGAAGATATAAGAGGATATAATTATGATATGTTCTCTGGTGTTAAGTATGAAATAGATATTTCTAAAGAAACCGGTAACAGAATTGTTAATTTAAGAAAAATGGATGGAACAACAATAAAAGATACAGATGTACTTAAATTAGCAGTTAATAATTATAGGGCAAGCTCACATCTTTTAAATCCTAAGAATGCAATATTTAAAGATGGAAGTTTACCAAAAGTTATAGAAAAGGATGCAGTAGGAGCTACTCCAATAAGAGATTTAATAGGAAAATATATTTTAGAGGTGAAAAATGGAGTAATAACTCCACAAATGAATAACAATTGGAAGATTACAGGAAATAACTGGGATTCAACCAAAAGAGGAGAAACTGTAAAATTAATAAATGAAGGTAGAATAAAAATTCCTCAATCCAAAGATGGAAGAACTCCAAATGTTGCAGCAGTCACAGAGAAAAATTTAGAGGACGCAAAAAACACTAAGATAGTAAATATTGTATCCTTTAATGATTATCACGGTGTAGTAAAAGAATCAGGAAAAGATTTAGGAATAGCTAAATTTGCAGGAGCTATAAACAATTTCAAAAAGGAAAATAAAAATACTATTGTTGTATCTGGTGGAGATTTATATCAGGGAACAGCTCTTTCTAATTTGAATTATGGTGCTCCGGTAAATGAAATGGTAAAATCTATTGGATTAACAGCTTCAGCAGTAGGAAACCATGAATTTGATTGGGGAACTGAGAGAATAGCAAATTGGGCTAAAGAAGGTGGCTTTGATTTCTTAGCATCAAATATATATGATAAGAAGACAGGAAAACCAGTTGGCTGGGCAAAACCATATAAAATAGTAGAAATGGATGGAGTAAAAGTAGGATTTATAGGACTTGCAACTCCAGAAACACTATTTAAGACTAAGCCAACCAATGTAGAAAATAATGAATTTAAGGATGCTAGTGTGGCTGCAAAAGAATGGAGTAAAAAATTAAGAAGTGGAGAACTAAAAGAGGGCAAAGCTGATGTTGTTATAGCTTTAACTCATTTAGGATCTTTCCAGGATAAAAAGACAAATGAAATTACAGGTGAAGCAGCAGATCTTGCTAAAGCTAATGTTGGAGTAGATGCTATAATTTCTGCACATACTCACTTGCCAGTATCAGGAGAAGTTAATAAAATACCTGTAGTTCAAGGAAATAAAAATGGTAGAGCTTATGCCAAATTAGAAGTAGGTTTTAATACTAAAACTAATAAGGTAACTATAGAACCAGCTTTTGTTGATTTATCAGCAGATGTTAAAACTTTACCAGAAGATGAAGCATCAAAAGCTATAGCTAAAAAATATGAAGATGCCTCAAAATCTAAATTAGATGAAGTTGTAGGAAACACAGATAAAGACTTAACTCATGATAGATTTGAAGGACCATCATTACTAGGTGAGTGGGTTTGCGATGTAATGGCTAAAACTACTAAATCTCAAATTGCACTTACAAATGGTGGAGGACTTAGGTGTCCAATAGAAAAAGGTAATATTACTGTAGGAAAATTATATGAGCTTATGCCTTTTGATAATACTTTATTTACAATGGAAATAAAGGGATCAGATCTAAAGAGAGTTGTAGAAAATGGTATAGGTAATAAGAAAATAGGTTGGATAGCTATTTCAGGATTAAAAGTTAAATATGATTTAAAACAACCTTTGGGAAACAGAATATATGAAATGACTTTAAAAGATGGTTCAAAGGTTGATATGAACAAATATTATACAGTTGTTACTAATGACTTTATGGCTGTAGGCGGAGACGACTATGACTTTAAGGGAGCTAAGAATCTAAAAGATACTAATTTACCAATAAGAGATGCTTTAATAAATGAGTTAAAACAGGTTAAAAACCTTTCAGTAGCTAAAGCTGGATATTTAACTGCAGGAGTTAAATCATCAGTTAAACCTGAGACTAAACCAGCAACAAAACCTGAATTAAAGCCATCAGGTAAAAAGACTATATATACAGTAAAAGAGGGAGATTGTCTATATCTAATAGGTGTAAAATACAATGTTCCTTATGAAAAGATAGCAGAAGAAAATAAGCTCCAAAATATAAATCTAATATTTGTAGGGCAGCAATTAGTAATACCAGGTAATTAGGTTTTATTTTATATATTTTAGGGACGGTTAATAAATATTATGTACTTTAGATAAAATAATCAGTAAACAGGGACATTTAACAATTATTGAAAGTTGTTAAATGTCCCTAATTTTTTTAAAAGTTTTATTTTAAAGTTTTAAAGTTTTAAGGGACGGTTAATAAGAATTAACTTAATTAAGTATGTTTTGAATAACAACCTCATTTCAGGTCAATGATGTAAATAATAAAGAGAAATGGGGTGTTTGTTTGCCTAGATGTGAAAGGAAAAAAGCAGATAATGCAATATATCATGTAATGGTGAAAAGTATAACAGAAGTACCACTGTTTAAGAAGCATGACGATAAGATTAAATATTTATCCCAAATGAGAGAATATCAGAAAGTATTTAAGTTTAAAGTATATGCATATTGCTTAATGACTAATCATGGTCATTTTATAATAGACTCTAATGGAGCGGATATATCTAAAATAATGCATGGGTTAAATTTTAAATATGCTATAACATTTAATCGTGTTCATAACAGGAAAGGACATTTGTTTCAGGATAGATTCAAGAGTAAAATAGTAAATTCAGATAGATATCTTATTACTTTATCTGCTTATATTCATAATAATGTATTAAGTATAAGGGGATATGAGGATTGTCCTGAAAAGTATAAATACTCAAGTTTAAGAGCATACCTTGGCATTGAAAAAGATAATACTAATCTTTTAGATGAAGCATTTATAATGCAAATGTTTAGTGGAAATGTAAAAAGGGCAAGAGAAAACTATGTTAAATTTGTATATATATGTGATGACGAAAGAATAAAACAAGAATTAGAATTTCAAGAAGAAAAAACAGAATACAGAAGTGAGAGAAAGATAATAGTAAGAAATTTTAAACCGGAACAAATAGCAAAGTTTGTAGCAAAAGAAACAGGAATAAATGAAATGATGCTTTACGTAAAAAATAATAAAAATGCTAAGATTATAAGGGCTTTAGCAGCGCTTTTAATGAGGAGTCTTTGTAACTATAGGTGTAGTGATATATGCAAAGTGCTAGGAAATATCACACAGTCAAGGGTATCGAAGCTTTGTTCAGTTGGGGTTGAGATTATTTCTACAGAGGAGAAGTATAAGAATATAATAGATAAGTTTATTTCGCAACAACCAGCATAGGCATACAATTATTTTCATATATGATCATATAAAAGTTTAAAAACTAAATTTATTAAAAACAAAATCCTTTATTTTTTAATTTTAATAAAGAGTCTTATTTGTGTGTTTATAATTAATATGTACAAGCTTAACTATCATTATGTAATTATAGTTAAGCTTGATTAATAGTAAAATATTAAAAGTAAATGTTAAAAAATTATACTTTATAATGTAAATTTAAAGATGTAATAGATGATAGGAGAAAATTAACCGTCCCTATTTGATTAAGTTTTGAGATTTTAAAAACTCTCTTGCAACAGTTTCTGGATCTTTGCCTAATTTGTCACATTGATAATTTAAATTCCTCATTTTTTCATCAGTTATACTACCAGCTAGTTTATTTAATAATTCTTCTAACTTGGGATTATTTTTTAACACTTCGCTTCTAATTATAGGAGCGGCATAGTAAGGTGGAAAGAATCCTTTATCATCCTTTAAAACTTTTAACTTAAAGGCTTCTAACAATCCATCTGTAGAGAAAGCATCTGTTACATCTATCTGGTTAGAAGTTATAGCACTATATCTTAAACCAGCATCCAAGCCTGTTACTTCTTTAAACTGCATATTATATTTTTTTTGTAAGCCTACTAGTCCATCAGGTCTTCCTATAAACTCCATAGTAGGTCCTAAGGTAAGGCTTTTACTTACTTTAGCTAAATCAGAAAAAGAATTTAAATTATATTTTTCAGCAGTGTCTTTTTTTAGAGCTAAAGTGTAAGTATTGTTAAAGCCTAGGGGTTTTAACAATTCTATATTATATTTTTCTTTTAAATTCTTTTTAGCTATTTCATAAGTTTTATCAGGATCTGATACAGCATCTTGCTTTAAAATGTTTACTAGAACAGTACCAGTATATTCGGGATACATATCTATCTCACCCATATCCGTAGCTTTAAAAAGCACATCTGTACCTGCCATATCAAATTTTCTTTCTACATTTAAGTCTGTGTTTTCCTCAATTAAGATAGCGTATATGTTACCAAGTAGTCTAGACTCAGTAAAGCTTTTACTTCCAATTGTAATAGTATTCTTTGTTTTAAATATTCCAGAGAACATAGGAACTATCAAGGCTATTATAAGAACAATAGTTGTAATTCCAATAATTTTTTTACTTCCTTTATTATTTTTATTTTTAGGATCTACTATTTTTTCTACTTTACCAATAATAAAGTCCATAAGAAGAGCTAATATACATGCTGGAATAGCACCAGCTAGGATCATTTCTGGATTCACAGTTTGTATTCCGGTAAAGATTAAACTTCCTAGACCACCAGCTCCTATGAATGCTGCAATAGTCATAAGACCAACAGAAGTAACAGCAGATATTCTGATACCAGCCATTATTATTGGAAGAGCTAAAGGAAGTTCTACCATACTAAGAAGTTGAGTTTCTGTCATTCCCATAGCTTTTCCAGCTTCTATGGTAGCTGGATTTATATTACTTAGACCTGTATAAGTATTTTTAATTATAGGTAAAAGAGAATATAGACAAACCATAATTATAGCAGGGGTTTCACCAATTCCCCAAAATGGAATTAAAAATCCCATTAATGCTAAGCTAGGAATAGCTTGTAATATGTTAGCTAGTCCTATAACTGGAGGAGCTAATTTTTTCTTTTTAGATATTAATATACCTAAAGGAATACCTATTAATATAGCAATTACTACTGCTAATGCGGAAAGTTGAATATGTTTTAAAGCTAGAGATAACAGTTGTGCCTTTTTTGTTAATATAAAATCAAAAAATTTATTTAAACTCATTAGTGTCACCAACCTTATTCTAAAAGTTTTTCTTCGAATACTGTTATTAGGCTGCTTTTAGTTACTAGCCCTTTTAAAGTATTCGCTTTATCTACTATAGGAATAAAACCTACATTATTTTCATTCATTATTTTTAACACATTAGATATAGAGTCTTCATTATTAGCATAAACTAAATCTGTACTCATAATTGAACTAAGTTTAATACCCGAAGAATTTATATGTTTTCTTACATCTTTTGAAGTAACTATTCCCAGCAATTTATCATGATTATCTACTATAAGTAGGCTGTCCACTTTATTATCAGACATTATTTTAATTCCTTGAAGTAAAGTTCTATGTTGTGAAGAAACTACAGGGTTTCTTATCATTATATCTTCAGCTTTAATATATTCAGGATTGTCCCAAAGCCTATTTTTACCTATGAATTCCTCTACAAAACCTTTAGAAGGATTTCTTAGTATATTTTCAGGAGTATCAAATTGAACAATATCTCCATCTTTCATAATACATATTCTATCACCCAATTTTAGGGCTTCATCCATATCGTGAGTAACAAAAACAATGGTTTTTTTAAGTTCGTCTTGGAGTTTGAATATTTCTTCTTGAAGCGAATTTCTTGTAATAGGATCTAAGGCACTGAAAGGTTCATCCATTAGAATTATATCTGGGTTTGTGGCTAAGGCTCTTGCTACACCAACCCTTTGTTGTTGACCGCCACTCAATTCACTGGGATATCTATTTAGATATTTATCAGGATCTAGTCCAACTAAATCTAATAATTCTTTTGAACGAGATTTTCGTTTTTCTTCAGGCCATTTTTTTAAATATGGTACTAGCTCAACATTTTCACCTATAGTCATATGAGGGAAAAGTCCTGTTTGTTGTATGACGAAGCCAATGTTTCTTCTGAGATCTATTGTATTTTTTTTAGATATATCTTCACCATTAATTAAAATAGTTCCAGAAGAAGGTGTTATTAACTTGTTTATCATTTTTAAGGAAGTAGTTTTACCACAACCACTTGGACCAATAAGTACTAAGAATTCTCCATCATTAATTTTTAGGTTTATATTATTTAATACTTTTGTATTTTTGAAATTTTTATTTACATTTATAAATTCTATCATTTTCATACCTCCTAGTCTGTAATTATCGGGAAAAGTAACAACTTTATTATATCACTAAAGATGTTACTTGTAAAATTGGATGAAATTCAATTGTATTTAAATAAATTTAAATATAATTAAATATTTTTATATAGGCTTCTGTAATTAAATTATAGTTATATTATTTAATATAACTGTAAATAACATTAAAATCCTATGTAGTTCAATAAATATATAATTATTATTAATATAAAGTTAATATTTATATTAAATAAAAAATGTAAAATATGGAATAATTATAATAACTGATGTTTTTATTTAATGAGAAAAATAGGAGGAAACATGAAGAAGTATTTATGGATATTGTTAATAATAAGTTTAATTTCTTTTGGAACAGCTTGTGGAATGGCAGAAGAAAATAAAATTAAAAGCAAAGAGAAAGAAATTGATGAATATAATATTTTAGATTTTTATATGGTAGATAGAGGAAATGGCTGGGCAATTGCCAAAGAAGGAGTATTAACTACAGTAAATAAAGGAAAGACTTGGAATAACACCAACATAAAAGATGAGTTCTTAAAATCTATATTAGCGTCAACTACTAATGGCAAGAATAATAGAGATAAAGCATATAAGTTTTTGGATAAAAATATTGCTTTTATAGCATATAGAAAAGAAAACAATATTAATATTTATAAAACTATTGATAGAGGAAAAAGCTGGGATAAAAGTGTTCTAGGATTAAAGAATTTTGGAAAAGAAAAAGACTATAGCATTTATATAAAAGTAATAGACAAGGATAATGTTTTTGTAATGTTAGCAGCGGCTAAAGATAAAAATAGCATCGAAAATAGTTTATATAAAACTATAGATGGGGGAAAAAGCTGGAGTAATATATATAATGATAACATTCCTATGGAGATGGAAAGTAGTTCTTTATTAAGCAGTGAGAAAAAAATTGTTACAGGAGTGGAATTTAAGAACAAAAATTTAGGATGGTATACTACGAAAGCTAGTAATACTTATCCTATAGTATATAAAACTAAGGATGGAGGCGTGAGTTGGAATCTACAGAAATTGCAAATTCCAAAGGGATATGAAAACATTAAGGGAGCTCTTTTAAGTACTTATCCACCTGTGTTTACAAAGTCAGGTAAGAAAGTGTATCTACCTGTAGAATTAAACAATGGGAAGAGTTCTATAATAATTTTTTATAAGAGTATTAATGAAGGGGAAAGCTGGATACCTACAATACCTATTGAAATGAAGCCATTTATAGAAATAGATTATGGTATAGATGGCGATGGCATAATATGGATCAAAGATAACAGTGGAAATAAAATATATAGACTTCAAAACGATGATAAGGATTTACAGGAAATAAGAAGTGACATAGAACTTAAAAATAAAAAGATACAATTTGTAAATAAAAATAATGGCTTTATGTTAATAGACAATAAAATATATACTACAAAAGATAAAGGAATAACGTGGAAGATTTTAAGGTAAATAGTGGATTAAATTTAAAAAATAATTTAATCTATCATGCTTTTTGATACAAAATAATATATAATAATAGTATAATAGACTTTTAGTGGTATTGTGAGGGGTTAACTATGGAAATATCTAGAGTAGGTAATAACACTCCAGTTAGATCTAGTGATAATAAGACTATAACAAATAAAAAGGACTTTTCTCAGAGTTTTAATTTTGCAAGGGAAAGAAAGTCAGAACAAGAATTAAAGGAAATGTTTGAGGAAATAAAGAAGAAGGGGAATAGGTTAGCAGTAACAAAGTGTTATGCAGATGTAGCTGCTTACAAAAAAATGATAAGGGAATATTTGAAGTCTGTTTTAAGCTATATGTATAGTATAAAAAAGGATATAAGTTTTTGGCAGACGCAATATTTTATTACTGTAGAAACTGTAGATCAAAAATTAGAGGAACTTACACAAATGCTTTTAGGAGATCAAAAAGAAAATTTGGATGTAGCAAGCAGTATCGATGAAATAGCAGGATTGTTAGTGGATATATATAAATAAAGAAAAAATTATATGGATAAGTAGTCAAGAATGCTACTTATCCATTTTTTTTGAAAATAAAATAAGTATTATGTTAATATAAAAAGGGAGGTGATTTTATGAATAAAAGCATGAAAAAAGATGTATTAGAGGAATATGTTTTAATAGCCAGTATGATTAAGTGGTTATTTTTATCTGTAATAATAGGATTAGTAGTTGGTGGTGCTACAGCAGTATTTATTAAATTAGTAGGTACAGCCTCAAGTTTTACTCATAGATATAAATATTATTATTTATTTATGCCATTAGCTTTTTTCTTAAGTAGCTACATAGTTTTAAAGTTAGCTCCTGAGGCTAAAGGACATGGTACAGAAAAGGCTATAGAAGCAGTAAATAAGAACTCTGGAAAGATGAATATAAAAGTTGTACCAGTGAAACTTTTAACTACTCTAATTACTATAATTTTTGGTGGTTCTGTTGGCATGGAAGGGCCTGCAACTCAAATAGGGGCTGGAATATCATCTAAGATTGGAGAAATGTTAAAATTAAATGATATTGATAGAAAAAGAGTAGTAGTATGTGGTATAGCATCTGGATTTGTAGGGGTATTTGGTTCACCAGTAGGAGCAGCAGTGTTTGCTGCTGAGGTTTTATATATAGGGCAATTTTCATATCTAGCTCTATTCCCGTCACTTATATCCGCATTTGTAAGCTTCTTTATTGGCAGATATTTAGGAACAAAGCCTTTGATTCAATATTTTATAAATATGAAGGAATTTAGCACAGGTGTAATGCTACTGAGAATGATAGTTTTTGGAATTTTTATAGGTGTGCTTGCAATGTTTTTTATAAGATTTGTAAATTTTATAGAGAATTGTTTTAAAAAAATCAATATATATGCACCATTGAAGGGGATAATAGGAGGATTATTGGTAATACTAGTAGTTTTAATTACAGGCAGTGAAGCATATATGGGAATAGGAGAAGAAGTAATAGAAAGAGCAGTTCAGGGACAAACTATTAGTCCTTTTGCGTCTTTGTGGAAGACTTTAACTACATCTATTACATTAGGTTCTGGAGGAAGTGGTGGAATACTTACTCCAATGCTTTATGTTGGAGCAACTGCGGGAAGTGTTTGGTCACATATAGTAAATGGAAGTGCAACATTTTATGCAGCAGTAGGAATGGTATCTTTTTTAGCAAGTTGCGCAAATACTCCTCTTGCGGGAATAGTTATGTCTATGGAACTTTTTGGTTCCGAAGTAGGCATGTATGCAGCAATTGTTTGTGTTATTTCTTATTTAATTGTAGGGCATAAAAGTATATATCCAACCCAAATAATAGTTAAGAGTAAAACCCCTTCACTTTTTATGGACACAGATTGTGAAATAGGTAAAGTGGATAAACGTTTTATAATTAAGAATCATATCTTAAAGAAAATTGTTAAAGATAATATAAATAATTAAGTGGAAATGTGGATAGTTTTTTATGAATATTGTGAAGAAGTTTCCACTTTTGTTTTTTTATTATTTTTCTCTACGAAAGGATATTGGAGAACTTTGTTGAATATACTAGTCTATAAGATTGAAATTTATTAAAAAGGGGTTATTTAATAGATGATAGAAAAAATACAAAACGAGCTTCAGGAAATAGCAGAAACTGTTAAAGCAATTGTGGATATAGATGTAACTATCATGGATAAGAACCTTAAAAGAATTGCAGGTACAGGTAAACTGAAAAATAAAATTGGATCAAAGGGGCCTAAAAATTCAGTTTTTCAAAAATGTATAGAAACAGGGAAAAGTTATTTTATAAGTAATCCTGTAAAGTGTGAGGATTGTTTACTTTGTGAAGCAAATAGTAATTGCAAGGAAAAGGCAGAAGTTTGCTTTCCTATAATAATAGAGGGGAAAGTTGAAGGAGTCATAGGAATGATAGCCTTTTCGGAAAAACAAAAAGATATTTTCCTAAAAAAACAGGAAAGCTATAAGGATTTTGATAAAAGATTAAGTGAGCTTATATCTTCACGTGTTAAGGAAAATGCTATTTCAAATAAATTAAAATATAAATCTGTTGAATTACTAACAGTGATTGATTCTGTAGACGAGGGAATTATAATTATTGATAAAAATAATGCTATATTATCTGTTAATGAGTATATAAAAAATGAACTAGGAAAAGGAAATATTATAGGTGAAAATATTGAAGAAATATTGCCACTGTTTATTATAAATAAATTTAAAGAAAAAAACTATAGACTAGAAGAAGAAGAAGTAAATATAAAAGTAAAAGAAGGTAAATATAAATTTTTATTGTCTTTAGTTCCTATACATATGGATAAGGAAATGGTAAGTGCTGTTATTACTTTAAAGGATTTTAATAAGTTGCAGAGATCTGTTTTGAAAATAAGTGGAAACTGGGATAACTATGGTTTTGAAGAACTTATAGGAAATAGTCCAAACTTTGTTCAGGTAAAAGAACAGGCAAAGCATATTGCTAAAGGAAACGCTCCAGTGTTACTTTTGGGGGAAAGTGGTACAGGTAAGGAGCTATTTGCAAGAGCTATTCATGGAGAAAGTGATAGAAAAAATGAATTATTTCTTCCTATAAATTGTGGAGCGATACCTGAGAATTTAATAGAAAGTGAATTATTTGGATATGAAAAAGGAGCTTTCACTGGAGCTAATCCTAACGGAAAGATTGGAAAATTTGAAACTGCTAAAAATGGTACTATATTTTTAGATGAAATAGGAGATTTGCCTCTACATTTACAGGTAAAACTTTTAAGAGTATTAGAAGAAAAAAGTATTGTAAGAGTAGGAGGTATAAAACCTATAGAGATAGATTGTAGAATAATAGCGGCTACAAATAAGAATTTAATTGATAAAATAAAGAAAAAAGAATTTAGAGAGGATTTATTTTATAGATTAAGTGTTATACCTATAAATATACCGCCTTTAAGAGAAAGAAGAGAAGACATAATAGAATTGGCTACTTATTTTTTAGATAGATTCAATAAAATTTATAGCAAATCTATTAAAGGATTCACACAAGGTAGTAAAGCAATTCTATTAAACTATTCTTTTCCTGGAAATGTAAGAGAATTGCAAAATGTTATTGAATATGCTATCAATTTTGAAAAGGATGAATTAATAGGAGAAGCAGTGATAAAGAAGAGGATAGTTAATTATAGAGAAGATTTTTTAGAAGAAGTGGGACTTAAAGAAATGGTAACATCATATGAAAAGGAAGTGATAAATAAATTTATTAATCACTATGGAAATAATACTGAAGCAAAAAAAGTTATAGCTAAAAAATTAAAAATAAGTACAGCTACCCTTTACAGAAAGTTGGAGGAAATGAATTAAAGTTTCAAGCTATGTTTGTAAAAATATTGTACAAACATAGTAAAAATATAATAAGGCATATGAAATAAATAATAGTTGAAATATTTTTTGAATATGCCTAAAGAAAGGAAGGATGTAAATGTCACCAGTAGCTGCCTTTTTAATTATCGGGATAATTTTTGCTTTGGGAGATTTTATTGGAACTAAAACAAAAGCGTGGATACCTTCAGTATTTGTAGTAGCAGTTCTTTTTCTAGCAGGATATTGGACGTGTCTACCTAAAAACTTAATTGATATTCCTGGATTTGGTATGCCAGTAGCTTCAATAGCTATGTACATGTGTATCACTCATATGGGAACTATCATAAGTGTATCGGAACTTATAAGGCAATGGAAAGTTATAGTGATTACTTTAGCAGGATTAGTAGGAATGATAGTTGCATGCTTACTAATATGTATTCCATTAATCGGAAAGCAATATGTAGTATCAGGGTTGCCACCATTAACAGGAGGAATTGTAGCAGCACTAATGATGCAGGAAGCAGCAGCAAAAAAAGGGCTTGAATTAGCATCAATATTAGCTATTGTAATGTATGTAATGCAAGGATTTGCAGGGTATCCATTAACAGCAATTTGTCTAAAAAGGGAAGGCAAGAGGTTGTTAAAGTTGTATAATAGTACGGAAGAAAATGAAAAAATGAAATCTATAGCAGAAGCGTCTGCTGTGATAGAAAAGAAGGCAGAGAATAAAAAATTAATTCCACCTATACCAGCTAAATATAATACTACGGCTACCATATTTGCTAAAATGGCTTTTAGTTCATATTTAGCAGTTAAAGTAGCAGCACTAACAAACAACAAATTATCTCCCTTTGTACTATGTTTGGTTTTTGGAATAATACTTCAAGAATTAGGATTTTTAGATAGAGATTCTTTACATGCATCGGGTTCTTTTGGATTTTTAATGTTTATACTTATGGTATATATATTTGGAGCTTTATCAAAAGCAACTCCACAAATGCTAGCACAAATAGCAGGTCCACTTTTCTTAATAATTATAGTAGGGGTTATAGGTATGGCAATAACTTCGATACTTGTAGGAAAACTTCTAGGAATGACAAAAGAAATGGCTTTTGCAACATCACTAACAGCTCTGTATGGTTTTCCACCTAATTATGTTTTAACAGAAGAAGCTTCCAAAGCATTAGCTAATAATGAAGAAGAAAAAAAGTATTTAATGGACAATATGCTTCCTCAAATGATAGTTGGTGGGTTTGTAACTGTAACCATAACATCTGTTATAATAGCAGGAATTTTTACTAATTTATTATAATTTTTAAAAAGATAAATAAAAAAGGGATCTGATTATAAATAGGTGGAATCAGATCCCTTTTTTAGAAAAACGGTTTTTTATATCAAATTTTTAGATTTGGCCTAAGAATTTTAAAATAAATTGAGCAATTACAGCGGAGCCTAGGTAGGTTCCTGTAAATACGAAAATAGAAACAACTACTATTCTCCAACCAGATTTTTTAAAGGCTTCTAGGTCCTTACCAATAGATATACCAACATATGCAAGTATAGGTGTAGTAAGGGCTAAGAAATCCACTTTTGAAATGTATTTTGAAATCATTTCAGCACCTGGTATTCCAGGATAAGTAACAATACATCCTAAAGTAACAATATATGCAACAGCAGGAATTTTGCCTGGAATAATTTTAGCAAGGAAAATTCCTCCAATAGATATTCCGATTAAAATAAGCATTCCTGGTATAGCTTCAAAAATATTATTTTTTGGACCAATCATATTTCCTACTAATGAAAGAATTCCTATTAAAACTAATATAAAAAGAGAATCTTTAATCTTCATAATTAAGCCTCCTCAGAAGGATTTACTTTTGAAATTTCTATCTTTGGAGCTTCTACTCCATATTTTACTTTATAAAATCTCTTATATAACCATTCAGTTAAAGGAAGTGATACCCATAGTGACATATATAATCCGTCTAGTCCAGATAACATATTACTTGCAGCACCAAAGGCAGCTAAAGTATCTTTCATATCAGGATACATGGCACTTAAAGATCCAACTGCCGCAGTCATCATACTAGCACTTCCAACTCCTGATGCCATAGCCAAGGAATATGGATGCAATGGAAGATAAGCAGCACAAAAACTAGCTAAAATTCCAAAGAATACAGTTCCAAAAACAGTACCACAAATATATACTCCCATAACGCCTTGTCCCTCTGTGCCTTCAAGGCCGTATATATCACTAATTAAAGCAACATTAGGTTCACGAGCTATAGAATGCGCAGCACCAATGGTTTCTCTTTTTAATCCAAGCATTATTGCAAGAGGTACTCCTAAAAATACTGTACCAACATTACCAAACTCCTGAAGTATTAGAGCAGGACTAGATTTTATTATCTTTGGTAAAGTAGGTCCTATCATTGTTCCGTATCTTGCCATTAAAAGCATTAAGGATACAGTAATTAAAGTTCCAGCATCTTTCATATCCTTATCATTTACAACTTTTAAGAATTTAGGGCATAAAAGTACTCCAAATATCAATGCATAAAGCATTGGTAAAAGTACTATTGTACCAGGACCAAATTGATATTTAATAACACCTATAAGTTCGGCGATAATAACTAATATAAGAACTAATGCGTGATTTTTCCAGTTCTTCATTATTGAACCTTCCTTTCAAAACAGTTTTCTAAGAAATTAATATATTCTTCTTTATTTTTAAAAGTAGGAGTAAAGGAGTCAATAACCTGTTTAGCCTTTTCCCCATTATTATATAAAAGATCGATTACTGTCATTGCCATTAATTTTGCAGGTAGTATACAAGCTCCATAATAATCTTCAACATTAAAATCTTTTGTATGTAAAGCTCCAGATACTCCCCCTATGAATGGATGTATTGAAGGTATAAGGTTTGAAACATCACCCATATCAGTAGAGGCAGCAAAGTGACCTGCATCTATAACTTTATCTTCAGGTAGTAAAGCTTTGCTGTTTTGTTCAAATAAGGAGTTTATCTGTTTAGAACATTTTAATGGAAGATGACCAGGTATTGTGTTAATTATAGTTTTAGCACCCATGGCATATCCACCAGCAATTAATGCTCTATCTACTTTTTCATTAGTTAATTTCATGGCATCTACATTATTAGCTCTAACATAGCTTTCCATTCTTACATCTGAAGGAACACTGTTTACAGTGTCTCCACCTTTAGTTATAATTGGATGAACTCTTATTGAATCTTCATCTCTGAAGGTTTCTCTTAAAGCGTTTATTCCCATAATACCAAGCATAGCAGCATTTAGAGCATTTACTCCATTATGAGGAGCTTCAGCAGCATGGGCAGCTTGGCCAATATATTCTATTGTTTTTCCCAGGAATCCATTACTAGTTTCTCCTATGGCTACAGTAGGTTCAGGACAATTCTTTAAAGAATGCATCATCATAGCCATATCTATATCATCCAATTCTCCTCTATATATAAGTTCTTGCTTTCCAGCTAAGAAATGAAGTTTCCCTTCTTCTCTAAGCTTTTGTCTATATTCTATTTCTATATATTCTTCTGCAGGAACACCCATAAATGTTACATTACCAGCTAGTTCATTTTCAATTCCTGATAGTTTAAGGCCAAGGGCAGCTCCAAGCATTGTAGTAATTTGAAGGTTATGACCACAAGTGTGAGAAGCACCAGTTTCTTTATTAGCTTTTGGACTATCAAAACATATAACTCCATCTAATTCTCCAAGTATTGCCACATTAGGACCAGATGAGTTTTCCTTTAATTTAGCTTTTACACCTGTTAAAGCTAGTTTATCTCTATAAGAAATATTTAATTCTTTAAAGAAATTACAAACTTTTTCAGCAGTTTTTTCTTCTTTAAAGCCTAATTCAGGAGTTTCCTCTAAATTTTTTGCCAATGTAATAAGCTTATCAGAATTTTTATCAATGGTTTCACATACCAATTTCTTTAGTTCTTCTACAGTCATAATTTATCCCACCTTTTTTAATAAAGAATTATTTTAATAATATAAAAATTAATATTTTTCAAATATGTCTGTCTTTTAAAAACAAGTGTGTTTAATTAACGTACTAAGTACATTCTATATGTTTGAGTATATTATGTCAATAATATGCTCAAATTCGTATAAATACAAATATTCTAAAAATAGTAATTGACAGTATAAATAAAAAATGATATTCTTAAGCTGAAAATTAAATAAAATTAGTCCTTCAGGGTTTGGTGAAATTCCATACCGGCGGTAAAGCCCGCCAGCCGAAAGGCAGATCTGGTGAAATTCCAGGGCCGACAGTAAAGTCTGGATGAAAGAAGGAAAGCGCGAAAAATTTACGTGGTAATTTTTTAGAGTACAGATAATAGAGCACAGAGAAATAGAATTTATTTTCATTGGTATTATGAAAAATTTTTAATTTGAGTTTTTTGTAGTGCGAGAAGAGAAGCTATTTTAGTAGTTTTGTGGCAATTATTGACTAAAAATTATGTTGTAATTTTTTAAGTTTGTATTTTTTAATCCCTGAAAGAAATTTCAGGGATTTTTTCATTTTAAATAGTAAACAATGAATAAAGAAATAGTTTCATATTTAGATTTTTCCTGAAGGGCAAATTATATATGGGAGATGAATGATGTGGAAGAAAAGTACATGAGAAGAGCTTTAGAGTTGGCAAAGCTAGGCATAGGTGCTGTAAATCCTAATCCACTGGTAGGCGCGGTTATAGTAAAGGATGGAAGAATAATAGGAGAAGGATATCATAGGGCTTATGGAGGACCGCATGCTGAAATAAATGCTTTTAATAGTGCTAAGGAAGATGTAACAGGAGATCATATGTATGTTACATTGGAACCTTGTTCTCATTATGGAAAAACTCCACCGTGTGCTAAAGCCATTATAGAAAAAGGTATAAAGAAAGTTACAATTTCTATGGTAGATCCAAACCCGATAGTGGCAGGAAATGGAATACAAATACTAAAAGATAACGGTATTGAAGTAGAAGTGGGGCTATTAGGGGAAGAGGCAAAAAAATTAAATGAAGTATTTATACATTATATAACTACAAAAAAACCATTTTGTATAATGAAAACTGCCAGTACATTAGATGGAAAAATTGCTACAGTAACAGGAGATTCTAAATGGATAACAAATGAAAAATCAAGAGAATATGTACATTATATTAGGCATAGACTTTCAGCAATCATGGTGGGAGTAGATACTGTAATAAAAGATAATCCAAGTTTAACTACTAGGCTTAAGGATATAAAAGGGAGAAATCCGGTAAGAATAATAGTAGATAGTACTGCAAGAATACCTCTTAATTCAAAAGTATTTAAAGAAGAAGGAAGAACAATAATTGCTACTACAGAAAAGGCAGCAAAGGAAAGTTTGAGTAAGATACAAGAATTGGGAGGAGAAATAATAATTACTCCTATTAAAGAAGGTAGAGTAGATTTGAATTTTCTTATGAAGAGATTAGGAGAAGAAAAAATAGATAGTGTACTTTTAGAAGGAGGAGGAACTTTAAATTATTCAGCACTAAAGGCAGGAATAGTAGATAAAGTTATGAATTTTATAGCTCCTAAAATAATAGGAGGTGCTTTAGCAAAAACTTCTGTAGCTGGAGATGGAATAGAGTTTATGAAAGATGCTATAAATTTGAAAGACATAAGTATAACTAGATTTGATGAAGATATTTTGATAGAAGGAAGCTTGGTTAGAGAACAGAGTACAGATCATAACAGCATAGATCATAAGAGTATAGATCATAGATCAAAGAGTATAGAGTAAAGATAATAGATGATAGATCATAGAATCAGGGACAAAATAGTGAAAAGCTAAGAGTTAAAAATAATAGAGAGAAGACAATAGATGAAAGGGAACAGAGCGTAGAGAAAAGAGTAAGAAATAAAAAAATAACATAGAAAAGATAATAAGTAATAGATGATTTTGCGTAGCAAAATTTCAATAATCTCTGTACTCTGTAATCTATACTCTGAATAAAAGGAGTGGGAAGTTTTGTTTACTGGTATTGTGGAGGAAATAGGAATAATTAAGGGGATAAATAGAGGAACAAAGTCAGCTAGTATTACTATAGAAGCTAAAAAAGTGTTAGAAGATGTAAAGCTAGGGGATAGTATAGCAACGAACGGAGTTTGTCTCACAGTGACCAATTTTACAAGTAGTAGCTTTACAGTAGATGTTATGCCAGAAACTATGAGAAGAAGTAGTCTAAACAATTTATCTATAGGAAGTAAAGTCAATTTAGAAAGAGCATTGAGGCTTTCCGATAGATTGGGAGGGCATATAGTAAGTGGTCATATAGATGGTACTGGAATGATAAAAGAGTTTAAAAAAGAGGATAATGCAGTTTGGATTTCTATGGAAGCAGAGGAGGAAGTTTTAAAATATATTATTCACAAAGGTTCAATTGCTATTGATGGTGTGAGTTTAACTGTAGCATATGTGGATAAAAATATGTTTAAGGTTTCTATAATACCTCATACAGGAGAAGAAACTACTCTTTTAAGCAAAAAAACTGGAGATAGGGTTAACTTAGAATGCGACCTTATTGGAAAATATGTAGAGAAATTAATAGGCTTTAATGTTAAAGAAGAGAGTAAAACCACATTAGATTTAAATTTTTTAAGTCAGCATGGATTTTGTTAAAAGACCATTAGGATCTTTTAAGTGAAGAATTAAGAATGAAGAGAGAATAGTAAATGAAGATTTTCTTACGCTTTGCTACAGAAAATCTATAATTTAAAATTCAACTCAAATTTTGAAAGGATGGATATTAACTATGTTTAAATTTAATACTATTGAAGAAGCAATTTTAGATATAAAAGAAGGAAAAATGATAGTTGTAATAGATGATGAAGATAGAGAAAACGAAGGTGACTTAATTATGGCAGCGGAAAAGGTTACACCAGAAGCTATTAATTTTATGGCTAAGTATGGTAGAGGACTTATATGTATGCCAGTAATAGGAGAAAGATTAAAACAGTTAAATATAGGACAAATGGTAGAGGAAAATACAGATAGTAATGGTACTGCATTTACAGTATCCATAGATGCTAAAGAAACTACTACAGGAATTTCAGCATTTGAAAGAGCAGCTACTATAAGAAAAGTTTTAGATCCACAAGCAAAAGAAGAAGACTTTAAAAGACCTGGACATATATTCCCATTAGAAGCTAAGGATGGAGGAGTATTAAAAAGAGCAGGTCATACAGAAGCCTCAGTGGATTTAGCAGCATTAGCAGGACTATATCCAGCAGGAGTAATTTGTGAAATTATGAATGAAGATGGAACTATGGCTAGAACTTCTCAGCTTATGGAGTATGTAAAAGAGCATAATTTAAAAATAATAACTATAGCAGATCTTATTTCATATAGAAGAAAAAATGAATCATTAATAGAAAGAGTAACTCAGGCAAAAATGCCAACTAAATATGGTGAATTTACTATATATGGATATGTAAATAAACTAAATGGTGAACATCATGTGGCTTTAGTTAAAGGAGATATAAGTGGTAAAGAACCAGTACTTGTTAGAATGCATTCAGAATGTCTTACTGGGGATGCATTAGGATCTATAAGATGTGATTGTGGGGATCAATATGCTGCAGCAATGAAAGCTATTGCTAAAGAAGGTAGAGGAGTTTTAGTATATATGCGACAAGAAGGAAGAGGAATAGGGCTTATAAATAAGTTAAAAGCATATGCTCTTCAAGATAAAGGTATGGATACAGTGGAAGCTAATATAGCACTAGGTTTTCCAGCAGATTTAAGAGATTATGGTATAGGTGCTCAAATACTTGCAGATTTGGGCATTAAAGAAGTTAAACTTATGACAAATAATCCTAAAAAAGTATCTGGACTTTCAGGGTATGGTATAGAAATAGTAGATAGAGTACCTATAGAAATGCACTGTCATGAAGAAAGTGAATTTTACTTAAGAACCAAGAAAGAAAAAATGGGGCATTTATTAACATTAGATAATGAATAATAAACTTAAATATAGTAGAGATATAAAATTCTAGGGAGGAATAAAAATGAAAATGTATGAAGGAAAATTAATTGCAGAGGGTTTAAGATTTGGAATAGTGGTAGGAAGATTTAATGAATTTATTGGTAGCAAGCTTTTAAGTGGAGCATTAGATGCATTTAAAAGACATGGAGTAAAAGAAGAGGATGTAGAAATAGCATGGGTACCAGGTGCTTTTGAAATACCTCTTATTGCTAAAAAAATGGCTAAATCTAAAAAATATGATGGAGTTATATGTTTAGGGGCAGTTATAAGAGGAGCTACTTCTCATTATGAACTTGTTGCAGGAGAAGTAACTAAGGGAATAGCAAAGGTATCTTTAGATGAAGAAGTACCAGTAATATTCGGAGTAATTACTACAGAAAATATTGAGCAGGCTATTGAGAGAGCAGGAACAAAATCAGGGAACAAAGGTTACGAAGCTGCAGTTACTGCTATTGAAATGGCAAATTTAATAAAAGAACTATAATTTAGAGTTGAAATTTTAAAAGTAATGAAGTAAAAGCAAAGGGTCTGTCGCACTAATTTTTTTAGTGTGACAGACCCTTAACAAATAGATAGTTTAATGTCAATAAATATGCATTGAATGACATTAATACACTTAAAATGACATTCAATACATAGGATTAATAGCTACGCTGGTATCTTCACCAGTATTTGCTTATGGAGACATAGTCTTTTTGTAGATGAGTATTACACAAAGAGAGATGCAGCATGCGATAAGGGTGGTAGTGATGTACATGATGTAACTATTGTAATAACTCATAATACAAATGCAAATCAAACATATGCATTATCAGCCTGCGGTCTCAATGGCCATAGTATTAGTACTCAAATAAGAATGGGTGGTGAGTGGGGTAAAAAAGCGGTAGGCAATGGTTATGCTCAAACCACGAGTTTATGTAAACCAGGAAATTTATCTGCCACTGAAGTGCATGCAATTCATCGCGACTAGCCGTAGTTTTTAAATTAAATTACCAATAAGAAAAATCTAATTTTTCTTATTGGTAATTTAATACCTTTTGGAGGCATATTATGAAAATGTTGAAAAGAATTCTTAGAAAAACTCAATTTTTAAGTTTATGTATTATCTCTATATTAATTTTTATATCAATAAGTATAGTTCATATAGAGAAAATATATAGAACAATGATGGAAGCAAATAACTTCAAAACAATTAATAATGTTACATTTGACTTCAATGAAAAAAACTTTACATCTCAAAATATGTTAAACTTTTTAAAAAAAATACAATCCAATAAAGATATAGTTTTAATTCATGATGGTGGTAGAGCTTTCTACCCTGGAACGTCATCCTTTGGTATATACTTTAATGGTTTTTATAAAAATGAGTATAATTTGTTAGAAGGAAGATTTTTTACAAAAGATGACTTTAAAAGCAAAGATAATATGGCAATAATAGGTAAAAAATTAATTAGAAATATAGAGGTTGAAAATAATAAAAAATATATATATAGAGGTAATGAAAAGTTTTTAGTTATAGGCATAATTGGAGAGGAGCATATTGATACTTTATACGATTCACGTATTTTATATAATTTAAGGTGTGATTTTAATGAAAAAGATAAGGGTTTATTACTACAAGGGTGGATTTTAGATAGTTTTTTAAAAGATAAGGATACTTTAAATAAAATTATGAATAAAATAAATGAAGACTGTAATAATCCTGTTAAAATAATTGAAAGTGATAAAAGTACCACTCCTTTAATAAGCGCTATATCAAATTCTCGATTTATATTACGTAACTTTTCGCTTGTAATAGTATGTATTATTTTAAGTCTTATAAAAGCTACATCCTACTGGTTAGATAAAATAACTTTAGAAATTGGGATAAGAAAAATGTATGGAGCCTCAAATAAAAATATTATTTTGCATATAATTAAAAATTATTCAATTGTATCCTTGTTCTCACTAATTATATGCCTCTTATTTAATAAAATTTTAATATACACCCATGTACTTAAAATACAATATAACATCACAAATATTATAAATCTTCTTGTTTCTATTATATTTATATTTATTATAGGTGTAATTATTATACTTATAGGAATGTTGAAAATAAATAAAATTGAAATAAATGAACTTATTAAAGGACGGGTTTAGTTATGAAGATTAAATATGCAATTAAAGGACTATCAAGAAGATTTTTTTACTCATTTTTAATTATATTACAGTTAACTTTTGGATTTTATTCTATTTACGAAAATATAAATTTAAACAAATCTATAAACGCTGAAACATCTAAAGTTGAAAGATTTTTTAAGGACAAGCTGGCCTATTCACTAGAGGTGGATCATGTTAGTAAGAATATTAACTTTTCTTCTATGGAAAAAGCATTTAATAAATTAGAAAATAGTCCTGATTACACTTTTTTAAAAAATGTATTAGTAACTCTGTATGTTAAAGTTTTTGATAATTACAATGAATTTGAAAGAGTTAGACAAAAATGGACAATTGATAATGAAACATATTTTATTGCTAACAATATGACTATAAATAAAGAGTATTTAAACACATATCCTTTAGAAGTAAAAGAAGGTAGGCTATTTAATGATAATGAATTTAAATTTGTTGGAAAAGAAAATTATAAAATTCCAATTGTAGTTGGAGCAAATTATGGTAAGTATTTTAAAGTAGGAGATGAACTTGATATACGTTGGCTTAAATCAAAGTTTAAATGCAAAATAATTGGAATTCTTGAGAAGGATCAGCTTAGTCCAGGTGATATACGTGAACCAGACAAAAGATATATAAATTTAAATAATTATATTATTTCTACTGACTCAATCTATGATGATCGATTTAGTTTATATCTCTACTCTCTTTTCAATGGGAACTATATATTGTTTGATAAAGGTACTAGCCAAGTTGAGATAGATAAAAATTTAAAGAATATAGAAGAAATGTTTAATAATATAAAAGGAGTAAGTTATCCAGGTATACGTGATTTATCTTCATATATGAAACAAGATACAGAGGTACTTGAAGAACAACGTAGAATAGTATCTGTAACTTCTATAACTATAATTATATTTGTATGTGCAACATTTATCATTTCATTATTAGAAGCTATAAATAAAAGAAAATTTGAATATGGAATACATATTATGAGTGGAGGTACATTGTGTGATATTGCTATAATTTCATATCTTGAAATATTTATTTTATTTTTATCCTCCTATGCGCTAACATTCACTCTTATATATCGTAAGTATGGAGCTTTAATAAATATAGATAACATTATTATTCTATTCATAATAATGATGTTTATTTCTATAATATCAGCAATAATTCCTCTAATAAAAATATTTAATTTAGATATTGATCATCTAATTAAAGGAGAAGAATAGATATGGAAATTATAAAATTAAATAAAGTAAATAAAATATATGGCTCTAAAAATAATAAAATAGCTGCATTAAATGATATAAACTTAACTATTAATAAAGGGGAGTTAATTTCAATTATAGGCCCATCAGGCTCTGGTAAATCTACTTTACTAAATATAATAGGCACACTAAGTAAAATAACCAGTGGAGATTATATATTAAATAATAAAAAAGTTGATAATTTAAAAAATATTGAACTAGCTAAAATAAGAAATAAGACTTTTGGATTTGTAGTTCAACATTTTGCATTAATTAATGATTATTCAGTATTTGAAAATATAGAAATACCCTTACAATATTCAAAAACAAGTTATAAGAATAGAAAATATATAATAGAAAATATACTTTCTAAATTAGAACTAACAGATAAAATAAATAAAAATATAACAGAGCTTTCAGGAGGCCAGTGCCAAAGAGTTGCTATAGCAAGAGCTATAGTAAATGATCCTGAGGTAATACTTGCAGATGAACCAACAGGAGCACTAGATCAGAAAACTGGTCAAAATGTATTAGATATTTTTAAAAACTTAAATAAAGAAGGTAAAACTATTATTATAGTAACACATGATATAAAAATAGCTAATCAATGTGATAGAATTATAAAAATAGAAGATGGTTATTTAAAAAATGATACTATAATTAAATGATATTTTAACTAAATATGATGAGCTTTTCAATTTATTAATATCTAATTTAAAAAGTTGCGATGGTGATAATGGTGTGAAAATTTATTTGATTTAATTATTGTGATCTTAGTTTTTAAAAACTACAATGTTTCTTATTATCACTAAACATCAAACCCAAAAAGCTGTTCACAATTTATTATTGTAAACAGCTTAAGCAATAATTTTATTTTGATTTTAATAAAAATCCTCTTTTTCCAATATATTAACCTATAGAAGTGAGTAATATTACTATTGGTATAGACATATGAAGAATAAAGTTAGAGATATTACTAGAAGATAAATATTCCATTATAAAGTTCAAAGTCCCTATCCATAAATACATAAACCATAAGGATGGTCCATCTGATTGTTTTATGTTTAATATAGATAAAATTAATCATAGTATACCATCAAGTGCTTCTATAATGCGAACAATTAAGCCATTTCTAAACCCTAATTTATTATGATATCCCCAGTAATACCACAAGTAGAAAAAAACAAATGTAACTAATATACTCATATATTAAAAAATTAAGATTATAAAATAAATCAACATATATTAATGAAATTATTTTAAAAATGTTGGAAAAACGAACAATTTTAAATTTTTTATCATAATATCCGTAATAATTATTGCCTACTTTTAAATATATATAATGGCATATGTATAAATTTACAATATTGTCGTTACTAAAAGTTTAGTGTTAAGAGGTAAGATTAGTCCTCAATTAATCTTGGATGGTATATATATATTTAACAAATCAATAGTTATATATCAATGAAAATGCGTTGAATAGCATGAATCAAAAATGCAATTTAATACATAATGTCTACTAATGGGCTAATAGATATGTATTTTTTATTACATTTATATATTATTTTGTTTCTCATCATGTAAAAAATTTCATGCATTATCGTGAACTACGTGAAATAATTATAATTCTATTCTATATTATAGGTATTATCATTTGTATTTTTTCATTAATATTTATCATGAAAATTATGTTTTTATGGCAATATCAGTGAATCTTTGTTTTTACCATGTTGTTTTAACCATTCTATTGCCTTATTTTTATTTTCAGCAACTAATAAGTCTTGAGAGTTTGTATACTTTGAAGCCATTTATAGTATTTTTCAGGAAATAGTTCTTTTAGTGATTTATTTAATTCCATCCCATCTAGAGGTTCTTTATATTCTACAAATTTATGATCATCCTTTTTTAGAATTAAACGTACTGGGGAACAAGAACCACTACCAGTTTTTAATTTATCATCTGTAAAAACATATCCTTGAATAGAGGAAACAAGATATATGTATAAATTGTCTTCCTTAGTCTCCATACCATACACTTTATGAGTCTCAAAGAATATATCTCCAATAAGCCCTTTTGACTTATTATAATTTATAATACATATGGTAATGGTATTGCTTAAAGCAATGTTTCATATGAAATAAAGATTAGGAAACAATAAATATATAATTATTATATAAATTAATATGGGAGGAATTCTAATGAAAAAAATATTAAGGAATATATTTTTATGTATTTTATCCTTATTATTATTAGTTGGATGTGGAAGTACAAATAAAGGACAACAAGGGACTACAACTTATAAAGATGGAAAATATAAAGCTACTTATGACAAATTTGATAAATATGGCTGGAAAGGTTATGTAGAAGTTCAAGTTAAGAACAGCAAAATTGATAATGTAGATTTTGATTATTTAAATAAGGACAATAAGAGAAAATCTCAGGATAAAACATATAATGAAAAAATGAAGCCTGTTTCAAAAACAGCACCAAATGAATTTTGCCCTAAATTAGGGAAAGATTTAGTTAATAAGCGAGATATTGATAAAGTTGATAATATATCGGGAGCTACAGTTTCAACACAAGAATTTAAAAATTTAGCAAAAGCTGCATTAAAAAATGCTAAAAAAGGAGATCAAAAAGAAGTTATTATTCAATTAAAATAGTATAGAGAAGATAAAATTTGTTATAGTTATTTTATCCATGTATTAAACATAAGTAAAAGTAAAAAATATATTTAAAATACTATTTCATAGTGAGATAATATAAGGGAGGAATTGAAATGGCTAAAAAAGGAATGAAGAGACCTACTCCAAATGAAAATCCAACTTATGAAACTAAAAAGAGAAATAAAAATCAGCAGCCTGTTCCTGAAACTAAAAAATAAAGGAAGATTATTATGAAAGATAAAAAAGAAATATTTTTAGATTTTGATAAACACCTTTTACAGGATGAAAAACCTTCTTTATACTTTGAGACTCTAGCTAGAAGTGGAGAATTTAAAGATATATATCCATTGACCTTTTTATGGGATTTAATAAAAGTAGAACAAAGTCCTAAACACCATCCTGAAGGAAGCGTTTGGAAGCATACCATGATGGTATTAGATAAAGCAGCGGAAAATAAACATTTAAGTGAAAATCAGCGGATTTTTATGTGGGCTGCTTTGCTTCATGATATTGGAAAAGCTCCTACTACTAAGCTTAGAAAAGGAAGGCTAACCTCCTATGATCATGATAAAGTAGGAGCAGAGATGGTCATAAAATTTTTACAAGAGTTCACTGATGATAAAGATTTCATAAAAAAGGTTTCCATTTTAGTAAGATGGCATATGCAGCCATTATTTATAGCGAAAAATATGCCTTTTGGTGAATTAGATAAAATGTTAGAGCAAGTTTCAGCAGATGAAATAGGTCTACTTGCAGTTTGTGATAGACTTGGCAGAGGAGAAATGACAGAGGAAAAGGCAAAGGAAGAAAAGGAAAGTATAGAAAGGTTTTTAAAAAAGGCAAAAGAAAGAGCTGAAAACATGTTAACTGTGTAAAAATGGGGCTGTCGTACTAAGAATAAATCCTACAATATATTGTGTTAATTTCAAACTTGCAAAACAGTATATTGTATGTAAATTTTTTAATGCGACAGCCCCTATTTTGTCTACTTTAATTTTACATTTATTTTTTTATCTATAAAGTTAGTGCTGGTATAACTTTCTACAGTTATTTTTATTGGTAAATTTAAATTTTCTACATTTTTTAGTGTATCCTTTAATTTATTGTCATATATATTGCCTTCTGATTTGGAAGTTGTTACATATAAGGAAAGTTTTTTATTTGTATTATTAAATATCATGTTCAAACCTTCAAAATAAGAATATTTATTTTTATACTGATCCATAAAAATTCCATCAGATGTAGAGAATAATCTTCTTAATGAATATTTTTCATTTAATTGATAGTTTTTATTTAATACATCATATTTAAAATATAGTATTTCAAATTTTCTATTATCTAGACCATAATTAATATCTATATATAAATTTTCTCCTTTATAAATCATGTTAGTTACACTTAGTGTGCTACCTAAATATTTAAATTTTTGTGGAAAGGGTTTATTAGGATCTATAATAAAACTTTCTTCCCTAGGGATTTCAATAACATAATTTTTTATATTAATACTTATCTTATCAGGATTCATAAAGTATATTGATTCAAAAGGAATTTCTCCACTGGAATTTGAATAACTTCCACCAAATATGGTAGTTGGTAAATATTTATCTTTATATTTCAAGTTAATATTATTTAAAGTACGGAATTCTTCACCATCTTTTTTATTTGTAACTTCATATCCTAAAAGAGTTTTAGTAGGAGCGATTTTAATAGTTGTAAATTTTATATTATAGCCATCTATATTAACTTCCTTATTTATAGTGTAGGTTTTAATAGGGTGTTTTTTTACTTTGAAGTTAAAACTCCAATTCCCTGAAATTTCTTTTTTATCATCTTTTGAAATAAGTTTATTTATTTTTAAATTTATTTCTTCTTCAGAAGATTTTATAGCAGGTAATGCCAGCTTTTCTGAAGAGATATTATTTTTTTCATTATAGAGATTAAATAAACTTGAAGTGGGAAAGTTATCAGAAGCATCGATAACATCAGTAGTCCAATATTTATTTACATCAAAAGATTCTTTATTCAACTCCATAGTATATTTTTTGTTTTTATCTAAATCTTCTATTTCATAGAAGATAGCTGTTCCCAAATCATCAGCTACTGCATATTTTACAGTTACTTTTATATTTTTATCAATACTAGAAGAATTAATTATATCTCCATAACCTTTTTCAACATTTTTATTTAAGGATTCTACTTTTGTAACGGCTTTAATAAGTTCTATAAATCCATCTTCAGAGGCTATTACTGTAAAGATAGATAAAGTTAATATTATACAAGCAATTAAAGCTACTCTAAATCTTTTAATTTTTTTTCTATTTACCACAGAACTTTTGTCAATTTTATTTTTTATATTATCTATAAAATTTTCATTAGCAATTATTTTATTAGATGATTTTTTAAGTGATGTGTGAATTTGTTGTAATTTATAAAGTTCATTTTTGCAGTTAGTACAGCTATTTATATGATTTTGGATTAATAATTTTGCTTCTTCATCTAAGGTGCCATCTATATAATCTATAAATAAATCTTTTATTTTTTCACAATCCATAAATTAGCCCTCCTTATCTTCCATATATTTTTCTAATAACTTCAGCCCTCTATATATTCTGCTTTTTACAGTTCCTATAGGTATATCTAAAGTATTAGATATTTCTTCTTGAGTAAATCCACCATAGTACTTTAAGATTATAGGTTCCTTATAAATTATTTCTAATTTATTTAAGCATATCTGAAGATCTATTTCATTTTCACTTAGTGAAAAACTTGAATATCCAATGGAAGAATAGTCTTCATCAATTATCCTCTTATTTTTTCTTAAAAGTTTTTTACATTCATTTATTAAAATAGATGTAAACCAACTTTTAAAGTATTCTTCTTTTTTTAAATCATCTATGTGTTCATAAACTATAATAATTGTGGTTTGAAAAATATCTTCTATATCATGATGATTTTTCACATAGGACCAAGCTATTTTATATAAGGAGTCTTTATTATTTTGGACAAAGTCATATATAGGGGAGAAGCCCTGTGTTTTAATTTTTTTTACTATAGTTCCTTTTCCCTTAGTAAAGTTTAATATATTTCTAACTTCCATATCCTCACTTCCTTTCTAAGGCATATTCAAAAAATCATAGATTAATTTAATAAATAATTTTATTTCATATGCCTACTAATTAGAGTAGCGAACCATGGTAAAAGTTTCAATAACAACTATTTATTAATATATACATACGTATATTAATGGATGCTAATTAAATAAAATTCGCAATGATACGTATGTTTATATAAAATTAACAAATTATAATATAAATTTTATAAAATACATATATAATTTTAGGAGTAAACATGATATAATAAGGTCAAGGAACCTATATAATTAAATAAGGGGGTCTTTAAATGTTAGATGGGAAAAAAATAAGGGAGTACAGATTAAAATTAGGATATACTGCTTCTGATGTTGAGAACCTAACTAAGAATTCTAAGTATTTAACTTCGATTTCAAAATCTTATTTAGAAGAACTTGAGAGAGGAGATAAGAAGAACCCCAGTTTACAAAAAGTTGTTGTACTGGCGAACATACTATGTTGTAAATTAGATGATTTGATTGTACATTAGACAAACTATCCTTTAAGGATTTGTATATAGTGATTGCCATAAATGCTATGTAAAAATAGTGTTTATGGCAATTTTCATATTTAGAGAATAAAATAGTTTTTATATAGCAAAATATAAATGATATTTTTATTGTAAATTATAACTACAAATAATATAATTAGCTTTGTATTACAAGAAAAGGAGAGATGATTATGCAGAATCCAATAGTTACTATAATTATGGAAAATGGGGATGTAATGAAGGGAGAATTATATCCTGAAGTTGCTCCAAATACAGTTAATAATTTTATAAGTTTAATAAAAAAAGGTTTTTATAATGGATTAACTTTTCATAGAGTAATTCCAGGTTTTGTTATTCAAGGTGGATGTCCAGAAGGAACTGGAGTTGGAGGACCTGGTTATTCTATAAAGGGGGAATTTAGATCTAATGGATTTAAAAATGATTTAAAGCATACTGAAGGAGTTTTATCCATGGCAAGATCTATGAGCCCTAATTCAGCTGGTAGCCAATTTTTTGTTATGGTAGGGGATGCTCCTCATTTGGATGGACAGTATGCAGCATTTGGTAAGATAACAGAAGGATTAGATGTAGCTATGAAAATAGTATCTGTTTCAACAGATTTTTCAGATAAACCATTAGAACCACAGGTAATGAAAGAAGTAACAGTAGAAACTTTTGGAACTGAATATAAGGAACCAGAAACTATTTAATGAAGTGAAGAGTGAATAGTGGAGAATGAAGAATAAAGGAAAAAATTTTTTATCCGATGACTATCCGCTCTAATACTCCCATCTTTTTTAAAGTGGGAGTAAAGAGCGGCTACGTCCCTGGATAACGATTTCTAAGCTTCAGTGCGAGTAAAAACTCCTTCTGAAGCTTAGAACTCTGTTTATTGCATAAAAAATTTTGATGTTAAGGGGCTGCTGACAATTGTCAATAGCCCCTTATATTTATTCTATGGGAATTTATAAAACAAATAAAAAATAAGGAAACCTTCACTCTCAACTCTCAATTTTTTATAGTTGATTTTTGCATAGGTCACAGGTATTATAGTTGTAACGTAAGAGTAAGAAGTAAAGATAAGATTGGAGTATAAACTAATGAAAAGATTTAAAAAGTTTTATATAGAGATTACAAATGTATGTAATCTTGCCTGTAGCTTTTGCCCACAAACAAAAAGGCAACCTGAGTTTATGAAGGTGGAGAATTTTAGTAACATATTAGATCAAATAAAGCCATATACAGATTATATATATTTTCATGTAAAAGGAGAGCCTTTTGTTCATCCAGAAATAGATAAATTTCTAGATCTAAGCTATGAAAAAGGTTTTAAGGTTAATATAACTACAAATGGAACTTTGATAAATAAAGTTGAAGATAAAATAATTATGAAACCAGCATTAAGGCAGATTAACTTTTCATTACATAGCTTTGATGGAAATGAAGGTTCAAGAAATAAGGATAAATATATTAATAACATTCTTTCATTTGCAAAGAAAGCTATTGATAATACCAATATTATAATAGCTTTAAGGTTATGGAATATAGATAAAGATAATGAAATAAGCTTTGGAAAGAAAAAAAATTATGAATTATTGGAGGCAATTGAAAAAGAATTTAAATTAAACTATAAAATTGAAGAAAAGGTCATTGTTGGCGGAGGGATTAAAATTTCTGATAGAGTATATTTAAATCAGGATTATGAATTTCAATGGCCGGATTTAAAAGAAGCAGAAGATGATGGAAAAGGTTTTTGTTATGGGCTTAGAAATCAAGTAGCTGTGTTAGTAGATGGAACTGTAGTACCTTGTTGCCTAGATGGAGAGGGAGTAATTAACTTAGGAAATATAAATACTACCCCTTTTTCTCAAATATTAGAAAGCAATAGAGCTAATAATATTTTAAATGGATTTTCTAGGAGAGAAGCAGTGGAGGAATTATGTAGAAAGTGTGGATATAGAAAAAGATTTGGAGTGTAAAAAAGTGAGAAACTTATTAAAAGAATAAGAGCTGAATTTTTAAATTAAGAGTTGAGAGTGGAAATTGAAGAATTGAAAAAGCCTTTTTAAATAATAGATGAGGAAAGCTTACCCACAGGGTAAGCTAAAATTTAATTTAGTGCTTTTTTAAAAGGAAAAGTTTTTTATTTAATTGTTCTTAATATTAATGTAGAAAATTTTTATAAGTTCCTATTTAAGTTCTATGCTCTGTAAAAATAGCTTACAGCTAGCATCAGAAGGCATTCTTAAGTCTCCACGAGGAGAAAGACTTATGGTACCTACTTTTGGTCCATCAGGGATGGCTGAACGTTTAAATTGTTGTGAGAAAAATCTTCTAATAAATGTAGTTAGCCATTTCTTTATGATATCTTCATCGTAAATTCCTTTAAAGGCTTTACATCCAAGAAATAAAATTTTATCAGGAGCAGTACCTTTTACAAAATAATATAGGAAAAAGTCATGAAGTTCATAAGGTCCTACTATATCTTCAGTTTTTTGAGTTATGTTACCTTCTTTATCTTTAGGAAGAAGCTCTGGGCTTACAGGGGTATCTAAAATATCTAAAAGTATATCGGAAGTTACTTTATCTATTTGGTTTTCTGCTACATATCTTACTAAATATCTAACTAAAGTTTTTGGTATAGAACAGTTTACGGAATACATAGACATATGATCTCCATTATAAGTACACCATCCTAAGGCTAATTCAGATAAATCACCAGTTCCTATAACAAGGGCACCTTCCTTATTAGCAATATCCATGAGAATTTGAGTTCTTTCTCTTGCTTGAACATTTTCATAGGTTACATCATGAATTTTAGGGTCATGACCTATATCTTTGAAATGTTGGAGGCAGGAATCTACTATATTTATTTCTCTTAGATCTGTACTTAAATTTTTACATAGATTTATTGCATTATTGTAAGTTCTATCTGTTGTTCCAAAGCCCGGCATAGTTATAGTTACTATATTTTTTCTATCAATATTAAGCATATCAAAGGTTTTTACAGTAACAAGTAGTGCTAAAGTAGAATCAAGTCCTCCAGATATACCTATAACAGCTTTTTTTAGTCCCGTGTGAGAAATTCTTTTAGCTAATGCTGAACTTTGTATATTAAATATTTCTTTACATCTAGTCTCTCTCTCGCTATCGTTGCCAGGTACAAAAGGATGTTTATCAATAAATCTATTAAATGTAAAATTGTTAAAGTTTTTAAATTGAAATTCTATTTCACGTATTTTAAAAGGACAAAATTTTGAGTTGTCTCTATAGCTTACATTTTTTAATCTATCTCTATTTAACTTTTCTACATCTATAGAATAAGTTATTATTTCATTATATCTTTGAAATCTTTGGTTTTCTTCTAGTATAGTACCATTTTCTGAGATAAGTAAATGTCCACTAAATAGTAAATCTGTAGAAGATTCAAATATTCCAGAAGAAGCATATATGTATGCAGCCATACATCGAGCACTTTGAGATTTTACTAAATCTTTTCTATATATAGCTTTGCTTACGATTTCGTTTGAGGCTGAAAGATTTCCAATAATATTAGCTCCTTTTAAGCTTAAATAAGAACTAGGTGGAATAGTTACCCACATGTCCTCACAAATTTCAAAGGCAAATTTAAAATTTCCACTTTTGAATAATAAATCTACGCCAAATGGAACATTATTTTGAAAATATAAGTTTACATATTTATCTGTCACATCTAAGCCTTCTGTGAACCATCTTTTTTCATAGAATTCAGTATAGTTTGGTATATAACTTTTAGGAACTATACCTAGTATCTTTCCATCATATATTATAAAAGCACAGTTGTATAAAAGATCACTATATACTAAAGGGGCACCAACTGCAACTAGTATATCTTTACCTTTTAAATAGTTACATAAATTTTCTAGAGCTTTTAAAGAAAGATTTAGAAGTTGTTTGTTCAAAAAAATATCTCCGCAAGTATAGGAGGTGATACAAAGTTCAGGAAAAACTATCATTTTTACATCTTTATTTAATGAATTTTGTATACATTCCTTTATATTCTTTAAATTAAAATCTATATCACATACATTGGTTACAGGACAAGCAGCAGCTACATTTATAAAGTCTTTATAAGGAATATAATTATTTGATTTTGCTAAGTTTTCCATATAATATACCTCCGATTATTATTTCACATTTATATATGTTTTACAAAACTATTATGAATTAACAAAAGTTAATTGTCAATTAACTATATTAATACTTAAATCTATCTTATAAAATTGATGAAGCTGTGTAAAATTCTATGAAAATAGTGTATAATGATATTAAACAATGACTAAAAATTTTAAAATAATTAAACATTTTTTACTAGATTATGTATTTTAGAAGGGAGGGGGTTATCATAGGGACTACAGCCTCAATACTACTATGGGTAGCAATAGGAATAGCAGGTATAGCTATTGACTTGATAACCAGTAACTTACTTTTTGTGTGGTTTACTATTGGATGTTTAGCATCGCTAATAGCACTAATTTTAAACTATTCATTTACAGTACAATTAATTACATTTGTAGGTGTTAGTGCTTTATTTATGGGCATAGGATATCCATTGGCTAAAGAAACATTAAATAAAACCGTGTCAAGAACTCCAACTATGGAAGAGGGATATATTGGCAGGGAAATAATAATAGACGATGAAGTGATAGAAAAAACTATGATAAAACTTGATGGTATATACTGGACTATAAAAAATCAGGGTGACGTAATGAAAAAGGGAGACAAGGCCAAAATTATTGGCATTGAAGGTAATAAATTATTGGTAAGGAAAATTTAAGGAGGAATTAATTATGGTAGGTAAAATATTATTAATGGCAATTCTTGTAATATTATTAGCAGCAATTTTATCATCTATAAAAGTAGTTAATACAGGATATGTGTACATCCTAGAAAGATTTGGACAATTCTTTAGAATATTGGAACCAGGGTGGCACTTTACTATTCCTTTTGCTGATTTTGTAAGAAAAAAGGTCTCAACAAAGCAGCAGATATTGGATATAGAGCCTCAAAGTGTTATTACTAAGGATAATGTTAAAATTTCTATAGACAATGTTATATTCTATAAAGTAATGAATTCTAAAGATGCGGTTTATAATATTGAAAATTATAAATCAGGTATAGTGTACTCAACAATAACTAATATGAGAAATATAGTAGGTAATATGACTTTGGATGAAGTACTATCAGGGAGAGATAAGATAAACAATGAACTTTTAGAGGTAGTAGACCAAATTACTGATGCTTATGGAATAAAAATTCTTTCTGTTGAAATTAAAAATATTATTCCACCAGCAGAAATACAACAAGCCATGGAAAAGCAAATGAGAGCAGAAAGAGATAAGAGAGCTGCAATACTTCAAGCAGAGGGACAAAAACAATCAGATATTGCAAGAGCAGAGGGTGAAAAGCAGGCTAAAATACTTCAAGCAGAAGCAGAAAAAGAAGCTAATATAAGACATGCTGAAGGATTAAGACAATCACAGGTGCTTGAGGCTGATGGTAAAGCTGAAGCTATAGAAGCTGTAGCAAAAGCTCAAGCTAGAGCAATTGAGATGGTTAATAAAGCCATACTTGATTCTGGAACAAATGAAACAATTATAGCTTTAAAACAAGTAGAAGCTTTACAAGAAATGGCTAAAAATCCTGCTAACAAACTTATACTTCCAAATGAAACTTTATCTTCTTTTGGTAGTATAGCTGCTGTAGGAGATTTGTTAAATAAAAATAAAGCTTAATAGTTTAGAAAAAGTGTGTTCTAAAAAGACATACTTTTTCTTTTTTTATTTAATATTTTAAAATTTTTCTGTAGTGTTAACGGAAGAAAGGCCTTCATAATCTGTATTCTGTCCTCTGAAAAAAGTGATCCCACTTTTAGAGTAATTGATTGACTATATTTACCAATATGGTAAAATTAAAATATAGAAAAAATGTAATAAATTTATAATTATTCATTGCTTTATAGTCATAATAAAACATAAATAATAACCTTAGTTATAGAATATATTAAACTAACAGTAATTTTATTATAGGATGGAGAACTATGAAAAATTTATTAGATGTTAGGTTTTTTCTTTTAGATATGGACGGAACATTTTACTTAGGGAATAAGTTAATACCTGGTGCATTAGAATTTCTGCAGATATTAAAAGATACTAACAGGGATTTTGTATTTTTAACTAATAATTCCTCTAAAAATAAATTTACTTATAAACAAAAATTGAGTAAATTGGGATGTAATATATGCGAAGAAAAAGTATTTACTTCAGGAGAAGCTGCGGTTATATATTTAAAAAATAAAAAAAGCAATGCTAAAATATTTCTAATGGGTACTCCTTCTTTAGAAGAGGAATTTATGCAAAATGGCTTTACCGTAATAAAGGATAGAAGTGAAACTCCAGATTATGTAGTACTTGGATTTGACACTACTTTAACCTATGAAAAGATATGGATAGCTTGTGATTTAATAAGAGAAGGAATACCATACATAGCTACACATCCAGATTTTAATTGTCCTATCGAGAATAAAAAATACATGCCTGATACAGGAGCAATGATAAAACTATTTGAAGCAGCCACAGGTAGGCTTCCTTTAATTATAGGAAAACCTTATAAGTATATAATAGATTCGGTTATGCAAAAGTACAGAATAAATAAAGAAGAACTAGCTATTGTGGGGGATAGATTATATACAGATATTGCTACAGGAGTAAATTCAGGAATAACATCTATTCTTGTGTTTACGGGGGAAACTTCAGAAGAAATGTATAAAAAGTCAAATATTAAGGCAGATTATGTATTTTCATCTATAAAGGATCTTGGTAATAGCATATCTAATTTAAATTTAAAAATTTGTTAGAAAGGATATTAATCCTTTATATATTTTTAAATTAAAAAAGGGGGCTGTAAAATGAAAAAAGGCATAAAAAAAATATTAACTGTTTTTTTAGCCACATCATTATTATCAACCTTTGCTATGGGATGTGGAAATAAGGATCAAGGCACATCTTCATCAGCAAAGGGACCAAAAGGAAAGGTTATGATATATACTTCTATCTATCCAGACATTATTGAAACCGTTAAACCAGCCTTAAATAAACAATTTCCAGATCTAGAAATTCAATGGTTTCAAGGTGGTACAGAAAAAGTAATGACTAAGATGGCTGGAGAAATTGAAGCAAAAAAAATTCAGGCAGATTTACTTATGGTAGCAGATCCATCCTATTATCTATCCTTAAAAGAAAAAGATTTACTTTTAAAATATGATGCTCCTAATCGTAAAGATATTAAATTAAATAAAGATGAAGAAGGCTATTGGACAGGCGTTAGAGTTTCAAATATGATAATAGCTTATAACACTGATAAGGTTAAACCTGAGGAAGCCCCAAAATCTTTTAAGGATTTATTAAATCCAAAATGGAATGGAAAAATAGGTATGCCAAATCCTCTTTTATCAGGTACAGCTTATGTAGCAGCAGCAGTTTTATCAGATAAATATGGATGGGACTACTTTGATAAGTTAAAGAAAAATGGGTTGAAAGTAGATGAAGGAAACTCTGCTGTACAAAATAAGATAGTTACAGGTGAATATTTAGCAGGAATGATTCTTGAAGAAAACATATTAAAACTTGCAGCAAAAGGAGAACCTTTAAAGGTTGTATATCCTGAGGATGGTACTATAGTTATTCCAAGTCCTATAGCCATTTTGAAGGATGGTCCTAATCCAGAAGCGGCAAAGGCTATAGAAGATTGGTGGTTATCTAAGGAAGGACAAGAAGCTATAGTTAAGGGGTGGATGCATTCAGTACGTGGAGATGTAAATCCTCCAAAGGGTGCACCAGAATTAAAAACTTTTTATGATAAGGCTATGAAAATAGATTGGAATAAGCTAAATAAGGAAAATGAAAAAGTTAAAGAGAAATTTAGAAGTACAGTATTAGAATAAGATTATTTAAGGGTGAAGGTTGCTTCACCCTTATTTAAAAGGAGGATTTAAATATGCAAACTGTACCTAATCTAAAGGCGGAAAAAGAATCATTTAGGATAGATGTTAAATGGATAATAATACTGTTAGCTATATTACTTCTAGTATTATTTGAAGTGCTTCCAATGTTATATTTAATAATAAAAAGTTTTTTTGTTGAAAACACCCTAAAACTAGGGAATTATTCATCTGTATATTCTAAAGCTGTAAATTGGAATGCTTTTATTAATACATTTAAAATATCATTTTATGTTATGATATTAAGTATTATAATAGCATTTCCGCTAGCTTGGCTTGTTGGAAGAACTAATTTGCCAGGGAAAAATTTTTTTAGAACTCTTTTTGTTACAACATATATGATTCCGCCTTATGTAGGAGCAATAGCTTGGGCACAGCTATTAAATCCTAAGGTTGGATATTTAAATATTGCCTTAATGAAGATATTTAAATTATCTAAGACTCCTTTTGATATATATGGAGTAGGAGGCTTGGTGTGGGTATTTACATTATTTTATTGTCCTTATGCATTTATAACTATTTCACGTGCACTAGAAAAGATGGATCCAACTTTAGAGGAGGCTGCAAGAGTATCAGGTTCATCTCCACTTAGAACTGTAAGGGATGTAACTTTGCCATTAATGTATCCAAGTATTTTAGCTGGAGGACTTTTGGTATTTATATCTGTGGCTTCTGCATTTGGTATTCCATCTATTATTGGAATGCCTGCAAAAATTGAAGTATTAACTACAAGAATAGTAACTTATGTATATATGGGAAATAGTAAAGGAATATCTGAAGCTACTGCTTTAGCAGTATCTTTGATGATTACTTCAAATATAATTTTATTCTTAACTACAATGGTATTAGGGAAAAAGGAATATGTAACCATATCAGGTAAAAGTACAAGGCCTAACTTAGTAGATCTAGGGAAATGGAAATGGCCAATTACTGTTTTAGTAATTATATATTCTATAATATCTGTATTCTTACCAATGGGATCAATATTCATAACTTCTCTAATAAAATCTTTATCAAAACCTATAACTTTATCTAATTTAACTGTTAATAATTGGATTGAGGCTTTAAAGAATCCAGCTTATTTGGAGGCTTTTAAGAATAGTTTAATATTAGCTGTTATTGCTGCAACTGTAGGTACTATTATTTCTATGTTCCTTTCATATTTATTAGTAAAGACAGAAGCTAAAGGAAGAAAAATACCTGACTTTTTAGTAACTATAGGTTCATCCACTCCTAGTGTGGTTATAGCTCTGGCTTTAATTATGACCTTCTCAGGAAGATTTGGTATAAACATGTATTCAACTATGACTATATTAATTGTGGCTTATATTATAAAATATCTATTAATGTCTATGAGAACTATATCTGCGTCACTAACACAAGTACATTCCTCACTAGAAGAGGCTGCATTAAATTCAGGTGCCAGTTGGATTAGATCTTTCAAAGATATTTTACTTCCATTAATATCTCCTTCCATAGTTGCAGGATGGTTTTTAATATTTATGCCTTGTTTTTATGAGTTATCTATGTCTATCCTTCTTTATGGAGCCAAAACAAAAAATATAGGTGTGCTTTTATATGAACTTCAAACTTATGCAGATCCTCAAAGTGCATCAGTATTATCAGTTCTTGTTTTAATAGTAGTGCTTGGAGGAAATGCAATAATTCGTAAGCTTTCAAAGGGAGATATAGGAATTTAATAGATGAAAGGAGAATTAATATGTCACAAGTAAAAATAGTAAACGTAACTAAACAGTTTGGAGAAGTTAAAGCAGTAAATTGTTTTAACGAAATAATAAGAGATGGGGAATTTGTATCTATACTTGGTCCTTCTGGTTGTGGAAAGACAACTATGCTTAGAATGATTGCAGGATTTGAAAAAGCTAGTGAAGGAGAAATATATATTGGAAATAGTGTAGTAAGTTCAGATAAGAATAAAGTCTTTGTACCACCTGAAAAAAGAGGTATTGGAATGGTATTTCAATCCTATGCAGTATGGCCCCATATGAATGTATTTGATAATGTAGCATATCCATTAAAAATTAAGAAAATACCTAAATATGAAATTAAAAAGAAAGTAAACAAGGCTTTAGAAACAGTTCATTTAGATCAATACGCAGATAGATTTCCTAGCCAGCTTTCAGGAGGACAACAGCAAAGAGTAGCATTAGGTAGATCATTAGTTGGAGAGCCTGAATTATTACTATTAGATGAGCCATTAAGTAATTTAGATGCTAAATTAAGGGAAAGCATGAGATTTGAAATAAAAGAAATTCAAAAAAAGCTTAATATGACTGTTATATATGTAACTCATGATCAAGCAGAAGCTATGGCAATGTCTGATAGAATTATAGTTATGAATAAGGGAATAATTCAGCAAGTGGATGTTCCAAATAATATATATGAAAAACCAGCTAATGAATTCGTGGCAGATTTTATTGGAAAAGTTAACTTTATTAAGGGAATATCAAACTGTGAAGAGGTTCAATTAACTGAACTAGAATGTAATATAAAATATCATAGTGTTATAAATGACAATGTTATATTAGCAGTAAGACCAGAAAACATCTCGTTAAACAAAGAGAAGGGAGATATTAAGGGAAATATAATAGGAAAATTTTATTTAGGAGACACAGTAGATTATAGAATAAACGTAAATAAAAAAGTCATAAGAGCTATTATAAGAGCAGATATAGATTCAAATTTCAAAGAAGGAGAGGAAATTAGTCTTACTTTAAATAAAATTATTTTATTTAAAGATAATGGGCAGTGTTCAGATATTAAAATAACAACATAGTATGGACTAAGGGGGTGTTACAATGTGAAAGTATGGGAAATACTACTTAGGATAATGATTTCTATATTAATAGGTGGTATTATAGGGTATGAGAGGGAAAATAAAAATAGACCAGCGGGATTTAGAACCCATATTTTGGTTTGCCTTGGTGCTACAGTAATATCTATGATACAGACATTTGATATGGAATACGTAGCAGCTATGATAAAAGCTAATAATGAATTGGCACCGGCTGTAAAATCTGATATAGGGAGATTAGGAGCTCAGGTTGTAAGTGGTATAGGTTTTTTAGGAGCAGGTACTATTATTCATGAAAAGGGTTCAGTAAAAGGTCTTACTACAGCGGCAAGCATTTGGATAGTAGGTTGTATTGGGTTAGCTGTAGGTAGAGGATATTATTATCTAAGCATTCTTTCAGCTATAAATGTGGTAATAGTACTTGTATCTTTAAAAAAATTAGAAGAAAAATTTAGAGCAAGGCTTAATTCCGTACAATTTCAAATAGATTATAAAGATGAAGCAAAAGTGGCACATAATTTGGATGATTACTTTAAACAGAAAAATATAAAAATAAAAAATATAGAATTTTTAGACGAAGATGAAAAAGATCAATATATAAGTAGTTTATATACTGTAGTAATACCTAGGTGTATGAATAAGGAAATAATAATAGAAGAGTTAACAAGAAAGGAAGAAGTTATTAAAATAGATATAGTTTAATTTGATATATAAATAATTAAAGATTGAGAGGAGGAAAATAAGTATAGAAGTGTATACTCTATATTTATTTTGAGATTATGAATAATATAAATAGAAGAATTTTAATAATAATTATTGTAGTAATGTCAACTATTTTGGGAGGATTATGTATTTATAGGTACAGGAGTGTTCAGACCTATAATAGACTTATTAAAACTGCTAATGAGTACATGGAAAAAGGTAAATATGATGAGTCATTGGAATTGCTTCAAGAAAGTCTTTCATATAAAAATGATGATAAAGTAAAGAATAGTATTGAAGTAGCAAAAAAACTTAAAGAAGCAAGTGTAATATATAATCACGGTGTTAAATTAATGGATGAAAAAAAATATCTAGAGGCTATAAATGAATTTGAAAAAATAACTAAAGAAGATGATAAAATTTACGAAGAGGCTAAGAAAAAGATCGAAGAATGTAGAAAGGTATACGAAGCTTTAGATAAAAAGAATAATAAAGAAGATGAAAATAAATCTAGCAAAACTATAACTCCAGATAGTGCCTGTGATATAGTTAAAAAGTATGTAAAAAGTGATACTAATATAAATTTTAGATATGATCATGATGAGACTAAAAAAGGAGTTCAATACTATGTAATACAAGCATTTGAAGCTCATCCAGATCATATAACTACAATTGGTTGGTATTATGTAGATAAGAATACAGGAAATGCATATGAATTGGATATAGTATCAAACTCATTAGTTCCTTTAAAATAAAATTTTAAGATTATAAATAAAGAGAGTTTTTCTCCATTAATATTAGAAAAAAGTAAAAATTAAGAATAGAAAGTTGGGGGTAAAGGAAGCTTTTCTTATAAGAAAAGCATTTAATTAAATCTTATTTTGTTATGAAATTAAGATTTCTATAACCCTCAACTATTCTTCTTTATACATTATACATTCGATATAAAAGTATTAATTTTTGTAAGTATGCTGCATAAAATAGGAGGCAAATAAATGTTGAAGAATTATATGGAAGAGGTTGTAGAGTTTCTTTTACCGACAGTTTTGGATAAGTATGATAACATATGCAAATGTGAAAGATGTATTCGGGATATAAAAGCTTTATCATTAAATAACTTAAAACCTTTATACGTAGCTACAGAAAAAGGTAATATTTATGCAAAGGTAAAGGAGTTAAATACTCAATTTAGAGCGGATACAATAAAAGTAATAACAGAAGCTATAGAAATAGTATGTAAGAGTCCTAGGCATATTTAATAGGAGGAATATGTGAGTAAATGTATTGATAAGATAAAAAGAATAAAAAATTATCTTATGATAATAACTTTATTATATTTTATTTGGATTTTATTTGGTGGGAATTTAAAGCAAATATATATGATTTGGAATGTTATTTTAGCATGGATTCCTTTAGAAATAGCCATTTTAATTTATAACTTAAGTTATAAGGGAGGCAAAAAGAAAAGTAACAAAATTATTATATTTGCACTAGGTATAATATGGTTAATATTTTATCCGAATTCTCCATATATAACTACAGATTATATTCATCTTTCAACTAATAAATATTATTTTTCAAATCCTAATTATAAACCATATTCAAATGTTCCTAGAGTTATTTATAATAAAGATTTTAGTATTTGGTTTGACTTTATAAATATAGGTATAGGAGTTTGGCTTGGTTATATAGTTGGTTTTTTATCTCTATATTTAAATCAAAATTTGATAAGAAAACATTCTAATAAGTTTTTTTCTTGGATATTTGTTGTAGTAGTTAATATACTTAGTGGTTTTGCAATATATTTAGGAAGGTTTATACGATGGAATAGTTGGGATGTAATAGTTAATCCTAAAAATTTTATTGTAATATTAATAAGTCATATAAATAATCAATCACTATATTATACAATGGTATTTGGGATTTTTAGCTTTACACTATATTTAATAAATTATTTTATTATAGATGTAGGGTAAAAAGTTGATAATTACAGCGAAAATATTCTAAATATGAAAGAGTATTGAAATGTAAAAATTTCAATACTCTTTTATATTATGTTATTTAGAATTTCTAACAAAGTCATAAATAGGATCTACACCATTTTCATAATCCTTAAAGGATTGTTCTATGGTTATCTGTGGAATTAGTCCTCCTTTCAGATTATCTAAAAATCTAAATTCTTTAGTAGAACAAATTAAATTAGCTTTACAATTAAGAAGAGTAAAAGATTTAATATCTCCGTAAGTATTTAAATTCCCCCCTGTTTCCTCACCAATTATGACTGATTGAGGAAAACAACTTTTAAGAGTTAGTATGGCTAAAACACCTGCTGAAAAAGTATTTCTACTAATTAAAATATATACATTTTTATTTACTATTTTATCTTTGGGTAGATAGCCAAGTAAATTTGAAAGTAAAGAAGAATTTCCACCAGTGTTATTTCTTAAATCAACTATAAGTTTATTAAAATCATTATCATATACTGCATTCATAAATTTATTTGAAAATCCAGAAAAGTCAAAGTCATCATAGTTTTTATATCCAGCTTTTTTGGCCCCTTCTTTATCCATACATGTATTGTATTGAAAATATAATATTTTATCTTCAGGAATGTATTTATACCAGTAGTATAAAGATTGATCTTGGGGCTTCTGCTTTGATATAGGTTGTTCATGTCTTAAATCTGATATTGTTAATATGTCCTCATTATCTATTTTTTCTGGAGTAATCATTATGGAGAAAATTTTATTAGAAGAATCTTCAAAGGTAAATTGAACCTTGTCATTATTTATTATATTAAAATATTTTAATATCTGTGGATTTGAAACATAATTACAGTTTATAGCTCTTAACCATTGATTATTTTCATGAGAAATTAAGATGTTTATTTCATTAATTACTTCATTTATATCTATACTATTTATCCTTAGTAATTTACATCCCAGAACTTGATCATATTTTTTATCTATACCTATAACTCTTAAATCATTACCAAACCACCAAAGATTGATAGGATATGATTTTGATGGGTTTTATTTAATTGAAGAACTAAATAATCTATATCTTTTATCCAATTATTTATTTTTATTTTATTGTAGGCAAGGATACTTAAGAAAGTAAAACATAATAAAATAATTGAATATAAATTTTTTAGTACAGATGTGAGCGGATTGTTTACATAAATACAGTAATAAAACTATAATTTTGAAAAAAATAAAATATGTAGAAGGAATTTGTGAGTTTATAGAGAATAAATATATGGACTTAATAAATAAAGTTTATAAAGTATGTTTTACTAGAAAAAGGATGAAAAAAGATGAATAGATATATTGGTCAGCCACAAACTATAAAAAAATTAAATGTTGATTTAATAAAAGATGTTATTAAAAATAATGGACCAATTTCAAAACCTGAAATTGCTAGAATAACAAAATTGAGTTTGGCAACAGTAAATAAGTTAGTTGATGTACTAGCTAATGATAAAGTTGTAAATTGTGCTGGAGTAGGAATTTCAACTGGAGGTAGAAGGGCCCAATTATATGAGATTAATGGAGATATAGGATATGTGCTAGCACTTAATTTCAAAGATAATTATTATATTTGTGCAATTTCAAATGTTTCAGGGGAAATAAAACATAGATGTAAAATGCCCATAAAATTAGATACTAAACAATTAGCCTTAGAAGATACTTTTAAGGCAATAGATTATTTAATAGATATTTGTGAAAAAAAACATGAGATTAAGGCAGTAGGCATTGGTGTTCCTGGTGTAGTAAATGGAGAAGGGTATGTTTCTAATATACCTAATATACCAGAGTGGGAAGGAATTAATTTAAAGGAAATACTAGAGAATAAGTATGATATGCCGATATTTGTTGAAAATGACGTTAAACTAACAACTTTAGGTGTATATTACAATAACCTAAAAGAAGAATGCAATGATATGGTTTATGTATATATTGGAAAAGGTATTGGTTCAGGGATAATAATTAATGGAAAGCTTCATAAAGGTTGGAGTAACTTTGCAGGAGAATTAAGCTATATATATACAGAAGACTATATAAAATATAATGATTCTAAGATGATAACAATGGGAAATTTTGAATCAATTGTGTGTAATGCTATTTGTGCTATAAAGAAAAAAAATAATAATGAAGATTTTTTAAAGTTGAAGGAACTTTTAATAAAAAACATGGCAAATGCATTTATTAATATAATATGTCTTATTAATCCACAAATTATAGCTATTAATGGAGACATGATTGATGAATTATTGATAATAGAAATTAAAAAAGAAATAGGAAAATATATTTATACATGTAATATACCTAAATTTATTATTATAGAAGATTCTGATGAACCAAGTTTAATGGGAGTAATTAATATGTGCTTGTCATGTACAATTTCAAATTTTACATTACTAAATATTAAGGGAGTTTAGGTTATGAAGTATGTAGTTTCAGTAGATGGAGGCGGAACTAAAACTGTTTTAGCTATAAGTGATTTAAGTAAAAAAAGTAGTGAAATGTTTTATATTGGCTGCACTAATTATAAATCCATTGGCGTAGAAGAAACTTATAATAATTTAAGGGATGGATTTAACCAATTGATGTTAACGTTAAACATAAAAGTAGAAGAAATTGAGTACTATACTTTTGGGTTTGCTGGTTGTGATTCTCGTAAGGATTATGAAATACTTGCAGACATTATTCTTAGACTTGGTATTGATATAAAGAAAGTATACTTGTGTAATGATGGAGTATTAGCATATTTTACTGAGGGAAAAGAACCAGGCATAGTTATAATATCAGGGACAGGATCTATAGTCTTAGGCATAGATAGTATGGAGAATATAGTAAGAGCTGGCGGTTGGGGATATAATTTTAGTGATTTAGGTTCTGGATATTGGATTAGTAATGAAGTTGTTAAAAGATTACTTTTATATTGTGATGATTGCTATGATCATTATGAAGTTTTTGATAAAATAAAAAGTTTTTATAATATATCAGATTATAAAGATATGCCACTACATATAACAAGTATAACTAATTATTATGAAATAGCCGAGTTAGCTCCTATTATACTTAAATGTGGAGAGGATGGAGAAAAGCTTTCAAACATAGTTATTAATAAAGCCATTTCTTACTTATCAGGGTTAACTTATTCAATTTATAACAAAATGAATTTCAACGAAGATAACAAAATAACAATTGTACTTTCGGGTGGAGTTTTAAAAAATGAATTTTTTCAAAAAAAATTATGTAGTGAAATTAAAAACAGAATAGAGAAAGAGGATATAACATTCATAGTGCAAAATAAGGAGCCTGTTATAGGTGGAATTAATTTAGCCTTGAGAAGACTTAATGAAAGTAAAATGTAGAAGTTAATTTTTGATAGAGGGGTAAGGACAAAATGGTTAATAAGGAAGTAGTTGTGCAAATATTCACAGGAGGATTTAATGAAAACAATATAAGTTATGAAGAAATTGAAAATAAATTGGAGGCTTTAATAGATAAGATTAATATTACAAAGGTAATAATGGGATGGAGCTTAAATAAGGATATTTATTTAAAGACAAAAGAATTTTTCCATAGTAAAAATATAGAATTATTTTTATGGATACCTGTATTTTCAGAAATAGGAATTTTAAAAGATACAATTCCTGTAGTTGATTGGAGAGGGGAAAAAATAAAGAGCTATGCCCTTAAACAAGGAGAGAATTTTGAATTTTATTGCCCAGCTAATAATAAAAATATCGAAAGTTTTAAAGAAGTATTTGAAGACAATTTTGAAGAAGTGGGATTTGATGGAGTGTTTTTAGATAAAATAAGATATCCATCCTTTTCAAATGGAATAGAAGGAGTATTTAGTTGTTTTTGTGATAATTGCCTAAATGAATATAAAAAAATGGGAATTGATTTAAAAAAACTTAAAGAAGAAATGAATAAATTTATTAATTATGAGAAGTTCTATGATAACATACCTTTTGGAATAACTAAATATGATGAAATTGAATACAGCTTTAAAAATGAAATATGGAAAGACTTTTTTTATGTTAAAAGCGAAATTGTTTTTAAAAGTTTAAAGAATCTCTATGAATACTTTAAAAATAAAAATATGAAAATAGGAATAGATACATATGCACCATTTCTTTCATATTTTGTTGGACAAGATATGACTAAACTTCAATATATAGCGGATTTCATAAAGCCAATGATGTATAGAGTTACTAAAGCACCAGCAGGACTTCCATATGAATTCAATAAACTAATAAGTGAAAGTATTTATAAAGATAATATTGATGACTCAGAGAAGATGCTATTAGATATATTAAATATTCATGAATATGATAGAAATAAATTTAATTTAAACTTTGTTAAAAAAGAATTAGAAGATATGAAGCATAAATTAAATATAGATATCTATCCTGGTATTGAAATAAATAGAATAATTCCTATTGCTAAAGTTTATCCAGATTATATTTGTGAAAATATAGAGATGCTTAAATATGAAAATATAAAAGGTTTTGTGCTATCTTGGGATTTACTATCTGCTCATAAAGACAATATTGAGGAAATTATAAGGCTTTTGGGAAAATAAGAGGTGAAAAGATGGATAATATATTAGTTTTAAAAGGTATACATAAAAGATTTGGTGGAGTAACCGTATTAAATGACATTAATTTTTCCTTGCAGAGAGGGGAAGTAAGAGCGTTATTAGGAGCAAATGGAGCAGGTAAATCTACATTAATAAAAATAATAGGTGGTGTACATAAACCTAATGAAGGAGAATTTTATTTAAATAATAAAATTGTAAACTTTAAATCACCTAATGATGCAAAGGATATGGGAATAAGTATAATACATCAAGAATTAAGTTTAATTTCTACATTAAATGTTATAGATAATATGTTTTTGGGAAGAGAAAAATTAAATAACTTTAAGTTTTTGGATAAAAAATTAATGCTTAAGGAATATAAAAAAATTAGTGAAAGTTTTAATTTTAATATTGATCCTTATATAAAAGTTTCAAAGTTAAGCATTGCTAAACAACAAATGATAGAAATTATGAAGGCTGTTTCTTGTGATTCAGACATAATTATAATGGATGAACCTACAACTTCTCTTACAGATAATGAAAAGATTAATTTATTTAACATTATAGATAAGTTAAAGAAATCTGGAAAGACCATAATATACATATCCCATATATTGGAAGAAATAATAAAGATAAGTGATTCAACTAGCATTATGAGGAATGGTAAAATGATTGGAACATACAAAACATCAGAATTAACTAAGGCTAGAATTGTAGAAATTATGACTGGTAAAGAACAATGTAATTTATCTATAAAAAAAGAAAACAATAATTTATCTTACAAAGAAATACCTATTTTAGAAGTAAAAAAATTAAATAGAGGAAATATATTAAAAGATATTTCACTAAAAGTATATAAAGGTGAAGTAGTTGGTATAGCGGGTTTAGTTGGTTCAAGAAGAACTGAGCTAGTTAATGCTATTTATGGAGTAGATAAAATAGATTCTGGTGAAGTTTATGTTAATGGAAAGAAAACAAAAATTAATTCTCCAAAAGAAGCTATAAAAAATAGAATAGGTCTTATTCCTGAGGATAGAAAAAATTTAGGGTTAATATTAAATCATGCTATATACAAAAATTCTACTTTAGTTCAGCTAGATACTATGAAACAAGGGGCTTTTTTAAGTAAAAAAAAGGAATATTCATTTGCTGAAAATGCAGTGAATGAATTGGGAATAAAAATAGTTAAGGTTGGAGATGATGTAAAAAAGTTAAGTGGAGGTAATCAACAAAAGGTAGTAGTTTCTAGGTGGTTAAATAAAGATATGGATTTATTGATATATGATGAACCAACAAAAGGTATAGATATAGGGGCTAAAGAAGATATATTTAAAACTGTTGAAGATTTTTCAAAGAAAGGTATAGGTATTATATTTATATCCTCTGATTTGGAAGAAGTAATAAGAGTATCAGATAGAATTCTTGTAATGAGAAATGGAGAAATAGTAGAAGAGTTAAAAAACAAAAATATAGGAGTAAAAGATATTATGAATTCTATTCTTAATGTATAGTTTAATAACGAAGAAGGTGGATTTTATGGGAGAACTAATGAAAGAAGTTAAGAATAATAACAAATTTAGGAAGATTAATTTAAAAGATTATGGAGTAATTATAGGATTTATTGTTCTTTGTACTATAATAAGTATTTCTACTCCAGCTTTTCTTACTCAAAAGAATATATTAAATCTTTTGAGACAGTCATCAATAATAGGTATAATTTCAGCAGGAATGACCTTTGTTATAATATCTGGAAATTTTGATATTTCTGTTGGCGCAGTTGCAGCTCTTTCAGGAGCTATATCTATGAAATTCTTGTCTATGAGTTATCCTTTACCTATTGCACTAATTTGCTCTATTATTGCAGGAGCAATTATAGGTGCAATAAATGGATTTTTTGTAGCTAAAATTAACATTCCATCATTAATAGCTACCATGGGTATGGTAACAATAGTAAGGGGAATTATTTTATTTCTTACAGGAGGATATCCTATTTCTCAAAATATACCTGCATTTAGTGCTATAGGAAATGGTTATTTTATGAAGTTGCCAATCCCTATAATAATATTTTTCATAATTGTCATTATTTCATACATAGCTTTGACTAAAACAAAGTTTGGAAGGCACGTTTATTCTGTAGGTGGAAATCCAGAGGCAAGTAGATTGAATGGTGTAAATGTAGACTTATGTAAAATTAAAGTTTTTATAATTAATGGAGTACTAGCAGCTTTAGCAGGTATTGTGTTGGCTGCAAGATTGAATACTGCAACTCCAGTAGCTGGTGAAGGCTATGATATGGATGCTATAGCATCTGTTGTTATTGGTGGTACAAGCGTAACTGGAGGAGAAGGCAGTGTTCTTAAGACTGTTATAGGTGTATTGTTTATGAGTGTAATAAATAATAGTTTTAATTTATTAGGAGTAAATATTTATTTTCAATATATTTTTAAAGGGCTAATTATACTATCAGCAGTGGGCTTTGATGCATATAGTAGAAAGAAACTTTCATCAAATTAAATGTAATTCTTAGATTTATTTATAAGTTATTTAAATTAACTTATATTATATAATTACATATATAAAGGAGAGGTTAAAATGAAAAAAATAACAAAGTTATTAAGTATAATGATTACTTTCGTTATGCTTATAAGCTTAGTGGGATGTGGTGAAAAATCTGCTAGCACAACAAAAGATGGGGAAAAGAAAAAGTATAAGATAGCTGTATTACTTCCTGGTCCAACAGGATATTTTGTAGCTACTAAAGAGGGTATTGAAAAAGCAGCTAAGGAAAATGGAGTGGAAATTGAATATGCTGATGCTCAGTGGGATGCTAGCAAGCAAATGTCGCAAGTAGAAGATTTTATAGCTAAAAAAGTTGATTTAATTGCATTGTGTAGTGTTGATGCTATAGCAGCAGAGAAAGCTGTTAAAGCGTCAAATGATGCAAAAGTTCCAATACTTGCATTTACTAATGCTATTGGTACAGATCCAACTGGAAAGTATGAAGGACTAGTTTCTTATGTAGGACAAAATGAAGTTAACACAGGGGCTTTATGTGGTAAGACAGCAATGAAAATGTTAGGAGAAAAGGGTGGAAATATAGTTCTTATAGAAGGAAGACCTGGTACTAATCCACAAAGAAATAGAAGAGCAGGATTCTTAAATGAAATCAAGAAAAATTCTAATATGAAAGTTGTCTATACTCAAACATCAAATTGGGAAAAAGAGCAAGCATTAAAAATAACAGAAGATTTAATACAGAAAAAAACAAAATTTGATTTAATATTCTGTCAAGATGATAATTCAGCTACAGGAGCTGGACAAGCTTTAAAAGAAGCGGGATTAAAAGATAAAGTAAAAGTTATAGGTCTAGGTGGAAGTAAAGATGGATTACAAGCTATAAAGGATAAAACAATAGATGCAACAACTTATATGTCAGCAGTTGAAGAAGGTGCTAAAGCTATAGAAACATCTGTTAAGTTTTTAAAAGGTGAAAAAGTAGAGCCTTTAACAGAAATAGTTCAGGTGGAAGTAAATACTTCAAATGTAGATTCATTTAAGGGTGAATGGTAATTAGTGCAAAAATATTAAGTATAAATAAGGGCTACAGTATATAAATTACTGTAGCTTTTATTTATATTCAATATAAATAAATGGTGGAGAAAAATCATTGAAAAAATGGTAAAATATTCATGAGGTAAAAAGAAATATTAAGATGATTAATAAAAAAGATAATAGATTAGGGGGAATTGGTTATGAAAATACTAATGTTAAGTTGGGAGTATCCACCGAAAACTGAGGGAGAGCTTTCCAATCATGTATATAACTTGTCACATAAATTAAGCAAGCTAGGTCATGAGATTCATATAATTACTTGTGAGGAAGGAACAGAACCAATAGAAGAAGAAGATAATGGAGTTTTTATTCATAGAGTTAGCACTTATAAAATAGATACGAAAGATTTTACTAATTGGGTTATGCAACTAAACTTTGCTATGATAGAAGAGGGGATTAGAATTATAAGAAATCTTGGAAAGTTTGATATAATACATGCTCATGATTGGTTAGTAGCATTTAGTGCAAAGACATTAAAATGGTCATTTAACATTCCTATGATATGCACTATTCATTCTACTGAACATGGTAAAAATAATGGTATAAGAACAGATATGCAAAGATATATATCTTCTACAGAATGGTTGCTTACTTATGAAGCTTCTAGGGTAATAGTTTGTAGTAATTATATGAAAAGTGAAGTACAGACTCTTTTTAAAATTCCATCAGATAAAATTTGTGTTATACCTAATGGTGTGAATGCTGAGGATTTTAAACTGAACTTTGATAAAAAGGAATTCAGGAAAAAATATGCAAAAGAAGATGAAAAAATTATTTGTTTTATTGGAAAACATGTTTTTGGAAAAGGTGTATATCTTTTAGTAGAAACTGCTCCAGAAATAATTCATAAGTTCAATAATATTAAATTTGTTATAGCTGGTGTTGGCCCTATACGAGATGAACTACAAGAAAGAGTTATTCAAATGGGATTAAGTGAAAAAGTACTATTTCCTGGATATTTGACTAAGGATGAAAGAAATAAACTGTATAATGTATCTAATATAACTGTAATCCCATCTCTTTATGAACCATTTGGTATAGTAGCTCTAGAAGCTATGGCTGGAGGCTGTCCTGTAGTGGCCTCTGATACTGGAGGACTATCAGAGATAGTTCAACATGAGGAAAATGGATTCAAATTTATAAATGGATCTAGAGAAAGTCTAGTTTATAATATATGTGAAGCATTAGAAAATCATGATTTATGTAATAAGATTAGGAAGAAGTCTATGGAAGATGTGAAGAAAAAGTATTCATGGAATGATGTTGGAAAAATTACAGAGAAAGCATATTTTTCGATTATAGATTAGGAGAAAAGATTTATATAAAGTTTTAAAAGAAAATAAAATATCGTAGGATCAGAAGTGAATTAGTCTGTTGGTAAGCTTTTATCAACAGACTAATTCATATATAATATATTGGGTAAGATACCAAATATATTTGATATAAAGTAATTATTACATTAAAAGGTGGACTATATTTATGAGAAGAAATAAGATATATTTAATTTTTTTAGGTACTATGGTATTTTGTTCTGTAATTTTATTATGGCGTATTAATAATAATGAAATATGCAATACCAAAAAAAGCGAATTAAAGCCTAAAATAGTGTTATTGGCCCATGTATACCAAAACCCTTACTGGTGGTATGTTAAAAAAGGGGCAGAGGATGCAGCTAAAGAAAGGGGAGCGGTTATAGAATATAATGGACCACAGGCTGCTAGTATAAAGACAGGAATAAAACTCATAGATGTAGCGATAGCTTCAAAGGTAAGTGGAATAATAACTTATGTACAAGATGAGGATGAATATACTCCTTATATAAATAAAGCTGTTGCTAAAGGTATACCTGTGGTTACTGTGGACTCTGATGCAAAGAAAAGTAAGAGACTAGGTTACATTGGAACAGATAATATTAAAGCTGGGGAAAAAGCGGCAGAAGAGCTTATAAGTAGGGTGGGGGTTTCAGGAAGAGTTGCTATAATTATGGGAGGAAAAGAAGTTAAAAATCAAATAGAAAGAGTAAAAGGATTTACGGATTATTTAAAAAAATATTCTAATATCAAAATCACAACTATTGAATCTTCTGGATCATATGCCTTAGAAGCAGAGTTAGGGACTAAAAAGATATTAAAATCTAATGAGAAAATTGACGCTTTATTTTGTACTAGTGCTCTAGATGGAGTAGGGGCTGCTAAAGCTGTTAATGATTTGAATATGGCAGGAAAAATAAACATAATATGCTTTGATGATTTACCAGAAACTATAGAAAATATAAAAAAAGGAATCGTATGTGCTGCAATAGTTCAAAAACCTTATGAAATGGGATATAGAAGTGTAAATATGATAATGGATAACCTTCAAGGGAAAAATATACAAGGAGATTATTTAACAAATGTGCTGGTTTTAAGTGGAAAAAATATACATTATTATACTAGATATGAGGGTGAGCAGAATAGTGAACAAAAATAGTTTGAAATTTAAGCTATTACTACTAATATTAATAATAGTAATATGTATGGTTTTTATTAATTTTTATACTATATTACAGGGAAGAACAGTAGAAAAGAAGTATAGCAACATGATAAACAAAATGATTGTAATAGATAGTGTAGGAAAAAACATAACAAATTCCACTTTTTATTTTGATAAGTATTTTTCTAGTAAAACTCGAAGTGATTATGAGGAATATTTAAAATTTTACGATGAAGCTAGAAAGCAAATAAATAGTTTAGAAGAAGACTTAAACACAGACAGTCTATATATACTAAGAGATTTAGAAAATCTTTTAGATAGCTATAGGGAATCGGGAATAGATGCGTTACAAAAATTTGGACGATACGAAAAGACAGATAAGTTTTATAATGATTTTGTGGAGACAAAACAAATATCAGAATACTGTAATGAATATATTTATAAATTACACAATAGTTATCTAAATTATAATAGAAATGTGTATAAGGTATTAGATGAGAGAAATAAGCTTAATAACTTAATAACTACTATTTTGTTTTTTATAATAACATGTAATTGTATAATGATAGCTTTTATTTTTTCAAAAGATATTACTGATCCTATAGAAGAGTTAGTTACAAATGCCAATAAAGTTTCTAAGGGTAATTTTGATATAGTTAAGATAAATAAATCAGGTATATATGAAATAGATATTCTTGGAGAAGGATTTGAAACAATGGTAAAGGATATTAATAAGTTGATAAATACTATACAAGAAAATGCTATATTAGAGAAGAAATTAAAAGATCAACAGATGATAAATCTTCAAGTTGAAAATATGCTAAAAGAAACTCAACTTAAAGTTCTTCAATCTCAAATAAATCCACATTTTTTATTTAATACGTTAAATTGTGTTACCCAAACAGCGATAATAGAAGAGGCATGTGAAACAGAAAAGCTTATAAATTCTATATCTCAACTTCTAAGATATAGTTTAAGTATGATGGATAATCAAGCTTATTTAAAAGATGAAATAAATATAATCAAACAATATGTGTATATACAAGAAACTAGATTTGGTGATAGAGTAAAATTTAATATAAATGTAGGCAAAGATTTAGAGAATATAAAAATTCCAGGAATGTCATTACAACCATTAATTGAGAATGCTTTTATACATGGTATAGAGCCTAAGGAAGATGGGGGAGTTATAGATATAGATGTATATAAAGAGAAAAATTTTTGCATAATCAAAATTGAAGATAATGGACAAGGAATGGATATTGAAACTTTAAATGCAATTCTTAAGAAGGATGACAAAGAAAAACATATTGGGCATACTACTGGAATAGGCATAAAAAATGTAATTAATAGGCTTAAGCTTTTTTATAATGATGAGGATGTATTTCATATTGAAAGTGAAGAAGATAAAGGGACAACCATTTATATAAAAATAAGAAGGGGGGAAGTGAATTAATATGTGGAAGCTTTTAATAGCTGATGATGAACAGCTAGAGAGAAGGGTTATAAAAAGTACTCTAATGAAAAAATATGGGGCTAATATAAATGTTTTTGAAGCAAAAAATGGTAGGGAAGCTATTGAAATATCAGACAAGGAAAAGCCAGATATTTTTGTGATGGATATAAAGATGCCTGGTATAAATGGTATAGAATCTATAAAAGAAATTAAAAAAATTCATAAAGATACATATTTTATAATTCTTACAGCCTATGATTATTTTAACTTTGCAAAAGAAGCTATTGAATATAATGTAAAAGAATATTTGTTAAAGCCATTTAATAGAGAAGTTTTTTTAGAAAAGATAGATAAGGCTATAGAATGTTTACAGGAAAAAAAGATTAAAAAGAAAAAAGAATTAATTCTAAAAGAACAAATATATAATGTAAAACCTATGATTGAGAATGAACTAAGTTATTCAATAATAAGCAATGGTTTAAATCTTATAGATTATACTATGTGCATGGAATGTTTAGATATTGATTTTAAGTTAGGTTATGCTATGATTATAAAGTTAAATAAAAAGTATAACTATGCAACTATGAATTATGATGAAAAGAAAATGTTGAAAAGTGATATTACTGAATTTATAAAGGAGTTAGTTAATAGGTATTATAAATCATTAGCGAATGGCTCTTTTACAGAGAATATTGTATTATTTATAGAAAATGGTATAGAAGATGATTATTCTGTAAGAATTGATTCTATAAATTTTGGAAGAAAAATAAGAAAAGAAGTTAAAGAGAAATTTGGTGTGTCCTTAAGTGTAGGTATAGGAAAACAATATAGAGGTATTGATAGTTTAATAAAGTCTTATGAAGAAGCATATGTATCAGTAAATCATACTATATCTGATGTAAATGTAAAACATTTTCAGGATATTAGTGCAATAATACATGAAAAATGTATTACAGATAAACAATTTAAGGAACATGAAAGTTTAAGAAATAATCATACAGAGTATAATATGTGTGATTTATATAAGGAAGATGAAAATAATTGCAAAAATATACTATTAAAATCTATAGATTATATAAAAAATAATTATTATAAGGACATAACATTAGATAAGGTAGCAAATGAATTTAATTTAAGTCCATACTATTTTAGTAGAACCTTTAAGGAGTTTATTGGGATAAATTATTCGGAATATATTACAGAAATCAGAATTGAAAAAGCTAAACAAATGTTAAAAGAGCAAGATTTAAGTATAAAAGAAATATGTTTTAAAGTAGGATATAATGATCCAAATTATTTTAGCAGAGTGTTTAAAAAGGTAGAAAAAGTTAGTCCCACAGAATATAAGTCCAATGTAAAAGTATATTAGATAAAAAAGTGCTATATAGCAAAGTAATGCTATATAGCACTTTTTTGCCGCAAAAGAGGACAGATATGTATAGCTTTTAGACAAATAAGTGCATAGATAAAGTTGGAAGTTATAGATAAAATTTAATTGTAAACAATATCAAAGAATTGATTAGGGGGAGTTTAAATGAAAAGTAAGAAGCTTTTTAAGGTAATAACATTAGCGTTAATGACAGTTATTACAACAGCTGCATTAGCAGGTTGTTCAGGTAAAAAAGAAACAGCAGATACAGCAGCAAAGAAAGATAGTAAAAAAGGAATTAAAATAGGTATGAGTATTGATGACTTAAGACTTGAAAGATGGCAGCATGATAGAGACCTGTTTTCAGCAAAAGCTAAGGAACTTGGCGCTGAGGTTTTAGTTCAATCAGCTAATGGAGATGACCAAACTCAATATTCACAAGCAGAAAATTTAATTTCTCAAGGAATAGATGTACTAGTTGTAATTCCACATAATGGAGAAGCTATGGGTGCTATAGTAGAAGAAGCACATAAAAATGGAGTAAAAGTATTAGCATATGATAGATTATTAACTAATTGTGATGTAGATAATTATATTTCCTTTGATAATGTAAAAGTTGGAGAATTACAGGCAGAAGCTTTACTTAAACAAGTTCCAAAAGGAAACTTTTTCTTAATGGGAGGTTCACCAACTGATAATAATGCTAAATTATTTAGAAAAGGACAAATGAATGTTTTAAAACCACTTATAGATAAAAAAGAGATAAAAGTTGCTGGAGATCAGTGGGCAAAAGATTGGTTACCAGAAGAAGCTTTAAAGATAATGGAAAATGCATTGACAGCTAATAACAATAAAATTGATGCAGTTGTAGCTTCAAATGATAGTACTGCTGGTGGAGCAATACAAGCTTTAGCAGCTCAGAAGTTAGATGGTAAAGTAGCTATTTCAGGACAGGATGCAGACTTAGCAGCATGTCAAAGAATAGTTGAAGGTAAGCAGACAATGACAGTTTATAAACCAATAAAAACATTAGCAACAAATGCAGCTGAAATGGCAGTTAAGATGGCTAAAGGTGAAGATGTGGAGACAAATGGTAGTGTAAACAACGGGAAAAAGGATGTTAAATCAAAATTATTAGCTCCTATAGCTGTAACTAAAGATAATATGAAAGAAACAATAGTAAAAGATGGATTCCATACTATGGAAGAAGTTAATAAAAAATAATTAAAGTTTATATTTTACTAAAAGGGAAGATTAATTTCCCTTTTAGTAAAAATTGAATAAAAAGGCAGGTAATTTATATGAGCAAATATATATTAGAAATGAATAATATAACTAAAGAGTTTTCAGGTGTAAAGGCTTTGGATAATGTCTGTCTTAAAGTTAAAGAAGGAGAAATACATGCATTATGTGGTGAAAATGGTGCGGGTAAATCTACTTTGATGAAAGTCTTAAGTGGAATTTATAAAACAGGAAACTATGGTGGAGAAATAATATATGAAGGTAAAAAAATAAATTTAAATGGGATAAAAGATTCAGAGGATTTAGGAATTGTAATTATTCATCAGGAATTGGCTTTAATTAAGGAATTATCAATTAGTGAAAATATATTTATTGGTTCAGAAATTAGTAATCATGGAATTATTAATTTTAATGAAATGTATAATAAGACAAAAAAATTATTGGATGAGGTAAGGCTTGATGTAAATCCAGCTACACAAATAAAGGAGTTAGGTATAGGACAACAGCAATTAGTTGAGATTGCAAAGGCTTTATCGAAAAATGCTAAGTTACTTATATTAGATGAACCTACAGCTTCGTTAACAGATAGTGAAGTTGAAGTACTTATGAGCATAATGAATAGATTGAAAGCAAAAGGTGTTACCTGTATATATATATCACATAAATTAAATGAAGTAATGGCTTTAGCAGATAATGTTACAGTAATAAGAGATGGAAAAACTATAGGCACAGAATCTATTGATAATTTAACTCAAGAAAAGATCATAAACATGATGGTTGGAAGAGAAATGAAGGATTTATACCCTAGGGAAGAACATCAAATAGGGGAAGAGTTCTTTGAGGTAAAGAATTTTGTTGCCTATGATAGCGTAAATAAGAAAATAAAGAAGGTTAAGGATTTAAGCTTTAAATTAAGAAAAGGAGAAATTTTAGGTATAGCTGGACTTATAGGATCAGGGAGAACTGAATTGGTTTCATGCATTTATGGAAGTTATCCTGGTAAATATGAAGGTGAAGCTTATCTAAAAGGACAAAAGCTTAATATAAAAGGACCAAGTGATGCATTGAAGCATGGTATTGCAATGGTCCCAGAAGATAGAAAAAGACATGGGATTATAGCCGATATGTCTGTGAGAAACAATATAACTATAGCCAACATACTTAACTATAAAGGTAAGTTTAATTGTATAAATAAAGATGAGGAAATATTAGATGTAAAAAAATACATTGAAGAAATAAAAATAAAAACCTCCAGTATGGATTTAAATGTGGGTAGTCTAAGTGGAGGAAATCAACAAAAGGTAGTTTTAGCAAAGAATCTTTTAGTAGAACCTAAAATATTAATATTAGATGAACCTACTAGGGGAATAGATGTAGGTGCAAAGTATGAGATATATAAACTAATGTTTGAACTTGTAAAGAAAGGTATATCCATAATTATGGTATCATCAGAACTTCCAGAGGTACTAGGAATAAGTGACAGAGTCCTTGTAATGCATGAAGGAGAATTAAAAGGCGACTTTATAAATAAAGGGTTAACTCAAGAAAAGATTATGGAATGTGCTATAGGAGGTAGCAAGAATGGAAAATAAAAAAGAAACTACAAAAATAAAAATTAATTCCAAATTATATACCATGATAATAGCAATGGTATCTATATGGATAATATTTACTGTTACAACTCATGGAAATTTTATAACTCCAAGAAATTTATCTAATCTTTTAAGACAGATGTCTATAACAGGAATTTTGGCAATTGGAATGGTATTTGTAATTATATTAGGAGAAATAGATTTATCAGTAGGTTCATTACTAGGACTATTAGGAGGAATTGCAGCTATACTAAATGTATGGTATAAGATGAACGCTATAACTACTATAGCAATAGTGTTAGTTTTAGGATTGCTTTTAGGATTATGGAATGGATGGTGGATAGCATACAAAAAAGTTCCATCCTTCATTGTTACTCTTGCAGGAATGTTAGTGTTTAGAGGAGCGCTTGTTGGAATAAGTAAAGGGCAAACAGTAGCACCGTTGACAAAAGATTTAAAGATAGTGGGACAAGCTTATTTTCCAGATATGTTTGGTTATGTTGTAGGTATATTAGCCATATTAGCCAGTATCTTAATAATATCAAATAGCAGAAAGAAAAAAATTAAATATGGATTAGAAATGCCTTCAAAAATTTTAGATTTTGCAAAAATAGCAGGTATAACTGTAATGACAGTATTATTTATAGTTATACTTAATAAATATCAAGGTTTCCCTGTACCTGTATTTATAATGCTTGTACTTGCTATAATATTCTCATTTGTTAGCAGCAATACAGTATTTGGAAGAAGAATATATGCAATTGGTGGTAATAGAGAAGCAGCTAAGTTATCAGGTATAAATGTAAATAAAAGTGTTTTAATAATTTATGCTATTAACGGATTAATGGCGGCTATAGCTGGAATTCTTTTAGCAGCTAGATTAAATGCAGGTTCTGTAGCAGCAGGACAAAATGCTGAATTGGACGCTATTGCTTCTTGTGTTATTGGTGGAGCAAGTTTAGCAGGTGGAGCAGGTTCTGTAAGTGGAGCTTTAGTAGGAGCTCTAGTTATGGCAAGTATTGATAATGGAATGAGTATGTTAAATACTCAACCATTCTGGCAGTATATAGTTAAAGGTTTAATATTATTAATTGCAGTTTGGTTAGATATAACTTCCAAGAATAAACAATCTTAATTTAAAATTTAATTATTATGAGGAGGATATTATTATGCAGGAGATTTTTAAAGATATACCACAAATAAAATATGAAGGAAAAGGTTCAAAGAATCCATTAGCTTTTAAATATTATAATCCAGATGAAAAAATCGGACATAAAACAATGAAAGAGCATTTACGTTTTGCAGTATCCTATTGGCATACTTATACTGCAAATGGTGCTGATCCATTTGGAGCAGGAACAATGATTCGTCCTTGGGATGGTATTACAGATCCTATTGAATTAGCTAAAGCTAGAGTAAGAGCGAACTTTGAGTTTATGGACAAATTGGGAATGGAATTCTTTTGTTTTCATGATAGAGATATTGCACCAGAAGGAAGTAATTTAAGAGAAACTAATAAAAATTTAGATATAATAGTAGAGTATATAAAGGGATTTTTAAAGGATTCAGATAAAAAGGTTCTTTGGGGAACAGCTAATGCTTTTACTAATCCAAGATTTGTTCATGGTGCAGCTACTTCTCCTAATGCAGATGTTTTTGCCTATGTAGCAGCTCAGGTTAAAAAGGCCATTGAAGTTACAAAAGAATTAGGCGGACAAAACTATGTATTCTGGGGCGGTCGTGAAGGATATGAAACTTTATTGAATACAAATACTACATTAGAATTAGATAATTTCGCAAGATTATTACACATGGCTGTAGATTATGCTAAAGAAATAGGTTTTGATGGACAGTTCTTAATAGAGCCAAAGCCAAAGGAGCCAACAAAACATCAGTATGATTTTGATGTAGCTACAGTTTTAGGATTCTTAAGAAAGTATGACTTAGAGAAACACTTTAAGATGAATATAGAAGCTAATCATGCTACATTAGCACAGCATACTTTCCAGCATGAATTAAATATAGCAAGAGTTAATGGAGCTTTAGGAAGTGTAGATGCAAATCAAGGAGATTTGATGCTAGGATGGGATACAGATCAGTTCCCTACAAATATTTACGATACAACTTTTGCTATGTATGAAATATTAAAAAATGGCGGATTAAACAAAGGTGGACTTAACTTTGATGCAAAAGTAAGAAGAGCTTCTTTTGAACCATCAGATCTATTCTATGGATATATTGCTGGTATGGATGCATTTGCAAGGGGATTAAAGGTTGCACAGAAATTATTAGAAGATAGAGTATTAGAAAACTTTATAGATAAAAGATATGAAAGTTATAATACTGGCATAGGAAAAGATATTGTAGAAGGAAAAGTTGGATTTAAAGAATTAGAAAAACATGCTTTAGAGTTAAAAGAAATAAATAATGTATCAGGAAGACAGGAAATGCTTGAAAGCATAGTAAATCAATATATAACTGAGGTATAAAAAATACAATATAATATAATTGAAAACAGTGGGAAGCTTAGACCCCTCCAAGCTTTTCACTGTTAATTCAATTTATAAAATTTTTAATTATGAACTAAAAAGGGAGGCGTTAAGTATGAAACAATATTTATTGGGTATAGATATAGGAACATCTGGCACAAAAACTGTGTTATTTGATAGTTGTGGGAATACAATAAGCAGTGCTACAGAAGAATATGAACTTTATCAACCAAAGGCGGGTTGGGCTGAACAAAGACCTGAAGATTGGTGGCAGGCAACAGTAAAAAGTATTAGAACTGTTATAACAAAAAGTGGAGTTAATAGTGAGGATATAAAAGGTATAGGATTATCAGGTCAAATGCATGGACTTGTGCTATTAGATAAAGAAAACAAAGTATTGAGACCTTCTATTATATGGGCAGATCAAAGAACTAGCAAAGAATGTGAACAAATAACTAATTTGGTAGGAAAAGAAAGATTAATAGAAATAACAGCAAATCCAGCTTTAACAGGATTTACAGCTTCAAAAATTATGTGGGTTAAAAATAACGAGCCTGAAATTTATGAAAAAGCACATAAAATATTGCTTCCAAAAGATTATGTAAGATTTATGCTTACAGGAGAATTTGCAACAGAGGTTTCAGATGCAAGTGGTATGCAACTTTTAAATGTAAGAGAAAGAAATTGGAGTAAAGAAGTATTAGAAAAGTTGCAAATAGATAAAGATCTGTTAGCTCCAGTATATGAATCACAAGAAGTTACAGGAAAAGTAACAAGTGAAGTAGCAGAACTTACAGGACTTAAAGAAGGTACCATAGTAGTTGGAGGAGCAGGAGATCAAGCAGCAGGAGCTATAGGAAATGGTATTGTAAAACCTGGAATAGTATCATCTACTATAGGAACTTCAGGAGTAGTTTTTGCCTATACAGATAAAGTTACTATAGACCCATTAGGAAGAGTTCATACTTTTTGTCATGCGGTGCCTAATACTTGGCATGTAATGGGGGTAACCCAGGGAGCAGGACTATCTTTAAAATGGTTTAGAGATAACTTTTGCAACTCAGAAAAGGAAGCATCAAAACTTATGGGAGTAGATCCTTATGAACTTATGACAAAGGAAGCAATAAATGTACTACCAGGTTGTGAGGGACTTATTTATCTTCCATATTTAATGGGAGAAAGAACTCCACATTTAGATCCTTATGCTAAGGGAGTATTTTTTGGATTAACTCCTCGTCATACAAAAGCTCATATGCTAAGAGCGGTTATGGAAGGTGTAAGCTATAGTTTAAAGGATTGTATGGAAATCATAAAGGAATTAGGCATAGATGTTAAAGAAGTGAGGGCATCTGGAGGGGGAGGAAGAAGTCCCCTTTGGAGACAAATGCAATCAGATATGTTTAAAAGTGAAGTTGTAACAATTAATTCAAGTGAAGGACCAGCATTAGGAGTAGCACTTCTTGCAGGTGTTGGAGCAGAAATATATTCTTCAGTAGAGGAAGCTTGTGATAAGGTAATAGCTAGAGAAAATTTACAAACTCCTATAGAAGAAAATCATAATATATATACAAAATATTATGAAGCATATAAAGATCTATATGTATCTTTAGAACATAATTTTAAATCTCTATATGACATTGACAATGAATAGTTAGAAAATATAGATAGTAAATAAACAGATTTCTAAGCTGGTGGTGAAAATAGTTAACCAACAGCTTCTTTAATTTTAATAATATACTAATGAACTTAATAAAGTTCATTGAAAGGAACAAAAATAGAATTATAATGTAATTATAGAAAAAATTTAAATTAATTTATGATGATTTTATATATTTTACAGGGGAGTAATATGATTAAATTAAATATTTTAGATCAAGAAACAATAAAAATTACAAATAAGAAAAGAATAATAAATTTACTATATAAAAAAAGAGAATTAACCAAACAGGATATATCAAAAAAGCTTAATATAAGTGTTCCAACAATTATAAATAATGTAAATGAACTGATAAAAGAAGGTATTTTAGAGGAAGCGGGAGTTGGGGATTCAACTGGTGGTAGAAAACCAGTTATTGTGAAATTTATTTCTTCAGCTAGATACTCTTTTGGTGTAGAAGTTAAACCACATTATGTAAGAATAATACTTGTAAATCTTGATTCAGAAATACAATATGATAAGTATTTTAAAATGAACTGTCTTCAAAATTTTAATAAAGTTTTAGATAAAGTAGAAGAAGAAATAGATATAGCTATAAAAGAGACAAAAATAGAAAGATACAAAGTGCTAGGCGTAGGATTTTCTTTACCTGGAACTGTGAATGAAGAAAAAATGTTATTAGAAATTGCACCTAACTTGATGGTAAAGAATATATGTTTTCAAAAATTTCAAAGCAGAATAAATATACCTGTATATATAGAAAATGAAGCTAATGCGGCTGCTTATGCAGAAATTAATTTAAGCATAGGTAATGAAATGAAAAATTTAGTATACATATCTATAACTGAAGGTATAGGAGTAGGCGTAATAGTTGAAGATAATTTATATAAGGGAAAGAACAAAAGAGCAGGTGAATTTGGACACATGACAATTGTACCTAATGGTATAGAGTGCAATTGTGGAAGAAAAGGCTGCTGGGAAATGTATGTATCAGAAAGAGCTCTTTTAAATTATTATAATAATAATTCAACAGAAAAGATAAGTCTATTAAAGGAATTTTTTAATAAACTAGATAATAATGAAGAAATCGCAATTAAAGTGTGGAAAAGATATATAGATTATTTAAGTATCGGAATTCAAAATATAATTTTAGCATTGGATCCACATTATGTGGTTGTTGGTGGTGAAATTAGTGAATACGAGGATAACTTATTAAATTATTTAAATGAAAAAGTATTTATAGAAAATAAATTTTATAATGAAAAAGATAATAGAATATTACTATCTAAACTAAAAAAAGATTCGTCTATTAAAGGAGCAGCGTTACTTCCATATAATAAATTATTTTTTTTAGGAAGTAAGATAATTTAGAGAAAAAATTAAAAGGAAAATTAAGAAGGGGATGTTTTTATGATGAATGTAAAGTTAGAAGAGATTAATTACAAAGGTTTCGGAAATTGCTTAAGAATATCTAACGAAGAGGTAGAGCTTTATATTACATTGGATATGGGACCTAGAATAATAAGATATAGTTTTATAGGAGGAGAAAATGAATTTTGTGAAGATAATCCTACTACCATGAATGTTTTTGGTGAACAGTGGTATTTACTGGGGGGACATAGATTATGGCATAGTCCAGAGGAAAATCCTAGAACATATATACCAGATAATAAAGAAGTAAAATGGACAAAAAGTGGCAATGGAGTTGTATTGGAAAGTGAAGTAGAGCCTTGGACCCAAATAAAAAAAGAAGTTGAAATAATTTTAGGTGATAGTGGAAGTAATGTTAAAATAATTCATAGATTAACTAATAAAAATGCATGGGATATCCAACTAGCAGCATGGGCTCTTACAGTTATGGCACCAGGGGGAGTAGAGGTAATTGCTCAGCCTAAGAGGAATACTGGATTGCTTCCTAATAGAGTATTAGCATTATGGCCTTATTCTAAAATGAATGATTCTCGTGTTTACTTTGGAGATAAGTATATAATTTTAAAACAAGACAAAGATATAAAAGAAGCATTTAAATTAGGTATACCAAATGAAGATGGGTGGGCGGCTTATTTTAATCATAATAATATGTTTATTAAAAAATTTAAACATAATAAAATAGAACAATATCCTGATTTCGGAGTATCTTATGAAACCTATACTAATGAATTTATGACTGAAATGGAAACCCTATCACCTTTAACAACCCTTCATCCTAATGAAGTGCTAACTCATATTGAAAGATGGGAATTAGTTAAGAATGTTTCTTTTCCAGGATGTAATGAAGAAGAAATAGATAAAATAGTGAGTAGGGAAATAACCTATTAAAATTTAAGTAAATGTTAAGATTTAGATAAGAATGTAGTAAGAATCCTCCTTTATAATGTAATTATAGTAAATATTTAAGGAGGATTTTTTTATGGCTAATTTTTTATCATTTCTATTAATTTCATTATTCATAATGGTATTCTTAGAATGTGATGTAAGAGTTAAATACTTTCAGGATGATATTAGAAAGCATTATTTTAGAATACTAAAAAGTATATTTAATATTTTAGTTATAACATTTATTTTTCATTATAGAAGAAGTATTTTATCTCTTCATGAGCTAGGTATTATTTTAATTATAGCTTGTATAATAGCTTTATTAGTAAATGTAACCCAAATAAGTAAGAATATTAAGTTTTTAAAAAGTGAAAATGCTTTATAAATATAAATATAGTTGAAAAGTTCAGTCCTAAAAGTGTATTATTAATTTAAAGATTAAAAAATATTATTAAAGGCTGATGTTTATGAATAATGAAATTAGAATATCTGTAAGAAATTTAGTGGAATTTATATTGAGATCTGGAGACTTGAGTTCCACTTTTATAGGTAGTGGTAGAGCGGTAGATGGAACTAGAATTCATCAAAAGATACAAAGAAATAAAGGGGATAATTACCTACCTGAAGTATCGTTAAAAAGAACTATTGAATATAAAGGGATGTTTATTACAGTAGAAGGGCGAGCCGATGGAATAATAAAAGAAGAGGATATAGTAATAATAGACGAAATAAAAAGTACTACTAAGGACTTAGATGAAATTGATGAAGATTATAATCCTCTTCATTTTGCGCAGGCCAAATGTTATGCATATATATATGCTAAGGAAAACTTTATAGATAATATAGAAGTGCAATTAACTTATTGTCAGGTTGATACTGGCAAAATTAAATACATATTAAAACAATATTCTCTAACGGAGCTGGAGGATTTTTTTTATTCACTAATAGAAAAATATTTTATTTGGGCAGATTATACTAGAAAGTGGGTAGAAAAAAGAGATAAAAGTATAAAGAGTTTAAACTTTCCATTTAGTAATTATAGACCAGGACAAAGAGAATTAGCAGTAGCAGTTTATAGAACTATTTCTCAAAATAAAAATATATTTTTACAAGCTCCAACAGGTATAGGAAAGACTATATCCACTATTTTTCCTGGAATAAAGGCTATGGGAGAGGGGTTAATATCAAAAATATTTTATTTAACTGCTAAAACTATAACTTCTTCTGTAGCTGTGGAAGCTTTTAATAAAATGGAGAATAATGGACTACAAATGAAAGTTGTAACAATTACTGCAAAGGATAAGGTATGTTTTAAAGATAAAGCAAATTGTAATGGTGATCAATGTGAATTTGCAAAAGGGCATTTTGATAGGGTAAATAAATGCATTATGGAAATACTTAAAAAGGAAAATTTAATAAATAGAACTGTTATTGAAAACTATGCTAAAGAGTATACAGTATGTCCATTTGAGTTATCTTTAGATTTAACCCTTTGGGCTGATTGTGTAATTTGTGATTATAATTATGTATTTGATCCTAGAGTATATTTAAAAAGATTTTTTGATGCAGGAAAAGAGGATTTTTTATTTTTAATAGATGAATCCCATAATTTAGTGGATAGAGGAAGAGATATGTTTTCTGCAGAATTAAAAAAAGAAGACTTTTTACAAGGGAAAAAGTTAACAAAAGATTCTTCACCAAAGCTTTATAAAATATTAAATAAATTAAATTCATATATGTTAGATATGAGTAAAAATTGTAATGAAGAAGGTTTTTATATGCAGAAGGAAGAGCCTTTAGACATATATTCGTTTTTAAGAAATTTTATTAAAGAAGGTGAAGAATGGCTCAAGGGAAATGAAAAAGGAGAAGGCTATGAGGAATTATTGCAGCTTTACTTTGATGTTTTAGCTTTTTTAAGGATAAGTGAGCTTTACAGTGAAAGCTATGTAACTTATGTACAAAAACAAGGGAAAGATGCAATAATAAAATTATTTTGTTTAGATCCTTCTGAATTATTGAGGGAAGGAATTAAAAGAGGAAAATCCGCAGTGTTTTTTTCTGCTACCTTAACTCCTATAAAGTATTTTAAATATATACTAGGAGGAGAAGAGGATGATTATTCTATGAGATTTCCCTCTCCTTTTTCAGTCCAAAATAGGGCGCTTATGATAGCTTCTAATATTTCTACTAGATATAGAAATAGAGAAAATAGTATCTATAAAATAGTAGAATATATAAAGGCTTTTATATGCAGTAAAAAGGGAAACTATTTAGTGTTTTTTCCATCTTATAAATATATGGATATGGTATGGAAGGCATTTGAAGATCAATGCAAAAATATAAAAGTAATTATTCAAGGTTCTTCTATGAATGAACAAGAAAGGGAGGAATTTTTAAATAATTTTGATGAAAATGGAGAAAAAACTTTGTTAGCATTTTCAGTATTAGGAGGAATATTTTCAGAGGGAATTGACCTTAAAGGAGAAAGACTTTCAGGAGCTATTATAGTAGGAGTAGGTCTCCCGCAGATATGTTTTGAAAGAGACATAATAATGAATTATTTTAATGAAAAGAATAACAATGGCTATGAATATGCCTATATGTATCCTGGTATGAACAAAGTACTTCAAGCAGCAGGGAGAGTAATACGATCAGAAAATGATAAAGGAGCTATTTTGCTTATAGATGATAGATTTACAAGCAAGAGTTACCTAAGATTATTTCCTAAGGAATGGATGAAAAATATCATAATTAGGGATTCTTGTCAGATGGAAAGAGTGTTAAAGGAATTTTGGGAAATTTATGTTGACAAGTCTAGTTATTTTGAATATAATAATCAATAAATAATTAATATTAAGAATAATTAAAAAGCAATGACAGAGAGAAAAATATTCAATACTTTAATTACAGAGAGCCAATGTTTGCTGAAAATTGGTATTAAAGTGAATATATAATACTAGCTCTAGAGCTTCCTTATTGAAAGATTTCGAGTAGATAAGGACGTATACCAACGATACATGGTTAGGGTTCATCCAATGTAATAGTTTGTAGAGATTGACCTGAAAAAAGATTTGGTTACAATGTAACCAAAAGTAAGGTGGTACCGCGAAAATATAGTCTTTCGTCCTTATAATAGTTTATTATGAGGAAGGAAGGCTTTTTTTATTTTATAATTTGTTTATATTCCCCGGGGACTTTTTGACAAAAATTAATAAATGAAAGGGTGTTTTATTCATGAAAAAAACTACAAAGGACTTTTTTGTAATAGGTCTTGCATTATTTGCTATGTTTTTTGGAGCAGGTAATTTAATTTTTCCTCCTTATTTAGGAAAATTAACAGGAAGCCAATTCTTTTTAGCAACTTTAGGATTTGTAGTAACAGGAGTAGGTTTACCGTTTTTAGGAATATTAGCTTGTACTAAAACCAATGGAAATTTTGAGGATATGGCAGGAAGAATAAGCAAACGCTTTGCAGTGCTATGTTCTATAGCAATTTTTTTAGCTATAGGTCCAATGCTTGCAATACCAAGAACAGCAGCAACAACTTATGAAATTACCATACAACCAGTATTTCCATGGATGTCATCATTAGTTTCTATGATTTTATATTTTGTATTAAATTTATGTTTTGTTTTAAAACCTTCAAAGGTTATAGATAATATAGGAAAATTTTTAACTCCTGCGCTTTTAATAACTCTTTCTATAATAATAATTAAAGGAATAGTATCTCCAATAGGAACTATAGGAGATACTGGTGCTGTATCTGTATTCTCAAGCTCACTTATAGAAGGATATCAAACTATGGATGCTCTAGCAGGATTAATGTTTGCTTCAGTAATTACATCTTCAGTTCTTCAAAAAGGATATGAAGGAAAAGATGCTATATCAATAACTATAAAATCAGGATTAGTAGCAATACTAGGACTAGCGTTAATATATGGTGGATTAATGTATTTAGGAGCGCAGACTAGTAATACACTTCCTAATGATATATCAAAAACAGCTTTATTATTGGAAATATCAAGTAGAACATTAGGACAATATGGAGGCGCAGTTATAGGAATTGCAATGGGATTAGCTTGCTTTACAACATCAGTTGGATTAATAACAGCAGGATCAAGCTTTTTTGAAAATGTAAGTAATGGAAAATTACCTTATAAGATAAATGCCATAGTAATATCTGTTGTCAGTATAATAATAGGAAATTTTGGAGTGGATAAAATAGTTAAAATATCTGTTCCAGTATTATGTATATTATATCCGGTATCTATTACGCTTGTAGGGATGACTTTATTTAAGGTATTGTCTAGAAATGATTCTGTATTTAAAGTTACTGTATATACTTCTTTGATATTTAGTATAATTGAAACCTTACCATCTATGGGGATTAACTCAGCTATATTAAAATCTATAATTGCATTTATTCCATTGTCAAATATGGGATTTGCTTGGCTAACACCAACAGCAATAGCTTTAATCATTTCTTTAATTATTACTAAAGGAAAAGATAATTGTTCAGAAAAAGCTTTAGAAAATTAGAGAGAGCTTTAAGAACAAATGATAAGATAAAAAATAAAGAATAAATAAGGAAGATTTTCTTTCATATTCATTACAGAAAATATTAAATTAAAATTTTTCGTAATGAATATGAAGAAAAATTATCCAAACTTATTCTTTTTAATTTATTATTTACACTTTGGTTATTGAGTAAGTTCTTTTACAGCAGTTCTTATGCTATCAACATCAAAATCTATGCCTTTGTCAGCTAAAATTGTTTTTAAATCTTTTGCAGGAATATTTGTAGGAGTATCTAGAGGTAATTTTACTTTTTGCAGAACAGTAGTTTTATCTACATTAAATTCTTTACATATATCATCTATAGTCATATATCCTTTTATATTATTAGCATTTAAAGAGTTATTTTCTTTTAAAACTTCAGAATTAGTTAAAGAGGTTTTAAAATTACCTGTAATTGCAGAGGAACCAATAACTAGTGCAGCTATTAATATAATAACTCCAGCAGTTTTTGCTAGGGATAAAGTTAAATTTTTTCCATTTAATTCTAAGGTGTTTTCTATATGGCATGATGAAATACATTCTCCACAAGAAATACATTCAGTTTTAGAAGGCGTAGTTTTGGAATGTACATCTAATCCCATAGGACAATTCTTACTACAAGATTTACAGCTAACACATGAAGATGATTTTCTTTTTACTTTGAAGACACTAAATGGTGTAAATATAGCTAATGTGGCACCTAGAGGGCAGAAATATCTACAAAACGCTCTTTCTATAAACATTGATGAAACAAGTATTAATATAAGAACTATTATACCTATTAAAAACTCTTCAAATATTTCACTTCCACTGCCAAGGTGCATGAATGCTGCCCAAGGATCATAGGCTCTAAGAATTAGAGAACCAGCTTTATAAGTTGTAAATAATATTGCAAATAAAACAACATATTTAGCATATCTCAATGCTTGGTCCAATTTTGAATTTAATTTAATTTGTTTAATGTGAAGTTTTTTAGCTAGTTTATTCAATAGGCTTTGAATGGTACCAAGAGGGCAAATATATCCACAAAAGGCTCTTCCTAAAACCAGAGTAAGTAATATAGTTGCTAATAATAAAATTAAAGAAGAAGGGGTTATCTTTTCTATATAAGTATTTTTAGTTAATAATGAATATAGGGTTTCTAGTCCACCGAATGGACACAGTGCATCAGTGGAAGGGCTGCCGGCAGGTCCACCTCCTTTAATTTGATGCATTTTCCCTGCAAAAATAGAGAATCCTAAAAAGAATATTGATATTATCCATTTCCACTTATTATTCAATTTCATCATTTATACCTCCAAATAATTATTTTAATAAATATTTTTTACTGTGATTAAATAATAAAATATTTATTTGTTTAAACTTTGAGGTAATTGTGATGAAATTGTGAAAAATATTATAGTAGTTGTTTTCTTTCGTTGAAAAATCCTTTATAAGCAAGATAGCAAGCTATAAAGGAAGCAATAGAGGTAGTAGATAACATCATAAACGTAACCATTATTTGAAATTTTATAGCCTGTAACGGAGAGGTTCCTGCAAGAATTAAACCTGTCATCATACCTGGTAGTGCTACTATTCCTAAAGTTTTCATAGAATCAATAGTAGGTAACATTCCAGTCTTTATTGCATCTTGTATAATTTCAATGGAGGATGGAAGAATATCAGCACCTAGAGCAAGCTTTGTTTCTACTTCTTCTCTTTTATTTTTAAAATTACTTATAAGTTGTTTATAACAAAGTCCTATAGCAATCATTGCATTGCTTATAATCATTCCACCAACAGGAACTAGCTGATAAGCTTCATATTTAATAGTACCTGCGGCAATAAGTATAGATAAGGTTATAATTTCTCCTACAGATATAGCAATAAAGGATATAATAAAACCATTCTTTATACCTTTTCCTCTTTTAGCTGCATTAGAAGAAGCATTTATAGTCATAAATAAAAGTAAAAGGGTTGTAAAGAAAGGATTTTTCAATCCAAAAACAAAATTAAGCAGATATCCAACAACTGTAAGTTGAATTATTGCACGAATTACTCCTATTATAGTTTCTTTTTCTAAATTAAGTTTTTGGTAATAAGAAAAAAACAAAGAAATAAGGACCAAAGAAGAGGCAATTATAAGTGAGAAAATATTTATAGTAGCACCTCCACTCATCTTAGCACCTCCAATGATTTAATTTCACCATTTTCAAAAGTTAAAAGTTTATTTGCATATTTAGTACTCTGCTCTTTGTTATGAGTTACCCAAAGTATCGTAGTTTCATTATTATTTAATTTATTAATTATATTTTCAACTATAAGGGTATTTTCACTATCTAATGCAGAAGTAACTTCATCAAGAAGAAGAATTTTTGGATTAAACATTAATGTTCTCATAAGGACAATTCTTTGTTTTTCTCCTCCAGAAAGATTTAATATCTTTTCTTCTATAAATTTCTCATCCATACTAAATAAGGAGAAGAGATATTTTATTCTATTTATATCTAATTTTTTGTTACGTATTTTAAAAGGAAAAATTAAATTATCCATTACAGTATCACCAAATAAATAAGGCATTTGAAAACAATAAGCAATTTTTTTTCTTAGCTCTATAGGATTATATTCAGATAAAACTTTATTATTAAATACAATATTTCCTTCACTAGGGCTAATTAAATTATTACATAGCTTTAAAAAAGTACTTTTCCCACTGCCAGAAGGTCCAACAATGGATATGTAATCTCCAGTTTCTATGTGGATATTTAAATTTTTTAATATGTTTTTTCCTTCCTTAGAAAATGATACGTTAGAAAACTGTAATAGTGACATAAATTTCAACCCCATTTCCTGTACTCTGTACTCGGTTATCTAAAAGAGTTGCGGAGTAATTTTTTGAAATTGTTTACCACTATGTTATAAAATTAAATACATAGTGGTACTTTAATTATACCCCCTTAATGAATAAAATAAAACTGAGGTAGTATGTATATAAGGAGGATTTTTATATGCAAATTGGAGTTGTAATGGGTGGAATATCCACCGAAAAAGAAGTATCTTACCTAACAGGAAAGTATATAATAGAAAGTTTAGATAAAGATAAATATGAGATTTTACCAATACCTATAAATACAAAATATGAACTTATTGATAGAGTAAAATGCTTAGAGTTTGCTTTTATTGCGCTTCATGGCAGTTTTGGAGAAGATGGTCAGATTCAAGCAATTCTAGAAAGTATAGGAGTGCCATATTCAGGTTGTGGTGTATTAAGTAGTGCATTATGTATGGATAAAGATACAAGTAAAAAAGTGTTTGTTGCAGAAAATATAAAAACACCAAGATGGATTATGGTAAGGAGAGAAGAAGAAATAAATTATGCTAAAATAGAGGATATGGGTTACCCTGTTATGGTCAAACCTAATAATGGTGGTTCAAGTATTGGCATAACATTGGTTAATCATAAAGAAGAATTAGATAAAGCGGTAAAGGAAGCTTTAAAATACGATGAAGAAGTTATGATAGAGGAATATATAAAAGGCGAAGAAATAACTTGTTGTATGCTTAATGGAGAGGTTTTACCTATACTATCCATAAAGACAAAAGAAGAATTTTTTAACTATTCTTCAAAGTATGATGATAATGGGGCAGAAGAAAATGCCATAGAACTCCCAGAACCTTTACAAAAGAATGTTGAGGAAATATGTAAGAGGTGCTGGGAAAGTTTTAAGTTGAGAGTTTATGGAAGAATTGATATGATTATAAAAGATGGAGAAGTATATGTTTTAGAGATAAATACTCTTCCAGGAATGACTAAAAACAGTTTATTCCCTAAAAGTGCAAAAGCATTTGGATTAAGCTTTAGTGAGCTTTTAGATAAGATTATAGAGTCTTCTTTAAATACAAGCAAATATTGAGGTGAATTAATTGTTTCACAATATAAAATTAAAAGATGGAAAGGCTGCCTATATTCAAATATATAAATATATAAAGGAAATAATAGAAAATGGTATGCTTCCTCAAGGAAGTAAGTTACCCTCTACTAGGGAAATGTCTTCTATGATTAATGTTAGTAGAAATACTATAATGAAGGTTTACGAACTTCTTGAAGACAATGGATTAGTTTATACTGAAAAAGGGAAAGGTACTTTTGTTTGTAAAATAAATATAAATGTAAATAGTGATTGGAATATAGAATGGTTAGATAACATCAATAATTATGCTAAAACTGCGGAAGAATTAGATATTATGAAACATGAACAATTATATAAGAAAGGCATGATTTCTTTTAAGAGTATAGCACCAGATGAAAGTTTATTTGATGTTGAAGAGTTAAAAAGAGCTTTTTTAAATAGAATAACTTTAGAAGGAGAAAAAATATTAAATTATGGCTATGCTAAAGGTTATAAATATCTTATAGAATTTCTAATGAATTATATGAAGGAAAAAGGGGTAAATACTAAGGGGAAAAGTATACTAATAACCAATGGTTTTACTGAAGGTTTTGATATATTATTATCCTCTCTCACATCTAAGGAGGATAAAATATTATGTGAAAATCCTACTCATAATACAGCTATTAAATTAATGAAGTTACATCGCTTAGATATAGTGGGAATAAGGATTAATGAAGATGGAATAGATTTAGAAGATTTAAAGGAAAAACTTAAAAGTAACCAGGTTAAATTAGCATATATTATTCCTTCTTATCATAATCCCACAGGAATGGTTATGTCATTTCAGAAAAGGGAACAGCTATATAATACTTTGAAGAAATACAAAGTCCCTATAATTGAGGATGGATTTAATGAGGAACTTCAACATTTAGGCGCACATATGGCTCCCATTGCTGCTATAAGTGGAGAAGAAAATTCAGTAGTTTATATAGGGAGTTTGTCTAAAATACTTTTTCCAGGCATGAGAATAGGATGGATATTTGGAGATGAAAAACTTATAGATACTTTAGAAAGTGTTAAGAGAAGTAGAAATATCCATACATCATTTTTAGATCAAGCAATTTTATATGAATATATGAAAAGTGGTTCCTTTGAAAAATATGTTAAAAAGGTCAGAAATATATATAGAGAAAAATATGAATTGGCAAAGAGACTTTGTGAGGAGTATATACCACATAAATATATTTTAGGAGACGGCGGGCTATATTTATTTATTAAGTTAATGAATATAAATTCTAGAGAATTATTAAATAGATGTGTAAAAAGAGGAGTTATTTTTACACCAGGAGATATATTTTATACGGATGGTGGAGGAGATGATTCTTTAAGATTAGGATTTTCTAGGCTTACACTAGAGGATATAGAAAAAGGTATAAAAATAATAGGTGAAGAAGCTTCTTTAGATAACAAAGTACAGAGTACACAGAAAAGATGATGAATCAACTAGATTTTTTAGATACTAATAAGGATAAAATGTATAAGATAGTAAGCATTATAGTGGAAATATATAAAAAAACCGTGTGAATTTTTCACACGGTTTTGTGGTTTACTTAAGACAGTTACCCTGCTGCATACCTCTCATACCATTCATGCCTCTTCCACGACCTTGACCTTGGCCTTGGCCTCTCATAGAATTTCCACAACCTGTACCATCACAATTTTGTATATTATTTTTAATAGTAGTTTTAATTTTATCGCTTTCTTCTTTAGTTAAAGTACCATTTTTAACAGCCTCATCTATAGACTTGTTTTTTGCATCTATCATTGCTTGTTTAAATTGATCTTCAGTCATTCCTTTTTCTAAAGCTAAATCTCTTAAAGTTTTGCCTGATTCCCTAGCTTTTGTTATATCAGAATCTGTTAATTTAAGTTTATCCTTTAAAATAGAGATTGCTGAATCGTACCCCCTCATACCAGTAATTCTTCCAATACCTAATCTTTCACAAGTAGCATTTACTTTATTTGATATGCTGGAATTTGGAGATGTAGTTGTAGCAGCATATGCAGTTGCTCCCATTCCTATTGATAATGTAAGTGCTAAAGCAGCAATAATATTTTTCTTTTTCATAAAACATACCTCCTAATTTTAAGAAGTTGCAGTGCAACTTTCTTTTATCTTATGTAATAATCATAAAACATATTTATGATTAAACTTTGTGTTAATTGTGATGAAATTGTGAAAAGTATATTGTAATAACTTTGTAATATATTTGTAAATCCTATGTAATTCTTAAATGAGGAGAATATAGTACTATGAATATAACATAAGATACTTATAAAAAATTAGTATAAATTAATGGAGGGATAAGTTAATGAAAGAAAATTTAAAAATAATACTAAGTTCTGTTATTATATCGGTATTAGCTTTCTCGTTAATGGGATGTTCAAAAAACAATATAAATTCATCTATGTTAAAGGGAGATAATATAGTAAAAGCACAAGATAATATAGTAAAAGCACAAGATAAAGGGCAATTAAATGTAAAAGAATATAGTAAAGAACTATCAGCATATTTTTCTACTAATGAAATGAGGGAATTTCATTATAATGGTACATTAGAGTATGGAGAAGTAATAAAATTAGATAAGATTACTGGCACTAAAGAATCTTTGATATTACAGTTTAATGGGGAAATAAAAAATGAATCTGATGGAGAAGGGCCAGCTAAAGATAAATTTCATTTTCAAAAGGAATACACTATTGATGCAGATTCTGTTAAGGAAATTCAGAAAAATGGTGATATGAAAAAGAAATATGCAGCTATCGAAAAAGGAACTATTTTGAAAATGCCTATAATAAAGGGAAACACATGGGAAAATGAAGTGGAATTTAAGGGAAATAAATATATTGCTAAAAACACAATTGTAGATGTTACTAAAGATAAAGATAATAAAAATTTAGTAAAAACAGAAACAGTAATTAAAGGAGTACAAGGATATCCAAAAAACACTTATAAGGAAATAAAAGTGTATTGTGAGGGGAAAGGACTTGTAGAATTCAATAATACTATACTAATAAAAGGAAGTGGAGAGAAAACATCTGTAATGGATTTTAGCTATAGACAATTTTAACTAAATAATAAAAAGCATGAAAAGAACAGTAGTACAGGTTTCAAATATAGTATAATAATTATAGGATAGATAGTTAAATATATTACTATTTATCCTATAATTTTATTTATTCTATAATTAGTAAGTGCATATAGAATAAAATTGTATTAAATTTCTTTGAGGTGAATGAAATGAGTTTAAGATTTATATATGGAAGATCTGGTAGTGGTAAAAGTTACTACTGTCTTAAAGACATAAAAAGAAAATTAGAAAAGGGTGATAAAAGCCAATTAATACTCTTAGTACCTGAACAATTTTCTTTTCAAAGTGAAAAGAATTTAATTCATTATATAGGAGAAGAAGCTATATCAAGATCACAAGTATTAAGTTTTAAAAGAATGGCTTATAAGGTATTTAATGAAGTTGGTGGAATTACTCATATACATATGAATGAATCAGGAAAAAGCATGCTTATATATAAGGTAATGGATGAGTTAAATGATAGGTTTAAAATATTTGCGAAAGCTTCTAAGAGGGAAGGTTTTGTAACTACAATGGCTGAGCTTATTACAGAATTTAAAAGATACAATATTACCCCGGAAATGGTGTATGAATCTTCAGAAGCAGCGGAAAACGAGAATTTAAAGGATAAGTTATCTGATATAGCTTTAATATATTCTAAATTTCAAGAAAATCTTTATAGAAAATATATAGATCCAGAAGATGACCTAACTATATTAGTAAATAAATTGGATGAATCTAAATTATTTAATGAAGCTGAAGTTTGGATAGATGAATTTTTTGATTTTACTCCTCAAGAATATAGAATTTTGGAAAAAATATTAAAAAAAGCTAAAAGAGTAAATATAACATTAAGTACAGATGCTTTAAGTGGAGGAAAATCTGTAGATAATTTAGATTTATTTTATCCTATAAAAAATACAGAAGAAAAACTTTTGAGAATTTTGGAAAGAAATAATATAAAATATGAAAAGCCTATAGAACTAGAATGTGCTCCTTGCTATAGATTTAAAGAGAGCAGGGAATTAAGTCATATGGAGAAAAACTTATTTTCTTTTCCATACAAAACTTATAAGGGAGATACAAATGATATCTGCATATTTAAGGCTTTAAATAAGTATACAGAAATTGAAGAAACTGCTAGAGATATTTTAAAGCTTGTTAGAGATAGAAATTTTAGGTTTAAAGATATTGCAGTAATAACGGGAGATTTAGACGGTTATGAAAATTTAGCTAGGGCTATATTTAATGAATATGAAATACCATATTTTATAGATAAAAAAATAGAAATAAGTAATAATCCTCTTATAGTTCTCATTATCTCTTGTATTGAAATATTCAGTAAAAGATGGAGTTATGAAAGTGTATTTAGATATTTGAAAACTGGTCTTACTGATATAAGTAGGGAAGAAGTAGACTTAATTGAAAATTATGTATTAGCTAATGGAATAAGGGGAAAGAAATGGACTGAAATTCCTAAATGGCAATATAGAATAAGATATAGTTTTAATAAGGATGAAGAAATATCTGAAGAAGAGCAGAAAAATTTACATAAAATAAATATGATAAAAGATAAAATAGTTCTTCCACTTAAAGAATTTCATGAAAATATTAATAATAAAAAAAATGCTAAAGAGATGTGCACCGCTCTTTATGATTTTTTAAATAGTATAAATGTACCACAAAAGATTGAATCATGGATAGAAAAGTTTAAAGAGGAAGATAGGTTAGATAAGGTAAATGAATTTAATCAAATATGGAATATAGTAGTGGAGCTTATGGATCAAATTGTAGAAGTTATGGGAGAAGAAAAATTAGACCCTAATATATTTGCAAAGCTTTTAAAAAATGGTTTTGAAGAATATGAAGTAGGTCTTATTCCTCCAGCTTTGGATCAAGTTTTAGTAAGTAGTATTCAACGTCTTAGAAGCCATGATATAAAGGCTTTATATATAGTTGGTGTAAATGATGGTATATTTCCAGGAGTAATAAATTCAGAAGGAATACTTACAGATATGGAAAGAGAAGATTTACGTTCAAAGGGGTTGGAATTAGCAAAGGATACTAAGGCTAGAGCTTTTGAAGAGCAGTTTTTAACATATATAACATTAACTACTATGAGTAATTATTTGAGAATAAGTTATCCTATGGCAGATCTAGAGGGCAAGACTTTAAGACCATCCATAGTTGTATCTAGACTTAAAAAAATTTTCCCAAACATGTGCGAGGATAGCAATATAATAAATAAAAATACAGAGGAAGAGGAGTTAAGAATGGTAGCGGCACCTAAAGCTACTTTTAATGAGCTTATAGGTAAGCTTAGAAGTAGTACTGAGGGGTTAGAGGTTAGTCCATTATGGCTGGATGTATATAATTGGTATATAAATGATGATTATTGGAAGGAGAAATTAACTAACATATTAGAAGGTTTTTCTTATAGTAATGAAGCTGAGATAATGGATACAAAAAAGGTAAGAAAGCTTTATGGACACAAAATGAATATAAGTGTGTCTAGATTAGAAAAGTATGCGGAATGTCCTTTTTCATATTTTGTAAAGTATGGCATGAAAGCAAAGGATAGAAAAGTATACAAATTATCAACCCCAGATGTAGGAACACTTATGCATGAGGTATTAGAATCTTTCTCTAAACGATTAAGGGAAAAGAATATAACATGGGAAGATGTAAATAAGGATCTTTGTGAAGGGGTAGTATCTACCATAGTTGATGAAAAGGTGGCAAATATGCCAGGTTCTATATTAAACAGTTCTCCAAGATATAAACATATGACAGAAGGAATAAAAAGAATTCTTTCAAAAGCTATATCTATAATTGGAGAGCAGATAACTAGGGGAGAATTTGAACCTTCAGGATATGAGTTGTCTTTTGGAATTAATGGAGAATTTTCACCTATTTCTGTAGAACTTCACTCAGGGGAGACTGTGAATTTAATAGGAAGAATTGATAGAATTGACCAGCTAAAAGAAGAAGAAGGAACCTATATCAGAATAATAGATTATAAATCAGGAAGCAAAGATTTTAAATTATCGGATGTGTATTATGGACTTCAGATTCAACTGTTGGTATATTTAGATGCTCTTTTAACAGAAATTGAAGAAAAGTATAAAGAAAATGCAATGCCAGCAGGAATGTTATATTTCAAAGTTGATGATCCAATTATAAGAACTAAGGATGAAATAGATGAGGATGAAGTAGAAAAGAAGTTATTAAAGGAATTGAAGATGAAAGGGCTTCTTTTAGCGGATCCAGATATAATAAAAGCTATGGATAAGAGTATAAATGGATATTCAGATATTCTTCCAGTAAGAATGAATAAGGATAATTCTCTTTCAAAAAGTTCTTCTGTAGCAACAAATGAAGAATTCAATTTACTAAGAAAGTATGTAAAGGAAACCATAGTAAATCTTTGTGAGGAAATGCTAGAAGGGAATATAGGAATAAAACCATATAAGAAAAAGGATAGCTCAACTCCTTGCAGATTTTGTGAGTATTCACCAATATGTCAGTTTGATACCACTGTAGATGGAAATAGTTATAGATTTATTAATGATAAGAGCGATGATGAAGTATGGGAACTTATAAAAAAATCTGTGGAAGAAAAAGAATAACTATAGATAGGTAATAAAGATTAAGTAACAAAAATAACGTTATGGAATTGATTCCATGACGTTATTTTTGTTAGTATCTATTTACTTTTTTCCTTTTACAAACTGAGAATAATAGAATAATAGAAGCTAGTAATATACATAAAAGTTTAAAATAGGGTTCAATTACTGTTTCAATAACAAAATTATCCTTAATGAAAGTTAATGGATCACTTCCAAAGATAGATGCAAACATAAAGAAAAAAATTATTGCAAATAAAAAACCAGCTAGTCCCCATTTAAATCTATTTTTTTCGTTCATTATTTAACACCTCACTACATTTATAGTATATCATAGAAAATGTAATATAACCATATATTGTATTTTGAACATAAAAACTTCGACCAATTTTAAATTTAAAAGTGTATGGATACAGTTGTAAATATATCAACAATACATTAGACTAATTATAGAATATTTTACAGGAAGTGGAATATGAGTTAAAGGAGGGTATTCAATGAAACAAAGTATTGTGCAAAATGAGATAAGAGTGTCAAAAACAATTGAAATTACTCAAATGGCTGTTATGGCAGCAATAACATGTATAGCAACTATGGTAATAAAGATTCCCACATTAATGGGAATTGGTTATGACCATTTAGGAGATAGTATGGTATTCTTTGCAGCAATATTATTTGGAAAGAGAAAAGGGATGTTAACAGCAGCATTAGGAATGAGTTTAGCTGATTTTTTAACTGGATATGGATATTATGTACCATTTACTTTTGTGATAAAGGGGATAATGGCATTTATTGCAGCATCTATTGCATATAGAGGAGATTACGAAGGTAAAAATATTATTAATAATATTTTTGCGTTTATAATTGCAGGAGCTTGGATGGTATTTGGATATTTTATAGCTAAAATAATTTTAGTAAAATTTATATTACTTAGAGCGGATTCTTATAGTCAAGCATTAGCAATAGCACTTGCAGGTATTCCAAGAAATATTGGACAGGTAACTGCTGGTATGATTATTGCAATACCATTAATTAAGTTATTACAAGGGAAATTAAAGATTAAAAGAGAATAATAAGAATTTAATAAAGTAGATGAATTTATATAAACTCATCTACTTTAGGCACATTAAAAAAATAAATAAGTCAGTATGCTAGGCTATTTTGCATCATACTGCGTCATCAGAAACCACTGATAGCTCTATTAGCAGTGAAACCTGATTTCTTGTCTGATACAAAATATCCGTCGATAATTGACTTGTTATTTATTTTAATGTGCCCCATCAGTTTTCATGTATACTATATTTTGAATTTTACTGTAAGATTCTCATTGTATTAGATTTTATCTTATACAATTGAGATATTAACAAGAATAGTATACAACCTATGAAAAAGTACCTTGCAGAATATAAGGTTATATTTATATCTGTGTTAATTTTAAAGATAGATGTAATAATGTTTAGTATAATTTTTGTAAAAAAAACTAACGGAACTATAAATAAAAATGATTTATTAATAGAAGATTTTATATTTTTTTCTGTTGTAGATGTTATTTTAGATTTTTTTATGAAGGTTATAATGCATAATAATGAAGCTGTTATTAAAGAGTTTAGGTTAAATTTCAGTGAAAAGCTAAATAGCATATCTAATGATATCCATGCTATAAAATATATAATAAGTTCTTCAATAAGACTTATAGCTTTCAACATAAAGCTCTTTGATTTATTGTATTCGTTAATTATTGAATCACAAAAATTTTTATGATTATTTCCTAAAAATAAATCTATACTTTTATTTTCACATTGAGCTTGCAGCATCATGTCTAATATTTGTTGAAAAACTTCTTCTCTTTCAATAGAGCTTAAGGTGCTATTTCTCATGTATTGTTCTATTTCTTTAAATGAAGCATAATTTTTTTTATTTAATTTTTTTTCTTCTCTAGATCTTATTTTTGAAAGCTTTAACTCTAAAAACATGATTATTCCTCCAATACATTTTGAACATTTTCTTTCATTTCAGACCAAGTACCAATAAATTCCATTAATTCATTTTTACCTTCATCAGTAATATAATAGTATTTTCTCATAGGCCCTAGTGGGGATGGTTTCATAATTGAAAATATAAGCTTCTTTTTTTCAAGTCTTATTAAAATAGGATATACACTTCCTTCAGTCACTTCCTTGAAGCCAAATTTCACTAGCTTTTCACATATTTCATAACCATAAGTTTCATTTTTGCTTATGATTTTTAGTATGCATCCTTCTAATAATCCTTTTAACATTTGAGTATTACGCGCCATATCATCACCTACCATGTATTACATAATAGCTTATACTAATAATATATTGTAGCTACTATGTATTGTCAAGTAGTTTTGTGATTACTAGGATGATATGTTATTATTATGTTATAAATGAGCATTTACATAAAAGGTTATGGTGTAACATTAATAATATTACTTTTAAAGTTTGGGATTATATTATATGGATTTATATTATTTGTAAAATTAGCTAATAGGGGAATTAAGTTAATGGATATTATTATTGAGAAAAAGAATAAATAGAATTCTTAGGGGTATTGCTCTTTAGAAGTTGGAGAAATCCTTATCCAGGGACGTAGCTGCTCTTTACTTCCACGTTGAAGAGATAGGGGTATTAGAGTGGATAGCCATTTAATAAAAATAAAGAAGAAAAACATTAGTATATATAAGAGGTGTTACAAATGAAGAAAACAGTACAAGTAGTTGGTGCAATTATTGAAAATGAAAATAATGAGATACTTTGTGCCCTTCGTTCTACTAACATGACTTTGCCTAATTGCTGGGAGTTTCCAGGTGGTAAAGTTGAGAAGAATGAAAAAGTTAGTGATGCGATAATAAGAGAAATTAAAGAGGAACTCAATTGTGATATTAAGTTTATAGATATATTTAATAATAGTAGTTATGAATACGAAGATATTATAGTAAATTTAACTACTATTAGATGTAAAATAGTAGGAGGATGTCCAATAGCTAATGAACATGATAAACTTATATGGTTGGATAAAAAGAATTTACTTTCATTAAATTGGGCACCAGCAGATATACCAACGGTTAATTTATTGTTAAAAGAAAAATAAATGCTTAGTTACTATATAATTTTTATGTTATTATGGTATTAATTTAGTAATTTTACTGCCACCATATAATACATTTAGCATAAGCTTATGTTTGTATCTTGTAAATGTGGGGTATTAATAAACAAAGGGGGAGACTATTATTATGAATGAAGAACAAAAAAATATATTGATAATTGATGATTCTATAAGTATCAGGAAATTTATAAGAGTCCTTTTAGAAGATGAAAACTATAAAGTTTATGAGGCTTCTAATGGTGAAGAAGGTATTGAGTTGTTTAAAAAAAATGGCAATATTGATTTAGTAATTACTGATGTATATATGCCTAAAAAAACTGGAATAGAAGTATTAATAGAATTGGAAAAAGAATATAAAGACACAAAAATTATAGTTCTTTCAGATGGAGGCAAGGATAACTTCTCAGATGAACTTGGAATATGTGAAGATCTTGGTGCTATTCGTTTTATGAAAAAGGACTATGTTAAAGATAAATTAGTTTGTTTAGTAAATAAAATTTTAGCAGAGGGTAAATGAAATTAAAGTTTAAATTTTATGTGTTTAATCATTAGTTAGTAAAAGTTAAAAAATAGCTAAAAAAAGTTGTTAACAAGAGTTGTTAACAACTTTTTTAGTTAAAATAAAATATTTTTTTCAATTTTAATGAGTTTAATTTATTATAAATAGCTTATAATTAGAATTAGGTGGTGAAATTTAGGATGAAGGACAAAGATGATATAATGATAAAAGGACTTAGTGAAAATGAAGTATTAGATAGAATAAAAAGAGGAAAAGTAAATGCTATTCCTAAAACGCCTTCACGTACTTTTGGGCAAATAATAAGAGCAAATTTATTTACAAATTATAATGCATTAAATGCTGTTTTAGCTATGGCAGTACTTATAGCAGGATCACCTAGAAATGCTATTTTTGCTGGAGTAATAATAAGTAATACTATAATAGGAATTTTTCAAGAGATTCGTGCCAAGCGTATATTGGAAAGATTATCACTTATTAATGAAAATAGAATAGATGTAATAAGAGATAATAAGATTGTTAATGTAAATATAGAAGAAATTGTTATAGACGATATTATTGTATTAAGTACTGGAGATCAAATATTAGTAGATTGTGAGATATGTAATAATGATGAAATAGAAGTAGATGAGTCGCTGATTACAGGGGAAGCAGACTCTATTTTAAAAAAATGTGGGGATAAACTTTTGTCAGGAAGTTTTGTTACATCAGGGAAAACTTACGGAAGAGTTATAAATGTAGGAAAGGATACCTATGCAGCAAAGTTAGCAGATGAGGCTAAAAAGTTCAAGCTTATAAATTCTGAGCTCCAAATATCGATAAATAAAATATTTAAAATAATAATATGGCTAGCTATACCTATAGGGTCATTATTAATTTTTACACAGATAGTTTATTCAAATAGAAGCTGGCAAGAGGCATTAATAGCATCTGTAACAGGCATAGTTGGTATGGTACCAGAAGGATTAGTGCTTTTAACTAGTGCTACTTTTGTAGTATCAATTATAAGGCTTTCTAAATGGGACACCCTTATTCAAGAATTACCTGCAACAGAGGTTTTAGCTAGGGTAGATGTATTGTGTTTAGATAAAACAGGTACTATAACTAAAGGAGACTTAAAATTAAGTGAAGTAGTTCCTTTTGAAAATAAAGACATAAAAGAAATAGATAAAATTCTTTCAGCAATAGTTCATAGCTTTGAAGATGGTAATGCAACACAAAGAGCTTTATTGGAGAAATATGGCCATAACCCAAATTTAAAAGTGAAAAATAAGATACCTTTTTCATCTAAAAGAAAGTGGTCAGCAGTACAATTTGAAGATGAAGGTGCCTGGGTTTTTGGAGCGCCAGAAATGATATTAAGGGATAGATATACGGAAATATCTGATAAGGTTGAAGAAGCAGCTAAAGAAGGAAAAAGAGTTTTATTATTATCAAAATTTAATGGAAAAAATTTTGATGAAGAATTAAACGGAGAAGTTGAAAATGCTGCATTAATATTTATTGAGGACGTTATACGAGAAAATGCTGAAGAAATTATTAACTATTTTAATAAAGAAAATGTATCATTAAAAATAATATCTGGAGATAATCCAGTAACTGTATCGTCTATAGCAAAAAGAGTGGGAGTTAAAAATGGTGAAAATTACATAGATGCTAGAAACTTACCAAAAGATGAGGAGGAGCTAAGAAGGATTGTAGAAAATACTTGCGTTTTTGGAAGAGTTTCTCCTCATCAAAAAAAGGATATAATAAAGTGCCTTAAAAAGAATAATCATACAGTGGCCATGACCGGTGATGGAGTAAATGATGTATTAGCATTGAAAGAATCTGATTGTGGCATTGCTATGGCTAGTGGTTCAGATGCTACCAAAGCAGTGGCACAGCTTGTTTTATTAAATTCAGATTTTGCGGCTTTGCCTCATGTAGTTTTAGAAGGAAGAAGACTTATAAATAATTTAGAAAAGGTTTCTGAGTTATTTTTATCCAAAACTGTGTATTTCATAATTCTTTCTATAATATTTGGATTACTGCTAGTGCCTTTTCCTATTATACCCATACAATTAACATTAGTAGGTACATTAACTATAGGAATTCCTTCATTTTTTTTAGCTCTATCTCCCAATACAGATATAATAGAAAGTGATTTTTTGAAAAGAGTTTTACGAGCCTCAATTCCAAATGGAGCTTTAATAGGAATAGGGACTACTATTATATTTTTATTTGGATACTATAGGGGATTACCTTTGGATCAATGTCGTACTTTAGCTTTAATTATTTTTGGAGGATTAAGCTTATTTGTTTTACTTAAAGTATCTACTCCACTAAATTTTTATAGATTTTCTATTGTAATTGTTATGTCAATATTATTTATATTAAGTTTTTTATTACCTTTTACAAGAGAGTTGTTTGTTATTAGATTTTTTAAATCCTACTGCATATTACCATTAACTATAATATGTTTAGTTGCTATAATAGGAATGATTACTTTACCTAAGCTTATAAAAAAATTAAAATAAGATGTATTACATAAAATCAGTAGATTATAAAGTGCCTTAATAAAAAAATATTAGGTTTTTAACTAAAGAGTGTAGTAAGGGGATAGGAGAGGAAGAAGGTTATGTTTAATATAGAAGATCTATTGGATGAAGACTTTTCAGTATATCCAGAAGAAGTGAGAGCATACATGGAGAATTTTTCTTATAACTTAAGAGAAACTTTAAAAGAAGAATTAGTTGAATATATTGGAAATGAAATGTTAAAGGACATAGAAATAAACAAAGAAAATTTTATGATAAAACTTGGTAGTATATTAAATAATGGACATAAAGGATATAATAATATGTCAACTAAAGTATTGGTGGATTTATATTTGGATGTAAAAAAACAAGAAGATTTCATAGCATTATTAGAAAAGGTAAGTAATGAGGTGTAATTTCTTTTAAATACCGTAAAATTCATTTATGATATATTTTTCTTTTTAGTAGCAGATTTTTATTTTTTAATCTGTCTACTTTAAGTGGAGCATATCATTTCTGGACTTTACGGTATTTTGTACCTATATAACAATATTATTTTAAAGGTATTTTAACATTTGCAGACATTCCAGATTTTAATATTCCCTTAGTATCTTTTATAGCAACTTTTATTTTAGTAGCCATATGTTTACTGTCAGAAGTAGATTGTTTATCTTTAGGTGTATATTCATGTTTTAAAGCAATATAATTAACTTTTCCTGTCTGAGAACCAATAGAGGTTTCTACAGTTAGTGGTTGATTGTAATAAATTTTATCTAAATATTCATCAGGTATATAACATAATACATATAAATCATTTGAAATAGCTATATCAGCGATATTACTACCTACATTAACTATATCACCTAATTGAAAGTTTTTACTTATTATAATTCCATCATTTAAAGCAATAATATTACAGTTATTTAATGTGTTTTTAGCTTGATTTAATTGAGCTATAGACTGATCTAAATCAGCTTGAGCAGCTTCAATAGCTTGTTTGGTTGCCCCGCTTTTAAGTAAACTTAGCTGTGCATTGGCTGCATCATAATTTGCTTTAGCTGAAGCAATTGATTGAACTGTTGCACCATTTTGAAGCAATAACAATTGTTGTCTAGCATTTTCTAATTGATATTGTGCCGAAGAACGTTGATTAGCTGTTGTATCTAATTTGTATTTTGCCTCATCTAATTCACTTTTAGATACTGCACCTATGTTGTATAATTTTAAAGTATTATTATATTGTGTATTTAAATGATCATAGGTTAGTTTTACAGTATTTAAGGCTTCCTGTGCAATTGAAACACTATTTCTAGCTTGTTCTATTTGTTCAGTTCTGTTGCCAGAAGTTAAAAGATCCAATTGTGCTTTACTAGCGCGTACTAGCGCTTCTGCTTGTTGTATTTGCTCAGGTCGAGTTCCTAATTTTAATTCCTCAAGTTTTGCTTTTTTCATTTTTATAACTGCTTCTAATTGATCAACAGTATATTTTTGATTTGTATTATCTATTATAGCTATAATTTCTCCTTTTTTAACTGCTTCTCCTTGCTGTTTGTTCATTTTAACTATTTTACCAGATACGGTGCTGTTAGCAGATATAATATTATTTTCAATATCTCCCTTTAAAGTTAAATTATTTGATTTTGCAGAACATCCTGTGGCAATAAAAGCAATGGATAAAATACACATAAATATTTTCTTCATAAAAATCACCTGCTTTGTATTATATTTTACGATATTTTTTTAGAACTAATATATTTGCCATCATGAAGAAGATGCAAGTTATAATTAAAACGACTACGTTAATTAAAATATCATCCCAGCCTTTTCCGCGCACCATGATATTTCTTAAAGCGTCAGCTACATACCACAATGGTGTAAAACGTCCGACAGCTTGAAGCCATGGAGACATGGTGCTCAAGTCAAATAATCCTGAAAAAAATAATTGAGGGACTAGAATTATAGGTATAAATTGAATCATTTGCATTTCATTGTTTGCAAATGCAGATATGAATGTACCAATAGAAAGAGCAACCATTGCAGTTAGTACAGTTATAAGAAGTACTAGAGCAAATGATCCTACCATCATTATATTAAGAACACTAATTGAATACCAGGCAATAAGGGCAGACTGTATTACAGTAAAAACTCCAAATCCTAAAATATAACCCACAACAATTTCCCATCTACGTATTGGTGTAGCAAGTAGTCTTTCAAGAGTGCCAGAAGTACGCTCACCAAGAAATGAAACTCCTGCTACTAGAAAAACAAAAAAGAATACAAAGAATCCAATAAGTATAGGACCAAAGTTATCAAAAGAGGACATATTTTCATAACCATATAAATGAGTTATGTCTGGTTTAGGGGAGGAAAGTGACTGCTGAGTAATACTTTGTGTAAGCATAATAACAGCATTACTTTTGTTTGGATCACTACCTTCTAATTCAATATGGGCAGTTCCATTTTCAAAGTTAATTATTGCGTCAACTTTTGATGAATTAAGTGCTTCATAAGAGCTTGATTCATCGTATCTTATAACCTTTGCATCCTTATCTTCTAGGGCATTTATGAAGCTAAGTGGAGCATTAACTACTCCTATTTTAGGATGATAAGTTGAACCATTAAAAATAAATGACATAAAAGTTAATACTAATATAGGTGCAAAAATCATTAGAGCAATAGTACGTTTATCATGTCCAAGTTGAAGTAAAATTCTAATCATAACTGATTCTACTCTCATTTTGATGCACCTCCATAATATAAGAATGCTTCTTCAATTGTATTTGAAGAGGTAGCACGTTTAAGCTCCTCTGGAGAACCTACAGCAATTAATTTGCCGTCACGGATCATTCCTAGATTATTGCATTTTTCAACTTCATCCATTACATGGGTAGTAACAATAATAGTGGTACCATTATTACTTAATTTGTATAATTCATTCCATATAGATTTGCGAAGTAGTGGATCAATACCAACAGTAGGCTCATCTAGTATCAAAACTGGTGGTTCATGTATAAGTGCAATTGCAAGAGATAGACGACGTTTCATGCCGCCAGAATATTGATTTACTTGTTTTTTTAAATGATCTGATAGATTTACAAGTTGCATAACTTCATTAATTCTTTGTTTTTGTTTTGATCCTTTAATATTGTACATAGAAGCGAAAAATTTTAGATTTTCCTCTGCAGTGAGCTCATTATATAAAGCATCAGATTGGGACATGTACCCTATTTTATTCATCATTGAAAGCTTTGGCATTTTTTCATTTAATAAATATACTTCTCCACTAGTTGGAGCATCAACTCCAGAAATCATTTTAACTAAAGTTGTTTTACCTGAACCTGATGGACCAAGTAGTCCTAAAATTTGAGAATAAGATATATTTAAATTAATATCAAAAAGTACCTGATTTTTTCCAAAGGATTTATTAACATGTTCGATTCTAATACATGGAGAATTGTTCATATTTTTATCAAATTTATTATCCATAGTTTCACTTCCTTTTGAAATAAAAAATACTCACATAGTTAACAGTATTTTAATGAAATTACAAAATTTAATCAACATCATGTTGAGTATCCTGCATGTAATTATTATAATCAAATATAAATGTATATTCAATAAACAGAATATCTATAATTGATCATTAATAAACACATTGTGAAAAGTTGTCTATTAATATTTTAAAAAGGTAAGTGTTATAGTATTTTATTAATGTAATGATAAATATGTAAATTTTCCATATTATTTTAATCCAGTTACTTTTAGTGGACCAAGAAAAAACATTTTTGATAAAATCAATGCCATATCTTCTGTAGATTGTTCCATTCCATTTTGAAGCCATTGCTGAATTACTCCTAAATGAGCAGAAAGCACATAAGGAACAAAATATTCTTCCGGAATTAACATATTTTCTTTTTTAAATGTTTTAAATAATAATTTCTTTTCAAATAAATTAGTTTCTATAAGTTGCTTAAGTTTATTATGGAAATTAGGATCACCTTTTGGACCTAAAATGGCTTTCATAAATAATGAATTTTCTTTAATGTATTCTAAAATTTTTGTTATAAATGGAATGGGTTTGTTTACAGAACTTATATTTAGTATATCTATATAACCCACTGTTTTTACATGTTCATAAAGTTCTTGTATTACTTCATTTTCAACTTGTTCCAATAAATCGTATTTATCAATATAGTGCAAATAAAATGTTCCTCTGTTTATGTCAGCTTTTTTAGTTAACTCAGTAATTGATATATTATTAAATCCTTTTTCTTCAATTAATTGTGATAAAGCATTTCTTATGAGCTTTTTTGTACGTATAGATCTTCTATCATCGGATTGTTGTGACATTTTGTATTTCTCCTTTACATAAAGATTTCATGTTAGATAAGACTTTCTAAAGTATTATAGGATATATTATAATACATATTAGAATAAAAATTGTTAAAAACTAATTAGGAAGTTAATTTTGAGGTGATTTATGGATAATAAATTTAAAGTTTGGTTTTCATATATTAAACAAAAAGCTAAAGAAATAAAAAAGGAGATTGGAGCATTATATTTGGCATATAAACGACCAGATATACCTTTTTATACAAAATTAGTTTTAATAATAGTAGTAGGTTATGCTTTAAGTCCTATTGATTTAATACCTGATTTTATACCGGTTCTAGGATATCTTGATGATCTAGTTTTAATACCACTTGGTATTGCTTTTGCGGTAAAACTAATACCAAGAGATATTATGGATGAATGCAGACAACAATCAGAAGATATTTTTAAGAAAGGCAAGCCTAAAAACTGGGTTGTGGCAGGTATTATAATATGTATTTGGATTATAATAATTGGTTATATCACGGTAAAGATAATTAAATAACATGGAAAGGATAGATAATTTTTATGGATAGTAATGTTTTATGGTATATAAGAAATCAAGTTGATAGGACTATAGATAATTTAAGAAAACGTAATATGGAAGGTTTCTTTGTTAAAGATGATGTTGAATTGATAGAACTTTTAAAAGAGCTCATTGCTGAAAACTCTGTGGTTGGTGTAGGGGACTCTATGACACTATTTCAAACAGGTGTAATAGATTTTCTTCGTAAAGGCAAGTATACTTTTTTGGACAAGTATAAAGATGGAATTACAAGTGAAGAAAAAAAGCAAATTTATATTAAAAACTTTTCTGCGGACACTTTTATGTGTAGTACTAATGCCTTAACGGAAAATGGTGAACTTTATAATATTGATGGTAATGGAAGTAGAGTTGCCCCTATGATATATGGACCCGAGCAGGTTATTTTAGTATGTGGAATCAATAAAATTGTTAAGGATGTGAAAGAAGCAGAAAATAGAGTAAGAAATTATGCTGCACCAATTGATGCAAAAAGATTAGGAAAAAATACTCCTTGTACTAATTTAGGATATTGTATAGATTGTAAAAGTCCAAATAGAATTTGTAATGACTTTGTAGTTATTACAGGGCAGTTTATTAAGGGAAGAATAAAAGTAATTATTGTCGGAAAACAATTAGGATATTGATAAATTCATTATGAAGAAATCTGTTTATATTTATGTACTAAAAAATTAGAATATAAAAATAAAAGCTTTGAATAGTTTTATAAGACTGTTCAAAGCTTTTTTATAATAGTAAATTTTTTATTTCATATTGACAAAGATAGAAATAAATCATAAAATATACAAAGATAATAAATTACATTATATCATAATTAAATGAAAATGTCAATAGCTTTTGAAAATAATTTTAGGAGGGAATATAATGGAGGATAACAAGGCAAGTATTACGGCTTTAATAACCGCTTTTGGGAGGGCGTATCATTCCCAAAATGAGTCACCTAAGGTTTTTGATGATTTTCTTGTACAACAACTGATTACAGAAGAAGAATATGAGAATATTAGTAATAATTTAGCAGGAGGCATAGGTTTTTTTGTTCCGGATAAAGCGAAAGTTTGTAAGGATAAAGAATCAGCTTTAAAGATAGTTATCCAAAATCAAATAGCACCAATATCTTTATCACGTAGTAGGTATACAGAAGATATGTTAAAACTTGCTGTAAGATTTGGTGTAAAACAATATGTTATTTTAGGGGCAGGGTTTGATACTTTTGCATTTCGAAACAAGGAGTTATTAGATCATATTGATGTGTTTGAATTAGATCATCCTGCTACCCAAGAATTAAAATTAAAACGAATTAAAATGGCCGGATGGGAAATGCCTAAAAACTTACATTTTATACCTGCTGATTTTTCAAAAGGTAACTTTATAAAACAAATGGAAAAATCAACTTTTGATAAAGATAAATTAAGTTTCTATAGTTGGCTTGGTGTAACTTATTATTTAAGCAGAGATGAAATAGTAAATACATTAAAAGATATATCAAATGTTTCACCAAAAGGCAGCTCTGTTGTTTTTGATTACGCAGATCATAACATATATGATATTGAAAAAACAACAAGGCGTGTACAAAATATGATACATGCAGCTAGTCAAAGTGGAGAGCCTATGAAAAGTTGTTATTCATATAGGAAATTAGTTTCTGATTTGGAAAAAACGGGTTTTCAACTCTATGAACATTTGACTCCTTCAGAAATTGGACAAAACTATTTTAAAGGAAGAGATGATGATTATACCGCTTTTGAAAATATAAATTTTGCATTAGCAGTAAAAGAATAAAAGAGAGAAGAAGTGAATATTAGGGAGTGTGTATTGCTTATACATATTCTCACTAAAAGTAAAGTATGATTAAACAATTAGAGAATTTTGAAATAAAAGAAGTTATGGATATATGTTTAAGACTAATATTATTTCTCATAATTTGTGTTTTGCATTTTGTTATCTGTACTCTAAAAAAGTGTGATGCACTTTTTTACAAGTTTTACTCAACAAATAGTTTTCTTATTTTTTCAATATAAATCTCATCTAATCCAGTTCCGTAATTATTCAAATTAGTTTTATCTATAATTTTAGGTATATGTTTTTTCTTTATTTTATTATCAACTTCTAAAAGAATATCATGAATTTCCTTACCCCTTGTTTCATTGCTAGAATTTAAGTTTATACTAGAATTATCTTTAAGTTCAATTGTGTAATAAAAATCATACTGCCTCTTACGGCTTTTGGTAATACCAACTTTAACGTCTTTTACATCATTCCAGGTATAATCTTTACCATTAGGATAAATTATTGAATATTTTTTAATGGAATTTTCATAGATTACAGAGTAATTTGTCAAGGCATAAGAAGTAAGTATACAGTAAAATATAATTAATATGGGATAGACAATGTGTTTTTTAGGTTCTATAAAATTGAGAAATTCCATAATATAATCATTATCTGATATTTCATCATTTCTACTATCAAATTCATCATCCAATAGTTTTCGTTTTAATATTATTCTTCTAAGAAGCATTACTATTGAAAAACATATAAATATTGAAATTACTAAATTTATATTTGGTGATACAAAAATAATATAATCTTTATTATTGGACAAGCTTGATTGTAACCATAAAAATCCGAAAATGGAACCTAAGACTCCAGCAATTGCTAAAATAAATTTTATTAAATATGCTAGTACTTTTTTCATAAGTAATTTTAGAATGAGGAATATATGATTAGTCCTCTTCTTAAGTTCACCTCATTTCTTTTTATTTAGATAACTTTTAATGAATAGCTAAATTTTACTAACATCAAAGTTTTCTTAAGTAAAAAATTTGTTATGGCAATTATAACATATAAATAATATTTTAATAATATTTTTCAGAATTTTGCTAATAATAACTTCAGTTATGTATAAGGATTAAGGGAGATGATGTAAGTGACAGTAGAGTCAAAAGTAAAACAAACATTAGCTAACTTAAAGGGAGTTGAAAGCACTTTAAGAATTTATTCATTACAAAGTAAAAATAAAGAAGAAGTAAATGCCTATAAGGAAGCGCTTAATACTACAGAGTCAGTTATTAAAGATATAGAAGATAGAATAAAAACATTAGAGTTTGAAGAACCTCAATATAAAGAAGATTAAAGGGTGAAGGATTATGCAAAATTGGATTATAGTATTATTAAGAAACGTAATTTTGTTTTTTTTAACTTTAGGAATAATGAGGATTATTGGACGGGGGAATATATCAAAAGTAACTCCTTTTAAATTTGTAAGTTACATTGTAATTGGTATTATGGTTTCATTAATTTCTTTGAGGTTAATAACAAACTTTGCTTTTGCGTTTGTTGCATTAGGGGTTTGGGTATTATTTTCTTTAGTATTGGATTATTTATCAGTGAAAAGTAAATGGGTTCATGATTTTGTAAATGGAAGAGAAACTGTACTAATAAAAGATGGAAAAGTCATGGAAGAAAATTTAATGGAAGCTAGGTATACTGGTGAAGAATTATTAAGAGAATTGCGAGCCAAAAATGCCTTTAATTTAGCAGATGTTGAATTTGCAGTGATGGAGACGACGGGAGATATAAATGTCTTATTAAAGTCAGATAAGAAACCTATTACTCCAAAGGATTTGGGAAAACAAGTTGCACCATGTTCACAGCCTGAAACTGTAATATTAGATGGAAACATTCTTGATGAATCTCTGTTAAATAGAGGGCTTAGTAGGCAGTGGTTAAAGGCTGAATTATCAAATGCAGGAGTGTCTCTAGATAATGTATTTATTGCTCAAGTAGATTCTTCAGGAGATTTGTTTATAGATATTTTTGATGATGCAATACAAGTTACGCAGCCTAAGGTTAAAGAAATGCTTTATGCAAACATTTCAAAGGCTCAGGCAGATATTTTATCTTTTTCATTAGAAACTGGTGACTTAGAAACTAGAAAAATGTATTTAAACAATGCTAATAAATTAAAAAAAGTAATGGATGATTTAGAACCATATTTATTACATTAAAAGGTGGATGAGATTATGTCTAATAAAAAAAAGAAAAAATTAACTCCTGTTCAGCAAGAGTATCAGGATTTTGCTAAAGAAAGGGAACCTAAACGCCCAGTTGTAAAAAACTGTGTAAGAGCATTTTTTGTTGGAGGATTTATATGTACCATAGGTCAGGTACTGCAGTGGTTTTTTATAAAATATTTTAACTTTACAAAAGAAACTGCAGGAAATCCAGCATCAGCTATTTTAATAATAACCTCTATTTTGCTTACTGGTTTTGGAGTTTACGATCATATTGCACAATGGGCTGGAGCAGGTACTGCTGTGCCAGTTACCGGTTTCGCAAATACTATGGCATCAGCTGCTATTGAACATAGAACGGAGGGCTATGTTTTAGGTGTTGGAGGAAATATGTTTAAAATCTCAGGATCAGTAATTGTTTTTGGAGTCTTTTCAGCTTTTATTGTGGCAATAATAAAAATAACTATTAAATGGTTAGGTGGGATGTAAATGCTTAAAGGGCATCAAACATGGGTTTTCGAATCTAAACCAGTAATAATATCATCAGCGGCAGTTGGAGGTCCATTTGAAGCTAAAGGAGCATTAGCAAATGATTTTGATATTCTTCATGAAGATGTATGGTTAGGACAGGAAAGTTTTGAAAAGGCCGAAAAAAAAATGTTAGAAGAAGCTTGTGAAACAGCAATTAATAAAGGAAAAATTAAAAAAGAAGATATTCAATTTTTTTTAAGTGGAGATTTAGTTAATCAAATTACTCCTAGTAGTTTTGCAGCTCGTACATTGGGGATTCCTTACTTAGGCATTTTTGGTGCTTGTTCCAGTTCCATGGAAGCCCTTGCATTGGCCTCTTTATTAATTAATAGTAAATTAGCACGATATGTAATATCAGGTGTATCCAGTCACAATATGGCAACAGAAAAACAATTTAGATATCCTACAGAATACGGAGGGCAAAAACCTCCAACGGCTCAATGGACAGTAACTGGAGCAGGAGCAGGTTTATTAGCAGATGAAGGTGAAGGGCCAAGAGTAACTTGTGCTACTATTGGTAAAGTAGTAGATATGGGAATTACAGATCCGTTTAATATGGGAACTGCTATGGCACCAGCGGCAGTAGATACAATAGAGGCGCACTTTAGAGATTTAAATATAGAACCGTCTTATTATGATTTAATTGCTACAGGAGATTTAGGAAGAGTTGGGCATAGGATTGCTGGAGATTTATTAGATAAACATGGCTTAAAAATTCCAAGAGAGATATTTACTGATTGTGGGTTGTTAATTTATAAGGATGATCAGCCTGTAATGTCTGGGGCTAGTGGTTGTGGATGTTCTGCTGTAGTTACATATGGTCATTTACTTAATCGTATGAAAAAAGGTGAATTGAAAAGAATATTGGTTGTCGCAACAGGATCATTATTATCTCCATTATCCTATCAACAAAAAGAAAGCATACCCTGTATTGCCCATGCAGTATCTATAGAAATTTAAAGAGAGGTGTGGATAAAAATTGGGAATTTTTATAAAAGCATTTATTGTTGGTGGAATTATATGCGTGATTGGTCAGATAATGATGGATGTTTTTAAACTTACACCTGCTCATACAATGAGTACTCTAGTCGTAGTAGGGGCCATATTAGGTGGTTTTGGATTATATGACCCATTGGTAAAATTTGCAGGTGCAGGTGCTTCTGTGCCAATATGTAGCTTTGGTAATTCATTAGTAAAAGGTGCATTAATGGAAGCTGAGGAATCTGGTATTATAGGAGTGCTTACTGGTATATTTGAGATTACAAGTGCTGGTATCTCAGCAGCTATAATATTTGCATTTATAGCTTCATTAATTTTTAAGCCTAAAGGTTAATTGCAAATAAAGCCCGTGAAGGGAGGTGATGGTGATGACAGTAGGAACACAAATGCAGCAAGCTATAGCTGGAGTTCAATCAGTAGCGGCTACAATGAAAACATTTGCATTAGAAACAGAAGATCAAGTAGCAAAAAAAGATTTTCAACAATTAGCTCAAACTTTTGAAGATGCATTAAAAGTTTTAGAGGCAAGAAAACAATACATTGAGGAACAAGAACCTCAATATAAGCAGCAGTAAATTAAGAATTATTAAGTTATATGCTAATAGTAAGTAAAAAAGAGGAGATAAATATTTTAAACCTCCTCTTTTCTATTATAATTATTAATGAATTCAAATATTTATATAGGTGATAGCTTATTCTCCTCCAAAGGCATTAATTAAATTCTTACTGCAGCATAAAGTATAGGAAAGATTTTTTATAAGTCCATTTCCAAAGCTTATAGTAAGAATATCCTCATTTATAGTCAATATTTTACCAATGCCAAAGGATTTATGTTGTATAAGTGTTCCTTCCTCTAAAGGAATCTTATGAAAACTATTATTATCATTAATTAGATTATTGGATAAGTTACTAGAAAGTTTATCTTTATTAACTATATTATAAAGTTTTTGTACAAATTGAGAAGGAGTACATTTTTTATTATTTTTTTTAAGAGGATTTATTAAGTAAAGATTTTTTCTTCCTCTAGTTATAGCAACATACATCAAACGAGTTTCTTCCTCTAGACAAGTCTTATCTCCTTTATTAGATTTTTCTATACTGTCAGGAGAAGGTAAAATATCTTCAATTAAGTCTATAATATATACAGTATCAAATTCTAATCCTTTTGAACTATGCATAGTGGAAAGGGTTACTCCGTTAAATTTCCCTTTGGACTTACTCATTTCCATTTCTTCTTTTAAAATATTTAATTTGTTTTCTACATCTTGTAGACTTGTATATGATGATAGAACCATGGTTAAAATACCTAGTATAGTTTGGATATTATCCATATTATATTTGAATTTTTCACAGTAATCCATCATATATTCTTCATAATTTAGTTCATATCTTATAAAATTTATGGCTTCATCTCCAGATAAAGAGGAAAGTTTTAAAAATTTTTCTTCGAAGGATTTTAGTCTATATGAAGAGGAAAAATAATTCTCATTACTGCTAAGAGTTTTAAAAATACTTTCTTTAATTTTTCTATTATAAAGTATATTTAGGTCATCCTTTTTTACATAACTTTTCATTTTATAATATATTCTTTCAAAGGCATCTATATCAGTTAAGTCAAAGGATAACTGAAGAAAGGATAAAATATCTTTAATTACCCAGCTATTAAAAAAGGAAGGAACAGAATCCTTTATATAAAAAGGAATATTTTCTTTTACCAATCTATCTACTAAAGGAATAGAAGAAATATTATTTCTAAAGAGTATTGCAGTTTCTTTTAAATTTTCATCTTCCTTTAATTTTTTAACTAAAAAATCTATTTGAGCATATTCGTTTTCTACATTAATAAAGTTTATTTCATTGCCGTTTTCATTTTCAGTAAATAATTCTTTATTATATCTTTTTTTATTCATTTTAATAAATTCATTAGCAGTACTTACTATTTGTTTACTACTTCTAAAGTTTTGTTGCATAAAAAATATTTTTCCATCTTTATGATATTCCCTTTTAAAGTTCAAAAGTCCTTGAGAAAAGGCACCTCGCCAAGAATATATGCTTTGATCATCATCTCCAACAATACATAAATTAAACTTTGGTTTTACAATAAGTTTTATTATTTCTTGTTGAATTTTACTGGTATCTTGACATTCATCTACCTCAATATAATCATATAAATTTCTATAAAAATTTAATATTTCGCTATCTTCATTTAATATTTTATAGCATTTTACTAACATATCATCATAGTCTAGCAAATTATTCTTTTTTTTATACAACTCATATTCTTTATATATACTCATAAAATTAGGAACTGGAAAAGCTTCCTTATATATTTCAGTGTTTTCAAAGGACACCATTATGTTTTTTAAATATCCTATAAATGAGGATAGTTCCTCTAATTTATCATCATTTATAAAGTCATTATTGTATTTAGTATATATGTTTTTTAGCAAGACTACACGATTTACTGGAGAATTCTTGGATTCTATTATGGTATACTTTGCATTTCGTCTAAAAGAATAATTATTTATTACATAATAAGCAAAACTGTGTATAGTGGAAAATGGAACTGTATCTTTTATTATAGTTCCAAAGAAATTTTTAAATCTATTTCTCATATCCATAGCAGAAGCTTTACTAAAACTAACTCCAAGTATTCTTTTAGGATTTACATTGTGGTTTAATATAAGATTTGCAGTTCTAGAAATTAAAGTAGCAGTTTTACCTGCACCAGGTACTGCAACTACTGCCATAGGGCCAGAAATATTAAAAACCACTTCTTCTTGTTCTTTTGTTAAATTTATATTGCAATTATATTTTAAATAAGATAAAAAATCACTTTTATTTATTTTTAACACCACCTTGATAATTTACTATAGTTTATATAGTTACTTAATCTTATTCTAGAAATAATAATTAACATATTTTCAAACTCTACAAATAATAATTTAACATAAAAATGCTTTAATTCAAGTTATTTTATTATATAATCTTATTAAGATAGAAGAAAGGAGAAGAATATGGCAGAAGAAAAGCTACATTTATTTTTATTAATGAGTATAATAATTATTTTAATATGGTCTGGTATTAATCCTTTTGATACTTTCACCTGGCTTTTAGAAGTTCTTCCGGTTTTGATAGGTGGAACTATATTAGTAATTACATATAGTAAGTTTAAATTTACAACTTTAGTTTATATTTTAATTTCGATTCATGCATTAATATTAATTGTAGGTGGACATTATACTTATGCAGAAATGCCTTTATTTAATTGGTTGAGGGATATCTTTAATTTAGCGAGAAATTATTATGATAGGTTAGGGCATATTGCTCAAGGTTTTATACCAGCTATGGTTACAAGAGAGATTTTTATAAGAAAAAATGTTGTAAATAAAAAGAGATGGTTAGGATTTATTATTGTTTCTATATGTTTGGCTCTTAGTGCTTCTTATGAGCTTATCGAATTTGCTGTAGCCAAATTTACAGGCACAGCTGCAGAAGCTTTTTTAGGAACTCAAGGGGATATATGGGATACACAATGGGACATGCTGTTTGCATTAGTTGGATCTATATTATCATTAGCAATTCTTTCAAAATATCATGATAAGCAGTTAGAAAGGATAAAATGAAGGGTTTAAATAATCATAAAAAGAAATATAGGCTTAAATTGCCTATATTTCTGCTTAAGTAAAATTTTTAAGCTATAAAATTAGTTTAGAAATGTTTTTTTAATATCTCCAAAGATTTAACTGCATTTTCTCTAGGCCTTACTTCTATAATATATATAATTTCTTTATCTTTCATAAGATTAAAATGCTTGGTAAAATCTAAATTCCCTGTACCTATAATTTGATGATCACTTTTGCCGTTATTATCATGAAGATGGCAGGTTCTAATTTTATCAATATTTCTTATAAAAAACTCCACTTCATTATATTTATTTTCATAGGAATGGCCTATATCCCAAGTTAAATAGAGATTGGTAGTTTTTAAAAGTTCTTGAAGAACTTCTTGAACTATTTTTTTTGGAAATCTTCCGGAATTCTCCACACATATCATTAATTTATCCCCAGCATGGTGGATTAATTCTTGAAGACTTTCTTTTAATATGTTTTTATAGTTTTCTTCATAAAATTCTTCCATATAGCTTTTTCTATCTATTAAAGTAAAACATACTGCGCTGCCTACATGAAGAGTCATTCTGCTAACACCAATATCTATTCCAAAAGTTATTATTTCTTTTAACCTATCTAAGCCGGCTTTTCTTATAGAAGGATGAAGCTGAAGAAGTGTAATGTCTTCAGGAGCATGCATAGTAAGTTTTACACCGTTGGTCTCTGCATACTCTTTAATTCTTTTTCTTTCTTCTTTATTAAAATTTTCCGGAAAGTATATAGGAACATTCATATTTATTTCTACAGCATTCATGTTATTTTCTTTTGCAAAATCTATAGTTTTATAAATATTTTCTTCTCCTATAGAAGCAGCATAACCAATATACTTAAACATTTCACTCAGTCCCTTCATTAATTTAAAAGCTAATTTGGTTCAAAAGTCGCAGTAGAGAGATAGGAGAGTATAGAATATAGAGGACAGTTTAGAATTACTAATCATCTATAATCTATAATCTATTATCTATGATTTAATATAAAGATTATAGTTCAATAACCCTTGCCCAAATTATATTATCTATATTTACAAATCTATCTAAAGCTTCTTTAGGAATTCTGTCATCAATATTTAAAATCATTATTGCCTTATCACCTTTTAATTTTCTTCCAACCTGCATTGTAGCAACGTTTATATTTTCATTTCCTATAAAGGTTCCCACTTGGCCTATAACACCTGGTACGTCTTTGTTTTGTAAGAATAACATATAGTCAGAAGGTTTAACATCTACTTCATAGCCTGCAATTTCTACTAGTTTTCCCTCTCCCTTAGTTGAAATAGTGCCTGATAAAGTGAATACTTCCCCTTTATTATCAGTTATTTTTATAGTAATTAAATTTGAATAGCCATTATAGTGTTTGCATATATTTTTAGTATTTATTCCTATACCACTTTCTTCTGCTTTGATTCGAGCATTTATATAATTCACTCTATCAACCATAACAGGTTCTAATAAACCTTTAGTAAAGGCTATAGTAATCATTTCAGTATCTTGAGTGCCTATTTCGCCCCAGTAAGTTATATCCACAAATTTAATTGCTTCTTTGTTAAGCTGATAATACACTTTGCCTAAGTTTTCCATAAGATCAATATAAGGTTGAATTTCTCTTAATTCATCTCTATGAATAGCAGGAAGGTTAACTGCATTAGGAACAATTTCGCCTTTAATTCCTTTTAAAACTTGTTTTGCTATAGTTAGTCCTACATTTTGTTGAGCTTCTACTGTAGTTGCACCTATATGAGGAGTAACTACTACATTTGGGAAATTGTATAATTCTGCACTGTATCTAGGTTCCTTATCGTGTACGTCTATACCAACACTAGCGATCTTGCCACTTGCTAGTCCTTTGCATAAAGCTTTTTCTTCAATAAGCTTTCCACGAGCAGCATTTACGATTCTAACACCGTCTTTCATTAGATCTACTTCTTTTTCTCCAATAATTCCTATAGTTTCTTCTGTTCTTGGAGTATGAATTGTAATAAAGTCTGCTTCTTTTAATAATTCTTCTAATGTATTTTTCTTTTCTACATTATATTTTTCAAATCTTTCATCAGCAATATATGGATCATAAGCTATAACATTCATACCAAAAGCATTCATTCTTGTGGCAACAAGAGCGCCGATTCTACCAAGGCCTATTATACCTAAAGTTTTATTGAAAAGTTCACTTCCCATAAAACTATCTCTATCCCAGTTACCTTCTTTTAAGAATTTATCAGCACGAGCAATATTTCTTGCTTGGGAAAGTAAAAGTCCTATTGTAAGTTCACAAGCAGAAATACTATTACTATCAGGAGTGTTAGCTGCAATAATTCCTCTTTTTGTAGCTTCGGGAATATCAATATTATCTACTCCATTACCAGCTCTACCAACTATTTTAAGCTTTTTAGCTCTTTCCATAAGTTCAGCATCAACTTTTGCATCACTTCTAATAATAAGGCCATCATATTCACCAATTATATTTAACAATTCTTCTCTTGCTATTCCTATTTTTATATCTATTTGAAAGTTTGGTTCCTTTTTTAAAAGTTCTATTCCTAAATCGTCTATTTTATCAATTATTAATACTTTTTTTAATTCCATAATTGTTACCTCCAAATTAGTAATATATTTTTGTTGTTTTAATTTTCAAATTTTACTGTATATAGTTTCTAAATTAAATTTTTTAAAGCGTTTAAAGTTTTATCTATCATTTCTTCATTAACATATCCCATATGTCCAACTCTTATAAGTTTTCCTTTTGTATGACCTTGACCGCCGGCTATAATAATTCCATAGTCTTTTTCTAATCTTTCTTTTATAAAAGAAGCTTTGCCATCTTCTATATTTATTGCAGTTACTGTATTTGAAAAAGCATTTGAATCTGCAAAAAGGGCAAGTCCCATTCCTTTAACTTCTTCTCTAAATTTATTTGCTAAATTCTTATGTCTTAAAAATACATTTTCTAATCCTTCTTCTTCAATCATTTTTAATGATTCATTTGCTCCAACAATAAGAGGAACAGCAGGAGTATAAGGATTTTCTGGATTTTTTTTATCCAAGAATTTTTTAGCGTTTAGAAAATCAAAATAGAATCTCGGTAAATTTGATTTTGCTGCAGTTTCTAAAGCTTTTTCACTTACTCCTATAAAAGCTAGTCCGGGAGGACTCATTAAAGCTTTTTGAGAAGCAGTAACTAAAACATCAATGCCCCAATCATCCATTTTTATATCAATTCCACCTAGAGAACTTACAGCATCAACTATAAAAATTACATTTTTATTTTTTAAAAATTCGCCAATTTCTTTTATAGGATTTACAGTTGCAGTAGAAGTTTCATTATGGGTAACTATAAGACCTTTATGTTCATCTGTAAGTTTTTCTTTAATTTCATCTATAGTAACAGCTTTTCCCCAAGGAACCTTAATTTCATCTACAATTAGATTATATGCTTTAGCAATTTTTATAAATCTATCTCCAAAATCACCTATGGATATTGCTAAGATTTTATCTCCATGGGAAAAGGAGTTTACAATAGCAGCTTCTAATCCACCAGTACCAGATGATGGAAAAGTAAGTACTGGATTTTGAGTTTGGAAAACATATTTTAATCTTTCGTTCAATTCCTTAAATATTTTACTGTATTCTGAAGTCCTATGATGAAGCATTCCTTCACTAATTTTCTTTATAACTCTTTCAGGAACATTTGTTGGTCCTGGTGTCATTAATAACTTATTCATAAATAACCCTCCAATATTTAGATTTATTTCGCCCCGATTTAATTAATTTTAATTATCTATAATATGCTAATATGTTAAAAATGTTCAATTACTTTCAATTTTTTAAGAAATAACTAAGCAAACATATTTTAAGTATAAAAAAACCGCCCCTAGCTAAATGCTAAGGACGGGGAATTTCCACGTGGTACCACCTTATTTTACTACTTGCAAGTAGTCTCTTAATTTTAACGGATTAGTCCGGCATAGGTTTTTTACCCCTATACAGCTCCAGGCCGGATTCAACAAGCTTCACTACCGATTTTCACCAAGCATCGGCTCTCTGAAAATGAAGGATCATTTACTACTGCCTTTCACAACTTCAAATTTGTTTTTAATTATAGTGTATTTGAAAATATAATGCAATAGGTTTTTAAAAAAAATTTTTTTATAGGAATTTTATAAACAAAATAACGTATCATAATTTTAGAGTATAAAATTAAGGGGAGAAATATATGAGAATAAGGTGTAAAAAATTTATATTTATGATACTGATTGGAGTGTTATTAGCAATGCCTAATATGCAATTTTACAGTCATAATAATAATTGGTATGAAAGTAAAAAGTTATTAGCTAAGGATAATAATAAAGGAAATATGAAGGAATTTAATGAGTTGAATTTACTTAAGGATAATGTCACATTTAAGTTAGAAGAAAATAAAATTAATAGCGACTTTCCGACTTATATAAAGAATAATAGATATTTTATTCCTATAACTGAGTTTATTCAAAATCTTGGCGGAGAATATAGTTATAAAGATAACAAAATACAGTTTAATTTAAATAATAATAATTTAGTATTGGATTTAGTTAAAAATAATTTTGTAAAAAACAATAATTTACAAAAATTAAAAGAGGCTCCTATGTTAAGTGGGGATTTAGTTTATATTTCATTGTATGATTTTACAAAAATGCTGAATTTAAAGACTTCTTGGGATACTAAAAATAAAACAGTATCGTTGTTTTATAATAAAGATAAATTAAATATGTACACTAATAAAAATTTGAATAAAGTTGCTTTAATAAGGCTTGAGGATATATCCTCGGAAGATAGATATTCAACCAGTGAAAGCCTAGAAAAATTAAGAATAGTAGGAGATTATCTTTATTCAAAATCTATACCATTTCATGTAGCTTGGGTTCCTAGATATATTAATCCTAAAAAAGGTATAGATAATGATATTTCTAAAAAATACACTATGCATAATGTGGACTTTGTTTATACTTTGGACTATCTTGTTGATAAAAATGGAACTATAGGCCTTCATGGGTATACTCATCAATATGGTAAAGAAATTAGTATAGATGGTACAGAATTAAGTGGCAAAAGAAATAAAAGTAAGGAAGAAACTAAGAATATTGTGCAAAAATCTATTCAAGTTGGAAAAAAAATAAATGTTCCTATTCATTTTTTTGAAAGTCCTCATTATGATGCAACAGATGCTCAACATAGGGAAATAGAAAAATATTTTGAATATATGTATGAGCCACCTAAGTTTGGAAATAGAAATAATGTGGCTAGAAGAAAACAAGGAAGTAGGGTAATAAAATATATACCTACACCGCTTGATTATGTGGACGGTAAAGGGGATACTAATAATATGATAAGAAAAATAAAAAATTTAAATAAGAATACTTTGGCCAGCTTTTTTTATCATCCTAATATAGAATTTGAATATATTAAATTAAGTAAAGAAAATAATGGCTATCCCACATATGTATATAGTGAAAATTCACCATTAAAACAGATTGTAAATGCCTTTTATAATAATGGATATAGATTTATAAAAATAACGGATATTAGGTGAAAAAATATTCTATGTATATAATGAAGGAAAAAGATTAGAAATGTAGAAATAGATTCTAAGTAATTAATCTATGGATTAAAAAGAGAAGAGGAATTAGTAAAATGAGAAATTTTATAAGAACTCTGACGTTATTTTTTATTTTAACTTTTATTTTAAACACTAATGTAGAAGCTAAGGGCAGTATAGAAATAACAAATTGGAATGTGAAATGCGATGTTGTAGAAGATGGTTCTATTATTATAAATGAGTATATAACTTTTAAGTTTAGTGGAAATTTTAATGGAGTATACAGAGAAATAGTCACAACCGATACTAGTGGTATTGACGATTTGAAAGTAATAGAAAAGGGTACAAATACGGATAGGTTATTTAAAAAAGTAGATAAGGGCCAAGAAGGAAAGTCAGGAATTTATGAAACAAATCAATTTAATGATAATGTGAGCATAAAAATTTATTCACCATCAAAAGACGGAGAAAAGACATTTAATATAGTATATAAGGTTAAAAATATATGTAAGAAATATAATGATGTGGGAGAGTTATATTATAATTTTCTTGGAAAAGAAAATAAAACATATATAGATAATTTTAATGTAAATATTAATTTTCCTTATGCTTTTCAAAAAGATAGAGTGAAAATATTTGCTCATGGGCCTTTGAATGGTGTAATAAAGTTTGTAAATAATAATGCTATAAATCTAAATGTTAGTAATGTAAGTGAAAATAATTTGGTAGCTGCTAGAATAGTATTTCCTAAAGATTATATAAAAAGTTCAAATAATATAATAAACAAGGATGGTTATGCCCAAATAATGGAAGAAGAAAAATATTATATAAATAGAATTAAAGAGGACGAGGCAAGAAAAGAAGAATCAAGGAAAAAAGGAAAATATGCATCTGTTATAGTAAGTTTACTTGGTATATATATTATTTTAGCTTCAAAAAAAAGATATAAAGAAAAAGACGTATTGGAAATAAATGAAATAGATATGCTACCATCAGAATGTACTCCAGCAGTATTAAGTCAATTTTATAATTTAAGTATAGATTCAAAAGCATTGTTGGCTACAATACTAGACTTAAATAGAAAAGGTTACTTTAAAATAGAAGAGATACCAATAGAAGAACCAAATGAAAAAACTTCATGGGGAAAAATAAAAGATAAACCTAAAAACTATAATATAACAAAAGTTAAAGATGATGAACTGCTTTTGGAGCATGAAAAATATTTTATAAAGTGGATAATAGATAGAATAGGAGATGCATACTCAGTAACCACTGAGAATATAAAAGAGTATAGCAAGAAAAATAGTGGAGATTTTGTTCAGGCATATAATGAATGGACTAATCTTGTGAAGGAAGAGACAAAGAAAAGAGGATATTTCGATTTAAAGAGTGCAGACTATGGGGTTACTATGGTGGGATTATCTATAGTGATGATTATAATTAGTATAGCATTAATGGTGTTTTCTGGATTATATGGGTTAATGGCAATGACACCATACATTATATTGATAGGTATTTGTATAAATAAATTAATTTATAAAAAAACTGATTATGGAATTAAAGAATATAAAAGGTGGAGAAATTTTAAGGAAAGTATTTTAAAAAAGGATAAAGAATATCTGTTTCATATGTATCCTATGGATAGGTATTTTGTATATTCATTAGTTTTAGGAATAGAGGATAAAAAAATAAATGAATTTAAAGATGTTATAGATAATATATATCATAATGATGGCTATAATTATTATGGTTATGGTTGGCTTTATTTTTATTCAGGAATGTATAATGGTAAAACTGGACTAAATGATTTTAATACTAGTATAAACTCATCTTTTAATGTGTCAGGCCCATCAGTGGGTGGTGGTGGTGGATTTTCATCAGGTGGTGGTGGCGCTGGAGGAGGAGGAGCTGGAGGATTTTAAAAAATAAATAAAAAATAATAAAGAATAAGAATATTTTTTTATTCTTTATTATTTTTTTGTATGTTATAAAAATTCTACATAAAATGTATTATTAAATTTAATTAAACTAAATTATTTTAAAATTAGACATTAAATGATATAATGTAAGCGAATGTAATTATAGGGATAACTATAATAAATGTGTAAATAAGTTGAAGGTTTAGAACTAGACGTAATTTTTAAGACTTAATTTTAGGGGGGTAAACTAATGGAATGGAAGCATAGAATACCAAAAGATTTGGCAGAAAAAACTGTAGAAATGTTATATGATATTACAGGTAAAAATGTAAATATAATGGGTGAAGATGGGGAAATTATTGCTACAGCCCAAAAAGAGAGGCTTGGTAATATTCATGGAGCTGCAAAAAAAATTATGGATGGTGAAATAAAGTCAGCATCTATTACTGTAGAGGAAGCAAAAAAACTTAAAGGAGTTTTACCAGGATATAATGGACCTGTAGTTATAAATGGAGAGACAGTTGGATGTATTGGATTAACAGGTGATCCAGAAGTTGTAAAGCCATTGCAACAAATGGCTTCGAAGATTATTGAAGAAGAAATTGATAAAAGAATTAAGGAAGAAAAAAAGCAGGAAACTATTAGTACAGTTTCAGCTCAAATACAGGAAGTTACAGCGGTAATTAAAAATATTTCTAAGTCAGCTGGAGATATATCAGGAACTAGTGAAAATATAAGGGATACTGCAAGAAAGCTAGAAAATGAGATAGGAAATATAAATAAAGTATTAGATTTTATAAAAAATGTTGCTAGACAGACCAATCTATTAGGATTAAACGCAGCCATAGAAGCAGCTAGGGCAGGAGAATATGGAAAAGGATTTTCAGTAGTTGCCACAGAAATTAGAAAGCTGTCTTTAAATTCTGCTGATTCTTTAAAAGATATAGAACAGATATTAGGCGAAATAAAAAAATTTATTATATATATAGCTAATACTGTAGATGAAAACTTGTTGAAAACCAATGAACAGGTTGAGGAATTAGGACAAGTTGAGAAAAATATGTTTAGTATAGAGGATGAAGTAGTTAAAATAAACAATTAACATAAAATTATAGTAAATTTTATAAACGTGTTATATAAAAACTATCAGATTGAAAAGTTTGATAGTTTTGTTTTTTTCAAGACTTGGGTTATAATTGTAATTATGGAATAGTTTCAGCAATAATAGGCTTTTGAGCGGGACTTGTAGTACCTTATTTTAATGTTTATTTAAAATATAAGGTTAATGAAATCCCTTATTTTATAACTTCTAGAATGTACATAATAGGAACTGTTTATTTCTATAAATGCTTTAAGAGTATGGAAAAGAGAAATATATCAATATAATAAAAAAATGTATATAGTAATTAATTAAATATAATTGATATATACTTAATGTAAGGAATCAATATAAAAAGTATATAAAATAGGGGGGGATGGAAATGTTAAGAGAAAGAATAAGGGAAATTGGACTTGTTATTTCAAATTCAGAGGATTTAGACTGTGTAGAGGTACTCGAAGATTTAATAGAATCTGCAGCAGAGTACATTAAAGATGTAAACGTTCTTGAGGGCGGAATTTTAATTGCAAAGTACTATAAGGATGGAGAAGATTATAGAAATTATATTGAAGGATTAGATAAGGAAAGAACTTCGGCTCATAACGAACTTATAGCTAATGTAAAAATAATAAATAGGCTTTGCAAAAAATATAATCTTTCACCTATATATAATGGTGATGAGGAAGATAGAATAGCTATTGCTAATTTTGGGTTTGAATTAGCAAAAGAGATTTTTTCTACAAGAAGAATTTAAAAGCGTATATACACCTGACAATACAATGTGATAAAATATTAACATACAATAGATAGAAAAGGGGTTTTATTATGGGAAAATCAATCTTGGTTGTAGATTGTCAGAATGATTTTATAACTGGAAGTTTGGCATGTACTAATGGAGAAAAGGCTGTGGAAAATATCATAAAACTTATAAATAATAATAAGGATTCAGTAGTAGTGTATTCTTGTGATTGGCATAAAGAAAGTAACAAATCTTTTAAAATTAATGGAGGAATTTGGCCAATACATTGTGTGAAAAATACAGATGGAGCTAAATTACATAATAAGTTTTATAATGAAATTGAAAATTATGTTCAATCTCCATTAAAAGAAAAAAATATTTTTTATAAAGGTATAGATGATGTTGTTGAGGAATATTCCGCAGTTAATGCTAAAAATATAGAAGGAAAATCAATAGAGGGAAAGATGAGTAATGAAGTTATTGTATGTGGCATTGCTTCTGAATTTTGTGTAAAGGAAACTATAAAAGAACTTTTAAAAAAAGGATTTAATGTAAGTGTATATAAAGAGGGAGTAGCTTATGTTGAAGAGAATGGGCACAGAGAAGTATTTGAAGAATTAATGAGATTAGGAGTAGAGATTATTTAGTATAATTTTAGAATTATAAGGTAATATTTCCAACGAAGAAGAGCCAATAAGAGAGCTTTTCCATAAGAATCAATTAATTTTTATGGAAAGGCTTTCTTATTGTTTGGTAACCAAGAAAAGTTTTAGTTATATGCTACTTTATCAATTAGCATGTCATTAAAAAGAGGATTTGTTACAGTTATATGGAATTTACTACAGAGTTATATTATTAGAAGAGAGGTATAAATAAATGAAGGTAGTAGTTTTAATGGAGAATATATGTGATAGGGAAGAATTAGAGGTAGAACATGGGTTATCTCTTTATATAGAAAGTGAAGATAAAAAGATACTATTAGATACAGGTTCATCAGGAAAATTTGTTAAAAATGCAGAAAGACTTGGTATAAATCTCAGTAAGGTAGATATGGCTATACTTTCTCATGGACATTATGATCATGTAGGAGGATTATTAGACTTTTTTAATGTGAATGATAAAGCAAAGATATATTTAAAAACCGATGCTTGTAAGGATTATTATGCTGGAAAACTAGGTCTATATAAATACATAGGTATTGATAAAACTGTTTTAGACAAATATATGGATAGATTAGTATTGGTGGACAAGCTGCAGGAAATACATAAAAATATGTTTATTATTACAGATTTAATAAAAGAATATCCTATGCCTGAAGGAAATAAGAGCCTTTATAAAAAAGAAGGGAATAAGTATGTAAAGGATGATTTCAATCATGAGCTTATGCTAGTTATTAGAGAAGTAGATGGAATAGTAACTTTTACAGGATGTTCGCATAATGGAATTATGAATATGATTAAAACTGCAAAATATACTTTTAAGGATGAACATATTAAAGCTATTGTTGGAGGATTTCATCTTATGACTGTTCCTAGTAGGGGGTTATTTTGCATGAAGCAAGAAAAGGTGGATGTTATTTCTAATTTTATTGCTTCGGAAAATATTGGTAAAGTGTATACAGGTCATTGCACTGGAAAAGAAGGATATGATAGATTGAAAAAAATATTAGGTCATAAAGTAGAATATATTACTGTTGGCAGTGAAATAAATATTTAAATTTCAGAAAATTATTTAAAATTATATTGACAAATATTTAACAATGTTGTTATAATATTATCAAGCAAATGAACTAAAGAAGATAATGGAGGGATACATATGTTGTTAAAAGATAGAGTAAAGGCATGTATGATTGGAGAAAGTGTATTTAAAGTAGGAGATTATGCTTCATTAGCTCAAGGATGGGGTATTTATGGAGATAGATTGTCTTTAGAAGAGTGTGTTAATTTTAAGATTGTAGATTTATTTTGTGTTAATAATAAGGAAAGTGTTTTTCCAAAGTTTATAGCATTAGTGGAGACAAAGGAAGGGAATAGAGTTGAAATTAATGTTGAAGATTTAAATGATGTAAGAAGCAATAAAGAAAATCGTGAAGAACTTAACAAAGTCGGTTATGATTTTCAAGAGGGAGCTATATATTCTAAAGGGTATGAAAATAAAAATGGAAAATGGAAATTTATCAATGCAGGATTGGACAAGCTATCCAAGGTTGGAGCATAAAGCTTTTAATAAAAGGGTTAATAGTGAAAACTCCTTCTGAGGTCAAAAACTCTGTTTATTAATATAGAAAAATTAATATTAAAAGAACCTATACAAAATAAAATTAGTATAGGTTCTTTTAATATTATTAATTATTGTTTAAATTTCGTAAAATAATTTTTTCCTTTTCAACGGCTATTTCTATATTAGAACCTTCTTTTACATTATCTAAGAAGTATTGTTCAGCAATTTCGTCTTCAATATATTTTTGAATAGCTCTTCTTAAAGGTCTAGCACCATATTTTTCATCATAACCTACCTTTAATATGAAGTCTTTTACTTCAGGAAGAACAGATACTTTTATATTTCTCTCACTTAGTTCTTCTTTTACTTCCCTTAACATTAAATCAATAATGCTGTAAAGTTCTTCTTTTTTAAGATTTTTAAATACTATTATTTCATCTATTCTATTTAAAAATTCAGGTTTGAAGAATTCTTTTAAAGCATCTTTTACATAAGATTCAAGAGCTTCATAGTTTTCATTTCCAAAACCTATTTTAGAAGTTTTAAAATTAGTTCCAGCATTAGAGGTCATTATTATTACAGTATTATCAAAATAAACTGTTCTTCCCTGACTATCTGTAAGTCTTCCATCCTCAAGTATTTGTAAAAGCATATTAAATACATCAGGATGAGCCTTTTCAATTTCATCAAAAAGAATTACTGAATAAGGTTTTCTACGTACCCTTTCTGTTAATTGCCCTCCTTCATCATATCCTATATATCCTGGAGGGGAACCTATAAGTTTGGATACAGTATGTTTTTCCATATATTCAGACATATCAATTCTTATTAAAGCTTCCTCATTACCAAAAAGTTCTGAGGCAATAGCTTTTACTAGTTCTGTTTTACCAACTCCAGTAGAACCTACAAATATAAAGGAGGAAGGTTTACGTTTTTTCTTAAAGCCAAGTCTATTACGACGTATTGATCTAGATAAAGCCCTTACTGCCTCATGTTGACCGATTACTCTCTTATGAAGTCGTTCCTCAAGATTTAATAGTTGATTACCTTCATTTTCTTTTACTTTATGAACAGGTATTTTTGTCCAAGCTTCTATAACAAAAGCAATATCATCTAAGCTAAGTTCTACATTACTAACTTCTTCACTAAGTTTACTTATTTTTCCTTGTAGTCTACATTCATCAGTTTTGTATTCTGCTGCCTTTTCATAATTCCCTTTGTCAGCAGCATCTATCATATCTTTTTGTAATTTTTCTAGTTCCTCTTTTAATGCTTTAAGTTCTACAAGACCTTTATTTTTTAAATTTGCTCTTGAGCTTGCTTCATCAATTACATCTATAGCTTTATCAGGCAAATATCTGTCATTTATATATCTAACAGATAATTTTACTGCTTCTTCTATTACTGCATCAGAAATTTTTACTTTATGATAATCCTCATAATATTTTTTTATTCCTTTTAGTATTTCTATAGTTTCCTCAGGTGATGGTTCTTCTACTATTACAGGTTGAAATCTTCTTTCTAGAGCTGAATCCTTTTCTATATATTTTCTGTATTCTTCTAAGGTTGTTGCTCCAATTACCTGTATTTCACCTTTTGCAAGAGCAGGTTTTAAGATGTTTGCAGCGTTTAAAGCTCCCCCTTGAGCTTCACCAGCACCTATTATATTATGAACTTCATCAATAACTAAAATTATATTTCCATTTTCTTTTGCTTCATCTATAATAGCTTTCATTCTACCTTCAAATTGTCCTCTAAATTGAGTACCTGCAACCACAGAAGTTAAATCTAGGAGATATACTTCTGCATTGAATAATTTCTCTGGAACTTGTTTTTCTGCAATTCTAACTGCTAATCCTTCTGCTATAGCAGTTTTACCTACTCCAGGTTCACCTATGAGTACAGGATTATTTTTAGTTCTTCTATTTAATATTTGGATAACTCTATCTATTTCTCTGTTTCTTCCAATAACAGTATCTACTTCATTTTTTTTAGCTTTATCTGTTAAATTTGTTCCATACTTATCTAAGTTATTTCTCTTTTTCTTAAATATTGTATTTTTAGTTTTTATATCTGAATTGATTTTTTCATCTTTATTAGATTTTTCTTCACTAGAATTTTGAATATTGTTACCTGATGAAACATTATTTAAGTTTTTAAAAAAGTTATTAAATGATTCTGTGTTCATAAGATCATTCATATCAACATTTTCAAGCATGTTATTCATTTCATCAGCATATATCTCCATATCTTCAGGATTCATACCTGTAGACTCCATTAACTGATTTAGTGGCATATTAAGCCCTAATTTTTTAGCACAATCCATACAAACCCCAATAATGTGAGGTTTATTATTTTCCATTTTTGCTGTAAATATTGTAGCCACATTTTTATTGCATATCTCACATAATTTCATATAACCTCATCTCCATCTACAATTTAGATAATTGTAACAATAGTATATCATAAAATTATATTATGGAATTATAAACTTTGTGTGAAGATAAATTTTATAGAACCCCTATGTAAAATAATAGCAAAAAAAGAAGGAATTAGCGAGTAAATTGTTGAAATATACAGAAGTAAAAAAATGTAATATTATGATTAAGAGGGTGAAAAAAGTTGAAGGTACAGGTTCTAGGAAATTTATTGAGTAAGTATGATTTAGGTATTATTATACTTAATGAAATGGAGGAGATTTTATGGGAAGATAACATACTAGAGAATATAGGAGAAGGTAAGAACTTATTGAATAAAAGTTTTTCAGAAATTTTTAAATTTTCTGCAATGGATTTAATAAAAAAAGAAAGAAAATTAAAGACTTTATCTGGAAGAATATTTAATATGTTTGGACTATACTTAGAAGATGAGAAAATTTATATAGTAAATTTACATGAAATAACTAATTTAAATAATAAAGATATAAAGCTTTATTGTCTAGAAAAAATAATTGAATCTATATGTGATGGGGTTATAATTAGCGACCATGATGGACGAATTGTTTTATACAATAAAGCTCAAGAAAACTTAGAAGGATTATCTTCAAAGTTTGTAGTTGGAAAGCACCTTTGGGAGGCTTATGAATATAATCCAGAATTTGAGCCTGAAATGGCTGAGCATAAAAAAGTCTTTAAAACTAAAGAGCCTATAATAGAAAAGTATAGGGCTCATGTATTTAAAAATGGTGTTCCTAAGTACTTATCATATAGTACTTATCCTATAATAAAGGATGGGGAAGCTATAGCTGTTTATTCTATTAGCAAAAATGAGACAAGCCTACAAGCATTGCTTTCAGAAACTATTGAATTAAAAAGAAAACTATTTAGTACCATTGAGGTAAAGGAAAAAAACTATAAAAATAATGGAACTACCTATACCTTTGAAGATATTATAGGGGATAGCGAAGTTACCAAGAATGTTATAAGAGAAGCACAAACTATAGGAATGTTAAATAATTCGGTATTGATTGTTGGTGAAACAGGAACGGGAAAAGAGGTTTTTGCACAGAGCATTCATAATTTTGGAAAAAATAAAGATGAGCCATTTGTAGCAATTAATTGTGCAGCTATTCCTGAAAATTTACTAGAGAGTATTTTATTTGGAACAGTAAAGGGTGCCTATACTGGAGCTATCACTCAAAGCGGTCTTTTTGAGGAAGCCAGAAAGGGCACTCTTTTTTTAGATGAACTTAATTCTATGCCAATTTCGATGCAATCTAAACTTTTAAGAGTATTACAAGAGAAGGTTGTGAGAAGAGTAGGAAGTTCATCAATAACTCCAATTCAATGTAGAGTAATTAGTGCTATAAATGAAGATCCTTTAAAGCTTATTAAGGAAGAAAGATTAAGACAAGATCTTTTTTATAGGATAGCAGGACTTTGTCTTTATATACCTTCTTTAAGAGAAAGAAAAGAAGATATAATATCCATTGGAGAGTTTTTTATAAGAAAATATAATAAGTTATTAAATAAGAGTGTAGAAACTTTTTCAATTCAGTTAAGAAAGATTATGTTTAGTTATAAATGGCCAGGTAATATTAGAGAGTTAGAGCATTTTACTGAAAATGCTATGGTGAGGGTAAAGGATGGTGAAAAAGAACTTGTTACAGATCATGTACCTATATATATAAAAAATGTAGTAGTCAATGAATTATCTAATAATGAAAAAAGTAGTTTGCCAGATTATTTAAAAAGTATTGAAAGAAAAATGATATTAGAAGGTTTAGGCAAGAATAAATGGAATTTAACTCAAACGGCCAAAGACTTAGGTATTATACGCCAAAGCTTAGAGTATAGATTAAAAAAACTTAATATAAAAAGACCAGAGGATAAGTATTAAGCTATGTATTCCTGCTGGATGCATAAATTTTATGCATCCAGCAGGAATTTTTTGCCATTGATTATTAAGAGGTATCGTAAACAGCTGCATAAATTTTATGCGACTGTTATTGAGAGTATTTTAAATATTAGCAAAAATCTATGTAAACCATTACTTTTATGGGGTTGTTTTACAATAAACCCATTGGCATAAGGTTTGCTGTATATAAAAGTGTAAATAAAATAATTAATAAATAAAAATAAATATATAAGATTAAGGGGGAATTGTTAATGGAAAAGCCAGAAATTCTATATTCAGTTAAGGCTCAAAGAGGTTCAACATTAAGGTGTAAAGGTTGGAAACAAGAAACTATACTTAGAATGTTAGAAAACAACATGGAAAATGCTGAAAAACCTGAAGAACTTGTTATTTATGGTGGTAATGGAAAGTGTGCTAGAAATTGGGAATCATATCATGCTATAGTGAAGTCTCTAAAAGAATTAGAAGATAATGAAACTTTAGTTATACAATCAGGTATGCCAGTAGCAATATTTAAAACTCATAAATTAGCCCCACGTGTTGTTATGGCAACTACTAATATTATGAAGGCTGACTGGCCAACATTCTATGATCTTCAAGACAAGAACTTAACAATGTTTGCTCAGTATACAGCTGCTCCTTGGGAATACATAGGTACACAGGGAGTTATAGAAGGAACATTTGAAACCCTATCAGCCATAGCAATAAAGAGATTTAATAGTGATTTATCAGGAAAGATTTACTTAACAGCTGGTGCAGGTGGAATGGGAGGAAATCAGAGCTGGGCAATGAAAATGCATGGTGGAGTTGCTGTAGTAGTTGATGCTGATGAAAAGATAATAAAAAGACGTATAGAGAAGAATTACATGGATACTATAGTCTACTCAATGGATGAAGCTATGGAAATGGCTAGAAATGCAGCAGAGAAAAAAGAACCATTATCAATAGGAGTTGTTGGAAACGCTGCTGATTTATTCTGGGAAGCTTACAATAAGGGATTTATACCAGACATAATGAGCGAAATGTGTCCATGTCATGATCCAATTTCTTATATTCCATCAGGATATACTGCTGAAGAATCAGATGAATTAAGAGAAAAAGACCGTGAGCTTTATCTAGAAAAAGCTAGAGCAACAATGATAAGGCAGTTAAGAGCAATGAATGCATACTTTAAGAAAGGTGTTGCAGTATTTGAATATGGAACAAGTATAAGAAAAGAATGTCGTGATGCAGGAATGTCTAATGAAGAAGCATTCATAATTCCAGGATTTGTTGCTGAATATATTAGACCTCTATTCTGTGAAGGACGTGGACCATTTAGATGGACTTGTATGTCTGGAGATCCTGAAGATTTAGCAAAAACAGATAAACTTGCATTAGAATTATTCAAAGATGACCCACTAGTAACAAGATGGATTACATTAGCTCATAAACATCTTCCAATAGAAGGACTTCCAGCAAGAGTTTGTTATATGGCATTTGGTGAACGTAGAAAATTTGGTTTAGCTATAAATGAACTTATAAAGAAAGGGGAAATTAAGGGCCCAGTAGCTTTCTCAAGAGATAATTTAGACTGTGGTTCCATAGTTAATCCAACATTTGAATCAGAAAATATGAAAGATGGTGGAGATTTAATCTCTGACTGGCCATATCTAAATGGATTACTTAACTGTGCAGGAATGTGTGATTTAATAGCTATACAGGCTAACTATTCCATGGGTGAAGCTGTTCATACAGGAGTTACTATGATTGCAGATGGTACTGACGAAGCGGCTATGAGACTTGACGCTTGTATGACAACTGACTCTGGAATAGGTATTGTAAGACATGCTCAAGCTGGATATGAAACCGCAAAAGAAATTGCTGAAGGAAGAGGAAAATACACAACTGATAGCATTAAGATTCCTCTATGGTGGACACCAACAGCAACCTTTGGACCAAACGGAAAAGCTCCTAGATGATAGAATAATAACTTATAATTTTTATGGCACTTGTACCTTTTCATTAGGCACATTAAAATAAATAACAAGTCAAAGATGCGATGGATATTTTGTATCAGACAAGGAAACAGGTCCCACTGCTATAGAGCTATCAGTGGGTTCTGATGACGCAGTATGATGCAAAATAGCCTAGCATACTGACTTATTTATTTTTTAAATGTGCCTTAATTGGGGAGGTACAAGTTGCATTATTAGAGGTGAGCTAAATTGGAAAATGAGAAAAATAAATTGAAGGCTGATTTAGTCATTGCTGACTGTTCTCAATTAGTAACCTGTAAAAAAGATGCTTTAGACTTTATTGGAGTAATAGAAAATGGGTGGATTGCAGTAGTAGGAGAAAAAATTGCTGCATTAGGTTCCAAAGAAGAAGTTATGAATGCAGTAGATTGTAGTAAAGCAAAAGTGATAAGTGGGAAAGAAAAGGTAGTAGTACCAGGCTTTATTGATGCTCATACTCACTTGATTTTTGGAGGATCTAGAGTTAAGGAATATGCTGCTAGATTAATTACAGATGATCCAAAAATACTACAAGATATGGGGATTAAAACAGGTATAATGGTAACGGTAGAAATGACAAGAAATGCTTCAACAGAATCTTTATATAAAACAGCTGCGGCTAGATTATATAATATGTTGAGTTCTGGAACTACCACTGTAGAAAGTAAGAGTGGTTATGGACTTACTACTGTAGATGAAATAAAAATGTTAAAGATTAACGAACAGTTAAATGAGAGTCTACCTATAGATATAGTTTCTACATTTTTAGGAGCTCATGGCTGGCCAGAGGATATTCCTCGTGAAAAATATATAAATATACTATTAAAAGAAATGATACCTTGGATAGCAAAACTAGAACTAGCTAAGTTTTGTGATATATGGTGTGATGAAGGACATTATACTGAAAAAGAATGTGAAAAAATACTTCAAGCCGCAAGAGATGTTGGTATTGAACCTAAGATACACACTGATGCTTATTCATATATAGGCGGATCTGATTTGGCAGCAGACATGAGGATGGTTTCAGCAGATCATTTAAATTACACACCAAGGACTGCATTAAGAAAACTATCAGAAGCTAATGTACCAGGAGTATTACTTCCTGTAATCGATTTCGCTGTTAATCATCCAAAACCTTTTAATCCTAGACCAATGATAGAAGAGGGAATGACAATAGCTTTGGCTACTAATTGTTGTCCGGGTTGTTGGAATGAGTCTATGCAATTTGTAATGGCTCTTGCATGTAGACAGCATAGTATGAGTGCTGCAGAATCTTTAAGAGCAGCTACTTTAGGAGGAGCAATTGCTCTTGGCTTAGAGTGTGATAGGGGATCTCTTGAAGTTGGGAAATTAGCAGATATTCAAATATGGAATGTTCCTACCTATGAGGATGTGGTATATCGATTAGGAGGAAATGTGGTAGAAAAGGTTATAAAGAGAGGTAAAGTTGTAATAGAAAATAGTTTATCAGGATTTTCTTTTATCAAGTGATTCTTAGGTTCAGGTAGAGTTGGATTAAGAGAACTACTCTCTCCATCTGAACCTTAGAAGAACTTATCCAGGAGCGTAGCTATCGGATAAATAATATTAGTAAAAAGGATGATTAAAATGACTCAGTTTGATGTATTAAATAAAATCATAGATTCTAGGGATTTTACAGTAGGAGGAGGATCAGCAGCAGCTTTAGCAGGAGCAATGGCTGCAGGTCTTATTGGTATGGTGGCTAGATTATCTATAAAAAAGGGATATGGTCTTTCTAAAGAAGAGTATACGTCTATTGCTGATAAGGCAGATAAACTTAGCAGTGAGTTACTTGAAGGAACGGTAAAGGATACAGAGTCATTCAAAAAAATAAAAGAGGCTTATGCAATGCCTAAGGAAACTGAGGATGATAAATCAGCTCGGAGTTTAGCTGTTGAGAAGGCAGCAGTAGGAGCGGCTACGGTGCCTTTATATAATGGGAAAATTTGTAAATGGGTGTTTGATCTTGGAGTTTTGCTTAAGGATAAGTCTAATCCTAATGCAGCTTCAGATTTGGAGGAAGGAAATTTGCTTGTTAATGCAGCAATTTTAGGTTGTGTATTAAATATAGAAGCAAACCTTCCATTAATTAAAGATGAAAATATAAAAGAAAAATTTCAACAGGAGATTAACTATCTAAAACAATACTCCAATAATATTTAGTCATAAATTATTTGAAATAGGAGTGGAGAAGTATGAATAATGTAATAAATACTTCTAGTAAAAAAAACAGAAATTTCAATGGAATAAAATTAGTTACGTACAGTTTAATTGGTATATTTATGTTCTTTGTTTCAATTACAATTGGAGATAAAAAGACTATTCCAATAGATCATATCGTTACATGGATTAGAAAAATACCATATTTCATACCTGTTTATGGTGGGATAATGATAGCCATAGGTACTATAATACCATTTATTAATAAAACCTGGAACAAAAATAAGACAACCACAGTTTTTTCTTTGCTAGGTATAGTAGGCTTAATAACAGCATTTATGGCTATATTTAATGTAGGACCTGCATTCTTGTTAGAGCCTAACATGGTACCATATGTATTTAAAATTGTTGTTGTACCAGTAATTGCTATAGTTCCTATAGGAGCTGTATTTTTAGCTTTTCTTGTAGATTATGGATTGATGGAATTTATAGGTGTATTTATGAGACCTGTAATGAGACCTATATGGAAGACTCCAGGTCGTTCTGCAATTGATGCAGTAGCATCTTTTGTCGGAAGCTATTCTTTGGCATTATTGGTTACCAATAGAGTTTATAAAGAAGGAAAATATAATACAAGAGAAGCTTCTATAATAGCTACTGGATTTTCAACTGTGTCTGCAACTTTTATGATTATTGTTGCAAGTACTTTAGGAATTATGGAACACTGGAGTGCTTTTTTCTGGATTACTTTAGTAGTTACATTTGTTGTAACAGCTATAACGGCACAAATATATCCTTTAAGTAAAAAACCAGAAACTTATTATAATAATGTGGAACCTGATTTAGAATCAGAAGAGAGGGGTGACATTATTAAAAGGGCTTGGGAAGAAGAAATGAAAACTATGGCAAAAGCACCTTCTTTAGTGGAAAATATTACAAATAATCTTAAAGATGGTATTAAACTTGCCATAAATATTGGCCCCAATATTATGTCTATAGGTGTTCTTGCGTTACTAGCGGCAGAATATACAAAAATATTTGATGTTGTTGGATATTTATTTTATCCTTTTACATCATTGCTTAGGATACCAGATCCATTATTAGCAGCAAAAGCTAGTGCTATAACGTTAGCAGACATGTATGTACCTGCTATTGTAGCTAAAGGAGCAGAGTTTAGTACAAGGTTTATAATTGCAATAGTTTGTATATCAGAAATACTATTTTTATCAGCATCAGTACCATGTATTTTGGCAACAGATATTCCTATTAGTATAAAGGATATTGTAATTATATGGTTTGAAAGGGTAGTACTCTCTTTAATTATAGCTGCTCCAATTGTATATTTAGTTTTCTAGTTTTTGATATAAACTAGGGTAAGGTAAATTATAAAGGTAATATTCATAATTTTCAATAATTACTCTCGTATAGCTGCATTTATCTTTTAATCACGTTATATGTTTGCATGAATTTCAAATAACAAGGGGGAAATTATATGTTAACAAATCCTGTGGTACTGTCAGTTTTAGTTATGACAATACTGTGTCTCTTAAAATTAAATGTTATCATTTCATTAATAATTGCAGCTTTGGTAGGTGGTGCTGTGTCAGGTATGCCTATTTCTAAAACTATGGATGTATTAATTTCAGGTATGGGAGGAAATTCTCAAACAGCTTTAAGCTATATTTTACTTGGGGCATTAGCAGCAGCAATACATAAAACTGGTGCTGCAGAAGTTCTTTCAATAAAAATAGCTGGTTGGATTAAAGGAAAGAAAATTATTTTACTAATTATATTTGCTGTAGTTGCTTGTTTATCAGGAACTGTTATACCTGTTCATATAGCTTTTATACCAATTCTTATACCACCATTATTGCCATTAATGAATAAGTTAAGAATGGATAGAAGAGGAGCAGCATGTGCATTAGCATTTGGACTTAAAGCTCCATATATTACTTGGCCTATTGGTTATGGTCTAATATTTCATGGAATAATAAAAGACCAGATGATAGCTAATGGAATGCCTATAAGTTTAGACATGGTTTGGAAGGCTACTTGGGTTGGAGGGCTTGCTATGCTAGTTGGTTTTATTATTTCTCTCTTCACTTATAGAAAACCAAGAAACTATGAAGTGGAAGAAATGGTAGAAGATCAGGTAGCAGCTGTGAAGGAAGAAATTAAGGAAGTTAAAGTAACTTCAGCTCATTGGGCTACATTGGCTGCTGGAGTAGCAGCGTTAGGTATTCAGCTGAAATTTGGATCATTACCGCTAGGTGCAATTGTAGGTCTTGCTATTATGTTAATAGCAAAGGCAATTAAGTGGAGTGATTTAGATGAATTATTAAATGGTGGGATTAAGATGATGGGACTTATAGCATTTGTTATGTTAGTTGCAGCTGGTTATGCAGCTGTAATTAGGGAAACTGGCGGTGTTCAAAGTTTAGTAAATGCAGCTGCTGGGGCTATGGGTGGAAATAGATTTATTGCGGCCTTAGTTATGTTATTATTAGGTCTGCTTGTAACCATGGGTATTGGTACCTCTTTTGGAACAGTTCCAATTTTAGCAGCTATATATGTTCCTCTTTCTGCAACAGTAGGTTTTAGTCCAAAGTCTACCATTTTATTAATAGCTATTGCAGGAGCATTAGGAGATGCTGGTTCGCCTGCTTCAGATACAGCTTTAGGACCAACAGCAGGATTGAATACAGATGGTCAACATGATCATATTTGGGATACCTGCGTTCCAACATTTTTACACTACAATATACCACTACTTATATTTGGTTTAATTGGAGCTCTTATGTTCTAAAAAATATTATATAAAGTTTAATTAATTACAATTTAAAGGAGGAGTTACTAGATGGAGGTTATATATATTGATGGAAATAGTTTAACGTTAGAGGATGTTGTAAAGGTAGCTAGAGAAAATTATAAGGTGGAACTGGCTAAAGAAGCCATTGAAAAGGTAAATAGATCAAGAGCAGTAGTAGACGAATTTGTAGATAATGAAGAGGTTATATATGGAATTACAACTGGTTTTGGATTATTTAGCAATGTTCTTATATCAAAAGATCAGACTAAGGATCTTCAAAAAAATTTAATTGTAAGTGATTGTTGTGGTGTAGGGAATCCTTATCCAGAAGAAGTAGTAAGAGCTGCTATGCTTTTAAGAGCTAATGCTTTAGCAAAGGGATATTCAGGAATAAGACTAAGTACACTAAACACATTGATAGAAATGATAAACAAAGGTGTGCATCCTGTAATACCAGAAAAAGGATCTGTAGGAGCAAGTGGAGATTTATGTCCGTTAGCTCATATGGTTTTAGTAATGTTAGGAGAAGGAGAGGCTATTTATAGAGGAGAAAGATTATCTGGAAAAGAAGCTATGAATAAAGCTTTGATAAATACAGTAGAGTTAATTTCCAAGGAGGGGTTGGCTTTAATAAATGGTACTCAGGTGCTAACAGCAGTTGGAGCTTTAGTAGCCTATGATGCAAAGAAACTAACAAAATTAGCAGATATAGCTGCCTCTATGACAGCAGAAGCATTAAACGGCATAATTGATGCCTATGATGAAAAGGTTCAACAAGTAAGACCTCATAATGGACAGATTAATTGCGCGAAAAATATGTTAAAACTTTTAAGTGGAAGTAAATCTACATCAAGACAAGGTGATATAAGAGTACAAGATGCCTATACTTTAAGATGTGTACCACAAATTCACGGTGCCAGCAGGGATGCTATAGATTATGTTATAGATAGAATTAGCACAGAGATAAATTCCGCTACAGATAATCCATTAATATTTGCAGAAAGTAGACAAGTTATATCTGGAGGGAATTTTCATGGACAGCCTATGGCTTTAGCGTTTGATTTTTTAGGCATTGCAGTAGCCGAACTTGCAAATGTTAGTGAAAGAAGAATTGAAAGACTTGTAAATCCTAGTTTAAGTGGATTGCCAGCATTTTTGGTTAAAAATGGGGGACTAAATTGCGGATTTATGATACCACAATATGTAGCTGCAGCACTGGTATCAGAAAATAAAGTATTAGCTCATCCAGCTTGTGTAGATTCTATACCTACTTCAGCTAATCAAGAGGATCATGTTAGTATGGGTTCTATTTCAGCTAGAAAGTCTAGAGAAATTTTAAATAATGTTATGAATGTACTTAGCATAGAGATAATGACAGCAGCCCAAGCAATAGATTTTGGTGCTGGAGAAAAGCTAGCTCCTGGAACTAGAGCAGCTTATAATAAAATAAGAGAAGAAGTGGCTACGTTAGATAATGACAGAATTATGTATTTAGATATGAATAAATGTTATAAATTAGTATCAAGTCATAAGTTAGTAGAAATAGTGGAATATGAAGTAGGAGAATTAAAATAGAATATTTATGTGCACACCCTAAATATATGGAAAAATTAGCCGATATTTAGGGTGTGTATTTATGTATAAAAAGGAATAATTTATCATTTATAAATATATATTAAAAAATTATAAAAAATTTTTTAAAAATGTGAGGATTTTTTTAAAATATGTAGTATAATATTATTAAGCAAGTGGTAATTACGTCATGACATCATAATATAGAGATGAATTTAAGGAGGTAAATATGAATAACTTTAAAAGCAATCCGCCAGTTCCTCTTTACTATACGTTAGTTGAATTTTTAAAGAAACAGATAGAAGACGAAGAGTTAAAACCTGGTGAAACAATACCATCTGAAAGAGAATTAATAGAAAAATTTAATTTAAGTAGAACTACTGTAAGAAAGGCTATAGATATTTTAGTTAATGAAGGGTTATTAACTAAAGTTCAGGGTAAAGGGACCTTTGTACAAAAGAAGAAAATGGATGATGGACTTATAAAGTTAACAAGTTGCACTGAAAGCATAAAAAAAATGGGGTTAAATCCAGGTAGAAAATTATTGAGTTCAGCAGTTATTCCTGTAACAAAAAATATAGCAACGCACATGCAAATTGATTCAGAAGAGAAGTTGTTTAAATTAGAAAGGGTATTATATGGAGATAATGTGCCAATTAATATAACAACTTCACATACAGTATATAAATATGTACAAGGTATAGAAGAATATGATTTTGAAAAAGAGTCTTTATATAACATTCTTGAAAATAAGTTTAATATAAAAATTAATCATTCAGTTAGAACTATTGAAGCAGTACTAGCAAATGAAAAGGAAGCAGAATTACTACAAATAAGTGTAGGAAGTCCTATTTTATTATTTAATGGTTTAGTTTATGGAATTATTAATGGCGAAGAAAAACCCATAGAATATTTTATATCAAAATATAGATGTGATATATCTAAGTTTTATATTGAACAAATAAGATAAATAAAAAAATATTATATAGGGAGGTACTTTATAATGAAAAAAGTAAAATCAATTTTCGCTATGCTCTTAGTTCTAATTTTTGCGCTAAGCATTGTAGGATGTGGAGGGAAAAAAGAAGAACCTAAGAAAGGGGCTAGTGATAACAAAAAAGTAAAAGTCGCATTAATATGTAGCCAAGGTGGTTTAGGAGACAGATCTTATAATGATTCAGGTTATTTTGGACTTGAGAAAGCATCAAAGGAATTAGGAGTAGACATCAAGGTTGTTGAACCAAAGGATGTTTCAGAAGGAGAAAAATATCTAACTGAACTTGCAAAGGCAGGCTATAACCTAGTTATGACACTTGAATATTCACATGCTGATATATTAAAAAATGTTGCACCTCAATTTCCAGATACAAGATTTGCAATATTTAATATAGAAGTAGATCAGCCTAATGTTACTTCAGTAATATTTAAAGAGCATGAGGGTTCATATCTTGCAGGAGCACTTGCTGCAATGGTAACAAAAGATGCAAAAGTACAGGGAATGAATGATAAAAAGGTTATAGGCTTTGTTGGTGGAATAGATTCTCCAGGAATAAATAAGTTTCTTGTTGGATATAAAGAAGGAGCCCAATCAATTGACAAGGATGTAAAGGTTTTATCAGGATATACAAATTCATTTGGTGATCCAGGAAAAGGAAAAGAAATGGCATTATCACAAATAGAACAAGGTGCTGATGTAGTTTATCAAGTTGCTGGTGGAACTGGTGAAGGTGTAATAAGTGCTGCAAAAGATAAAAACGTATTCGCTATAGGTGTTGACTCAGACCAAGACTATATAGCTAAAGGAAATGTTTTAACAAGCATGATGAAAAGAACAGATGTAGCTGTATATGATCTTGTTAAGGCATTAAAGGATGGAAAAATAAGCGACATGAAAACATTATCATTAGGTCTTAAAGAAAATGGTGTACAGTTAAGTTCAATGCAATTTACAAAAGGTAAAATTCCAGCAGAATATTTAACTAAAATTGAACAAATTAAAAAAGATATAATTGATGGAAAGATAAAAGTTACTGATGTAACTCAGAAATAATATACAGGATTATGACAAATTTAAGAATATTGCAATAAGATTTCTTATTGCAATATTCTAATAAAAAGGAGTGGTATCCTTGAAGATTATCCAAACTATAAATCTTACTAAGAGATTTGGAAACTTTGTAGCAAATGACAGCATAAATTTATCTGTGGAACAAGGGGAAATACATGCCATTGTTGGTGAAAATGGAGCAGGTAAGAGTACTCTTATGAATTGTCTTTTTGGTCTTTTAAAAAGCGATGAAGGCGAAATACATATTAAGGGAAATAAAGTGAATATAGAAAGTCCTAAAGATGCTATAAAACTTGGAATAGGAATGGTGCATCAGCATTTTAAGTTAGTACCAAGCTTATCTATTGCAGAAAATGTTATTTTAGGTCAGGAATTTATGAATGGAATAAAATTAGATTACAAAAAAGCTTTTTCAGAAGTAGAAAGAGTATCAAAATTATATGGGCTAGATATAAATCCAAGAGAAAAAATTCAAGATGTATCTGTTGGAATACAACAAAGAGTAGAAATATTAAAGATGCTTTATAGAGATGTAGACATATTAATATTAGATGAGCCAACAGCAGTTCTTACACCTCAAGAGGTAGATGAATTTTTAGATGATTTAGTTGAGCTTAAAAATAAAGGTAAAACCATAATAATAATAACTCATAAGTTAAATGAAGTAAAAAAATGTTCAGATAGTGTAACTGTTATAAGAAGAGGAAAAGTTATTGATACTGTCAAGACAAAAGATGTAGATGAAAAAATGTTGGCTAAATTGATGGTTGGTAGAGATGTTTTATTAAAAGTTGAAAAAGATGAAAGCAAACCAGGTGATTTAGTTTACCAGGTTAAAGATATATCAACTTACAACAAAAGAAATATCAAGGTTTTGGATAAGGTATCTTTTGAAGTAAGGCAGGGAGAAATACTTGGAATTGCAGGAGTAGAAGGAAATGGACAGTCTGAAATTATAAAAGTAATGTCAGGTCTTTTGAAGAGTACTGAAGGAAGTATAACTTTTATGAATAAAGACATGACTAATTCTACACCTTATAACATAAAAAATAGGGGTATAGGTATCATTCCAGAAGACAGATATAGGCATGGGTTATGCAAAAATATGATTATTTCTGAAAATATTATAGCTGGATACCATAAAAGAAAACCAATTTCTAATAAAGGTATTTTGAATCTAAGAGAAATAGAAAAGAAATCAGATGATCTTATAGAGGAATTTGATATAAGAATAGGATCTAAAACTGAAGGTGTAGGTAAGCTTTCAGGAGGAAATGCTCAAAAAGTTGTTATAGCAAGAGAAATTTCTATGAATCCTAAGGTGCTTATAGCTAGCCAACCAACAAGAGGGGTAGATATAGGTTCCATTGAGTTTATTCATAAGCAATTAGTTAAATATAGAGATGAAGGAAATGCTGTAATCTTAATTTCTTCAGAACTATCAGAGATAATGAGTTTAAGTGACAGAATAATAGTTATGTATAAAGGAAAGATTATTGGTGAACTTTCTTCTAAAGAAGCTACAAATGAGAAATTAGGATGCCTTATGGCTGGAATAAAAGAAGATGAGAAGGTGAAAGCTTAATGGAGAAAATAAAAGGATATATGAGTGTAATCATAAGACCTTTAGTTACAATATTTATAGCTTTTATAATTGGTGGAATTTTAATCGCTATATCTGGTAAAAATCCTTTTATGGCATATTCAGCATTATTTAAAGGTGCTTTTTCTGGAAATGGTGGCTTTTATAATACGTTGTTTTGTGCCACACCGTTAATATATACAGGTATTGCTACTGCCATTGCATTTAAGGCCAATATTTTCAACATGGGTGTGGAAGGTCAACTATATTTAGGAGCCTTTACTGCGGCTTATGTTGGAGCATATGTTACTGGACTTCCACATATAGCTCATGTGATTTTATGTCTATTGGCTGCAGCTGTAGTTGGAGGATTGTTTGCAGCAATACCAGGATTCTTAAAGGGATATTTAAATGTAGATGAGATGGTTGTTACTATAATGCTTAATTATGTAGCTACATTATTTACAGGATATTTAGCAAGTTATCCTTTTAAGGCAAAAGGTGTTGGTTTTGCAGCTACAGAAATTATAAGGACTTCATCAGAGTTACCAAGGTTTTCAAGAGTATCTCAATTTAATATGTCATTTATTATAGCAGTAGCAGTAGTGATTTTTGCTTATTTTTTATTTAAAAAGACCACATTAGGATTGGAAATAAGATCCATAGGGGAAAATAGAAACTTTGCAGAAGCAAATGGAATGAATACATCCTTAAAAATAGTAATGATTATGGTTATAAGTGGTATGATAGGTGGAATTGCTGGAGCTGGTGAGATATTAGGGGTACATCATAGATTTATAGCAAACTTTTCTCCAGGATATGGATGGGATGGAATGACTATAGCGCTTCTCGGTAAAAATAATCCTATAGGAGTATTCATTGCAGCTATATTCTTTGGAATATTAAAAAGTGGTGGAAGTACTATGGAGCTGGCAGTAGGAGTTCCAAGATCACTAATTAATATATTACAAGGACTAATTATTTTCTTGTTAGCAGTAGATTTGGTAATAAAGCATCCAAGATTTACAGCTCTAAAAAAATCCTTTAGTAAAAAAGTTAAAAAGGAGATGTAGAGTATGGATATAGTTTCTATATTAAATTCAGCACTTAGAATGTCTGCACCAATTATACTTGCAGGACTTGGAGGGCTTTTCACACATAAAGCAGGGGTATTAAATATAGCTCTTGAAGGAATGATGCTTATCGGAGCTTTTGTATCAGTCATAGTAAGTTATCTTACAGGAAATGTTTGGATAGCGATATTATTAGCTGTTATTGCATCATTAATCACTGGATTGTTATTTTCTGTATTTGGAATATCACTTAAAGGTAATTTTATAATTATTGGACTTGCTGTAAATATATTTGCGGCAGGTATGACATCATACATTTTGCAGACTGCTTTTGGTACAAGAGGTGTATTTTCTAATCCTCAAATTGTAGGAATTCATAGAATAAGTATACCGATGTTAAATAAAATACCTTTTATAGGCCCTATATTAAATAATCAAACTCCTATAGTTTATATAAGTTTACTATCTGTAATATTAGTAAATTTTATAATATATAAAACAAAATTTGGATTATATGTTAGGGTTGTTGGAGAAAATGAAGAAGCTGCAAAAGCTGTTGGATTAAATATAAACAAAATAAAATATTCTTCAGTATTAATAAGTTCAGTATTTTGTGCATTAGCAGGTGTTAATTTATCTTTGGAAAACCTAAATATGTTTGTTGAAAATATGACAAATGGAAGAGGGTTTATTGCATTAGCAGCTATTTTCTGTGGAAAGGGTACTCCTATTGGAACATTTATATTTAGTGTATTATTTGGATTTGCAGATTCTTTACAAATGCGATTACAAAGCTTAAATATACCAGGTAGTTTCATCCAAATGATACCATTTATTTTTATAGTAATTATTTTGACTGTTGTTGCCATTGTACAAAACAAAGGAAGATTATCAAGGGAGGGATTCGATGAATAAGACAGCGCTTTTAGTAATAGATATGGTTTATGATTTTGCAGATCCTAATGGGCTTGTTTATTATCCACAAAATGAAGAGATTTTACCAAGAATAAGAAAGGTAATAGATAAATGTAGAGAGAGAAATGCCTTGATTATATTTGTGGTAGATTCTCATAGGCCAGGTAAATATGACTCAGAACTTGCAGCTGTTAGAAAACATTGCATACATGGGACAGGCGGAGATGAAATAATGCCATGTCTTGGCTACAATGAAGAAACGGATTTTACAGTAATAAAGAGAAGATATAGTTCTTTTTATGGAACTGATTTGGATTTGATTTTAAGAGAGCATGGAGTAGAAAATATTATAATATGTGGAACTAAAACTAACTGTTGTATAAGATCTACAGTGCATGATGCTTATTTTTTAAACTATAAAGTTATTGTACCTGAAAATTGTGTTGCAACTAATAGTGATGTAGTAAATGAAGTTCATTTAACAGATATAAATAAATATTATGGAACTGTTCTTACAGAAGAAGAGCTATTCAATAAATTAGATGGTGGTGAACTGTAAATGAAGGATATTGATTTTACAGCAGTAGGGTATCCTAGTATTGATAGAATTATAAAAACAGCGACTTGTCCATGCTTTTGTAAAACTTCAATTATAACGAATGCAGATAATAACACTCCTTATTTTGGAGGATGTAATGTAAATGTAGCATATTTAGGAAGCGCATTTAATTTAAAAACCGCTTTAGCTATGAATGTTGGAAAAGACTTTGAAAGCTCAGGATTTAAAAGTTTTTTGGAAGACGAAGAGGTAGTATTGGATTGTGTAAATGAAATAAAGGAAGATGTTACGTCTTGTACTTATCTTATTACTAATCCAGATGGAGAACACATAACATTATTTTATCAAGGAGCTATGGATACAAAATACCAGGTGAATTTAAATGAAGATACAATAAAAAGATCTAAATATGGAATAATTACTGTTGGAAATCCTAAGCATAATATTGAATTTGCAAATTTATGTAAGAAGCATAATGTACCTATGGTTCTTGGTATGAAATGTGATTTTAAATCCTTTACAGTAGAGATAATTGATCAAATAATAAAGGGTTGCGAAATTTTAGTAATGAATGAAAGTGAAAAATTAGAATTAGAAAAAGCATTAAATATGAAGGATATAACTGAAGCTTTTAAAAACAATGTTACAAAGATAATTATTGTGACAAAGGGAGCAAGTGGAAGTGAAATATATCAATATAAAAATGGAGAAGTTAAAAAATATATAATACCAGTTGCAAAACCAAAAGCAGTAGTTGATACAGCTGGAGTAGGTGATGCATATTTATCAGGTTTTATGGTTGCATATATAAATGGTAAAGATATTGAGCAATGTGGAAGATTAGGTGCGGTTTTATCATCATTTATAATTGAAAAAATGGGATGTTTAACAAATGTACCAAGTGAAGAAGAACTAATGAAAAGATATAAAGATAACTATAAGGAGGAATTTTAATGGGTTCATTATATTTGGGAGTATCAAAAGAAACGATAAGCAAATATGTAATATTTTCAGGTGATCCAGGAAGAGTAAGAAAAATTGTAGCACACATGGATAATGTTAAAGAAATAGCATACAATAGAGAATTTAATACTTATACAGGCTATTATGAAGGAGTAAAAATTACAGTAACATCAACAGGTATAGGAGGTCCTTCTGCTGCGATAGCTATGGAAGAGATGTATGAATGCGGAATGGAAGTAGCAGTGAGGCTTGGAACAATCATGGGACTTACAGATAATTTAGGACATGTTGTAATCCCAAGAGGATGTATGAAACTTGAATCTACAAGCAAAACTTATGTAGATGCATCTTATCCAGCAGTAGCAGATTATGATTTAATAAATTGTATGAATGAAAGTTCAAAGAAAAATGGTTTAGTATATGAAAATCCAATAATATGCAGTATGGATGGATACTACAGTGAAATGAAAGAATTAAGATTATCTAAGAAAATGGGCATAGATGTAAAGGCAAAGATAGAAGATTTAAAGAGATATAATATCGGTGGAATAGATATGGAATCAGGAGTTGTTTTAACTCTTGCAAACCTTATGAATATAAAGGGTTGTGTAGTTACTATGACTACTGTTCTTGAAAATCTAAAGGATTATTTGAAAGATGAAGATAGAATAAAGGCAGAAGAAGATTTAATAAAGATAGTTCTTGATGGAATAAAAGTTTATGCTTCAAAGGAGATGGAATAAAGTTGAGTAGATTTAATGAAATATTCAAAGGCAAAAAAGCTATAATTGGAATGGTACATTTACTTCCACTTCCAGGAACAGCAATGTTTGATGGTGATATGGATAAAATCTATGAACAAGCATTATTTGATACAAAAGCCTTAGAAGAAGGTGGAGTAGCTGCTATTATGGTAGAGAACTTTGGGGACATGCCATATGGTAAGGAATTAAGTTTAGAACAATCTACAGCATTAGCAGCAGCAGCAGCGGTGATAAAGAAAAATACCAATCTTTCAATAGGAATAGATGCAGCATTTTGTGATTATAAAGCTGCATTAGCATGTGCAAAAGCATCTGGCGCAGATTTTGTAAGACTTGCAGTGTTTGTAGATACTGTGGAATGTTTTGCAGGTATTTTAGAACCATGTTGTGCTGAAGCTTTAAGATATAGAAAGCAAATAAATGCAGAAGAAGTTATGATTTTTGCAGATATTCAAGTAAAACATACTCATATGTTAATTCCAAATGTTGATATAATTGAATCTGCAAATGTAGCAGTAAGCTGTGGTGCTGATGCTGTAATAGTAACAGGATTAGCAACAGGCATGGAAACACCAATTGAAACAGTAAAAAGAGTTAAGGAAAATGTAAATTGTCCTGTTATTATAGGAAGTGGTGTTAGTGCTAAAAATATAAAAGAACAAATGAATATTGCAGATGGAGCTATTGTAGGCTCAAGTCTTAAATATGATAATGTTGTTACGAATAAGGTAGATATAAATAAAGTTAAAGAACTTACTCAAAGTATTAATAAATAAAATTAATTGATTTTAGGGAGTGATCTAATATGATGAGACCTATGAAACTTGCAGGAGATTATGTTTTGTTTGGCAATGGTGCCTTAGAATATTTAAAAGGGATAAATGGTAAAAAAGCTTTAATAGTTATAAGTGGAGGATCCATTGAAAGAAGCGGATATTTAAAAATTATACAAGATTATTTAAATGAAGCAGGAATAGAATCAAAAGTATTTAGGGGAGTAGAACCAGATCCAAGCATCCAAACTGTATTAAAGGGTGCAGAAGAAATGAAAAAATTTGAACCAGATTGGATTATAGGACTTGGTGGAGGTTCAGCAATGGATGCTGCAAAGGCTATGTGGATATTTTATGAACACCCACAGTTTAAGACTTTAGAAGATATAGCTGCACCAAATGTAATACCACCTTTAAGAAATAAAGCTAAAATGATATGTATTCCTACAACTAGTGGATCTGCTAGTGAAGTAAGTAGATCTATAGTTATTTCAGATCCAGAAAAGCACATTAAAGTTGGAATTGGAAACATGGAAATGATGCCCGATATAGCTTTACTTGAGCCAGGAATAACAGCTTCAATGCCTGAACACATTACGGCAGATACAGGAATAGATGCATTAACTCATGCGTTAGAAGCTTATGTTTCTAACAGAGCTAATGATTTAAGTGATACTTTAGCAGAAAAAGCTGCAATAGAAATATTTAAGTATTTACCACTAGCATGTAGACATGGAGAAGAGTTATTATACAGAGAAAAAATGCAGAACTTTTCTATGATAGCTGGTATTGCATTTACTAATGTATCTCTAGGAATTGTACATAGTATGGCTCATACTGTAGGTGGTAAGTATGGAGTAGCTCATGGATTAGCTGATGGAATAATTCTTCCATACATTGTAGAGTACAATATGCAAAGTGAAGAAGCTAAGAAAAAATATGATAATTTAGCGAAGATATTAGGTGGAAAAGACTTTGCGGAAATGGTTAGAAATTTAAATAAAGAACTTAATATACCTGCTAATTTAAAAGAAGTTATAAATAATGATGAGGATTTTGAAAAGAATTTAGAGTATTTAGCAACTATTGCAAAAAATGATGGTTGTACAAAGACAAATCCAGTAATACCAGATGTAGAAGGCTTTAAAGAATTGTTTAAAAAAGCTTATTATGGAAAGTAGGTGGAAAATTTGAAAACTAAATTAATTGGATATTTATCTTATGGTTATCCATCTATTGAAGAGAGTATAAAAATAGCTGATGTATATGCAAAATCTGGTTGTGATGTTATTGAAATAAGTTACCCTACAGACAATGCATATATAGATAGTGAATATATAAGTTCAAGAATGAGGTTGGCAATAGAAAAATGTAATGATGCAGATGCATATTTTAATGGTATTTCAAAAATAAGAGAAGAAAATCCTAATGTAGAATTATTATTATTAATATATGAACATAGTATAATTGAGTTAGGTCTTAATAAGTTTATTAAGTACTGCAAAGATAATTCTATAGAAGATATTATTCTTGTAGGAACAAAGGATGATACTATTACAAATGAATTAATGAAAAATAATTTAAAGATATCTTGCTATGTGACATTTGGTATGCCAGACAATGAGGTAGAAGAAGCTAAAAATTCCAATGGTTTTGTGTATTTACAAGCAAAGCCAGATGGCAAAGTCAAAGAAGGATATGATACTTTAGATAAGTGTATAAAGTATTTGAAAAATGTAGGAATAAAAACTCCTATTTATGCTGGAGTTGGAATTTCAACTAAAGAAGATGTTAATATGGCATCAAAGGCAGGAGCAGATGGAGTTTTTGTAGGAAGTGCAATACTTAAGAAACAGCACGATTTTAAGGAATTGGAAGCTTTTATAAAAGAATTAAAATCAGGAATTGAATAAGTTTTCAAAAGGTGAATTGCTTTAAACTGGCAATTCACCTTTTGATTATATCTCCATTTTATTTACATTTACATCCTTTATTTCTAATAAATCTTTTTCCAATGTTTGGATCTCTTCATTGCTTCCACAAAGTTGAAGTAAAATTGTTCCTTTATGAGAGCAAGAATCATTTGAAGTTTCATGAAGTCCTAATCTAGTTTTTATTATACATCCATGTCTTGTAAGAATATTTTGAACATCTACCGCATGAATATTTCTTGGATCAATGCTTACACCCATTATTGTTGTTTTATCCATAGTAACACACCTTTCATTTGCAATATATGATTAGTATGTACTAAATTTATGGAAGACATTCATAAATTTAGTGCTACAGATTTTTATAAATTATGAATGATTACTTTCATAAAAACTTCATATGTAAAATATTAAATTAATTTCAAAATATGGTTGACATTGTAAAATACATATGATAACATCTAGCTTAAATCCAAATTTAATACCGCTAAAAATACAAGTTAAAGATGATGATAGGTAGAAAACTACAGTAGTTAGTTAAAGAGAGTCAATGGATGGTGAAAATTGGTACTAACTAGTAGCTATGATCAACCTGGAATCTAAGGGCCGAAAGGTTTAGTAGGCCTTTACGGGAGCAGCCGTTAAAATGCAAAGGGTTGTTAGACCTAATAATGAGATCATTTTTTATGATGAAGTAGAGTGGTACAGTGTTAATACGCCTCTATATATCTTTTTTAAGATATATAGAGGTTTTTTTATAAATTTAAAAGGGGGCATTACTATGGATGGATTATTAGCATTCACAGTACTATTTATCATTTTTGGTTTTGGAGATTTTATATCTACTAAAACAAAGGCTATTTGTTCAACCTTATTTGTTTCTTCAGTTATACTTCTTGTTGGTTTTTGGATGGGGCTTCCTAAAACCATATTTAAGGATTCATCACTACTTCCAATGGGGTCTATATTAATTGCAATTTTAATTACACATATGGGAACATTAATGGGAATTAAAGACCTTGTTGAACAATGGAAAACTGTTGTAATAGCTTTGGTTTCTATTATAGGAATTGCGATTTTTGTTTATTTAGTAGGTACACCTATCATTGGACGAAATTATTCTGTAGCAGCAGCACCACCTATAGCTGGAGGAGTAGTTGCAGGAATTATGATGGGAGAGGCTGCTAAGGCAAAAGGACTTCAAACTATTATGGTCTTTGCTACTTTACTAGTGGTAGTGCAAGGATTCTTTGGATATCCAATTGCTTCACTATGTTTAAGCAGAGAAGCTAAGAGACTGTCAAAGAATTTAAAAAATGGAGTTATAAAAAAGAATATTGCCATAGAAGAAATAGCATCAGCGTCAGAAAATGTAAAGAATAGACCTAAATATGCTATTATTCCTGAGCTTCCAAAGGAATTTCAAACACCATCTATTATTTTAGCAAAGCTTGGTTTAGCAACTTTATTGAGTTTTAAAATAGCTGCTTTAACAAATAATGTTATTAACAAATATGTTATGTGCTTAATAGTAGGTGTCATTTTGAAAGAAATAGGTTTTCTTGAAAAGGATGGTATGACTAAAGCTAATACATTTGGACTTGCCATGGGAAGTTTATTAACAGTAATATTTGCAAATTTGATAAACGCTACTCCTGAAATGGTAGTGTCATTACTATGGCCATTAGTAATGAGTTTAATATTAGGAGTTATAGGAATAGGATTAGCAAGTATTCCTGTAGGTAAAATGTTAGGATATAGTTGGCAAATGTCTTTTGCTATAGGTATAACAGCACTCTTTGGTTTTCCTGGGACATTTATAATTTCACAAGAGGTTGCTAATGCAGAAGGTGAAAACGCAGAAGAAAAGCAGTTTATACTAAATGAAATATTGCCTAAAATGTTGGTGGCAGGTTTTGTAACAGTTACAATTGCATCTGTTGTATTGGCTGGTGTTATGGTTAAGATGCTTTAGTTTTTATTAATATCATGATTTAGCTAATATATAAATAAATATATATAATAATAAAGGGGGATTTATAGATGAAAACTTTAGAATTAGCAAATAAGTATTATAATTGGATGGTAGAGTTAAGAAGGGATTTTCACAGGCACCCAGAACCATCTTTTAAGGAGTATAGAACTTCTAAAAGGATAAAAGAAGAGCTTGAAAAGATGGGGCTTCAGGCAACTACAATAGGAGAAACTGGAGTAGTAGCACTTCTTAAAGGAGATAAGGAAGGCAAGGTGGTAGCACTTCGTGCTGATATAGATGCTTTGTCTGTTAATGAGGAAACTGGACTGGAATTTAGTTCAGAAGTACCAGGAATGATGCATGCATGTGGACATGACTGCCATGCAGCTATGTTATTAGGGGCAGCTAAAGTACTTTCAGAAATGAAAAGTGAACTAAATGGAACTGTAAAGTTTATTTTTCAACCAGCAGAAGAAATGGGTAGTGGTGCTAAAAAAATGGTAAAGGAAGGAGTACTAGAAAATCCTAAGGTAGACATGATATTTGGCATGCATATTTGGTCAGATGTTCCAGTAGGACAAGTAAGCTTACAACCAGGACCAATTATGGCCTCAGGAGATGTATGGAAGCTTACAATTAAAGGTAAATCATGTCATGGGTCTTCTCCTTGGCAAGGGGTAGATGCAATTACTTGTGCCACAGCAGTATTACAGGGATTTCATACGTTAGCTACTAGGGTAAATGATGTTAGAAATCCTATAGTAATTAATGTAGGAACTATTAATGCAGGAGAAAGATTTAATGTAGTTCCTGCAAAAGCAGAAATTACAGGAATGAATAGGGCCTTTGAAGAGTATTCTCATAGCTCTATGCCAAAGTGGATGGAAAAAGTAATAAAAAATACTTGTGAAGCTTATGGTTGCGAATATGATTTTAAATATGATTGCATATGTGATCCTACTATTAATGAAGAAGTTTCAGCCAATTTAGCTAAAGAAGCAGTAGAAAAATTAATTGGAAAAGAAAATGTTATTAATATAGAAAAGGTTATGGGGTCTGAAGACTTTTCCGAATATTTAAATCATGTTCCGGGAGCATTGATGTTTCTTGGAGGGCGTAATGAAAAAAAGAAATGTTGCTATTCTCATCATTCTAATTTCTTTAACGTAGATGAAGATGCTTTGCCTATAGGAGCAAGTAGTTATGCGCAAGTGGCTTTAGATTTTTTAAATAGGTAATTTGTATAAAAAAGGTCTGTCTCAAAACAGAAAAATAATCAATATGTTGGTTATAAAACTTATTTTGAGATAGGCCTTTTGGTTTAAAGTTAACTTTTAATATTTTATACAGGTAAGGATATATTTTTGTGATATAATTATTAGAAGTATTATATGTTTCAGTAAACAATGTAACATTTTTCAAAATTAAACTTATGTAATAATTGTGTGCAAAATATTAATGACTAGGATAGTTAAGTTATAAGAAAAATTTTTAAGTGTTTTTGCACACGTTAACAATAATTTTGTATTGGGGGATGAAAAATGGAAATATTGAATAAGGAATTTTTTAAAGAGTATAAAAAATATCCTGAAAAAGTACTTCAGTTTGGAGAAGGAAATTTTTTAAGGGCATTTGTAGATTGGATAATTGATGATATGAATACAAAGGCACTTTTTAATGGAAGTGTTGTGGTAGTTCAACCAATCAATAATGGATTGGTAAATAAATTAAATGAACAGGATGGATTATATACTTTATATCTTCAAGGTTTAAAGAATGGTATAGCTGTAAGAGAACATAAAATTGTAAATAGTATAAGTAGAGGAATTAATCCTTATGAAAATTATAATGAATATTTAAAGTTAGCAGAAAACCCGGAACTTAGATTTATAGTTTCAAATACAACAGAAGCAGGTATTTCTTTTAATGAAAATGACAAGTTAGAAGATTTACCTCAAAGCTGCTATCCAGCAAAATTAACTGCTTTTTTATATCACAGATTCAAAACATTTAAAGGAGATAAAAACAAAGGGTTTATAATTATACCTTGTGAGCTTATAGACAGAAATGGAGAAAAATTAAAGAATTTAGTTTTGAGGTATGCAGAAATCTGGAATTTAGAAAAGAAGTTTATAGATTGGATCAATGAAGCAAATGTTTTTTGTTGTTCATTAGTAGATAGGATAGTTCCAGGATATCCAAAGGATAGAATAGAAGAAGTAAGAAAAGAATTAGGTTATGAAGATCAATTAGTAGATGTAGGAGAACAGTTCCATCTATGGGTAATAGAAGGACCAGAATGGATTAAGAATGAATTCCCTGTGGACAAGGCAGGACTAAATGTAAAGTTTGTTAATAGTATGGCTCCATATAGAACAAGGAAGGTACGAATCTTAAATGGTGCTCATACTGCTATGGTTTTTGTTGCATATCTGTACGGTTTAAATACTGTAGAAGAAGTTATGAATCATCAGGTTATAGGTAAATATGTAACAGATTTAGTTTATAAAGAAATAATTCCAACCTTAAATTTATCAAAAGAAGAATTAGAAGAATTTGCAGAATCAGTAATAGAAAGATTTAAAAACCCCTATGTAAAACATTATTTAATGAGTATAGCTTTAAACTCTATGTCAAAATTTGAAACAAGAGATTTACCTTCTCTATTGCAGTATGTAAATATAAACAATGAACTTCCGAGCAAACTGGTATTTTCTTTAGCTGCATTAATGGAATTTTATAAAGGAAATAGAAATGGAGAAAATATTAATTTAGTTGATAACAAGGATATTTTAGTTTTATATAAGGAAGCTTGGGCAAACTATGATGGTTCTAAAGAAAGTTTAAGAAATTTAGTCCAAACTATATTAGGCTATGAAAAAAACTGGAAGATGAATTTAAATAAAGTTAAGGGACTTACGGATAAAGTAACAGAGTACTTATTCTATATTGAAAATGAAGGAATTACAGAAGCAATAAAAAGAGTTATGTAAATTTTTTAAAGGTGTAGGTGATAGTCATGAAAGAATTTATAAAAATAAATAAGCATGATAATGTAGTTGTAGCTTTAACAGATTTACGAAAGGGACAAATCATACAGATACAGGGAGAAGAAGTAGAACTAAAAGAAGATATAAAAAAGGGACATAAGATTGCTATAAAAGATATAGTTAAGAATGAAGATATAATAAAGTATGGTTTTCCAATAGGACATGCAATAAAGCATATATATAAAGGAGAATTTATTCATTCTCATAATATAAAAACAAATTTAAGCAGTGTTTTAAATTACGAGTTTAATCAAAGTAGTATTCCTTTTAACCAGGAGAAGAACAGGAATTTAACTTTTAAAGGTTATAGAAGAGAAAATGGGGAAATTGGTATAAGAAATGAATTATGGATAGTTCCAACGGTAGGATGTGTAAATGGGGTAGCAGATTCTATAATAGAAAGATTTAAAATGGAAGAGAAAGTTGAAAATATAGATAGTATAGTAGCCTTTAAGCATAGCTATGGATGTTCTCAATTAGGAGATGACCATATAAATACAAGAAATATATTGCAAGGTTTAGTAAATCACCCTAATAGCGGAGGAGTATTGGTGTTAGGACTTGGTTGTGAAAACAATCAAATAGAAACTTTTAAAGATACTTTAGGTGAATTTAATGAAAAAAGGGTTAAATTTTTAGTATGCCAAGATGTAGAGAATGAAATAGAAGAAGGGGTAAAAATATTAAAAGTTCTATATGAAAATATGAAAAATGACAAAAGAAAAGACATTCCATTAAGTGAATTAAAAGTTGGACTTAAGTGCGGAGGTTCTGATGGATTATCTGGTATAACTGTTAATCCATTAGTAGGAATATTTTCGGATTTTCTAATATCACAAGGGGGAACTACAATTCTTACAGAAGTTCCAGAGATGTTTGGTGCGGAAACAATTCTTATGGAAAGAGCAGAGGATTTAGCTATATTCAATAAGACTGTGGATCTTGTAAATGATTTTAAAAAATATTTTATGAGTTATGGTGAACCTGTTTGTGAAAATCCTTCTCCGGGAAATAAAGCAGGAGGTATAACAACTTTGGAGGAAAAATCTTTAGGTTGTGTCCAAAAGGGTGGGAAAGCAAGGGTGGTTAATGTATTAAAATACGGTGAAAGATTGGATAAAAATAAAAAAGGATTAAATCTTTTAAGTGCCCCTGGAAATGATTTAGTGGCCTCAACAGCTATAGCTGCTAGCGGTTGTCATATGGTATTATTTACTACTGGAAGAGGAACTCCATTTGGTACTTGTGTACCTACCATAAAAATCTCCACTAATACAGAAATATTTAATAGAAAACCTCATTGGATAGATTTTAATGCAGGTATACTTATTGAAGATAAATTACAAAATGACATATTAGATACACTTATTAACTATGTAATAAAGGTTGCTAGTGGTGAATTTGTTAATAATGAAAGAAATAATTTTAGAGAAATAGCTATTTTAAAAAATGGAGTTACATTATAATTTTAGTTAATATATAGGAAAAATAAATAAATATAATGAATATCAAAAACTAAATATGATAAAATGATTACATATACTATTACTATCTAAAAGGATTTTCTAAAAAGAAAGTCCTTTTTTCAGGAATTGGAGGAAAAGTCATGGCGGATATGAAGTGGACCAAAGAACAGGAAAGTGCTATACATACAAAAGGATGCAATTTGCTTGTAGCAGCAGCAGCAGGTGCAGGGAAAACTGCTGTATTGGTTCAAAGAATTATAGAGAAAATAATGGATAAAGATAATCCTATAGATATAGATAAAATTTTAGTAGTAACTTTTACTAATGCAGCAGCTTCTGAAATGAAAGAAAGAGTAGGAGAAGCCATATCTAAAGAATTAGATAAAAATCCAGATTCAAAAGGATTGCAAAGACAGCTTACCTTACTTAATAAAGCTAACATTACTACAATACATTCTTTCTGTCTTCAAGCTATACGTAATAACTTTCATATAATAGATATAGATCCATCATTTAGAGTGGGAGATGGAACAGAAACAGTGTTATTAAAACAGGAGGCTTTGGAGGAATTATTTGAAGAAAAATATGAAGAAGAAAATTGTACAGAGGAATTTTTACAATTGGTGGACTCATATGGAGGAAGAGATGACATAAAGGTTTTAGAAATGGTAGAAAGTCTTTATTCTTTTTCTCAAAGTCTTCCTTGGCCAGAAAAATGGCTTTTTGAAGTGTCGGAAGGATTTAATGTAGGTGAGGATTTTAAATTTGAAGATTCTATATGGGCAACCATAATATTAGAAGATGTTAAGATAGAAATGTCAGGGTTAAAAAACAAAATGGAAAGGGCCTTAAGAATTTTGGAAGAAACGGAAGGACTAGCACAATACATTGAGGTTTTTAAAGAAGATCTAAGAGTAGTATCAGCTATTGCTAATAGTAGTTGTTGGAATGAAGTTAATATGAAAATTATGAACTTTAGTTTTGGAACTCTTCCAAGAAAAAGAGTAGATGAATCTATTAAGGAAATAAAAGATAAGGCACTAGATATAAGAAAAAAGGTTAAAGAAAAAATAGAAAAAATTAAGGAAGATTTATTTGTTGGTAGTGATAATGTAGGGGAAACGTTACAAAAGATGTATCCTAGGATAAAGTGTTTATCAAAACTGGTTATGGAGTTTAATGACATATATAAAGATAAGAAAAGAGAAAAAAATATTATAGATTTTAATGATATAGAACATTTAGCACTAGAAATATTAACAGATTTTAATGAGAAAGAAGAAATAATTCCATCTTCAATAGCTATAGAGTACAGAAAGAAATTTGAAGAAATCATGATAGATGAATATCAAGATAGTAACTTTGTACAAGAAGTTATATTGAATGCAGTATCAAGGCAACCAAATATAATTTTAGAAGAGGAAAAACTTAATGAGCCTAATATGTTCATGGTAGGAGATGTAAAGCAAAGTATTTATAGATTTAGACAGGCAAAGCCAGAATTGTTCTTGGATAAATATAACAGTTATTCGGAGAAAGAAAAAAGCATTAATAGAAAGATAAAGTTGTTTAAGAACTTTAGAAGTAGAAGAGAAATAATAGATGGTGTTAATTTTATTTTTGAACAAATAATGTGTAAAAGTGTTGGGGAGTTGAATTATGATGAGGGTGAAAAATTAAATCCGGGAGCGGAATTTGTTATTCCAGAAGAAAATATAAATTATGCAGGCCCTATAGAAATGCACATTATGGAAAAGGGTGGTGCTGACACTCAGGATATAAGTTCTTATGATGAGTATGATAATGGGATATTTACTGAAGAACAGGAACAGCCAGATAACATACAATTAGAAGGAGATATGGTAGCTAAAATAATTAATAACCTTATAGCAGGAGAAAATGGACCTTTTAAGGTATTAGATAAGAATACCCAAAATTATAGAGATATTCAATATAGAGATATTGTAATACTTATGAGAGCCACATCTCAAATGGCTCCTATATTTATGGAGGAGCTTAATAATAGGGGAATTCCAGTGTTTGCAGATACTTCTTCTGGATATTTTGAAACTATGGAGATTAAAACAGTTTTAGCATTGCTTCAAATAATAGATAATCCAAGACAAGATATACCTCTTCTTGCAGCATTAAGATCCCCTATATTTTCTTTTACTGCGGAAGATGTTATAGATATAAGACTTGTGAATAGTGAAATAAGCATATATGAAGGGTTAAAGAAAATTAGTAACATAGAAGCATGTACTGATGAAGAAATTAATTATGTCAAAGGTCTACAGGAAAGCTTTATAAAAAAGGTTAAAGGTTTTCTAATTAAACTAGGTGAATGGAGAGAAAAATCGCTTAATATGAGTATAGATCAGTTTATATGGCACATTTATACTGATACTGGTTATTATGGATTTGTAGGAGCTCTTCCTGGAGGTTTGCAAAGGCAGGCTAATTTGAGAATATTATTTGAAAGAGCAAAACAGTATGAAAATACAAGTTATAGAGGGCTATTTAATTTTATAAACTTTATAAATAAATTAAAAAACAGTAGTGGTGATATGGGAAGTGCTAAAATACTTGGAGAAAATGAAGATGTGGTAAGAATTATGAGTATACACAAGAGCAAAGGATTAGAGTTTCCGGTAGTTATTTTAGCTGGTACAGGTAAAAACTTTAATCTTCAGGATATTAGAAAAAATGTACTATATCATCAACAGTTAGGATTAGGGCCAGAGTATGTGGATTTAGAAAAAAGAATAAGTTATCCTACAATTATAAAGCAAATTATAAAAAACAAAATAAAAATAGAAACTCTTTCTGAGGAAATGAGAATACTTTATGTAGCATTTACTAGAGCAAAGGAAAAACTTATTATTACAGGAATGGTAAATAATCTAGATAATAATATAGATAAATGGTGTCATATAGGTATGGAGGAAGATGATAAAATACCTGAATATGCTTTAATAGAAGGAAAAAATTATTTAGATTGGATAGTTCCAGCTATTTCAAGGCACAAAGACGGGATATGTTTGAGGGAAAAAGTTGGAGTAAGTAGTTCAGGAGAAAAAATAATATTAGATGAATCAAAATGGAAGGTGAAAATATGGAGTAGAGATGAACTTATAGAGTCAGATAAATTAGAAATAGAAGAAAGAGATATATTGAAAGAATTAGAAACATTACAGTTTTCAGCTGAAAGCAGTAAATACAAAGATGAATTGGAAAAAAGGCTTACTTGGAATTACAAGTATATACAATCTTGTACTATACCTGCAAAGTTTTCTGTATCTGAACTTAAAAGAAGATTTTCTATAATAGATAATGAAAACTCAGAACCAATTGTTAAAGCGTCTTTTCTTAAAAAACCTTTATTTTTAGAAAAGGTAAAGAAGTTTTCATCAGCTGAAAAGGGAACTTTAATGCATCTTGTAATGCAACATATGGATATAGATAAAATAGCTACTGTAGAGGATATAAATAATCAAATAAATTTAATGATAGTGAATGAATTTTTAACAGAGGATCAGGCAAAAGTAATAAAAGCAGAAAAAATACTTAAGTTTTTCAAAAATTCATTAGGGGAAAGGGTAAAAAAATCATCTCTAGTAAAAAGAGAAACTCCCTTTTATATAGAAATAAAGAGTACAGATATATTTAAAGAGCTGCCGGAAGAAATATATGGTGAGGAAAAAGTACTTATTCAAGGAGTAATAGATCTTTATTTTGAAGAAGATGATGGTTTGGTTATAGTAGATTACAAAACAGATTATGTTGATGATATTGATAAGATAAAGAAAAAGTATTCACTACAATTAAAATATTATAGTGAAGCTTTAGAAAGAATAACCGGAAAAAAGGTTAAGGAAAACTATTTATATCTTTTTCATATTGATGATTTTCTTAAGGTACATTAAAATAAATAAGAAGTCAAAGATGCGACGGATATTTTGTATCAGACAATGAAGCAGGTTCTACTGCTAGTAGAGCTATCAGTGGGTTCTGATGACGCAGTATGATGCAAAATAGCCTAGCATACTGACTTATTTATTTTTTAAATGTACCTAAGTTATAATATTTATGATTTCCTAGGGAATAATAATTCAGGACATAATTAAATAAAAATTACTTGATAATTATTATTAACTAATATATAATATTAACAACAAGGAAATTAGTAGATAAGGTGGTAATAGATATGAATAGAAAAGGAATTAAGATATCCATAGTTGGTGCAGGTTTTGTTGGCTCTACTACGGCTTATGCTCTTATGATGGAAGGGTTAGCCTCAGAAATTGTTATAGTTGATATAAATAAAGAAAAGGCAGAAGGAGAGGCAATGGATTTAGCTCATGGAGTTTCTTTTGTTAAGCCTGTAAATATAATATCTGGAGATTATAAGGATACTAAAGATTCAGATATAGTCATATTAACAGCAGGGGCAGGACCAAAGCCAGGGGAGACAAGACTGGACTTGATAAATAAAAACTTTAATATATTTAAAGGTATAGTGCCAGAGGTGGTTAAATATAGCCCCAACTCTATATTATTAGTGGTATCAAATCCTGTAGATATATTAACTTATGTGACATATAAATTATCTGGATTTCCAGCAGAAAGAGTTATTGGTTCAGGAACAGTTCTAGATACTTCTAGATTTAGATATCTTTTAAGTGATCATTTTAAAATAGATGTAAGAAATGTCCATACTTATATCTTAGGAGAACATGGAGATTCTGAAATAGCTGCATGGAGCCTTACAAATATAGCTGGTATTTCTGTTGAAGATTACTGCAATAATATTTGTAAAACTTGTAGTGGAGATTTTAAGAAAAGAATACCAGAAGAAGTTAAAAATGCTGCTTATGAGGTGCTGAATAGAAAGGGATACACAGCTTATGCTGTAGCTTTAGCAGTGAAAAGAATTGTAGAGGCCATAATTAGAGATGAAAATTCAATACTTACTGTATCTTCATTGCTTAAGGGGCAATTTGGAATAGAGGGAATATATATGGGAGTACCTTCAGTGATAGGTGAAGGCGGAATAAAGAGAATATTAGAAGTAAAGTTAAATCCTGAGGAAGAAAAGGAATTAAAAGAATCAGCTCAGGTACTTAAGGAAAACTTAGAGAAAATTCAATTTTAAAAATAATATTTACATTAAATAAAGCTCAGATGGAAAACATAAAAAATCCATCTGAGCTTTATAATTTTGCCAATTAGCTTTAAGAATACATGTCTATGAAGGAATTTAATTTAAAAAACATTATTTTCATTTAATAGTTCTTTTAGTATGGAAGCATGACGTTCTTCATCCTTTGAGGCTTTTTTAAAGTAATTACTAGCTTCCATTAAACCTTTAATTTTTGCTTTTTTACTAATGTTGTTTTTATCAGATACAGCAAATAATTCGCCTTCTAACATGAGTTTAATATTGGCAAATAAATCTTCTTTTAACATACCGTTTAAAGTAGCAAAATTTGCAGCATGATAAACTTCTTCAAAGGCTATTTCTTTTAATTTTTCTGCAATGTTATCATAGCCAAGTTTTTCTGCTTGCATTGACATGGCAAGGTATATGCCTGCTTCCTTAGTTTCACCGTTAAAATTTTGTGTTACATATTTCTCTAAATCAGTATCTTCAGTTTCTTTAAAGGAGAGTTTTTCTTCTGTTTTTTTATAATTAACTTTTCTTTTTTCTTTATACATAGAAAATATTCTTTCATATAAATTCCTATCTTTTTGTTTTAGGTCTTCTAAATAAACTAAAACACTACCAGTATATTTAATGGGTTCTCCTATTAAGGCTACTTCTATAACACTTCTTATTACATTTACAATACAGTCGTCATCGTGGTATAAGCTGCAATTACTACATTGGTTCAATACACTAGCTAAACAGTCAGCTAGAGATAAATCATCATAAAGTTTTCCATCTGAAAAAGGAATTTTTCCTATTCCATTTTCAACAAATTCATTATCAGTTTTTATACAAGAAGTAATACTTGTCTTGCAGTAACCTATTAAGCATTTTTCATTTTTACAATAGCCACAGGCATTAGTGCCAAAGCAGCAGTTACTTAATTTATTTATAAGTTCATCAAAATTTATAATTTTATTCAAATAATCAGCTCCTAAATAATAATTGCTATTATTTAGTATATATTATTTGCTGTATAAAATCAATAATTTAATTACAACATTATCTAATTAGTATTAAAATTAGCATAATATTTTTGGATATATGTTTCAAAGTTCCATTTTTGCAGAAAGTCTCTAGCACTTCTGTAGCCTGATTTAAAGAGAGCTATATTTTTTTCTTTTGAAATATTAAATTCAATAGGATCTACTCCAAGGGTTGGAATAAATACAGTTCTTTTAATATTTTCCTCTTGCGTCCAGGGTGCATCTTGCTGACTTTTCATTGTGTCTGCTATATCAAAAAGGAAAGATAGTGGATCTGTTTTCCCGGATGCTGTATAACCTAAATTGATATTATTAAATTTAAACCCAAAAGTAGGGATAGTAGGAGGAGTATCTTCATCAAATATATCTATTGGGAAGTTGCAACAAATTCCACCATCAACAATATAGCTAATTCCATCTTTGCCTTTAAGTTCTACAGGTTTAAAGTAAAAAGGAATACTTACACTCATTCTAACAGCTTTAGAAATGGAGAAACTGTCTGGATCTATTCCATAGGATGGTAAATCATCTGGTAATGTTAATATTCTTCTTTTAGTTATATCTGAAGCTATTATTTTAAGATCTCCTTTTCCATTAGATTTTAGATCACCAAAACTATATATTTTTTTAACTGTTAATAGATTATTTACCCAATCCTCTAAATAGTCTCCTGAATAAAGTCCTTTTTCTTTAACAAAACCGATAGCTTTCCCCACTAGTGGAAATCTTTGAAGTTTGTTGGCATCTAAAAATTTTAAAAAGTTTAAATTTATTATCATGTCTTTAAGATTCTTAGATGAATATCCTGCAGAAATCAGAGAAGCTATCAAAGCGCCAGCAGAAGTGCCAGCAACTTTGTTCCAAGTGTAACCTTTTTGCTCAAAATAAGAAAGGGCTCCTATTATACCAATTCCTCTCATACCGCCACCTTCAAAAATTGCATTTGCGTTCAATTAAAAACCTCCTTAACAAAGTATTGCACAAAATTTTCTTATTAAATTTAAACTATTATTTTATATGCTTAATATAGTGTATTCAATGAATGTTTTGGCTGTGTTACTGGATAAATTGTGGATTAAAAAAAATAAAAAGAGTATAATAAACGTAAAAAAGTTAATTTTTTAGTGAGGAGTGATTAGATGTCAGATGTTATAGAAAGATTTCTAAAGTATGTTACCTATAATACGAAATCAGATGAATTTACAAATGTAACACCAAGTACACCTGGACAAATGGTTTTTGCTAAAGAACTTGGAAAAGAACTAAAAGATATTGGATTATCAAATGTTTTAGTAGATGAAAATGGGTATGTTATGGGGGAAATCCCTTCCAATATAGATAAAAAGGTTCCAACAATAGGTTTTATTGCACATATGGATACAAGTCCAGATATGAGTGGCGAAAATGTAAAGCCTAGATTTGTAGAAGATTATAATGGCGAAGATATAGTGTTAAATGAAAATAAAAATATAGTTTTATCACCTAAGGATTTTCTAGAACTTAAAGATTATATAGGAAAAACTTTAATAACCACAGATGGAACTACACTTTTAGGAGCAGATGATAAAGCTGGTATAGCGGAAATTATAGCTTCTATGAATTATTTAATTCATAATCCTCAAATTAAACATGGAAAAATATGTGTGGCATTTACTCCAGATGAAGAAATTGGAGCTGGAGCAGATCATTTTGATGTGAAAAAATTTGGAGCTGATTTTGCTTATACTATAGATGGAGGAGCTATTGGAGAGCTAGAATTTGAAAATTTTAATGCTGCTGGAGCCAAAATATTAATAACTGGAAGAAATGTTCATCCAGGTTATGCTAAGGATAAAATGATAAATTCAATTACTATAGCTAGTGAGTTAATGAGAAGCCTTCCAGAAAATGAAGTCCCAGAAAAAACTGAAGGTTATGAAGGGTTTTATCATTTAACATCTATAAATGGTGAAATAGAAGAAACAAAATTAAGCTACATAATAAGGGATTTTGATAAAGATAATTTTGAAAAAAGAAAAGAATATTTAAAGAATATAGTTCAAAATTTAAATGACAAGTACGGAAAAAATACCATTATTTTGGAATTGAAAGATCAATACAATAACATGAGAGAAAAGGTAGAGCCTGTAAAATATATTGTTGATATTGCTTATAAGGCTATGGAAAAGGCAGAAGTTACTCCTAAGGTAACTCCAATAAGAGGAGGTACAGATGGAGCAAGACTTTCTTTTATGGGAATTCCAACTCCTAATATATTTACTGGGGGACATAATTTTCATGGTAAATATGAATATATTCCTACTTTTGCTATGGAAAAGGCTGTAGAAGTAATATTAAATATAGTTGAATTAGGTACAAATTTATAGAATAATACAAACTTATAAAATAATAGTTATATATGTGTAAAAGGCTGCATACATTTATTAATGAGTATGCAGTCTTTTCTTTATTATTGTCAATGTATTGTTATAATTTGTTGAAATATAAGATATGTAATGTTAATATTATACTATAATAGTAATTATGCGATAACATTTGACAATATTATATATTAATATATAAATTTTTAACTATAATTTAAAAATTTATAAAATAGGGGGCAGGATAAAGATGGGTGATAAAAGAGATTTATGTAAAAAAATATTTACATTAATTATATTACTGCTTGGGATATTCTTTTATAACGATATTTGTTTCTCGGCTGATGAAGAAAAAAGACAAGTTTTACTTATAGGCTCTTATTCATCAATTAATGAAGCTAAGAAGGAAAACTTTCAAGAAATAAAATCTCAGATAGAAAAAAATCACAATTGTTATCTGGTTACGGAATATTTAGATAGCAACAAAATAAATGACAATAAATATGCAGAGCAAGTTATTGAAGATTATAAGAAGAAATATAATGAAGATAATTTGTATTTAATTGTAGCACATGATAGTAACAGTTTTAATTTTATAAATAAATATGGTTTGGAATTTTTGGGGAAGGCTCCATTAATACTTTCTAATGGGGCTAATAATCAAGCAATTTGCAAAATGTTAAAAAATACTTATAGAAAGGAAAGAAATCTATTTTTAATACCTAAAAAGCATATTTTGAATCTTGCCATATTTGTAGTTAGCATGTTAATAATAATAATACTTATGTTATTAAATAATATAGAAAAAAGAAAAACTACAGAGAAACTACTAAGAGAGAATGAAGATCAAATAAAGAATATAATTAATGCTACTCCAGATATAATATGCTTTAAAGATAAAAATGGAAAGTATATAAAAGCTAATGAAGCACATAGAAAGTTTTTAAATCTTGAGAATGTAGATTATATAGGAAAAAGCGATGAAGAATTATTAAAAATAAAATCTAATTTTAAAGAGGACATATATCGATTTATTGAGACAGATAAAAAGGCTTGGGGAAAAAAAGGTGTATGGAGGGGAGAGGAAAAGTTTATTGATAGAGATGGAATTTGTAAAGTTTTTGATGTAATAAAGGTGCCTATCTATAATGAAGATGGAAGTAGAAAGGCTATGGGCGTGATTGGGAGAGATATTACTGAAAGAAAGATAAATGAAGAATTAAAGAAGGAAGCAGATGAGAATGTAAGATTATTAGAGAAGGCTAAAGAATCGGATAAACTTAAAACAGAATTTTTTGCTAATGTATCTCATGAGCTAAGAACTCCTTTAAATATTATGCTAAGTAGTTTTCAATTAATTGAATTATATATTGATAATGGATCTATAGTAGATAATGGGGTAGATCTAAAAACAAGAATTAAAGTGCTTAAGAAAAATTCTTTAAGACTTTTGAAGCTTATAAATAATATAATAGATATTACTAAAATAGATTCGGGATTTTATGAAGCTTACTTAAAAAATTGTAATATAGTTAATTTAGTTGAGGAGACAACTTTATCTGTAGCAGAGTATATGGAGAGTAATGGAATAGACCTAGTATTTGATACGGATGTGGAAGAAAGAGTTATAGCTTGCGATCCAGAGAAAATGGAAAGAATTATGTTGAATTTATTATCTAATGCTACTAAGTTTACTCCAAGTGGAGGAAGGGTGGATGTGAATTTATTAGATAAAAAGAATAGTATCATTATTTCTGTAAAGGATACTGGTATAGGTATACCAAAGGATAAGCAACAGATAATATTTGAAAGGTTTGGTCAGGCAAGTAAGGATACAAATGCAAATTATGAAGGTAGTGGGATAGGATTATCACTTGTAAAATCATTAATTGAAATGCAACATGGTACAATTAAGGTAAAAAGCGAATGTGGAAGTGGAAGTGAATTTATAATAGAATTACCTTGTAGAATAATAAATGAACAAGGTAATATTGAAAATATAGATGAAGTAGATAAGGAAATGATAGGAGTAGAGTTTTCAGATTTATTAACCACATAATATATGATAGTTAACAATTTATTAATAATTTTAAATGTTTTCATTTATGCAAGCTTATAAAAAAAGCTTGCATTTGTATATAAAAGTGATAAAATAGAATATATGATAAAATTATTTTTACATAATTTGGAAAGAAGGTGTAAATATGAAAGATGATAAAAAATTCAAATTAACTGAAGATGTTATAGAAGAGTGCTTAGAAGAAAGTATTGAAAAGCCAGAAAATAATAGCAAGAATTTAAACAAGAAGATTGCTTAAATTTAAGCTATTTATTAAATAATTTATAGATAGGAGATGAGAGATAGCATTGGAGTACACACTCCTAATGTTTATATTTATGAAAGAATCAAATTCGTCTATACAATTAGACAAATAAAATCTCTAGCTTTAGTTTTTTAAACCTTAGCTAGGGATTTTTTTATTTGTCCTAAAAAGGGAAAGCCTAAAGTAGGTTTTCCCGCAGTGTTACTATAATTTAGCAGGGGCAAAAACAGAAGCAATTAAATATCCATCTTAAAATCCAGAATAAAAATAATATAAATATTATCCATAATATGAAAAAGAATATACAACAACACATAAATATCACCTCCTACTAAGTACAAAGCCATGTTTTAAATTATGACTATATAGAAGAAAGTGTAGGTTAATATATTATATGACGAATAAGGAAAATTGTTATTTTAATATATTTCATTTTGATTTTGTATTTTTTAGTTGAAAAATTGGAAATTATATATTTTTTATGATATAATTGTAATATAAAGTATAATTGCTAAAAATATGATTTATTTAGGTAATTTATATTTAGTAATAATTTATATGGTTATAAAGGGGAGATTTTCATGCTTAAAAATGCTAAACTGAAGAAGAAACTAATGGTAGTATTAATTGTTCCAATAACAGCTTTAATCATAACTATGGCTATAGCTATCACTGCATTAAATTATTTACAACAAAATTTAACTAATGCCCTTTATGAGCAGAGTTATAAAGTATCTAATTTAATCTTAAATGCTGATACAAGTATGTATAAAGCAATGGATGCACAAAAAAATTTATTTTTAACTGATGGATCTGATCCAAATTTTAAGGAGTTTATAAAAGACAGGGATAACAATATTAATAATGTAAAAGAACAAATGGCTGAGAGCAAAAAAATGATAGAGGGAAATAAAAAGATTTCCATTATATACAAAAATGAAAACGATAATAAAGATATTATGAGTGAATTTGAAGAATTTGAAGGAAATTTTAATGAGTGGGAAAAAGAATGTGTGAAAATTACTAATGTTTTAGCGGTAAAAGAGCTAAATAATCGTACAACAGAAATGGTACAAGAAAGGTCAAAAGAGCCAAAGTTTAATTTAGCAAGACGTAATATAGAGCATATTGGAGAGGCAGTACAGAAATATGCTGAAGAGAATATAAGTGAGAGTAAGGATAGTAAAAGAAATGTATTGCTAATATTAGGATTAATAGATGTGGCTGCAGTACTATTATCTATGGCAATTGGTTGGTTTATAATAAAAAATATAATAAAAAGAATAAATAGTGTTAAAGATTTAATTAATGCTACCTCAGAGCTAGATTTGAGTTCTGAAACTCAGGATGACAAATTAACTAATGATAAAGATGAAATTGGAGATATAAATACAGCTGTTATAAAAATGAGAGAAGCATTGAAGTTAATAGTAGAACAATTAAATAATAGTATAGTACAGATTTCAAGTAGTGCTCAAAACTTGGCGGCGGCAACAGATGGAACTACAGCTTCCATAGAGGCTGTTACTCTAACTGTAGATGAAATAGCAAAGGGAGCACAAGAACAAGCTAAAGAAGCACAAAATGGTGTGGAAAAATTGGACACACTTGCTAATAAAATAAATATTGTAGTTAATAGTTCAGAACAAGTAAAAAAATATTCTAGTGATGTAAAAGAAATGAATACTAAGGGAATGTCTTCTATGGACAAGTTACTAGACAAATTCAATTTAAATAAAAAAGCTGTAGAACAAGTAGGAGATAATATAAATATATTGGATGAGAAATCTGGATCTATAGGTGATATAATAAATGCAATTCAATCTATAGCTGAACAGACAAATCTTTTAGCTTTAAATGCAGCTATAGAGGCTGCAAGAGCAGGAGAAGCAGGTAAAGGATTTGCTGTTGTTGCAGAAGAGATAAGAAAACTATCTGAACAAACTTCAGAGTCTACTAAAGAAATAGAAAAAATAGTAAATGAAATACAAGAAGAAATATCAAATGCTAAGATAAGTATGGATTCGGGTAAGGAGGCAGTAAAAGAAGCTGATGTAGCTGTAGGAGATGCTAATGAAGGATTTGAGAAAGTAGATAAAATGATAAAAATAACACTTCAGCATATAGATACATTGGCTAGCAACATAGTAGAAGTGGACAATGATAAGGAAGAAGTGCTTGGAAAAATTCAAGGAATTTCAGCAATTTCTGAAGAATCTGCTGCTTCTACAGAGGAAGTATCAGCATCAATGAGTGAACAAGCTGAAACTGTAAATAATGTATTAAAGATGACAGAAGAATTAAAAGATATAGCAGTACGATTAGAAGATTTAGCAAAGAAGTTTAGAATATCAAATAATTCTTAGGTTACATAGAGCTTCTTTAAAATAAATATAGAATGTAAGCTGAAATTTAAAATAACTAATCTAAAAGTGTAAATATGGTATAAGCAAAGCTGTAGATAAATTTGCCTTAGTGTAAATTTATCTACAGCTTTTAATATTGAGTTTTATATATTAAAATTTAAAAGTTTCTCCTATTTCTAAAATTTTTATAGAACCATCATTTATTTTTTTAAGTATGTTTAATGTATGGTCATCTTCATCTTGAGCCAATATATAAGTTCTGTAATGAATAGGAATCATTATTTTTCCATTCATTTCTTTAAACATTTTAAAACTTTCATAAGGGGAACAATGCATTTTTCTAAATTCATCAGGAACATAGCATCCAACAGGCATTAAGGCAATATCTGTATTTAGATTTTTAAAGTTTGTTGTGTAAGCTGTATCACCAGGGAAAAATATTTTTTTATGTCCATCATCAATAAGATAAGCATTACTATTATATCTTTTTCCTAAATAATATCTTCTCCCATCATGAAGACTTTCTAGTACAGATATTGCTAAATTATTAAATTTAATTTTTTTATTGGGGCATATTGGAATAACTTTTTTAAAACCTAATCCCTTAATTAAATAATAAAATCTTTTAGGAACTATTACTATAGCGTCCTTATTTAATTTTCTTAGAGTATTTAAATCTAAGTGATCCATATGACCATGGGATAATAGTATGTAATCTATGTGTATTTTAGATAAATCTAAAGAAGGTTTTATAAGTCTTTTAATATGACCTAAATAATTACTTAGTACAGGGTCTGTTACTATAATTTTATTATCTATATTTATAACAACGGTAGCATGACCAATCCATTGAAGAGAATTTTTCTCTAAACTGTTGTTTAAAGGTGATGTAGCTTTTTTAAAATAAGCTTTTAAGTTTCTTTTGTGAAGTGCATACATGTAAGTGCATACTTTAAAAAAGTGTAAATTTTTTGCCATTATATTCCTCCTTAAATGCAAAACATTAATTCTTTTTAAATGAAATCTTTTCTTTTATTTCATTTAAAATATGATTGAATTTTTTAGAAGTAATATTAGGGAAAGCTTTGATAAGTCTGGAGTATTCATTCATTATTCTATTTGTTAAAGCTTCATATTTGCTTTTTAGATCTTCTATTTTCTCTTCAATGTTTTCGGTTCTTTGGAGAGTTTTTTCAGCGGCATTTTCTTTTATATATGCTACCTTATCTTTTATTTGTTTAGATAGTATATCTAATTCCTTTAATATATATTTAATTTGTACTATTTCAATTATAGTTGTAGCAAAATCTGTAATAAAATAAAAAGTTAAACAATAAAGTAGTGGTATGCCGGCGTTTAAAGGAATAATTGATATTAATTTAGCTACTATAGGGTGAATAATTTTTATAATAAAAATTGATATAATTCCCCAAAACAAAGAAAAGCTTAAACAAATTCTACCTTTTAAATTAAAAGGTACGTCACTATAATCCCACCATACACTGTTAAAGCATTTTTCAAGTATATAACCTGTAAAATATTCAATTAGTGTAGTTAGTATAACAGAACACATAAATAGCAAAATTAAATTGTTGTAAACTGGATATAAAAAAACTATTAGTGATAGAGCACCAAAACCATATATAGGACAAAAGGTTCCTTTTAAAAAACCTCTATTTACAAAATGTCCTTTCTTAACAGTTGCATAAATTGTTTCTAGTGTCCAACCTAAAAAAGAATATATACAAAAACAATAAAATAAATAATAAAATGAAAAATGAAAAATAGACCAATGTTGCATGGTAACCTCCAAATAGAAATTAAAATTAAACAAAATAAATATTGATTAAAGTTTTGAATTATATTAAAGTATATTATTCTATAAATGTAGTAGAAGTCCTTTAAAAAGCATTAAATGTTAAGCTCAATATTTGCAATTATAATTATTAAGTGATATATTTTTAATAGTTTGGATTGATTTATAATACCTTTTAAGAAATAATATAATTTCACATACTAAGAAACTTCTTTGGAGGTGAATATTTATAATGAATATTTATTTGTTAAGACATGGGCAAACTGAAAGTAATAGTAAAAGGGTATATTATGGTAAATTAGATGTAGAACTAAATGATGAGGGAAAGACTCAATGTGAAGCTGCTGGTAAGAGATTAAAAAACATATCATTTAATAAAGTGTATACTAGTGGGATGAAAAGAGCCATACAAACTGCTGAAATTGCTCTTTATGGTAAAAAGGTAGAATTAATAAAAGATGAAAGAATAAATGAAATGAATTTAGGAGACTTTGAGGGAAAGAATTATGAAGAAAATGAAAGCCAATATCCAGAAGAGTGGAAAAAGTGGACAGAAGATTGGAAGGGATATGCACCACCTAAAGGAGAAAGCTATATAGAATTTTACAATAGGGTAAAAAACTTTATTGAAGATATAATAAAGCTTGAGCATGAAAACATATTAATAGTGACCCATGGAGGGGTTATAAAAAGTATTTATGCATACATATTAGGAGAAAATCCAGATTTGTTTTGGAAATTTGGCACAAAGAATGGTGATTTGACATTAATAAAATATGAATATGGAAATTTTTATATTGATTCTATAGTTCACTGCGAATGATAAAAGATTAATAATAGACAATAAATATTAAAGAATAAAAAGTGAAATAATTGTTATACACAAAGATTATTATCTATATATTTATCATTTATTATTTAATCAAGTTTGGAGGAGTAAAAATGAGCTTAGGAAAAATTATATTAGTTACAGGAGGGGCTAGAAGTGGCAAAAGCTCCTTTGCAGAAAATATTTTAAAGGATAAAGATGATGTTTTATATATTGCTACATCTATAGTAACAGATGAGGAAATGGAAGATAGAGTGAAAAAGCATAGAGAAAGAAGAAATTCTAAATGGGAAACTTATGAAGGGTATGTGGATTTGGATAAAGCTTTAGAGAATAGCAATAGTAAATATGTGCTTTTGGATTGTGTTACTATTATGACTACAAATATAATGTTTAGCGAAGAAAGAGATTTTGATACTATCTCTATGGATGAAGTAGATAAAATAACTCTTAAAATAAAAGAAGAAATTACTAAGTTTATTTCAAAGGGAAGAGAATTAGATAAAGATATAGTTATGGTTACTAATGAAGTTGGATTGGGATTAGTACCTGCTTATAGAATGGGAAGAATATTTAGGGATATAGCAGGTTTTGTTAATCAATATATAGGAAGTCTTTCTGATGAAATATATTTAGTATGCTGTGGACAGCCATTAAAAATTAAATAGGAGTGACAGAAGATGAAAGAGTATTTTTATGATCTTTTACTTATGGTTCAGTTTTTAACAAGATTACCAGTAAAAAAAAGTCTTCCATGTGATATGAAGAATTTTAGAGATGGAACCGCTATGTTTCCTATAATAGGTTTCATAGTAGGAGGAATACAATGGCTCACTTATTATGTATGTATAAAGGTTTTTCCATCTAATATAACTGCTATATTTGTGTTGTTAGTGGGAATACTTTTAATAGGGTGCCTTCATCAAGATGGTTTTGGAGATATATTTGATGGATTTTTTTCCTTTAAAGGAGATAAGGATAAAATAATAGAAATAATGAAAGACAGTAGAATTGGAACTTATGCAGCAGTAGCGCTAATTTTTGATATATTAACAAAGTATGCAGCATTATCTTTTATAATATCAAAGAATATGTCTTTAGTTATAATTGTAGCACCTGTAATAAGTAGATGTAGTACAATATTACTATCACTAATAGGAAAGAATGCTAAAAAAACAGGTACTGGAAATCTGTTTATACAAAACACATCATCAGGGCACTTTATAGTAAGTTTATTAATAACTATTGGATTAAGTGTATGGCTAATTGGTGTACATAATACTATAATAGCAATTCCATTGGGTTTTGTAGTAACTTTATTATTTTTACAACTTTGCAATAGCAAAATTGGAGGTATTACTGGGGATTGCTTAGGTGCAAATAATGAGTTTGTAGAAATGACTGTACTTATTTTGTTTACAGCTATTTTAAATAGTTAGTTTTCATATTTTTACATTGACAAATTATTGAATGTATAGTAAAATTATAGTCGAAAAATGAATACATGATATTTAGGTGCCTAGATTTTAGGTGAAAAGGGAATGCGGTTTAATTCCGCGGCAGCCCCCGCTACTGTAATTGATGACGAACCTTTTATAACCACTCTTTTGAAAAAAAGGGGAAGGAAAAGGGGAGTGTGATTCATAAGCCAGGAGACCTGCCTAAGTATTTAAGAACGAACTTTCGGCGGGAAAGAATCTCAATATGCAAAATTCCGGCTTTGGCCGGTTTTTTTATTGTGTCTAGATTCAGCAGGTTTGAAAGTCTGCTGTTTTTGTTTGGGCTGTGTTCTTAGAATAAATAATGTCCATCTTTATTCTAATTTATTTTTTAACCTCCTAGTTAAAAATAAATACCTTTTATTAAATTTAGGGACACAGCTAGATTCTTTTTTTAGTTCATAATTGTTAATAATTATTTAGAATGATATAATTATTAATTGGCGAAATGTTAATTATTAATCGTTAATCATATAAGCGGGGTGTTTAATTTGGCAAAAATAATGATACAAGGAACAGGGTCTTCAGTTGGAAAAAGTATATTAGTAACAGCATTATGTAGAATATTTAAACAAGATGGATATACTGTTTGTCCATATAAATCTCAAAATATGTCTTTGAATTCATACATAACTCATGATGGTAAAGAAATGGGAAGAGCGCAAGTGCTTCAAGCATATGCTTGTGGATTAGAACCAGAAGCATATATGAATCCTATACTATTAAAACCTACTAGTGACAAGAAATGTCAAATAATTTTTAATGGTAGAGTTTTTGGAAATAGTACTGCTATGGAATATCATAATATGAAATTGGATTTTGCAGATAAACTAAAAAGTCAATTTGAAGAAATGGAAAAGCAGTTTGACATAATAGTAATTGAAGGAGCTGGAAGTCCTGCAGAAATAAATCTAAGAGACAGAGATATAGTAAATATGGGATTAGCTGAAATGGTAGATGCTCCGGTACTTTTAGCTGGTGATATAGATAAGGGAGGAGTGTTTGCTTCTCTTGCAGGTACTATGGTTCTATTTAATGAAGAAGAAAGAAAAAGAGTAAAGGGAACTATTATAAATAAGTTCAGAGGAGATGTAGAAATACTAAAACCGGGCTTAAAGATGTTAGAAGACATTATTAAAGTACCTACAATTGGAGTTGTACCGCATTTTAGCTTGGATTTAGAAGACGAGGATGGAGCAGTAGAATTTAATAAAAGTGCAAAGGCTCCAATAGATATTGCAATAGTAAAGCTTCCTCACATATCTAATTTTACAGATTTTGATGCTTTAAAAATTGAGGAAGATGTATCTACAAGATATATAACTTCAAAAGATAATTTTGGGAATCCAGATTTGTTGATTTTACCAGGAACTAAAAATACTATAGATGACTTACTATCTTTAAGAGAATCAGGTTTAGAAGATTTAATAAAGGAATATGCCAAGGATGGATTAGTAGTAGGAGTATGTGGTGGATATCAAATGCTTGGTAAAACTTTAAAAGACCCTTATGGAGTAGAAACAGATAATAAAGAAACAGTAGGAATTGGTCTTTTAGATGTGGAAACAGTATTTGAAAAAGAAAAAGTTACTACAAGAGTAAAAGCCACATCTAAGGATGTTGAAGTATATGGATATGAAATACATATGGGTATATGTTCATATGGAGAAAATGCTAAACCACTTTTCACCATATATGACGAAAATGGAAAGAATGTTGAAAGAAAAGATGGAGCAGTAAACGAAAATGGAAATGTAATGGGAAGCTATATTCATGGAGTATTTGACGGAGTGAATTTCAGAGAAAATATTATAAATAGATTAAGAAAAGAAAAAGGTTTGGAGTTAAAGAAATCAAAGGTTTATGAAAACTTGAGAGAAAAGAATTTAGATATACTTGCAGACTTAGTAAGACAAAATATGGACATAGACTATATTTATCAAGTTATGGGCATTAAAAGATAGAGGTGATTAACATTTCTTTTTATATGTTAATGAATTTTATAGACATATTATTAGCAGTGATTATAGATTGGATAGTGGGAGATCCTTATTGGTTTCCCCATCCTGTAATATATATAGGAAAGCTTATAAGTTTTTTGGATAAAAGAGGAAGAAAGTTTTGTAAAAGTAATAAGGCATTAAAAGCTTTTGGAGGACTTATAGTAGTAATTGTAGCTAGTATTTCTTTTATAATTCCTTTTTTAATATTGTTTTTAGCAAAGAATAACTTATGGATTTATCACATTTTCAATATAGTTATTCTATGGACAACTTTAGCAGCTAAGTGTCTTAAAAATGAAGCTATAAAGGTATATAATGCACTAAAAAACAGAGATATAGAGGATGCAAGAGTAAAGCTTTCATATATAGTAGGAAGAGATACTAGTGAGCTAACAGAAAAAGAGATAATAAGAGCAGATGTAGAAACTGTAGCAGAAAATGCTTCTGATGGTGTAATAGCTCCGCTTTTTTATGGAATAATTGGTGGTGCTCCTTTAGCTATGATGTATAAAGGTATAAACACTATGGATTCTATGCTTGGATATATGAATGAAAAATATCTCCATATAGGATTCTTTCCAGCAAAGGTAGATGATGTGTTTAATCTTATACCAGCAAGACTTTCAGGTATACTTATGTGTCTTACAGCACCAGTAGTAAAAGGGAATATTTTGGAGAGTTTTAAAATAATGATAAGAGATAGAAAGAATCATAAAAGCCCCAATTGTGCATATCCTGAGGCGGCAACAGCAGGAGCTATGGGAATACAAATTGGAGGGACTAATGTATACTTTGGAGAAGTTGTTTACAAGCCTACCATTGGAGATAAAAATAAAGAATTAAATTTTATTCATATATTTTACAGCATAAAATTAATGTATGCTTCAGAAATTTTGTTAATGTTATTTTACGGATTAGTTGTTTTAGCTTTAATTAATCTTTAATATAAAGAAGGTGTAAAGTATTGCAGCATGGTGGAGATATATATACAGAAGGTATATTAAAAGGAAGAGAATTAATAGATTTTAGTTCAAATATTAACCCTTTAGGAATTCCAGAAAGCTTTAAAAAACATATAGAAGAGGGAATTCAGTCATTAAATAGATACCCTGATGCAAAATATAGGGAGCTGAAGGAAAACTTAACAAGATATATAAATAGTGGTTATGAATTGTTTCATTCTAACGCAAGTAAAAATAAGTGTTTAATAGAAGAAAGTAACTTGGTTTTAGGGAATGGAGCAGCAGAAATTATAGATTTAGTTATTTCTTGTTTTGAGAGTATTTTAATAATGCCTCCATCTTTTGGTGAATATCAAGAAGATGCTGAGAAGTGGGGGCTAAATATTTTTCATTTATCTATGAATGAGAATATGGAATATGATTACAAAGGAATACAAAATAGTATAGATAAAGTTCAAGCTTTAATAATAGGAAATCCTAATAATCCTAATGGGGGAATAATAGATAAAAATAAATTTCTTCCTATATTAAAATACTGTGAAGAAAAAGGAAAAACTGTAATTATAGATGAAGCTTTTATTGAATTTACAGGAAATATAGAGAACAGCTTTGTAGAAGAATTAGAAAACTTTAAATGTATTTTTGTAATAAGGGCTTTAACAAAATTCTATGCTATGCCAGCTATAAGGCTTGGGTTTGGAATAAGCAAAAATGAAGAGATATTAAATAAAATAAGAAAAAAGCAAAATCCTTGGAATATAAATTGTTTTGCAGAACTTGCAGCCAAATATGTTTTGAAGGACAAAGAGTACATAAAAAAATCTATTACATGGATTAATGAAGAAAAAAATTATTTGCCTAAAGAATTAGAGAAAATATCATATATAGAAAAAGTTTATAAAACCTATAGTAATTTTGTATTATGCAAGCTTAAAGGAATAGATTGTGATAGGTTATATGAATTATGCATAAAAGAGGGAATAGTTATAAGAAAGTGTGATAATTTCATAAGACTTGATAAAAGTTTTGTGAGATTCGCTATTAAAGATAGAGAAAAAAATGAATTGTTAATTAAAAAACTAAACTTGATAATTATTTAATTAATATTATTAATTATAAAATATTAATATGGAGGGACTTTAAATGACAAAAAAATTTACACTCTTAATGATGATGGCATTTGTACTTACAATTACGCCAAATGTTTATGCTATGCATATAGCGGAAGGATTTTTACCACCTACTTGGGCTGGAGTATATTTTGTTATAGCAGCACCATTTGTAATTATTGGACTTAAGCAGGTTAGAAGCAAAAGTAGTTCAAACAAAGATATAAAAATGCTTTTAGGATTAGTAGCAGCTTATGCATTTATTCTTTCAGCAATGAAAATACCTTCAGTTACAGGAAGTTGTTCTCATCCAACAGGTACAGGTCTTTCAGCTATATTATTTGGACCATTTGTATCTTCAGTGGTAGGAGTTATAGTATTATTATTCCAAGCAATTTTACTTGCTCATGGTGGATTAACTACTCTTGGAGCTAATACAGTATCTATGGGTATAGCAGGACCTATAGTTTCTTACATTCTTTATAGAGCATTAAAGAACAAGAACAAAAGAGTAGCAGTATTTTTAGCAGCATGTATTGGAGATTTAGTTACTTATTTTGTAACTTCAGTGCAGCTTGCATTAGCTTTCCCAGGTGGCGGATTTGGAGCAGCATTTATTAAATTTTTCTCTATATTCTCAATAACACAAATTCCTCTTGCAATAGTAGAAGGAATATTAACAGTTGTTATATTTGAATTTATAGAAAGCCATTCAGGTAAAGAACTAGAAATACTTAGTGAGGTGAAATAATTGAAAAAGAGAACTATATCTTTATTATTAGTATGTTTTTTAGTCATAATAGGATCATTAGCAATTGGAACTAGAAAAGGTGGAGAATTTGGAGGAGCTGATGACCAAATTGAAGATACAATAAAAGCTACTAATGCAGATTACGAACCATGGTTTAGTAGTATATGGGAACCACCATCTGGAGAAATAGAAAGTCTTCTTTTTGCAGTACAGGCAGCTATAGGAGCAGGATTTATAGGATTTTATATAGGAAAGAAAAGCAATGTTAAAGCTAATAATGGCTCTGTCCAGAACAAATAAATTAACAGATGTACATCCTGTAGAAAAGATTTTACTAGCAGTAATGCCAATAATAATAATGGGATTTGTAAAAAATCCCATTATCATCATTGGTAATATACTGTTTTTTGTGCTATTACATATAAAAATCAGGAATAATAAAGCAATAGTAGCAAAATTTAGCTTAGAGATAGCAGGTTTTGCAGCCTTTTCTTCTATTACTTTATTGTTTGATTATGGATGGAGTTATGCTGTAATAATAGTACTTAAAAGTTTATCTGCAGGGTTGTGTCTGTCATTTTTTTCCTTATCTACTCCCATAGATCAGGTTTTATATTTGTTTGCTAAAAATAAAGGATTAAGAGACATATGCGATATAGCAAAATCTATGGAAAGATTTTTAATTCTTATCAATGAAGAGTATAATATTATGTATTGCGCAATGAAATCACGTGGAGGATTTAGTAGTTTTTCATCTAAAATAAAGGACACAGGAAAAATGGCAGCTCTTTTATTTGTAAACACCATGGAAAGATGGAAAAGTATAAGTGACGGAATTAACAGTAGATGTTATAAGGGATATATGCCATATTTAGACGAAAAATTTGATTTTTCTAGAAGAAGATTTGCATTAATATGCTTATATGATATTTTGTTGATCTCTTCTACGGTTTTTTTTAATAAAGCATCGTTTTAATAAATCTAAGCAATTAATGGAGATGATAGTTTGATGATAGGAGTTTTAGGAGTAAAGAGCAACGTTAAATTGGAAATAAGAGAAAAGCTTTCTATAATACAAAAACATTATGATAGTTGCTTAGAAAGTCTTAAAGAAGTATGTGATGAGGTGCTTATATTAAGCACCTGTAACAGAACAGAGGTGTATTTTAATACATCTAAGGATTATGAAGAAATAATTCTTGAAATATTTGATAGATTACATTGGGATAAAAATTATATAAAGTATACTTTTCATTATGAAAATGAAAAAATGGTAGATCATCTTATGAGAGTAATATGTGGATTTGATTCTTTGATATTAGGAGAAGATCAGATATTAGCACAGATAAAAGATGCTTATGAAATAGCCCTACAGTCTAAGAGTGTAAAGAAAGATATACAAAAACTTTTTCAAATGGCCATTACTTGTGGAAAAGAATTTAGATTTGAATCAAAATTATATACTATACCTGTATCTTCTGCTTCAATAGCTGTAAATGAAGGAAGAAGAATGGGAGCAAGAAGTTTTATGGTTTTAGGATATGGGGAAGTAGGAAGCTTAGCATGTAAGTATATACTTTCAGGAAGTTTTGATAAGTTATATATAGCTGTGAGAAATACATCTGTTGTTAATATAGATGATAAAAGAGTAGAGATTATACATTTTAATGAAAGGCAAAATTTTTATAAGGATGTAGATTGTATAATAAGTTGTACTTCTGCTCCACATATAGTAGTACATTCTGCGGAGCTTCCAGAAAAGAAAATGGTTATATATGATTTGGCTGTACCAAGAGATGTTGAGGAAAGTATTGGCTGCATGAAAAATATACAACTTTATGATATAGATAGAATTAGTTTAATGAATGATGAAAACTGTCATAAAAGAGAAGAAATAATGAATAGCAATAAATATATATTAGATAAATATATGCAAGAGTTTTTAGATTGGCAAAAGATAAGGGATATATCTCCTGAAATAAGGAAACTTAAAAAGTGCGGTGAAGATGTATATAGAAAAAGGTATAAGACCTTTAAAAATAAAAAATACACAAAAGACACTGATAAATTAGCTGAAGTTCTTTTGAAAAGTACTTCTAATGTTTATGTTAATAGAGCTATAGAGGTTTTAAAGGAAGAACAGTTGAAAGGCAGGTTAGATGAATGCCTGAACATAATACAGAGAATATTTTATGTAGGGGAATAGATTATACATTTATTTCTCTTATATCAGATAAGACGAATGTTCTTATAATAGGTGGAGGAAGAGCGGGATTTATAAAGGCAAAAACTTTTAGTAAAAAGGGCTGTAATTTAACAGTAGTTTCTAAAGAGTTCTGTGAAGATTTTAATAGCATAGAAAGTTTTAGTAATGTCAGGCTTATAAAATCGGAATATAATAGAGAATATATTTTAAATAACCACCTTATTGTAATAGCAGTAAATAATGAAGAAATAAATTCACTTATAAAAAAACACTGCAATGAACTCAGTAAACTTTATTTAGATTGCACAGATTTTAAGAAAGGATTATTTGTGGTTCCTTGTCAAAGAAGCACAAATGTAACTTCCTTTGGAATAAATACTAAAGGTGGAAGTCCTAAGACTTCAAGATATTTAGCAAATAAATTAAGTAAAGTTTTATATGAGTATGATTCCTTTGTGGAATATAGTTATTCATTAAGAAATAGAATTAAGGACTTTCATAATAAAGATGAAATTATGGAGTTTGTGGCTTCGGAGGACTTCTATTTCTTTTATAAAAAGAATCAGCATGAAAATATTTTAAAAATGTTTTATGATGGAGGTAATAATTTTGAAATTAATAGTTGCTACTAGAAAAAGTAGTTTGGCTCAGACTCAGACAGATTTAGTTATAAATATGATAAAAGAAAAACATAATGTAGAATGTGAAAAACTTTTAATGGATACTTTAGGAGATAAAATACTAGATAAAACTTTAGACAAAATAGGTGGAAAGGGTCTTTTTGTAAAGGAAATAGAAATGGCCTTATTAGAGGACAGAGCTCATATAGCAGTACATAGCATGAAGGATGTACCTTATGAAATACCACCAATGTTTACAATGGCTGCTATACCAGAAAGAGAAGATGTTAGAGATGTATTTGTATCAAGAGACGAAACTCCTTTTATGGAATTACCTAAAGGAGCAAAGGTAGGCACAAGTAGCAGAAGAAGAGCAGCTCAGCTAAAACTTTTGAGACCAGATGTAGAAATAGTTCCTATAAGAGGTAATGTTCAAACAAGAATTAGAAAAATTCAAGAGTTAAACTTACATGGGACAATACTTGCAGCAGCAGGACTTAAAAGACTTAATATGGAAAATGTAATTACAAATTACTTTGAAGCTATGGATATAGTTCCTGCTATAGGACAGGGAGCTTTAGGACTAGAGACTAAAGTTGAAAGCGAAGCTATTGAAATTGTTAAAGATATAGAACATAGAAAAACAAGAATTTGTGTAGAAGCTGAAAGAAGTTTTATGAGAGAACTTAAAGGAGATTGTCATTCCACTATAGGAGCTTATGCAACTCTAGAAAAAGATTTAATGTATGTAGTTGGAATATATGAAATAGGCGGAAGAATAATAAAAAAAGATATAGAAGGAAATACAGAAGCATTTGAAGAACTAGGAAAAAATTTAGCTAAAAAAATTATCAATGCGTAGGAGGTTACTATGGAAAAAGTATATCTTATAGGAGCAGGACCAGGAGATGAAGAACTTATAACTTTAAAGGCTGTAAGAATGTTAAAAAAATGCACAGCTGTTATGTATGATAGATTGGCAGGACCAGGAATACTAAAGTACTTAAATGAAGAGTGTGAAATATACTACTGTGGAAAAGAACCAGGATGTCATTATAAAACTCAGGAAGAAATAAATGAAATGTTAGTTCAACTTGCTAAAAGGGGTCATGTAGTTGGAAGAATAAAAGGTGGAGATCCTTTTGTATTTGGACGTGGAGGAGAAGAAATATTAAGACTTATAGAGGAAAATATAGAATTTGAAGTTATTCCAGGCATAACTTCAGCTATATCTGTACCAAATTATGCAGGTATTCCTGTAACACATAGAGCCATAGCACAAGGATTTCATGTGTTTACAGGTATGACTGCAGATAAGCTTAATATAGACTGGAAAGCTGTAGCTAATGTTGGTGGTACATTAATATTTTTAATGGGTTTTAAAAATTTAGACATAATCAGAAATAGACTTATGGAAAATGGTATGAGTGAAAGTACTCCTTGTGCCATTATAATGAGAGGAACTACATCAAAACAGAAAAAAGCTATAGGAACACTTAAAGACATAAAAGAAAAAGCAGAGGCTACTAAGATAAGTTCTCCTTGTATTATTCTAGTAGGTGAAGTAGTTCAATTTAATGATAAGTTTAATTGGTTTGAGAGAAAACCTCTATTTGGTAAAAATATATGCGTTACTCGCTCAAGAGAACAAGCAAAAGAATTAAGAGAAAAATTAAGTGATTTAGGAGCACAAGTTACCGAAATTAATGCCATAAAGGTTAAGCAAACTAAGAATAATTTAGAAGGTTATATGGATAAATTAAAAGATTATGGTTACATAGTTTTAACTAGTGTAAATGGTGTAAATGTATTCTTTGATTACTTAATTCAAAAGGAATACGATATAAGAAATATGAAAGCTAAATTTGCAGCCATTGGACCTGCCACAGAAAAAGCTCTTTTATCTAGAGGAATTAAGGCTGAAATTATAGCAAAGGAATTTGTAGCAGAAGACTTATTTGTGCAAATGAAACCTCATTTAAAGGAAGGAGACAAAATACTACTTCCTCGTTCAAAGCAGGCTAGGGAATATTTAGTTGGAGCATTAAATGGAATAGGTTGTATAGTAGATGAAGTAACTACTTATGAAATAGTTAAAGGAGATTTACCAAACCCAGAAGCTTTTGAAGATGTGGATATAGTGTTATTTACTAGTCCAAGTATCGTCAGAAATATGATAGATATGGTAGGATTAGAAAATCTTCAGAAGAAGCAGTGTTTAGCTATAGGACCAATCACAGCAGAAGAACTAGAAAAGAACGGAATTGAACACTTAGTTTGCGATGAATATACTACTGATGGAATGATTCACAAATTATTAAATATGAAATAATAGGGGTGTTAATTATGTTTGACAGACATAGAAGACTTAGAAAAAATCAAGCTATAAGAAGTATGGTTAGGGAGACTATTTTAACTCCAGATGATTTTATATATCCAATATTTGTGGTAGAAGGAGAAAATATTAAAAAGGAAATAAGCTCTTTACCTAATAATTATCATTTTTCAATAGATAGATTAGATGAAATCATTAAAGAAGTTGTAGATTGTAAGGTTAAAGGAATAATATTATTTGGAATTCCAGAACATAAGGATGAAGTAGGAAGTGACGCTTATGATGATAATGGAATAATTCAAAAAGCAATAAGAAAGATAAAAGAGTTAGCTCCAGAACTTTATGTTATTACAGATGTTTGTATGTGTGAATACACAAGTCATGGACATTGTGGAATTATTTGTGGCCATGATGTTGATAATGATAAAACTTTAGAATATTTAGCTAAAATTGCTGTATCTCATGCTAAAGCAGGAGCTGATATGATAGCACCATCGGATATGATGGATGGAAGAATTGATGCTATAAGAGAAGGATTAGATGAAAATGAATTTAAAGATATTCCAATAATGTCTTACAGTGCAAAATATTGTTCAGCCTTCTATGGACCATTTAGAGAAGCAGCAGATTCTGCTCCACAGTTTGGAGATAGAAAAACTTATCAAATGGATCCAGGTAATATAAGAGAAGCTATGCTTGAAATACAAAGTGATATAGAAGAAGGAGCAGATATAATAATGGTTAAACCTGCTCTATCATACTTAGATGTTATAAGATGGGCTAAAGATAGATGTGATATGCCAGTTGCGGCTTATAGTGTAAGTGGAGAATATGCCATGGTTAAAGCAGCAGCAAAGATGGGACTTATAGATGAAAAGAGAATTGCGTTAGAAATGTTATTATCTATAAAAAGGGCTGGTGCAGATATGATTATAACTTATTATGCACTTGATGCAGCAAAGTGGATTAAGTAAGGGAGTTGATATTTTTGAGAAATTTAGAGATATTTGAGGAATCAAAAAAATATATGCCAGGTGGAGTTAATAGTCCAGTTAGGGCTTTTAGAAACGTTACTGTTAATCCACCAGTTATTAAAAAGGGATTAGGTTCACATATATGGGATGAAGATGGAAAAGAATACATAGATTTTGTAGCTTCTTGGGGACCTATGATACTTGGACATAACGATGAGGATGTAGTAAAGGCTATAAAAGAAGCTTTAGAAAATGCAATAAGTTTCGGTGCACCAACAGAATCAGAATTAATACTTGCAAGACATATGGTTAATACACTAGATAATGTTGATATGATTAGAATGGTTAACTCAGGTACAGAGGCTACTATGAGTGCTGTAAAACTTGCAAGAGGATATACAAAAAGAGATAAAATAATAAAATTTGCTGGTTGCTATCATGGGCATTTTGATGGATTCTTAGTAGAAGCAGGTTCGGGTGTGCTTACAGAAAGAATACCAGGTTCTCCTGGAGTGCCAGAAGGAAGTATACAGAACACTTTAATTGCTCAATACAATGATATAGAAAGTGTAAAAGCATTATTTGAGAAATATGGTGAAGATATAGCTGGAGTTATAGTTGAACCTGTAGCTGGGAATATGGGTGTTATCCCGGGAGAAAAAGAGTTCTTACAGGGACTTAGAGATGTCTGTACTAAATACGGAGCAATACTTATATTTGATGAAGTTATGTCAGGATTTAGAGTAGCTTATAAAGGAGCGCAGAGTCTTTGTGGTATAGCACCTGATATTACAACTTATGCAAAGATCATGGGAGGCGGACTTCCAACTGGTGCATATGGTGGTAAGAGAGAGATAATGGAAAAATTATCTCCAATAGGACCAGTATATCAAGCAGGAACTATGTCTGGAAACCCAGTGGTTATGGCAGCAGGATATGCTACTTTAAAGAAACTTTATGAAAATCAAAATTATTATGAACACATGGAAAATGTAGGCCACAAACTTGCAGAAGGAATGAAGGAAATAGCTAAAGAAAAGGGCATTCCACTTACTATAAATAGGTGTGGAGCTATGTTTACTCCTTTCTTTACAGAAAAAGAAAGAGTAAGAAATTATGAAGATGCTAAGAATTGTGATACTAAATTATTCGGAAAATTCTTTGAGCATATGTTAGGTGAAGGAATATATACAGCTCCATCACAATTTGAAGCTATGTTCATAGGAGTTAAACATACGGAATCAGAAATTGAGAAATTTTTAGAAGCTATGAAAAAATTCTAAGGAAAAGGTGAAACTATGAAAAGTATAGTGATATCTTCAAATAGTAGTGGTGGCGGAAAAACAACTATTACTTTAGGAATTATAAAAGCTTTAATGAAAAAAGGTTTTGATGTGCAGGGATATAAAGTTGGGCCAGATTATATAGATTCAGCTTTTCATTCTAGAATAACAGGAAAATCATCAAGAAATTTAGATCTTTACCTTATGGGAGAAAATGGTGTGAAGTCATCTTATTCTAGAGGCCAGGGGGATTTAGGTGTAGTAGAAGGTGTTATGGGGCTCTATGATGGTAGAGGAATAGATTCAGAATGTTCTACAGCACATGTAGCTAAAACTCTAGGACTTCCAGTAATACTAGTGATATCTCCTAAAGCACAAGTTGCTACTTTATGTGCAGAAATAAATGGTCTTGTAAATTTTGAAGAGAATGTAAATATATTAGGAGTAATACTTAATAATATAAGTGAGAGTTATTATAACTTATTAAAAGCAGCTATAGAATATAATTGTAAAATTAAAGTATTTGGATATGTTCCTAAGGATGAAAGACTAATTTTAGGTAGTAGACATTTAGGGCTTATTCAAAGTAGTGAAATAGATGATTTAGAAGAAAGAGTAGATGCATGTAGTGAACTTATTTTAAAGCATGTAGATATAGAAGATATTATAAAACATTTTAAAGAAACGCCAAAATATGAAGATAATTTTCATTTAGAAAATAAAGGACTTAAAATAGGTGTAGCCTATGATAAAGCATTTAGTTTTTACTACAAAGAAAATTTAGAGCTTTTAAGTGAAGTAGGTGAGTTAATTTATTTTAGTCCATTAAAGGATAAAACTTTACCAGAAGGATTAGATTTTCTTTATATAGGCGGAGGTTACCCAGAGGTGTTTTTAAAGGAATTAAGCAATAATAAAACTATGCTTAAAAGTATAAAGGATGCCTTAGATAACGGACAAAAATGTTATGCAGAATGTGGAGGGCTTATGTATCTTACAGAAGCCATAGATAATGGAGAGATTCAGTGTAACACAGTAGGATTCTTTAGTGGAAAAGCTACTATGACAAAAAGACTTCAAAACTTTGGTTATGCAGAAATAGAGATAGATGAAGATAATAAAATTATATCTAAAGGAACAAAGATAAAATGTCATGAGTTTCATAAGTCATGTGTAACTACAGAGGATAATAAGATATATAAACTTAAAAAAACTATGTATGATGGAAAAACAAAAGAGTGGAAATGTGGGTATATAAAAAATAATACTTTGGCTGGATATGCTCATATACATTTCCTAGGAAATATTGATTTTTTAAAGCAAATGATTTACAGCAGATAACAGATAACAGAGCACAGATTATATAGCATAGTTGACAGTTAAGGATGTTTTTCTAATCTAAGCTTAAAAAACAAAATTATATATTTTATTGGAATTTTTTACTCCATAAAAAATTCCGTCCTTAACTGTTCTTTGTCAATTGTCAACTGTCAACTGATTAAGAAGGGTGTTGTTAAAGTGATAGATTATGTTAAAAAGCCAATGGCTATAGAAGAAAAAAGCTTTGAAATTATAGGAGAAGAAATGGCTCCACACAATTTTACAGAAGAAGAATTAAAGATAGTAAAGAGGACAATACATACCACAGGAGATTTTGATTATCAAAACATTGTTTATATTAGGGAAGGTGCTATAGAAGCAGCAAAAGAACTTTTAAAAAAGGGAGTAACTATTTATACAGATACTAATATGGCTAAGTCAGGAATGAATAAAGCTGCCTTAAAAAAATTAAATTGTAATGTAGAGTGTTATGTTTCTAACGAAGATGTAGCAAAGATAGCAAAGGAAAAGGGAATAACTCGTTCTATGGCAGGAGTGGAAAAAGCAGTTGAAGATGGAGTAGAATTTTTTGTGTTTGGTAATGCACCAACTGCATTATTTAAACTTATGGAACTTACTAAGGAAGGAAAAGCAAATCCTAAGTTTATAGTTGGATCACCAGTAGGATTTGTTGGAGCAGCTGAATCTAAAGCAGAAGCAGAAAAGCAGCTAGATGTTCCAATGATAACTGTAAGAGGAAGAAAAGGCGGAAGTAATGTAGCAGCAGCAATTGTAAATGCTTTAATGTATATGATAGTAGAAAGAGACTAAGCAGGTGATAATAAATGCTTGATATGTATGTAACTGTAGATGGTAAAAGATTAAGATGTGGATATACTACAGGTTCCTGTGCAACAGCAGCGGCAAAAGCGGCAACTATAATGTTATATAATGAGAAAAAGCTAAAGGAAATAAGCATAGATACGCCTAAAGGAATAAAACTCACCATAGGTATTGAAAAAATAAACTTTGGTGAGGATTTTGTAGAATGCTGTGTTATAAAAGATGGTGGAGATGATCCAGATGCTACTCATGGTCTTGAAATATGGGCTAGAGCTGAAAAGAGAGCTTCAGGCTATAACTTAAAAGGAGGCAAAGGAGTAGGGGTTGTTAAAGGGGAAGGTCTTTATGTACCTATAGGAGATCCAGCTATAAATCCTGTACCAAGAACCATGATACAAAATGAGGTAATGGGGGTATTGCCAAAAGAAAAGGGAGTAGAAATTACTATTTTTGTTCCAAGAGGGGAAGAAATAGCACCAAAAACTTTTAATCCTAGATTAAATATTGTTGGAGGAATTTCTATACTTGGTACTTCAGGTATTGTAATGCCTATGTCTGAAGATGCTTTAAAGGAATCTATAAAAATAGAAATAACTCAAAAGGTAGCTAAAGGACATAAGGATTTAATATTAGTTTTTGGAAATATAGGAGAAAAAAGAGGTAAGGAGCTAGGATTAGATGTAAACAAAATGGTGGTTATATCTAACTATGTAGGCTTTGCACTAGATTGCTGTAAGGAAAAAGGTATAAAGAATATAACTTTAATAGGACATATAGGAAAACTTTGCAAAATAGCAGCGGGATGTTTTAATACTCACAGTAGAGTATGTGATGTTAGACTAGAAGTTATAGCATTAGAACTTGCACTTATGGGATATGACAGAGAACTAGTGGAAAAGGTTTATAATGAAAAAACCACAGAAGGTGCAGTAAAACTTCTAGGGGACGATTATGAAGAACTCTACAGAAGGATAGCAGAGAAGATTAGAAAAAGAGTAAAGATATATACCTATGATGATATAGAACCAAAACTTGTTATGTTTTCTATGGAGAAAAATCTATTTATAGATGAAAACTTAACTAATAAAGAGTGAAGAATAGATAGTGAAGAGTAAAGGAGGCTATTTCTTAAACTAAGTTAAGAAATAACGAAGATTAAATTATTTTTAGATATTTTTAACTGCGTTAAAAATATCATCCTTAATTATTAATTCTTCATTGATAGAAAGGAGTGTAATGGTGGTTTATATAGTAGGAATAGGGCCAGGACATAGAGATTATATAATGCCTAAAGCTGTAAAAATTATGGAGAGCGCGGATATAATATTAGGCTTTGGTCGTGCAATGGAATCTGTGGACTTTGTTAACACAGCAAAGGTAAAAGTCCATAAAATAAGTGAAGTTATAGATGAACTAAATAAAAATAAGGATAAAAATATAGCTGTGGTTGCTTCAGGAGATCCTCTTTTTTATGGTATAACTGAGTACATAAAGAAAAATTATGCTGGGGAAATAGAGATAATTTCAGGAATAAGTTCTTTTCAATATCTTATGGGAAAACTAAATAAGAGTTGGCAGGGAGCATATTTAGGAAGCCTTCATGGAAGAGAAGATAGCTTTATAAATAAAGTTAAGGAAAATGAAATATCTATATGGCTTACAGATAAAAAGAATAGCCCTAGTGAGCTTGCTAAGGAATTACTTTTAAAAGGGTTAAATCCTAAAATGTATATAGGAGAAGATTTATCCTATGATGAAGAAATCATTACTGAAGGTTGTGCAGAGGAAATTCAACATAAAAGCTTTTCAGGACTTTGTGTTTTGGTGGTAGAAAATTTACATAATGAAATAGAAGAAGGCATTCATTTTATAAAAGATGAGGAATTTATAAGAGGAAACTGTCCTATGACTAAGGAAGAAATAAGAATTTTAAGTGCTGCTAAGTTAAACTTAAAAAAAGATTCAAGGGTGCTAGACATAGGAGCAGGAACTGGATCTGTAAGTATACAAGTAGCTAAGATTTGCACCTCAGGAGAAGTTATAGGAATAGAAAAAGATGAAGAAGCCTTGGAAGTAATTTATAAGAATATAGAAAAGTTTAACATAGATAATTTAAAGGTAGTAGAAGGAGAAGCGCTGGCTTCACTTTCAAAAATAGAGGGAAGTTTTGATAGTATTTTCATAGGCGGAAGTGGTGGAAATATAGAGGATATAATTAAATTATATGGCGAGAAGCTTAATGAAAAGGGAAAAATAGTTTTAAACTTTATTACACTTAATAATCTTTATAAAGCTATGAGTACTCTAAAGGAATTAGGTTATAAGGTTAAATGTACTGAAGTTACTATAAGCAAGACTAGGGGAGAAACCTTTATGCTTATGGGATATAATCCAATATTCATAATAGAAGGAGAAAAGTAGGATGGCTAAGTTATATGGAATAGGTGTGGGACCAGGATGTGAAGAATTATTAACATTAAAAGCTATTAGAACTATAGAAAAAGCTCAAGTAATTATTGCACCATCTTCAAAGGAAGGTGGAAAAAGTATTGCATTAGATACAGCTGCAAATTTTATAAATAAAGATGCAGAAGTTTTAATTAAGCATTTTCCAATGGGTGGACCAGAACAAGAAGGAAAAATCTATGAAGCTTTTAAATCAATAGAAGAAAAACTTCATGAAGGTAAGGACATAGTTTTTTTAACTATAGGAGATCCTTTTGTATATAGTACATATATTTATCTTTTAAAATACATAAATGAGCAGGGATATGAGACTGAAACTGTACCAGGAATAACTTCATTTTGTGCATCAGCAAGTCTTGCTGGAGAAGCGTTAGTAATTGGAGATGAGCCATTACTTATATTACCTTCCACTAGATTGGATGCTATAAAGGATGAAAAATATGTGGTTATAATGAAACTTTATAATAATGAAGAAAAAGTGGTTAATTTCTTAGAAGAAAGAGGTTTTGAATACATTTGTGTAAGAAGAGCGTATAGAGAAGGACAAGAAATTTTAAGAAATAGAGAAGAGATAATAGCTAAAAAAGATTATATGTCATTAATAATTGCACATAGAAAGTAGAGGGATTGATTAATATGAGTAAAGTTAAAGTAACTCCAAAAGTATATTTTATAGGTGCAGGTCCAGGAGATGTGGATTTAATAACTGTAAAGGGAAGAGATATTCTTTCTCAAGCAGATGTGGTTATATATGCAGGTTCTTTAGTTAGTAAAGAACATATGGATTACTGTAAAGAAGGAGTAGAAATACAGAATTCAGCTTCTATGACTTTAGAGCAGGTTATTGAGGTTATGAAAAATAATGTACCAGCTGGTAAATCAGTAGTTAGACTTCATACTGGAGATCCATCTATGTACGGAGCTATAAAAGAACAGATGGATGAATTAGATAAATTCAATATAGAATATGAAGTTGTGCCAGGAGTAAGTTCTTGTTTTGCAGCAGCAGCAGCTATAAAAAGAGAATTTACCTTACCAGGAGTAACTCAAACTTTAATACTTACAAGAGTAGAAGGAAGAACTCCAGTACCAGCAGGAGAGGATTTAGAGGTTTTAGCTAGTTCAGGAGCTTCAATGGCCATATTCTTATCTATAAGCATGATAGAAAAAGTAGTAGCAAAGCTAAGAAAAGGTTATGGTAAAAATGTTCCTATAGCTATAGTTGAAAGAGCTACTTGGGAAGATGAAAGAGTTATAATAGGAACTTTAGATGACATAGCAGAAAAGGTTAAAGAAGCTAATATAACTAAATGTGCTCAAATATTAGTAGGAGATTTTATAGACACAGAATACAATAAGAGTCTTTTATATGATAAAACTTTCACTCATATGTTTAGAAAGGCAGAAGAATAATAAAATGGAGATAGGTGTCATAACCGTTACTCATAGGGGTGACGAAATAGCAGATATTCTTTCAAGCCATTTTAATGTTAAAGTTTTTTCAAAAATGCTAGATAAAAATTTTAGCTTTAAAGAATCAGTGAAATTTGTTATGGAAAATTACTCTGCCATAGTATTTATTACCTCTACTGGAATAGCTGTAAGAGGTATCGCACCCTATATAAAATCTAAGGATAAAGATCCAGCAGTTATAACTATAGATAATTCTGGAAAGTTTGTAATAAGTCTTTTAAGTGGACATCTTGGAGGAGCAAATGAATTGACTTTAAAAATAAGTGAAATTATAAATGCTACTCCAGTGATCACAACAGCTACAGATAATATAGGAGTTGAAGCTCCAGATATGGTAGCAAAAGAAAATAACCTTATTATAGATGACTTAAAGGATGCTAAGGATATTGCTTCGCTTTTAGTACAAAGAAAAAAGGTGTATTTTCATGATGAGGATGAAATTATATCTTTACCTAAAGGATACTCAAAAGACTTGAAGAATTCTTTCGGAGGAGTATATATAACAAATAAGCTGAAATTTTTAAAGGATAATGATAGTGCTGATGAAGATTTTAAAAGATTGAAGCTTATAAGAAGGAACATAGTCCTAGGAATAGGTTGTAGAAAAGATTTTTCTAGGCAGGTCATGAAAGAAACCGTTCTAAAAGTACTAGAGGAATATAATATAGATTACAGAGCTGTTAAATCTATAGGGACTGTAGAGGTTAAAAAAGATGAAAAGGCTATAATAGATTTAAGTAAAGCTTTAAACTGTGAACTTAATATATTTAGTATAGAGGATATAAGAACTATCCAATATAAATTTGAAGGCAGCGATTTTGTGGAAAAAACTATAGGTGTAAGAACTGTATGTGAACCCTGTGTGGAGCTACAAGGAGCAAAGCTTATCACTGGAAAGTTGAAATTAAATGGAATGACACTGTGCTTAGGACAGATAACAGAGGACAGAGCATAGAGTACAGATAACAGAGTACAATTGACAGATTATAGATAATAGAGCATAGAGTAAAGGGAACAGAGGAGAATTTGCAGATATAGATTTAATTGTGAACTAAAAAGAATAAAATGTTAAAATGATTTTTGCACAGCAAAATTTAGTTATATCTGTGATCTGTACTCTGTAATTTGTGCTCTGATTTAGAGAGGTGGATTTATTTTGGGAAAATTATATGTAGTAGGAATTGGTCCAGGTGGACTTGAACATATGACACTAAGAGCTAAAGAAGCTATTGAAGAAAGTGATATTATAGTGGGATATACAAAATATATGGAATTTGTAAAGCCTTTAATAGAAGGCAAAGAATTAGTATCAACTGGAATGAAAGCTGAAAGAGATAGATGTGCTAAGGCATTAGAGCTAGCTAAAGATAAGATAGTTTCAATAATAAGTACTGGCGATGCAGGAATATATGGTATGGCAGGACTTATACTAGAAATGAAGGAAGATGAAGAGGTAGAAATAGTACCAGGAGTTACTGCTTCATCATCAGCAGCTTCAGTTTTAGGATCACCACTTATGCATGATAATTGCAATATAAGCTTAAGTGATCTTATGACACCCTATGAATTAATAAAGAAAAGAGTAGAATTTGCAGCACAGGCTGATTTTATAATTTCATTATATAATCCTAGAAGTAATGGGAGACCTCATTATTTAAGAGAATGTATAGATATAATTAAAAAACATAGGGATGGAAATACACCTGTAGGTGTAGTGAAAAATGCGTTAAGAGAAGGGCAGGAAGTAAATTTATTTACCCTAGATAATTTTAATGAAGAAGTAGTAGATATGTTCTCTATAGTAATAATAGGAAACAGTCAGAGCTTTATTAAAGATGGTAAATTTATAACACCAAGAGGATACTTTAGAGATAAAGAATAGATTATAGATTATAGTTGATAGTTATGGAGGCTTTTATTTCGCTAACACTACATAAAAGCTTAAATTATAAATAATAAAGAATAAATAGTAGATATGGATAATTTTTATCCATATTTATTCTTTATAATTTTTTATTTATTATCTGTACTCTGAAAAAGTCTGGAGGATTTTTTATGATTGGTTTAATTAGTGGAACTTCTGAAGGAAAAGAAATACTTTCTCTGTTAAATAAGTATACAGGTAATATATTAGTCTCTACTGCTACGGAATACGGTGGGGAGTTACTTAAAACTTATAAGTATAAATTATTAAATAATAAACCACTAGATGTACAAGAAATGAAAAAGCTTTTTAAAGATAATAATGTAAATATACTTATAGATGCTTCTCATCCTTATGCAGTTGAGGTAAGCAAAAATTCTATGAAAATTTGCGAAGAGCTTAATATAGAATACATAAGATATGAAAGAGAAAGTGTAATAGATAAATTCTTAAATGAAGATAGAATTATAGAAGTAAGTAGTTATGAGGAGCTTTATGAGAAATTAAAAAATCTTCAAGGAACTATACTAAATACAACAGGTAGTAGAAATTTAGATAGAATATTGTCTCTAGGTTTAAATAATAGAATAATCCATAGAGTACTACCGTCTCTTAAGGTTATGGAAGAATGCTATGCTTTGGGAGTTAAATTAGATGATTTAATAGCTATAAAAGGACCTATTAGCTATGAACTTAATAGAGCCTTTATAAAAGAATACAATGCTAAAGGAATTTTACTTAAGGATAGTGGGCCAGAGGGTGGAACTGAGGAAAAGATAAAAGCAGCTTTAGATGAAGGAATATATGTATTTGTTATAGATAGAAAAAAAATTAACTACAACAAAGTTTTTTATAATAAAAATGAGCTAGTAAATTATATTATCAATTTAAGCAAAATTTAGAAAATTACCTTGACAAATGAAATTCACATAATTATAATTAAAGCAGTGTATAAAATTGAATAATTAGATATAGGTGCTAATTTTTAGATTAGTGAAAAGGGAAGCAGGTGTAAGTCCTGCACGGTCCCGCCGCTGTAACAGAGGAGCTTTTTTACATTGCCACGGAAATGTCCGGAAGGGTAAAAAAAGTTGTGATACTGAAGTCAGAAGACCTGCCTATATTTTTAGTACGCTTAACTCTACGGAGAATAGGGAAGGTGTTTTTGTTTTATGTGAATGAAAGCCTTGTCTAACTTAGTAAGTTAAGCAGGGCTTCTTTATTTGCATCTGACATAGGAGAGGTTTAGGTTCCACTGAAATAACCTCCAAAGATAATTTTAATAAGAACGTAATAAACTTCTCCTATGAATCCATAATATATTTATTAAATCTTTAAATATTCAAGTCTAAAATCTAAGCAATAATATTATAAAGAGAATATTCAATAATTCTAATATAGCATACCTAAAAAAGTATGAAATATTGAAGATCGTATATATACTTAATATATTTGAAATAATAAAAATAATATAATTTAAAAGCAAAAAATTAGGACAACTGTGGACAGTGTTATAAAAGGCATAAGTTCGAGCAGTTGTACATAAAAGGTTCTTCTAAATTGAGATGATTTAATAATTATCCATAGAAGTTTCTTCTAAGAAGGCCTTAAAAATATTTATACCTATTATAAATAATTAAGATTGCTTGCCAAATGAGTAAATTAACAATATATTTAGAATAGGATGATAAAAAGATATAATTTTATATAAAGAAAGGAAAGAAGAATTTATGTCAAAAAAAGGAATATTAGTAGTTAGTTTTGGAACAAGTTATCATGATACAAGAAAACTTACAATTGAAGCTATTGAAAATAAAGTACAAGAAAACTTTAAAGATTATGAAGTTAGAAGAGCATTTACTTCAGGAATGATAATAAATAAGCTTAAAAAAAGAGATAACATATTCATAGATAATACTGAAGAAGCTTTGGAAAGAATGGCGCAGGAAGGATTTGAAGAAGTATATGTTCAATCATTGCATATAATGCCTGGTGAAGAATATGATGATGTAAAATTTGCAGTACATAAATTTGAGCATAAAAAAGTATTTAAAAAGTTAGTTTTAGGCAGGCCCCTTCTTTATAGAACAAAGGATTATTTTAAAGCAGTAGAAGCATTAAGGACTCAAATACCAGAAAGAGAGAAAGGACACGCTGTAGTATTTATGGGACATGGTAGTACTCATCCAGCTAATTCATCCTATGCGTTATTTCAGTATGTTATAGATGAAAGTGGATTACAAAATGTGTATATAGCTAACGTAGAAGGTTTTCCAGAATTAGATGTAATACTTCCTAGATTAAAGAAAAATGGTATAAGGGAAATTACTTTAATGCCGTTTATGCTAGTAGCAGGTGATCATGCAACTAATGATATGGCAGGAGATGAAGAAGATTCTTGGAAGAGTATTTTAGAAGGAGAAGATTATAAAGTAAATATTTATTTACATGGTATAGGTGAAAATAAAGGAATACAGGATATATTTATTCAACATGTACAGGATTGTATAGATGGCAATCCATTAATGGAAGAATAATTAAATTATTTATCTAAAGGTGTAGCTATCCTTGTTTGTTGCTTTCAGAGTAAGGAAGATAGCTGTTAGATAAAATTGATTCTGTAGGTATCCAGAAAATTTAATCAAATGTAAAAAATTTATTTATATTAATAGCTATAGTAATTATTTGTAGATTTATTTATAATACTGTAGCTAATTTGTAATATTCTAATAGAATAAGTCTTATGATAATAGATACCTATTATAAAATATGGTATTATTATAAGTGTAGTTCTAACTTGAAATTTTTTTGAAAGAAGGGAATTATTATGGAAAATAAAGGATACGTGCAGGTTTATACAGGAAACGGTAAGGGAAAAACTACAGCAGCTTTAGGACTTTCACTTAGAGCTGTATGTGCAGGCAAAAAGGTATTTTTTGGACAATTTACAAAGGGAATGAAGTATAGTGAACTTAAAGCAGCAGAGTTACTTCCAAACTTTACTATGGAACAGTTTGGAAGAGATACATTTATATTTGGAAACCCAACAAAGGCTGATATAGCAGAAGCTAAAAAGGGATTAAAAAGAGCAGAAGAGGTACTTACTTCTGGAGAATATGATGTAGTTGTATTTGACGAAATGAATATTGCTCTTTTCTATGAGTTGTTTACTGTAGAAGAAATCTTAGCTCTTATTGATAAAAAACCAGAAAAAACAGAATTAATATTAACTGGAAGATATGCAAAACAAGAAATTATAGATAGAGCAGATTTAGTTACAGAAATGAAAGAAATAAAACATTATTATACTCAAGGAGTACCTTGTAGAGTAGGTATTGAAAACTAATTATTTAAAATATAAGTTATAATTTTATTAAAAACATCTATTACTATTATTGAAATAGATGTTTTTACTTTATAGAAAATTGAGAAGAATTTTTTTAGTAATAAATAAAGAAAATATATTCTTGAATTTTTATTATTAATTATTTAAGCTTCATTAAAAAAGTTATATTTTAAAAAAATAAAGAAGGGGGAATTTAACATGGATTGCAACAAAGGTTATATTCAAGTTTATACAGGAAATGGTAAGGGAAAAACTACAGCAGCTTTAGGACTAACTTTGAGGGCTGTATGTGCAGGTAAAAAAGTTTTTATGGGACAATTTGTAAAAGGAATGAAATATAGTGAGTTAAAAGCAGTAGAATATTTACCAAATTTTAAAATAGAGCAGTTTGGCAAAAATTGTTTTATATATAATGAACCTACACAAGATGATATAGATAGGGCTGTAAGGGGACTTAAAAGAGTAGAAGAAGTAATAACTTCTGGAGAATATAATATAGTGATTTTAGATGAAATAAATATAGCTTTATTTTATCATTTATTTACATCAAAAGAAGTTATAGATATATTGGATAAGAAGCCAGAAAGTACTGAAATAATATTAACAGGAAGATATGCTCCACAGGAAATAATAGATAGAGCAGATTTAGTTACAGAAATGGCGGAAATTAAACACTATTATTATAAAGGAGTTAAAGTAAGGAGAGGAATAGAAAATTAGTAAATATTAAGAAAAGAGGGTAAAATATGTTGAATAAATAATATTTATATAATATAATTGTAATTAGTAAAATTGTATATTTGTGTTATTAGGTGCTATCTTTAATCGGTAGTTAAAAGGGAAAGTGGTGAAAATCCACTGCAGCCCACCGTTACTGTGATGCTGATGAAACCTTAAGTTATACCACTGGAATGTTGATTCTGGGAAGGTAAGGGAGTAAGTAGAAGCTAAGCCAGGAAACCTGCCTAATAATTGTGGATTCTTTCGGAGGGGGAGATATATACACAGTGGATAAAAGCATTTTGTTATACTTATAACAGAAATGTATGTTTATGTCCTTTTAAGAACCTCTTTTGGTTCTTTTTTTATTTGTTCGTATATATTGTATATCTCTGAATTGCAATGAAAGGAGGTACAACAATGGATAAACCAAAGAAAGAACCACAGGTATAATACTTTTTTAAATTATGTTTTTTACTATAGGGGGATTTAACTTATGAATATTAAAAGAAAAAGAATAGTATCTTTTTTTATAACATTTGTTATGATTTTATCAAGTTTTAATTTTATATTGTTAGGAAATGATAAAGTATATGCTGAAGAAATAGCTAGTACTGAAAATATTAAACAAGATGTAACTATAAATGATACTGTAAAAATTTTAGTAGATTATTTTGAAAAAACTTATTATACCAGGTATGGTGGAACGGTTGATGCTAATACATATATGGTATTAAAAAAAGCTGGAGTAGATCTTAGTACAGGAAACTGGAAAAAAGATAAAAAAGTTGAAGATAATAAAGCAATTGGAACTAAGGCAAGACAAGCTAATATTCTTATAGAAATGGGAGAAGAACCGTTAGACTTAATAAAGGCTATGGCAGAACAAATTGAATCAATGGATGCTAAAACTAGATATCCAATAAACGAAGTAAATGCAGCCATGGCAATTGATAAGTTTAATAAGAAATTTGTTAATAAGAAAGTAATTTATAAAGTAGAAAATATTGTAGAATTAATTAAAAAAAATCAAAAGAGTGATGGATCTTTTGATGGAACACCACAAAATACAGCAGCAGCCTTAAACTTTTTAGTAAAACATAAAGATATAGATGGAGTAAACAAAATAATAGAAGATGAACTTAAATTTTTACATGAAGTTCAAAAGGAAGATGGAGGATTATATAAAAAATACTTCTTTACTCATCTTCAGTGTGAGAGTGTAGTAGGTTTAATTGGAGCAGGTGAAAATTTAACTGATATTAAATGGATAAAAGATGGAAAAACCCCTATCGAAGGATTATTTAAATATTGGGATGGTAAAAAAATTTGTAAAAAAGATGGTTCAATGGATGAAAGAGCCTATGATAAAGTTTTATTTGCATTAATTTCTCTTAAGGAAGCAGGTTATGGAGATTATCAATTAAAAGGTATAAAATTTGATAATATAATTAAAGATGAACCTGAAAAAACTTGTAAAGTCAATATAACTATAGTTTATCCACAGTCAGATAAAAAATATGATATAAAATTTAAACCTAGTGAAGTTGCTATAAGTAATAGAAAACAGTCAGGGATTACAGTGTTTGGAGCATTGCAAGCAGCAACAGATCAATATGAAGCAAGAGGCATTATGATTACATCTATTTTTGGAATAAAAAATGAAGGTATGAATGGATGGATGTATTCACTAAATGGACAAGTACCAAGTACTTATGCAAATGAAACTGAAGTTAAAGATGGAGATAAAATTGTTTGGTATTACAGTAAGAATGGAATGGATGAAAAAGGTCCTTCTTATGAAGAAATAGTTAATATAATTAATAGGACAGGTGATGAAGAAAAACCCGATGAAGGTACTAGTGATTCTGTAACAGTAAATAATGCAATAAAAGCATTAATACAATATTTTAATGAATATGAATATAAAGAAAATGAAGGAAAGTTAACAGGACTAGAATATGCTGCTATGGTGAAAGCTAATGCAGATTTAAGCAAAAAAGGTTGGGATATTACTGAAAAAATAGATTATTATAGTGATAAAATTGACAAGAAAGCAGAACAAACCAGAGTACTAATGGATTTAGGTAAAGATCCTAGGAATTATAATAATGTTGATTTAGTACAAGATATAGCTGATGAATTAAGTAAAACATCAGGTATGAGTATATCTGTAGTTCAAGGAATGATTGCAGTAGATAGATATAATGAAAAATTTAAAGATAAAAAAGTTAATTATAATGAGAAAAAGTTAGTAGATACTTTAGTAAGTAAGCAAAAAAAAGATACAGGGTGTATATTACATTCAATTAAAGGAACAGTTTATTCAATTAATGCATTATCAAGACATAAAAATATTGAAGGTGTACAGGAAGCTATAGATAAAGCATTGAAATATTTACAAGGAAATTTAAATAATGATGGTGGTATATATAATCGTAATTATATGACATTAATTCATACAGAAATAATTACTCAACTTGTTGAAGCAGGAATAGATTTAAAAGATAAATGTTGGGTTAAAGAAAAGGACATTATAAGTGCATTATTTAATTTATGGAATGGTAAGTATTTTGCTAAAGATAAGGAAGAAAAAGATAGTGTTTCTCCTAAAAATGTTTTATACTCTTTAGCTATACTTAAAGAAAAAGGATATGGTGATTATGTTTTAAAAGGAGTTAAATTTCATAATTTAACAGAAGAAGAAAATCCAACAAAACCCGAAGAACCTAAAGTTGAAGAAAAAATTGAAAAAAGTTTAAAAGATTTAAAAGATTATTATAGTACGAAATCTGAATTTGAATACAATGAAGCATTAAGTTTTAATTTTTCTAGTGATAATATTTCAGAAGATATAAAAATTATAAAAGAAAAATTTAAATTGATACCAAAATGCAAATGCAAATATGTTAATGATTATTCAGAAAATATAATAGAGATTATTTCTATTGGAGAAGATCCAAGAAATTATAATTCAATAAACTATGTAGAAGAAATTTTAAAATATCAAGTAAAAGAAGGAAAAGATAGAGGAAAGTTTGTAATGGTAGAAGGTGAAGAAAACTGGCCTCAAATACAAGCTTGGGTAATATTAGCATTAGATATGGCAGAGGCAAAATATGATAAACAAGAAGCTATAAAAGCTTTATGCAATATGAGTTCTAATGGAATTTACAAAGATGTTTATACTACTGCAATGGTAATAACTGCATTAGCTCCTTATAAAGAATTACCAGAGGTGAAAAATATATTAAACACATCCTTAAAATATATTAAAGATGAACAAAATTCACAGGGAGGATATGATTTAAATAAGAAAATTAAAAATGATCCTAGAACTATATCTAAGGTAATTCAAGCTTTAATTGCCAATGGAGTAGATCCATTATCTGATGAATGGTGTAAAAATAAAAATACCATGTTAGATGCTTTACTACAAAATAAAAAGGGTGGGAATTTTGGAAGTGATATCTTAAATAGTGAAGCATTTATGGCCATAGCAGATTTATATAAAGGAGAATCTATGTTTTCAAAAGTTAGAGTAAAAAACAATTCTCCCGAGAAAAAAGATATAAAAATTGAAAATTTAACTACAAATAAGGAATTTAAATTAGATAGTGATGCCAAGATAACTATAAAAGCTATAAACAATACTAAAGAAACTAGAAATGCAGCTTTAATAGTAGGATTATTTGATAAAGATGATAAGCTTGTAAACTATGCAGCAGCAGAACAGAGCATAGAAGGAGGCAAAGCTGTTAATTTAAGAGTAAGTTTGAAATTACCAAAGGAAAGTGGTTATACAGTAAAATCTTTTATATGGAGTGGATTAGATAATATGAATCCTCTTTCAAATGTAATAGAAATACCAGTGAAATAAAGAATTAACAATAGTTTTTTATCAATAAGTAAAATATATTTAATTGTTATTAATAAAAGGTATATATTCGTGTAAAAGATATAAAATTGCATAATTTGAACAAAAAATGTTGAAGTGTTAAAAATTATATAATATAATTGTAATTAGTAAAATTGTATATTTGTGTTATCAGGTGCTATCTTTAATCGGTAGTTAAAAGGGAAAGTGGTGAAAATCCACTGCAGCCCACCGTTACTGTGATGCTGATGAAACCTTAAATTATACCACTGGAATGTTGATTCTGGGAAGGTAAGGGAGTAAATAGAAGCTAAGCCAGGAAACCTGCCTAATAATTGTGGATTCTTTCGGAGGGGGAGATATATACACGGCTTATAGGAGTATTTTTATTGTATTTTCAGTAGAAATGTAAGTTTAGGTTGTTTAAGAACCCTTTTGGGTTCTTTTTTATTTGTCCGTATATATTATATATCTCTGAGTTGTAATGGGGAAGGAGGTACTATAATAAAAGAAATTAAAGAAATGAGTATTAAATTTATAAAAAACAGATTATAAAATGGAGGACAATATGAATAAAAGGTTAATGAGTAAAATAGCTATATCATTATTTACTATGACGTCAGTTTTAGCTACAAATTCGTCAATGATATATGCTAAAAATGCTAAAAGTAGAATTTATGGAAAAGATAGAATAGAAACGTCTATTGAAATAAGTAGAGCAGGATGGAAAAATGGCTCACAAACTGTTGTAATAGCTCAAGGCTATAATTATGCAGATGCATTATGTTCAGCACCTTTAGCTAAAAAGCATAATGCACCAATAATACTTACTTCACAATCAGGATTAAGTGATAATACAGTAAATGAAATTAAAAGATTAAAGGTGAAGAATGTATATATAATAGGTGGACCAAAGGTAGTTTCAGAAAAAGTTGATAAGCAATTAAAAAGTATAAATATAACTAATATAACACGTTTGTATGGAGCTACAAGATATGAAACTTCACTTAAAATTGCAGAACAACTAGGAAGTGTAAATGAAATTTTTGTAACAT
>NZ_KK211043.1:105545-310606 GCF_000619945.1 Clostridium lundense DSM 17049 | reverse complement strand
TTCTATTATTTCTACTCCCTTCCATTCACATAACGTTCTCAGTATTTTCCCTATTTCTTTTCTCCATATATTTCTTTCCTTCTATATTTGGGGGCAAATACTATATGATATTTACATCTCCACTTGGTATGTGCTAAACTATTATTGTCCATTTTGGGCAATACCTCCTTTGATTTTAGATTGGCTGACGAAACCATATCTATTCTATCAAGGCGAGGTATTTTTTTTCAACGCTTAAGCTTTTCTGAACACACCTGCATAGCAGGTGGTTTTATTTATAGACAATTAAAAAAGCCTTGATTTTGCAAGGCTTTTAAAGTATATTTTAAATATGAACATAATATTAATAAATGCATATAATCGTTATAATATGGAGGTTAACAATGGAACAGAAGAAAGAAAATATACTAATATCAAAGGAACAGATTGATACAAGGGTTGCAGAATTAGGAAAATTAATCTCTGAGGACTATAAAAATAAAAATCTTTACGTACTATCCTTATTAAGAGGTAGTTTTATATTTACTGCTGACTTGGTAAGAAATATAACAGTACCTACTAAAATTGGCTTTATGACAACTTCAAGTTATGGTCATGGTGAAATATCTACAGGTGTAGTTAAAATAGTAAACGATATTCCAGATGATATAAAAGGCTTGGATGTTCTTATAGTAGATGATATCGTAGATACAGGAATAACTATGGATTTTGTAGTAAATCATGTAAAAGAACTAGGTGCTGCATCTGTTAATTGCTGTGTACTTTTAGATAAACCTGAAAGAAGAAAGGTAGATATTAAGCCTAATTACTGCTGTTTTGAAATTCCCGATGTATTTGTAGTAGGCTATGGTTTAAATTATGGAGATTATTATAGAAACGTTCCTTATGTATTTAATTGGGAAGAAAATTAATAAAAAAGTGAATACTACTTTTTAAATTAAGAGTGTATAGTGGATAATGAAAAATAAAGGATGCTTTTCTTCTATTACACTACAGAAAAGCTTTAATTTTAAGTTTTTTCAATGTAAATAAAGAAAAATTATCCTTTACTATTCACTATTCATTCTTCACTCTTTACTATATAAAAATCTTTTCTTTTATTGTCTAAAAACTCAAGAAGTCTATCACTTATGCTTCTCTGATTTATTAAAATCTTCTCCTGCCTCTGCCCTAATTCTAAATCCTGCATTATCTAACCCTAAGTTTATGGAAGTTTCCGGTATCTTTCCAACTATTATAGTTTCAGAAATAGGTATTTCATTTTTCACTTCTATTTCATTACTTCTTAGTGGTATTATTACTCTTAAATTAGTCTTTACTTGTACATAAATTCTATGTCTAGTTTGATTTATTCCTGCACTTTCAAAATCTGATATATATTTAGTCTCTATATACCCAATAGGCTGCATCTTAACAGTTACATTTGGACCAAAATAAGCTAGAATATTATTTTTAAATATATATCCTGTAGGTACCTTTATTCCAACATTTCCAATGTCCTTTAATCTTTGCTGAGATTCTAATGCTACATCACAAGCTATTTTATTCATTTGTAATGTATCCGCTTTAATCAAAGTTATATTCCCTTCATTATCTTTTTGTATATTTATTATATCTTCATATTTAAAGCTTTTCATACAATTATCGACTATTGTTTTATTAACAATTTCTAAAGCCTTAGCCCTCATTTCCCCATCAGCTACATTAAGCACCGTAGGAGTTATAATCTTATCAAAAGTATAAATAAAAACACCCCCGAATATAATTGTAAGTAATAGAATAACTACTAATTTAAACTTAACATTATTTATGATTTATTCACTTCCTTATATGGTTGTTAATAACTTATATTTAATTTACTTCTGAAATATTCTTAAATAATTACCTCATATATCCTTAAAGTATTTTTCATATATATTTTATAAAAATCATATTGTATGATATAATATTTTAAAATTGGGTACAATTAATATTAGTAAAACTAGGAGGAAAATTATGGAGAAAAAGAAAATGGGTAAAAAGAAAAAGAAAAAAACCCGTTTTAAAACCCTAAAAATAGCATTTATAACAATACTTTTAATTGGTATATTTACATTTGTTGCTGCTTTAGGAATTGGTCTTGCTATGATAAAAACAGCACCCCCTTTGGATATAAATAAAATATTAAGTTTAAATGAACCTTCTGTAATATATAATGACTCTGGAAAATTTATGGACATGGTAGTATCCGACCAGCATAGAACTATAGTATCATTCAAAGATGTACCAGATAATTTAAAAAATGCCATTATAAGTATTGAAGATGAAAGGTTTAAAACTCATAATGGTGTAGACTTTAAAAGAGTAGTGGGAGCTACACTTAGAACTGTATTAAATAAAGTTACAGGAAAATCTGGAATACAAGGTGGTTCTACTATAACCCAGCAGCTTATAAAAAACACATTACTTTCTAATGAAGTACAAATAAAGAGGAAAGTACAAGAAATGTATTTAGCTATGGAACTAGAGAAGAAACTTAGTAAAGAACAAATTTTAGAAGCATATATGAATACAATAAGCCTTGGTGGTAGTGCCTATGGAGTAGAAGCTGCTTCCAAACAATATTTTAGCAAAAGTGTAAAAGATTTAAATCTTATTGAATGTGCTTTTATTGCTGGAGTACCACAAAGTCCTTCAACATTTTATTATGCTGTAATGTCACAAAAAAATACTTCATCTTATTTGAATAGAACTAAAACAGTATTAAGTAAGATGTTGGAGAATGGACATATTAATGAAAAACAATATAATGATGCTATATCAGATTTAAATAATAAAAAACTAGCATTTAAAACATCAACACTTAATGTTAATAAATTAAATTATGAATGGTTTTCAAGAGAAGCAATTAAACAAGTAAAAAAAGATTTAATGTCTCAGTATCATCTAAGCAATACTGAAGCTGAACGTATGCTTATGTACGGTGGCCTTAAGATATATAGTACAATGAATAAGGATTTACAGGATTATACTCAAAAAACTTTAGATAATATGGATAATCTAATTGGTATTAATTCAAAGTCTGGAGGAAGTATACTACAACCTCAGGCCTCAGCTACTATATTTGATTATCATACAGGACAAGTTAAAGTTTTAGTTGGTGGAAGAGGACAGCAACCTCCTTTATCCTTTAATAGAGCCACAGAATTTTATAGAGCTGCTGGTTCTAGTATTAAACCTTTAACAGTATATGGTCCTGCTATAGATACTAAACTAGCTACTGCAGCTACTATATATGATGACTCACCACTACCAGAAGAAATAGGAAAATTGTATCCTGATAATGGCAAACCTTATAATCCTAGGAATAGCGGTGATTACTACGATGGATATATACCTTTAAGAACAGCGCTTCAAAAGTCAAAAAACGTAGTTGCTGTAAGAATAGAACATGAACTAGGTTTAAAAACCGCATCAGATTATGCTAAGAAATTCGGATTAAAATTAGATAAAAATTCTGATGAAACAAGTATCTCTGCTCTTTCTTTAGGTCAGTTAACTGGAAAACAAGGTGTTAGTGGTACAAACACTTTAGATATGGCTGTAGCCTATGGTGTATTTGGTAATAATGGTATGAAAGCAGATCCTATGCTTTATACGAAAGTAGAAGATAGAACTGGTAAAATCATTTTAGAGGGAAAATATTCTTCTTCTAAAGTTCTATCACCTCAAGCAGCTTATATTATGTTTGATTTATTAAAAGGTCCAGTTTCAGCAGGTGGTACAGGTCCTTCAGCTAATTTTAGTCCTATGGCAAGAGGAAAGACCGGTACAACAAGTAATTCTATAGACCTTTGGTTTACAGGACTTACACCTTATTATTCTGCTGCAGTATGGATCGGTAAAGATGATCACTCAAACTTTAATGATAAATATCTTTATGGAAAATATATAGGAAGTTATGATGCCGCTCTATTATGGGGTAATATAATGAAAGAAGCCCATAAAAATTTAGAGTATAAAGAAATACCTAAACCTGAAGGAGTAGAAGAAGTTTCTATATGCTCAGATTCAGGTAAGATTGCTACATCATCATGCCCTAAAGATAGAATAAGAACTGAATTATTTATAGAAGATACAGTTCCAACAGAATTATGTGATTCCTATAAGGCGCCTATTAATAATAAAAGTGATGACAAGGATAAGGACAAAAAAGATAAGGATAATAAGGATACTAATGATAAAACAAAAAATGAAGAAACAGATAAGAATAAAGAAGTTGATGATAATAAGCCAAAGGATCCAGCTTCAGGAGAAAATACTAACGTAGATACAGGTAATACAGATAACACTACTAATATTAACTCTATTAAAGATAAGATTAAAAATAAGATAAAAAAACCTTAGAAATAAAATATGCCCCAAACAATAAATTTGGGGCATATTTTATTTTTTTGTTTTAGGATTAAATAGTAATGCTGCCACATATCCAAAAAATATTGCTGCTGTTATTCCACCTGCTGCTCCCTTTATTCCTCCTGTAAATGCACCAATTAATCCTTTTTCATTAACTTCTTTAATAGTTGATTTTGCCAAAGTAAAACCAAATCCAGGTAGTGGTACAGTAGCTCCTGCCTTTCCAAACTCTACTACCACATCGTATATATTTAATGCTCCTAAAATAACTCCTATAGTAACAAAGCTTACTAATATTCTAGCTGGAGTAAGCTTTGTTTTATCCATAATAATTTGAGCTATTACGCAAATTAGTCCCCCAACTACAAAAGCATTTATATAATCACTCATCATTAATTCCCTCCAGTACCATATTCTATTGCTACTGCATGGGCTATGCCTGGGATACTTTCACCTTGAAGGGATGAAGTTGTACTCATCAGTGCACCTGTGGATACCATTAATATCTTTTTAAATTTTCCCTTTAGCATATTTTTATATAGATAGCCACATAAAACTACTGCTGAACAACCACAACCACTACCTCCAGAATCTGTTCCTTGTTCATCATTATCAAATATTTCATCACCACAATCTATATAGTTAGTGCTTATATCATAACCATAATCCATAAGTAATTTAGTTGTTATTTCCTTACCTACTTTTCCTAAATCTCCTGTAGCAATTACATCATAATCCTTAGGAGATCTTCCAGTGTCTTTAAAATGATTATATATAGTTGATACTGCTGCTGGTGCCATAGCAGCTCCCATATTATTTGCATCAGTTATTCCATAATCCTTTACTTTTCCCACAGTGACATAAGTTACATAGGGAAAATTTCCATCCCTACCAAGTACCATAGCTCCTGATCCCGTTACTGTCCATTGAGCTGTTGGAGGTCTTTGAGAACCAAATTCTAGAGGAAATCTAAATTGTCTTTCTGCTGATGAAAAATGAGATGATGTAGCAGCAACTACATGGTTAGCAAAGTTTCCATCCATCACCATAGATGCTATAGATAATGATTCTGTCATAGTTGAACAAGCTCCATAAAGGCCTAAGAATGGAATATTCATATCTCTCGCTGCAAAGCTTGAAGATGTTAACTGATTTAACAAATCCCCTGCAAATAAAAAATCTATACTCTCTTCTTTTAAATTTGCTTTTTTTATACTTTCTGTTACTGCAGTATATAATATATTACTTTCAGCTTTTTCATAGCTGTCCTTTCCTGCTAAATCATCATTTATTATTACATCAAAGTAATCCTTTAAAGGTCCTTCACCCTCTTTAGGACCCACTACACTAAAAGCTGATATTATTCTAGGCTTATTTTCCATTCTCAAAGTTTGTTTTCCTATCTTTTTTATCAAGTGGCCACCTTCTTTCTAGAAAATATATCTATTTTTAAATATGACTTTTATCCTATGACTACCATCCCAAGCTAACAATCCCTTAATATTTGATGTTAAATTATTTTTAAAATATAATATATTATTCCTACTAAAACAGAAGTACTTAATCCATATACTAATACTGGTCCTGCTATAGTAAACATTTTAGCTCCTACCCCAAATACATATCCTTCTTTTTTAAATTCCATAGCAGGAGATACTATAGAATTTGAAAATCCCGTTATTGGTACTACAGTTCCCGCTCCTGCAAAGGTAGCTATTCTATCATATACTCCAACACCAGTAAGTAATGCTCCTATAAATACCATAACTATTGATACATATGTTCCAACTTCTTCCTTTGGTATCCCCATACTTAAGAAAAAATTAAAAACAAATTGTCCTATGTCACATATTATGCCACCTACAATAAAAGCATTTATACAATCTTTTAGCATATTTTTCTTTGGTTCAGTTTCAGCAGATAATTGATCAAACTTTTTTTTAATTTGTTTTTCATTAGCTTTCATAAAATCACCCCTTTTAAATCATCATTCTTATTTTATACATAAATTTAATTTTTAACCAAAAAAAATAGGATAATTAAATTATCCTATGCCTTTAATTTATCTTTCATAATTTTCAGCACTCTTTTTTCTATTCTAGATACTTGTACCTGACTAATACCAAGCATTTTAGCTACTTCTACTTGAGTCTTATCCTTAAAGTACCTAAGCATTATTATCTGTCTAGATTTAACATCTAATTTATTTAATGCTTCCTTTAAAGCAATTTTATTTACTATTTCATTGTCTTCCTCATAGTCTTGACTTATTTTATCTATAAGCATTATAGGTGCACCATCATCTTGGTGAATAGTATCATATAAATATTGCATACTACTAGCAGATTCTGTAGCGAAAATTATATCATCTGTACTTATTCCTGAAAACTCTGATAGTTCATCTATAGTTGGTTCTCTATTTAATTTTTTCGCTAACGCTTCTTTATCATAGTGTAGTTTTCTTGCTGTATTTTTAATGCTTCTACTTACTTTTATTATACCATCATCTCTTATAAATCTTTTTATTTCACCCATTATCATAGGTACTGCATAAGTTGAAAATTTAACCTCATAATCTGAATTAAAATTATTAATAGCTTTTACTAATCCCATACACCCAATTTGATAAATATCCTCGTACTCATAACCTCTATTTAAGAACTTTTTGCTTATAGCAGAAACTAAAGGCAAATTAAGTTCCACTAACCTATTTAATGCTTCTTTATCACCATTTCGTGCCTTTTCTATAAGCATTAAATTATCCTCATAATCATATATACCCTTTTTTACCGCTTCTTCATTCATATTCTTCACCTAACTTAATGATTTAAAAGCCTTTTTCATAATAATTTCAGTTCCTTTTCCCTTTTCAGACTTTACACTTAAACTATCCATAAAGGATTCCATAACAGTAAACCCCATACCGGACCTTTCCAAGTCTGGGCGTGATGTATACAATGGTTGCATTGCTAATTGTACATTGTCTATCCCTATACCATTATCTGAAACTATAACAGTAATTTCTCTACCTTCAATAAATGCTTGAATTTTAACTGTTCCTTGTTCATTACCATACCCATGTATTATAGAATTTGTAACTGCTTCAGATACTGCTGTTTTAACATCAGTTATTTCATCAATGGTTGGATCTAGTTGGGATGCAAAAGCTGCTACTGCTACTCTAGCAAAACTTTCATTTTCCGACTTGCTTAAAAACTCAATTTTCATCATATTATCGTACATTACATTTCCCCCCATTAAATATTCTCTAATGCTTCTTCATTACTGTTATATAATTTTATTATTTTAAACATTCCAGATAGCACAAATACTCTTTTTACAGCTTCATTTACATTAGTAACACATACTGCACCATTTTTATATGCTAACTTCTTATATCTTCCTATTACTACTCCTATACCAGAGCTGTCCATAAATGATACACCTGAAAAATCCATTATAAGCTTTTTCATATCTTCTCTATTTAATCTATCATCTATTTTATTTCTTACTTCCTCTGCACTATGATGGTCTAATTCTCCCATCATATGTACTAATAGTTTGTCGCTATTACTTTCAAATTTAAGATACATATATTTCCCCCCATTTTTTATTAATAATTATTTGTCCAATTTTTACTGAATACTTAATTTATCTATTCTACACATGGTATAATTTTCCTTCTTTTTTGAATTTAAACTTTTTAGTATTTATTATATCCATGTATCCATTTTTTATACAAAAACTATTTTATTTCTGTCATTTTAACTATTATTAAAAAATAAACAACAAAAATAAGAAATTTGTATCTTAACTCCATTCAACAATATGAAAAACTAGTCTTTTAATTTCAACTCCATGAATCTTGCTCCTTCGATGGGATTATATACATATGGCCCAATATCATAAAATCCTAATGAAATATATAAAGATTGGGCATTTTTCATCATTGGAAGGGTATCAAGCCTAATATATTCATAATTCATTTTTAGCGCCTCTTCCTTTATTATAGTAATAAGCTTTTTACCAATTCCTAGTCCTCTATAACAATCACGAACATATAATCTTTTCATTTCGCATATACTTTGAGAAATATGCCTGAAAGCAATACATCCAGCTTCTTTACTATCAACTAATGCTAATATTAAAACTCCATCAGGTGGTCCATATTTACCTGGTAGTGCCTCAAATTCTTCTTCAAAATTTTGAAAAGAAAGATCTATTTTCAGTGTTTGGACATATTCTAAAAAGAGTTGCTTAACTCCTTCTAACATATGTTGTCCAGTTATATGCTTAAACTCAATAAGATGATCTTTGTTATCAAACATACCTTTCATAAGTTATCTCCCTCCATATCCAATATATTCATAAGTATTATATAACACTTAAGCTGAATGGCTCAATAAGTGTAAACTTGAATTAATTTCAACATATATTGGAATAACCAGCGTTATAATCTAACTAGTCATTTCGTTGTATACACCCTCTATAACTTGCTTATAATATGAATGATTGCTATAATAAATATACTGTTTTTAACATTTTATTGGGAGGTAGATACTAGAATGGATTTATGGTTAAGAGAAGCTCAAATTTCTGATGCAGCAATGACTTACAAAGTAAAGGAAACCTTAGTTAGAAAAAAAACTAATTATCAAGATTTAGCTATTGTTGACACTTATGCTTTAGGTAGAATGTTACTTCTAGATGGTATAGTACAAACTACTATAAAAGATGAGTATGTTTATCATGAAATGATAGCTCATATTCCACTATTTACTCATCCAAATCCTAAAAAGGTATTAGTTGTTGGTGGTGGCGATGGAGGATCTATAAGAGAAATATTAAAGCATCCTTCTGTAGAAAAAGCTGTATTATGCGAAATAGATGAAGATGTAATTATAGAATGTAAAAAGTATCTTCCAGAAATAAGTTGTGCTTTAGAAGATAGTAGATGTGAAGTATTTGTCGGTGATGGAATTAAATATGTTCACGAGCATAAAAATGAATTTGATGTTATAATAGTTGACTCTACAGATCCTTTTGGAGCTGCTGAAGGGTTATTTGGTGGAAGTTTCTATAAAGAAATATATGAATGCTTAACTGAAGATGGAATATTTGTTGCTCAAACAGAAACTCCTTTCTATCTTCCTGAAGTAGTAAAAAGAGTTTATGATGATGCCAAAGTAGTATTTCCTGTAACTAAGCTATTTATGGCAGCAATTCCAACTTATCCTTCAGGATATTGGAGTTTCACTATTGGATCTAAAAAACATGATCCGGAAAATGCATCATTACCTGAAAAGCTTCCTTTTGAAACAAAATATTATACTACAAAAATACATAAAGCATCCTTTGCTTTACCAAAATTTGTAGAAAACCTTATAGAAAACAAATAATAAAAAACAAATAAATGGAGGAATTGGTTCAGCTGATCTCCTCCATTTATATCTTAATTAAAACTTTTTCGAAAAATTATTTTCATATTTATACTTTACTATTTGTTCTTTATAATATTGATCTCTTCTTCTGTAAAATTAAAATACTCATACAAACATTTTTCATCATAGTTTTTAGTTAAAAACTCCTTAGGAATTATCAAGTCCATTAATGTATTAGGATAATACTCATATAAATCATCTCCTAATTTCTTCCCAAATGAGTGAAAATAAAATTCATATACTTTACTATTTAATATAAACATTAAAAAATCATAACTATAATTTACATTTTCTTTTATTACCATAGAATAAATATCAGCACTAAAATAACTTCCTTTATCTAAAGCAAATCTATTATCTTTGCTTTTATATGGAAATATAATTTTTTTTCTTTCAAATATATCTGATTTTCTCCCCCATTGAAGCTCATACCACTTTCTAATTTCTTTAGCACATTCTCTTCTATTCATCAGCTTTTGCTTAAATGGTAATAAATGCTTTTCTATATTAGGATAGTCATCAATATTCTTTATTTCATTTGAATAAATTATAAACTTATCAAAACTCTTTACAAAATCTCTTTCTATATAACTACTTTTTATCCAAGGTTTAATTACCTGTTTCTCTAGTTTTTCTTCTACAATTTCTTCGTCCTTTACAATAAATGCTTTATCGCAGCCTGTAATTATTCCTTGATAACTCTCACATATGTCTTTAAGTTTGAAACTCCCTCTTTTTTCAATCTTTCTTAGTATGTTTAGTTCTCTTTCTTCTCTTAATATCCATCCCTTTTGTCCCAAATTTTTTCCTTCTATAAAAAAACTATTATAGAAATTGCTTTTATTAAAAAATAACGAGTTAATAAACTCCTTTTTTCCTTCCTTTGTAGTACAAATTGGCTTTATAATCTTAACTTTTTCTATGTTATATAAATTTTTATCACTTAAAAATAGTATAATTGGATCTATTCCTGTGCCTTTAAAAGGTCTTATACCATAAAAATCTATAATCTCTACTATGTTGAAATTATTTACAATAAATTTTCTTAATCCTTCTCCACTTTGAGATTCTACAAAATACCTAGAAGTAATAAAGCTTATCTTAAAATTAGGCTCTGAATTTAAAATAGCACCTTTAAAGAAACAATAACTTAAATCACCTTTATCCTTATAAACTTCTGAATATTTTTCTTTAATTTTTTTAGAATAATCTTTTCCTATAGTCTTATGCCCTATGTAAGGAGGGTTCCCTAAAAATATATTAAATTTAATTCCTATTTTATCTGTCAAAAAATCCATATTTAATATATTTTTTCTATATATTATACCGCTTAATTGAAATAGATCTATTGAAAGTATCATAGTCGCAATTTTATCTATATCTATACCATATATGTTATTTTTTATTATATGTTCTTTTATATTTTTTTCATGTAATAAAATTTTATTTACTCTATTTATTTCTTCTAAATTTTCTCTATATAGTTTGTATAAATACTGAAATAAAGGCATTATAATGTTTCCACACCCACAGGCAGGATCAACTATTTTTATATAAGGATTATTTATTATATCTTGAGCCTCTACTGAATTCTCTATTATATATTTACTTATTTCTTCGGGAGTATATACTACACCAGTATCCTTATTATTTTTCAACAAATTATAATAAAACTCTCCAAAAGTCAAGTTACATTCCATATTAAAAATATTTTTGCAATTTATAATAGCTGTTTCCTTGTATATATTATCTATTGGTTGTAAAATTATATTATATAATTCTATGATATTTTCTACAAAAAAATCATACATTCCATATCTCTCCATCGTATATTAATTTATAATAGGCACAAAATAAAGTATATCATACTAATGGCAGGTGATAAAAGGTGAAAAGACAAAGTTTAGCATTAAGCATATGCTTAATATTATCATTAACTACTTCAGCTTGCTCAGGATTTACTAGTAGTAAATCTACTAATAGCAATTCTGTAGCCTCCTCTAATGTAGAAAAAAGTGAGTCTAATGACAATAAAAGTGTAGTGAAAGTTGAGGATAAATCTGCTACAGAAAAAAAACCAGAAGCTAAAGTTGAAGATAAAAAAGAAGTAAAAAAAGACACTAATAATGTAAAAAGCGAGAATAAAAACAACACTACCCAAAAGTCTACTAATAATACTTCCGTAGGTACAAAAGAAAGAGATTGGTTCTTCGTACCTAAAAAAGATGGTAGCCCTTCTGGAGCACCAGATGATGTTTTAAGCATAATAAATAAAAATTCTGCTTATTACCTTGGAGATACATCTGAAAAAGTTATATATTTAACATTTGATGAAGGATATGAAAATGGCTATACCGGAAAAATACTAGATATTTTAAAAGCCAATGATGTAAAAGCTGCTTTCTTTGTTGTTGTTCCTTATATAAACAGTAACAAAGACTTAGTTAAAAGAATGGTAAATGAAGGTCATTTAGTTTGCAACCATTCAAACCACCATCCTTCCATGGCTCAAGTAGCTTTAAAAGGTAAGGAAGCCTTTAATAAAGAGCTTACAGATACTGAAAAAGTTTTTGAAGACTTAACAGGAAAGAAAATGCCTAAATATTTTAGACCACCTATGGGTAAATATAGTGAACTTTCATTACAGTACACTAAAGATCTAGGCTATAAAACAATATTCTGGAGTTTCGCATATAATGATTGGGATCCAAAAAAACAACCAAGCCATGAATATGCTAAACGAATGATAAATGAAAGAACTCACAATGGAGGTATATTCTTATTACATGCAGTTTCTAAAACTAATACTGAAATATTAGATTCAGTTATTAAAGATTTAAAAGCCAAGGGATATAGATTTGCATCTTTAGATGAACTTAAATAAAAAGTGCAGTGCACTTTTTCAGATTACAGAGCATAAAACACAGAGAAGATATGACATAATACAGGTGATAAAGCGTTGTTGTAGTATTTTACAGCAACGCTTTAATTTACTTTTAATTTTATTACTGCTTTTTAAAAAACAATTATTTTAAAATTTTTAGTAATGTTAATAAAGAAAAATTATCATCATCTATGCTCTAACAAAAACTCCATCTAAGGAAAATTCCTTGGATGGAGTTTTTGTTAATGTTTTATTTTACACATTTCTTCAGTATAAGATTTATTCCAACTATCTAAGAAAACATAATCTTTTATGTCCTTCTTAGGATAGTGTTCTTTATCTTCTTCTATTTCTCCTACAGGTGTCATTGCAACTACTCTATAATTACTTGGTATATCAAGCACCTGTCTTACTTTATCCTCATCTAAAGCTCCTACCCAGCAAGTACCATAACCTTCTGCAGTAGCTGCTAAAATAAAGTGTTCCATAGCTATAGCACTATCAACTAAATAATATTCCCTTTCCTCAACTACTCCTGAATGTTTAGGGTCAGCTACAATTACAGCAGTTAATGGTGCATCTTTTATTGATTGTGCTGCTTCATCAGTTTTATTCATTACTGTATTAGATAGTTCATCTCTTTTATGTTTATCCTCTACTAAAATAATTTTATAGGAAGTTTGATTCTTCCAAGAAGGTGCCATCATAGCTGCTGTAATCATTCTGTCTATCTTATCTTTTGATATATTAGTTCCTCTAAATTTTCTAATGCTTTTTCTATTTTCTATTACATCATAAAACTGCATAAAAACCACACTCCTTTAAAATTAGTATGTGTAGCATAAAAACAAACTATACAGCTATTTATTTTGAATAACCTTCACTAAAAACTTAGGTATGGAAGATAATCTTTTTATTCTCCAAGGTTCCTTACTTACTCTATAGAGCCATTCAAATCCAATATTTATCATCCACTTTGGAGCCCTCTTCATTTCTCCAGAAAATATATCTAAACTTCCTCCTACTCCCATAAATACAGTTGGGTTAAGTATATTCATATATTCACTTATAAATATTTCTTGCCTTGGCGAACCCATAGCTACAAATAAGGCATATGGATTTAATTCATTTATTTCATTTATTATTTCATCACAATTTTTCAAATCAAAAAACCCATTATGCTTTCCTAGTATCTTCAGTTTTGGATATTTTAATTTTAAATTATGAGCACACTTATTTAAAATTTCTTCTTTAGTTCCTAATAAGTATATACCCTTTCCTTCTCTTTCACATAGTTTTATTATTTCTTCCATTATTTCTATTCCAGCCAACTTTTCCTTCACTGGATTTCCTACAATTTTAGATGCAATAACAGTTCCTACTCCATCTGGAATTATTATAGAATTTTCACTTTTAAAATTTTTTAATAACTTTTCATTATTTAAACCATTAGACAATACCTCAGGGTTACCTGAAATTATATGTAGTTTATTAAAAGTTTTTATGTAATTAAGCAATTCTCTTTTATCTTCTTTAAATATATTATACCCTAGTATATTAGTAAACATAGCTTCCTCCTAATTTTAAATAAGGCACAATACAAGATGTATTGTGCTTTAAATTTAAAAAGCTCCTTCTTTTTTAAATACTGAGAACACAGTCTTAAATAATATTTTTATATCTAAAAATACGGAGAAATTTTGAATATACACTAAATCATAATGTATTGTTTTCTGAAGCTCTATTTCCCCTCTTCCACTTACCTGAGCAAGTCCAGTTATTCCCGGAGGAACTAACAATCTTTGTCTATATTCTGGTGGATAGTATTTAACCACATCAGGTATTTCTGGTCTAGGACCTACCAAACTCATATTTCCTATAAATACATTAAATAGCTGAGGTATTTCATCTAAACTGCTTTTTCTTAAAAATGATCCTACCTTAGTTATTCTATTATCTTCCTTACTTTGAAACACAAAGTTTCCTATATTATTAGGGTCTATTTCTAATTCCCTTTTCTTTTCTGCATTTACTACCATAGTTCTAAATTTATATATAACAAAGTCTTTTCCGTCCTTGCCCACTCTTACTTGCTTAAAAATAGCAGGTCCTTTTGAATCTAACTTAATCAAAATTATCAATATTAGATATACTGGAGATAGTATTATTATACCTATTAGTGATAATATTAAATCCATTATTCTTTTTAAAGCAAATTGAAATTTTTTGCCCTTTATATGTTTATTTATATCTATCTCTATTGCATCATTTTGCATAATATCCCTCCTTTAATTCTTTTTAAATTTATTTGTTAATAACTGTATACAATATGTGAATTCTTTTATTTCTAATAAATATATACTTATAAAGTAAACCAAACTTCCTAAAATGAATGAAATTATAAGTGTTATTATACTTCCTTTAGTATTCATTCCAAAGAACATGGTACATTTTTCATTTATAAAGAATAATAAAATACTCATAATTATAGATGAAAACATAATTTTCATAAAAGTTATAAACACTTCTCTTAAATTTATACCATTTAACTTCTTATTCAAACTCATAAGCATAAGAATTGTAGTTATTATAGATGATATTGAAGTAGCTAAAGTCAATCCAGATACTTGCATATACTTTACTATAAATATATTTATTATGATATTTATTATTATTCCCATAAAACTATTTATCATAGGAGTTTTAGTATCTTTTACTGCATAAAACGCCTTATTTAAAATGTCCCTTAATCCATAAGCCACCATAGCAGGGGCAAAAAAAAGTAATGCATTAGAAGTTAATTCTACAGCTCTTTCATCAAAGGCACCTCTTTTAAAAAGTAATGTTATTAAAGGTATTCTAAGTATAGCTATAGCAAAAGCTGCTGGTATCATAATTAAAAAAATAGTATTTATTCCTTTTGAAAGTGCTTCCTTATATTCCCTTAAGTTTTCTCCTGAAGCATATTGGGATAGCGTTGGATATATAACCATAGCTATACCTATAGCAAATACTTCATACGCTAAAGTATTTAATTTGTTAGCCAAATCCAAAACAGCTATGGCACCTTCAAATATCTTTCCCGCAAAAGCTCTATTAATAAAATTATTCAACTGAATTAATGATGTGCTTATTATAACAGGCATCATTAATATTAACATCTTTTTTAATTCACTGTCTTTAAAGTCTATAAAAGGCTCATAATTATATCCTAACTTTTTATACTTAGGAACATTTATTATAAATTGAGCAAAGAATCCTATTACTGTAGCCACTGCAAATCCATAAATACCATAAGCTTTTGTAAAAAATACTAAATACACTATAAAAACCACATTTGATACTATGGACATAGCCGCTGGTTCATAAAATTCATTATGACATTGTAATACGCCTGTTACTATACTTTGAAGGCTAATAAAAATTAATGATATTAGCATTATTTTTACTACTATTACAGACGTGTTAAAAATTTCAATATTATTATTAAACTTGCTACCAAATATAATAACTATATATTTAGATAATAATATTAAAACTATTGTAAGTATTATTGTAAAAATACTATAGGTATTTATTACATTATTTACAAATTTATTCCTTTTTTCTTTTGTATATTTTTTTATATGATCAGTATTTAATGGTATAAATGTAGTAGTTAGTCCATAACTTATAGTTGTTAATAAGTAAACTATTCCTATTGAAAAATTATATATATCTGCTATATAGGTAATTCCAAATTTGGCTGCTACTAAGGAGTCCCTTACTATAGCAAGAACCTTTCCTATAATAATAAGTATCATTACTATTACAGAACTTTTAAATACCTTATCCTTACTCATTCACTTCACTTCCAGTTAAAATTTCCTTATATGCTTTGTGGTAATTTTCCCAAAAGGCTTCAATAGAAAATTTATTCAAAGTATCATTATATAAATTTTCTCCCATAATTCCTAATTGTTCTTTGTTTAAATATACATTTTTCATTTTATCATAAATATCTTGTTCTGAGTAAGGATTTATTAAAAATCCATTAGAACTATTAATTATAAGAGGCATATCACCCACTTCTGAACATATAGCTACTTTTTTTACTAAAGCACTTTCTAGTATCACTAGTGGTGGAGCCCCTCCCTCATTAAATGAAGTTAATATACTTACATCTGAAGCATTTATAAAATCAATTGAATTCTCATTAAAACCAGCAAATATAACTTTATCTTTTATATTTAAATCATTAACAAGCTTTATTAATTCACCTTCTAATTCCCCATTACCTAGAAAAATCATTTTTACATCTGAGAAATCATTTTGTAAAATATTAAAAGCTTTTATAAGATTAATATGATTTTTTATAGGATGCATTCTAGCAACCATTATATAAATAAAATCATCATTTTTTAAGTTATATTTTTTTCTTAGCTCATCTCTATCTATTTTAACATTATACTTTTTAAAATTTATACCATTAGGAATTACATACTTCTTTCCTTTGAAATTTTTATGTTCCAAAAGCTCTTTTAAATAATTTGAAACACATATATAGTTATTAAACTTTTTTAATGCTATAGTGCTTAAAGGGGTATATAAATATTTCTTTTTTTTATCATTTAAAAAGTCGTATCTATAATCACTATGAATAGTGGTAACCGCTGGTATAGGCAAGCTTTTCTTAATTAATAAATATATAAAATTAGCCTTAGGTCCATGAAAATTCACTATATCTATTCCATTTTCTTTAATATATTTAACAAGACTTCCCTTTATCATTTCCTTAAAAGTAAAACTAACTGCTGGTATGGAAAGTTCTTTAGCCTTTTTATATAAATCTCCTTCACCAATGCAAGCTATTTTACATTTCATATCAAAAATATTACTACTGCAAATATTAACTACATGGTTTCCACCACCACCATTATCATTGCCAGATATAACTTGTAATATATTTATCTTAACCACCACTTTTCACTATATTTTCTAAAGTTTTATTTGCCTCATATGTTCTGTCTTATCTATATTATAGGACTGAAGCACTGATAGACTTATCCAAAAAAATGCTATTACTTTAGGAGCTGAAAAGAAACTATCCACTAAATTTGTAATCATAAAGGCAATGACAGATATACAAAATCCCTTATAAAATGCCGCATAAAATTTATCATCTACATTTTTTATAAAGCTTCTTAACTTTATTCCAATAGACACTATAATAGCTGCAAAAGCAATGCTTCCAAATACTCCAAGTTCACATTGTATCTTTAAAAATATATTATGAGGATGATATGGAATAAAGTTTTGGGTCTTTAACCCGGGCTTCTGTTCCATATATCTTGCACTTACTACTGGAAAGTTTCCGCTTCCTATTCCCCTACCAGGATAATCTTTTATTATCATTTCAGCTATCTTCCATACCTTTATTCTAGATGTATTTTGTGACACATCTGCAATTTCTTTTATTCTAATGGCTATCTGAGGTATAAATAAACTTAAACCACCTACAGGAATTAAAACAAATAGAAATTTAATACTATATGTAATAGCAAATATTCCACACCCAATAGCAAAAGCAAGCCATGCATTTCTAGAAAAACTAAATATTATATTTAAAAAGAATATAACTGAAAGTGCTATATATAATTCTTTTTTCTTCTTGTTTCTTTCTTTTATAGCAAGCATTACTACAGGGAATATAATAAGTATAAAAAATACTCCTAGATTATTTGAATTTTCTAAAGTGGAACTGATTCTAACCCTACTTCCGTAAGTTTCTGTTTGAACCATTCCTATACCTGTAAAATAATCATATAATCCTATACATCCTATTATAGCAGAAACTCCTATATAGCAACGTAATATACCATCTAATAGCCTCTTATTACATCCCTCACATAATATTATAAAGTATAATATTATGTAACTTGCAAATCTGACAGTTTCTTTTATAACTAAAATCTTATTTTCTGCGTATGTTAAAGAAGCTGCCATTATTAATATCAATGCAAGTATAGAAAGGCTTAAATAATCTGTAAAGAATTTTTTTATACCAGCTATAAAATTTTTTCTAATACCTCTGAAAATTAATAGTCCTAATATATATATTAAAACTATAAAAGCCAATAATATATCACCATTAAAAGGTACCCCCATTAATCTAAATTTGCTATATATTAATGGCATCAAAATTATATATGCATAAATGGATATGTGTAAAATTAACTGATAAATTTCCATACTTTATATAGAATATATTTATTATATATTCTATTTCCCCCTCTCTTATAAAATATAATAATATATGTTTTACTTTAATAATTATATTATAGGGAACAATGTATTTTCAATAAACATTTCATTAACAAATAAAAAGCACAGGTGGTTTTTCCTGTGCATATTAACTGTTAATATATTTTCTTAAATAAAAACTAGATATTGCCGATGATAAAATGTATACAGAAACTGTAGCAATAGATGCACCTATAGAACCCATTTTATATATTAATACTACATCAAGTACCACATTGGCTAATCCTGAAACTACTGAATTATAAAAATTAACTTTAATTTTTTTAACACTAGCTAGTATACCACCTGATGTTATTCTAAAGGTTCCTGCTACAAAATATCCAAAAGACAATATTCTAAAATTGATTATTGAATCTGAGTATTGCTTAGTAAAAATCAAATTAACAATCTGCGGTGCAAATATTATTAATATTAAAGTTATAAAACCATTTAAAATAAGTAAATATTTTTCAAGAGTATTATACTTTTCTTTAAGCCACTTTTTGTCATCATAATGTTGTGCAAAATATGGATAAGCAAAAGTCATTATAGACATAGGAATAAACGTTAAATTAAATGGAATTAATGTAGCATTTTTATACGAAGCCACTACCGTTCCATCTTGTGTTATTAATCCAACAAAGAAAGTATCCATTAAATATAAAAGTTGTGACATTGAATTTGTTAAACAACAAACTATAGAATACTTCAAAAATTCTCTTCTCTTGCTTTGTTCAGGATAACTTATATTTTTAAGTTTTGATAACACACCTCTCATCATATATATTCCCATTGCTATAGATATAATATATGATATATATCTTCCAATAACTATACCTTTTATACTAAAATAAAATCCAAGTACAGCATTTCCTAGGAAATACGCTAACGTATTGGTTACAGTTAGAATAGAATATTCTTTATTCCTTAATTCTGTTCTTAAGAAAGTTTGAATTTCATTAAAAAATATTGTCATTAAAGGTACTAAAGACAGATATAATAATATTTGTGAGCTTCCTGCAACAGGCAATTCGAAAAATGAAGCGAATATTATTACACATATACATATTAACAAATTAACTAATCCACCCATATTTAAAGCATATTTTAAATATGATAGTTTTTTTTCTGTATCTTTTTCCATACTACAATACTGCAGTATACCTGGTACCATTCCTAAACCTTCTAAAAGTAAAAACATATTTAATATATTTTGTGCATATGTAAAACTTCCATAAAGACTTTTGGATAATATTCTAGATAAAACTATGGTTATGCCAAATTGTATTATCTTATTTATAAAACTTGCACTAAATATCTGAATAAAACCCTTTTTTAGAGCACTTTTCAGCGTACTTGTATCTTTCATTATAGCCTCCAAATCGTTACTTAATAAGATCCATAAGTATCTTCTCTAGTTTTCTAGTTATGCTCTCTCTAGAGTAATGTTCCATAACATACTTTCTTCCATTACTACCCAATGTTTTTCTAAGCTCAACATCTTTAGCTAAAGTCAATACCGCCTCTGCAATTTCTTTTGAATTTTCGGGTTCAACAACTATTCCTGCTTTAGCGTTATTTATAAGCTTCTCTGCCTCTCCTTCTACTGCAAGTACTATTGGAAGTTCGGAAGATAGCGCTTCAAACATCTTAGAAGGAAGTGCTCCTTTAAATAAATCCAATTTTTTTAGAGGTATTACTGTAGCATCCATTGAAGCAATTATTCTAGGCATTTTAGGTTTTAATTGCATTGGTAAAAATGTTACATTGCTTAAATTCTTTTCTTCTACCATGTTTATAAGTGATGCTTTTTCCGGTCCATCTCCTATAAATACAAATTGTATATCTTTTTCATCTTTTAGAATTTCAGCAGCATTTATAATAACCTCAAGTCCTTGTGCTATACCGTGTATACCAGCATAACAAACTGCAAATTTATTTTCCACACCAATTTCTTTTCTAAAACTCTCATCTCTATTTTCTTTTTTAAAAAACTCAGTGTCCACACCATTAGTTATTAAGTGTACTTTATCTTTTCCAAACCCTCTTTGAACGATATTATCAACTATACCTTGTGTTTGTCCTGTAACAGCTGCAGCTTTTCTATAACAAAATTCTTCTAGCCATGTAGACATAGTTATAAATAATTTATTATTTAATACTCCTAATTTAACTGCTGATTCAGGCCATAAATCTGAAACATTAAATATAAATTTAGCACCTATTTTTTTAGCAATAACATATCCTGACCATCCTAAAAATAATGGTGGTGATTCTGTTATTACTACATCCTGTTTTTCTACATGTTTAGCTCCAGTAAGTACAGAAGAAAAAGTAAAGGATAAATAATTTCTCAATCTCTTAGTAAAAGACTTTTCCTTTGTAGCATAAATACTAGTTCTTATTATTTTTATTCCATCTAATTCTTCTTTTACAAGTTTTTTACCCTTATATCCATCAAATATTTCTCCCTTTGGATAATTAGGCATAGCAGTAAGTATTGTAACTTCATGTCCAAATTTTTTTAATTGCTTTGCAAACTCAAATATTCTATTTTGAGGTGCTCCTACTTCTGGTGGACAGTATTGGGTTAAAAATAGTATCCTCATTATTTCACCTCTTGTATTATGTTTAGTATCTTTTCTCCAGCTTTTCCATCTCCAAATATACTATTTTGAGGTTTATCAGGAACAAAATTCACTATAGAGTTTAATATTTTTTCTTTATCTGTTCCAACAATTACATTCCATCCATTTTGTACAGTTTCTACCCATTCTGTTTCATCTCTCATTGTTATACATGGTTTTTTCATAAAGAAAGCTTCCTTTTGTACTCCACCACTATCTGTAACAATTTTTTGTGAATGCATTTCTAAACTAATCATATCTAAATAACCAATTGGTTCAATAATCTTTATATTATTATTAAAACTTAGTCCATAACTATCTATATATTTTTTTGTTCTTGGATGAAGTGGTAATACTATAGTTTTATTACTTTCATTTAAAGCTTCAATTATATTTTTTAATCTATTTATGTCATTTGTATTTTCTGCTCTGTGTATAGTGGTCAATATATATTCATTTTCTATTAGCTTTAATTCATTTATAATATTTGATTTCTTCTTTGCTAATTCCTTAAAATCTAGCACTGCATCAAACATTACATCTCCAACATTATAAACTGATTTTTCTATTCCTTCATTTTTTAAATTAACCACAGCTGTTTCTGTTGGAGGGAACAATACTTTAGATATATGATCTGTTAAAATTCTATTTTGTTCTTCTGGCATTTTCATATTAAAGCTTCTAAGTCCTGCTTCTACATGAGCAACAGGTATTAATAGCTTACTTGCAGCTAGAGCACCTGCTAAAGTTGAATTTGTATCTCCATATACTAAAACCATATCAGGTTTTTCTTCTAAATATATCTTTTCTAATTCTATAAGCATTGTTCCTGTCTGCTGACCATGACTTCCTGACCCAATTCCTATATTATAATCTGGTTTAGGTATATTTAATTCATCAAAGAAAACCTTAGACATATTTTCATCATAATGTTGTCCTGTATGAACTAATATTTCATCAAATTTTTTTCTTATAACATTTGATACTGCCGCAGCCTTTATAAACTGTGGTCTTGCACCTACTACTGTTATTATTTTCATAATTTCACCACCAAACTGTAAGTTTTCAATCTATTTAGCATAGTTTAAATAAATCTTATCTACTTTATTAAAATTGTCTTCTATATTAAAGTTTTCTTCCACAAATTTTCTTCCATTCTTGCCCATGGCAATTCTTAAGTCTTTATCTAATATTAATTTTTCTAAAGCATTGGCTATGTCGCTACTATTCTTTTTTCTAACTAATAAACTTGAAGAATCTGGTTTTGTAGCCTCTGGAAGTCCTCCGACATTTGAAACAATTACTGGAGTTCCACAAGCTTGTGCTTCAACCGCTGCCACACCAAAACTTTCACTATCTAAAGTTGATGGAAAAACAGCTATATCAAATCTGTTAAAGGCTTTTATTACTTCATCTCCATTTAAGAATCCTAAAAACTTAACTCTATCTTCTACTCCAAGTTCCTTAGATAAGTTCTCTAAAAATTCCTGCTGGGAACCTTTACCAGCTATCTCTAATTTCAACTTCTTATCTGGATATTTATGTTGAACCTCTGCAAATCCTCTTAATAAATATTCCATTCCATACTTTGCTTCTAAAGTCTTAATAGAACCTATTACAATTTCATCTTTATCTTCATATTTATTATCAAAAGGTATAAATCTATTTAAATCAACTCCAAAAGGAGTTACTTCTATATCCTTATCTATATATTTATTTGTTTCAACAGCCATAACTTTACTTGTAGATAATATTTTATCAGCTTTACTCAAATTATATTTTAACATCTGCTTCTTTAATTTTCCCTCATTTGGAAAATCAAATACATCACTTCCCCATACAGATAATATATATGGGTGAAATTTGCACAATGCTCCTAATAATCCATAACTTGTTGCATAGTGAGCATGTAATATATCTGGCTTTATTTCTTTTATAATTTCCTTCACTCTACTAAAAGAATTCACATACTTTAATTTTTTTAGTGAACTGCTTCCTTTTACTTCGTCTAAGTCATAATTTAGATTAAATACCTTAACCCCATCTATTTCACCTTTGTTTAAAGATATAACATATATGTCATATCCCTTTTTCTTAAAAAAGTTACACCATTTTCTAGTATGTATACTATTTGCATCAGACAAATAACATATTTTCATTATATATTCCTCCAACATTTATCCTTTTAAATCGTGAGCTACTTTTTTAGCTCTCGCTTCCCATGTATTATTATTAAGGATAATTTTTATATTATATATTTTTTCTTCTAACTCATAAGAATTTTGGAGAATATGAAATAATGTTTCTTTTAATCTATCTTTTGAGTATTCTATAGTCCATCCCACATTATTTTTACTTACAAATTCTCCGGAGGAAGTGCCCTTAACTGCAATTATAGGCTTCTGATAAGTTAGATAATCAAACAATTTAACAGGCATAGCAAATTCCCAATATTTTTGAGGTTCTACAAAAAGATTAAGTATATCCGCCTGCTGAAAATAAGGGATTAATTCATCTCCTGATTTATGTACTATATTTATTCTATCATTAAGATATTTTCCATATTCTTGTTCAGCCTTTTCCCACTCTTTTTCTCTGCAACAAACCGTTAAGTTAAACTCTTCATTATCCCTTACTACTTCGAATAAATAATTTAAGTTATAAAGATAATTTAATCCTCCAACATAAAATATATTTATTTTATTAGTATCTTCATTTACCTTATTACTTTCATATTTTAATTTATCTTTCTCTATAGCAGGAGGCAATTCTTCAACTTTTTCATTAAATTTTATTGGTACATAATCATACATCTTTAGAGATGGTAAATAAAATACATCTATTAATTTGTTATATTTTTTTAGGTCATAGTGATAGAAAGTATAAGCAACTAACCTTTTAGGTAGTGATACTGTATTCTTATACTGATCAAATCTCCAATGTATGTCTCTGTAAAACAATCCTATTTTTATACCATTGTTTTTGCAGAACTTAAAAAAACCAAAATCCAAAAATGGAAAGCTGGGAATATGATTCTTTTCTGTTAAAAGGGTTGGTTCTGTTGAACTTTCCGAATATAAAAAATCATATTTTGTTCCTCTTTTAATTTTATCTTCTATTAAACTTATACTCTTCTCTCTTTCTATACCATATCCCATAACCACATCTACATTATATCCAATGTTCTTAAATGCCTGTAACATTCTCATTGGCCTAATCTGAGATGCTGAAGGCCAATTTAAATCAACTTCATATGGTATGTGAAATATACAATTTGGCAAATTACTACACTCCTTTTAAGGAAATATATGACCAAATTAATGTTCACTAAGAACTTCCTCATATAATTCTTTTAACTTTCCTCCAATTGCTCTATAGCTAAAGTTATTATCAGCATATTCCCTTATGTAATTTGAATGAAATTCTTCATATCTTTCAATAATAGTTTTTAATCCATCTTCCAAAGCTTCTATATTTTTTGGTTCTACTAATACCCCAACATTATTTTCTACAAACTCATTAGGTCCGCCACATTTAGTAGCCAATACTGGCTTTCCACCAGACATTGCCTCTATCAATACACTTCCAAAAGTTTCTTTAACACTAGGTAAAACTAAAAAATCATTTTTTTCTATGAATTCAGGTATTAATTCTTTTTCTACCCTACCATAGAACTTACAATTATCCTCTATATTAAGTTCCTTGCACATATTTTCATATTTTTCTCTTTTAGGTCCATCTCCAACTAAATGAAGGTTGATTTTATACTCCGGATTATTCTTTATAAAATCAGCTAATGCTGGTATAAAGTATTGTAATCCCTTAACTTCACTTTGAACCATTAATCCTACAAATAATATATTGAATTCTTTATTTTTACTATTATTATTTGAATTTAATTTATAAATAGATGTATCAACTACATTACCTATCACTTTGCTTTTAAATTTAAAATTTAAATTAGTAAGCTCTTTAGCTAAATAAGAGCTTACTGTAACAACACATTGTGCATTTTTATATGATAAACTAAATAATGGTCTATTATATATTTTACTAGCAAATTCTTTTACTTTAGATGAATGTTCCGTTATTATATAAGGGATTTTATAAAATTTATTATATAGCCATGCTATAAATCCCCCTGTATAACACACATGACTGTGTATTAAATCTATACCATTCTCTTTTACTATTTTCTTTAATATTTTAGTTCCTTTTATTATGCTATATAGCCTTGATAGCTTAGTTATCTTGAAATAATCAGTATTAGCTCTATAAGTAATTACCCCATTCTCTATTACTTTTATACACTTTCCTTTATCAACACTCTTATCATAAGGATAATACACTATAGGATTAATCCCTACATCTACTAAAGCTCTTACTTGTTCTTTTACAAATATACCACTTACGGGATTTAAACTATCAGGATACCAAGTAGCTAATATTAACACTTTCACTAAAATAGCACCTCAACTTCTAACTATATTTAATAAACTTTTTGTTGTTAATTGCTAAAGTTACCGTCATTCCTACCACAATCCAAAATGTAGGATACCACATAATAGTACTAGGTGCAAATGCTAAGAATATAACCCCGAATGAGGTTGAAGCAAACATTATTAAATATTTCTTCAATTCTTCATTAGCATGATAATATGCCTTTATACTGTCCAAAATCATAGCAAGATATATATATATTACGTAGAAAAATATAGGTATTCCAAAATCACCTAAAATTTCAAACCACAAAGAGTGAACATTAACAACCCCAAAGGTATTATCCATCTTTTCTACATACTTTTCTATATTTCCAGGTCCAAATCCCAAGAAATGCTTTTCTACAAAAACACCATGAGCCACATCATATAAAAGTGTATATCTTTGGTTTGTAGAACCTTTCTTACCTAATTGAATTAATTGCTCATCTTCTTCACTAGGTTGGTACTCCATATTCCATATATTTAATCTGCCTAATAATTTTGATCCAGTTATCTTCCCGTAAAAAGGTTGCATACTAGGTATAAAAGATATTCCAACAAAAACCACCATAGTAATCGTACCTAATGCGAATAATTTTTTTGTTTTAACCTTGTCTTTATTCTTGCCAAAAGCATAAAAAATAGTAGCAAACAATAAAGTAATAAATATAGTTACCCATGCAGTTCTTGATCTTGTAAATATTAAATTAACCTGGCTAACAAAATACAATAATAAATATATCATCTTTTTATTTTTATCTTTACTAAATAGCCATGCTGAAAACAATATAGTCATTCCAATTACTAAAAAAACAGCATAATTATTAGGATTGTAAAAAAATACTACTGGTATTTTTTTCACATAACTTATTTGAGCTGCAATTGGATCCCACTCTACAAAGTGATTTCTAGTTCCATATCTTATTTCAAATATTTCTAATATTCCTAACCCTAATATTCCCGTATATACATATTGTAAAAATCTTAAGGTCTTATTCATAATTTCTTTTGATCTATTCTCTAGTATCACCATTATTAAAAGTGATGCCATTATTGCAAAATTATAGATATATTTTATAGCAAGCTTTTTATCCCCAGCTAAAAGAACACTTGCTAACATATACACTACAAATACTATAAAAAACATCAAATATTTATTATTTTTAATTTTTTCAAATTCAATTTTAGGATTATTTTTTATGAAACTATATAGCAAACATATCATGTATATAAATAATGTTACATAAAAATAGTATATAGAATACCTACTTCCTAAAGGTATTTCTAGCGAAAAATTAATGATAGCAAATAATATAGTTGTAAAATATATCATATGTTTAATATTATTTGCGAATTTTTTGTATATTATAGTAAGATAAAAACCAGCAAATAATTGTACTACTATTAAGCTAGGAAATATAAAATAATTTGCTACTAATGCTAACATTAGTATTAAATATACAGCTGTGTTTTTATTACACCTTAGTTCCATAAACAGTTCCATCCTTTATTTCTAATTTATTGATTTTTCAAAAGTTGATCTTCTGGCACATTTCTTAAATGTTTAGCAGGATTTCCAGCTACTATGCTTTCTTTTTCTACATCCTTTGTAAGTACACTTCCTGCTGCTACAAAACCATCTTCATCTATAACTTTTCCTGGTAAAATAACAGCACCTGCTCCTATTCTACCACCCTTTTTAACAGTAACCCCTTTAAACTTTCCAAATCTTTCTCTAGATCTAGCTGCGTAATTATCATTAGAAGTTACTACGCAAGGTGCTATAAACACATTATCTTCTACTTCTGAATAAGCTGTTAAATACACATTAGTTTGAATCTTACAATTGGAGCCTACTTTACAGTAATTTTCTACTGTAGCTCCTTTTCCTATTATAGTTCTTTCACCTATAGTTACATCTTCTCTAATAACTGCCAAGTCAGCAATTAAAGTTTTGTTTCTAATAATACATCCAGCATATATTATCACTCCTGCTCCTATTAAACATTCATTTTCAATTTTAGCTGGAGCTAATTTTTTATCATCCTTAAATATGCTATTTACTGCTCTCATAGGTTGTTTTCCTATAACAGTGTTATCATCTATTCTAACGTTATTACCTATCACAGAACCTTCATGTATAACTACATTGTTGGCAATAATGCAGTTATCACCGATAACCACATTATCTTCTATTACAACAAATCTTCCAATACTAACATTTTTACCAACCTTAGCTTTTTCCGATATATAATTCATAATTATTCTCCTTTTACTTACTATTTATGAATTTTATCTACATTAACCATTTCCATAGTTGAGAAGTTCTCTAATGGGAATTTAATAGGCTGACCAGTAAGTCTTGACTTATATGCAGCAAGTATTATAGCCATACCTTTTTTACCTTCTTCTCCACTTATTAAAGGTTCTCTATTATTTTCTATAGCATCTATCATATCTCTGAAAAGGTTTGTATGACCAAATCCATAAACTGTATCTGGGTCTTCTCCTTGTGCCTTTAATATTTCATCTTCATTATCCTTGCCATCAGCAAATCTCCATGTTTCAATCTTATTTACCGCAAGTCCACCTATTGACACAGCACCTGTTTCTCCAAAAACACTTAAAGTTTCTTCTAAATTTTTTGGATATACACAAGCACTTCCCTCAACTATACCAATAGCACCATTTTTAAATCTTATAACTATTGCTCCAAAATCTTCCGCTTCTATATCTCTTAAGAAAGTATCACATTGAGCATATACTGTATCTATTTCTCCACCAAGCATCCACTGTAATAAATCTATATTATGTATACACTGATTCATTAAAGTTCCACCATCTAATGCCCAAGTTCCTCTCCAAGGTGCCTGCTGATAATATCCCATATTTCTATTCCAAAGTATTCTTGCAGTACCATTAATAATTCTTCCAAATCTATCTGACTCTACTGCTTCTCTTAATTTCTGTATTGGATCATTAAATCTATTTTGATGGCTTACACATAGTTTTACATTGTTTTCTTTAGCACATTTGATCATTTCATCTGCATCTTTTATTGATAAAGCCATTGGTTTTTCAACTATAATATGTTTTCCTTTATTCATGCAGTATATTGCTATTTCTGGATGATATCCACTTTCAGTTGCTATAGTTACTACATCTATTTCCTCTTTTTCTAACATTTCTTTATAGTCAGTATAAACACCAACATTTAATGAATTTTCCATTTTTTCTATGTATTCGTTCTTTTTAGCTTCAGCATTTTCCTTGATAATATCACAAGTAGCTACTAGTAAAGCATCTTCTTTATTACCAATTAAAGCTTCTACATGTTTATATGAAATCCTTCCACAACCTATAATCGCAAATCTTAACTTTTTCATAAAAAATCACCTCATAATTTTATTATAGGATAAGCCAAAACGGCTTATCCTTCAAAATTAAAGTTTATATATTTTTTCTCTATTATTTTTAACTTCTTTTGTAGCATTTCTTGTATCATAAATTAATTTAGCTTTCTCAGCTAAAGCTTCATAATCTATATTGCTATGGTTAGTAGTAATGATTACTATATCACTTTCATCAATTACTTCTTTCCAATCTACTGTAAAGTATTTCTTTCCCTTATGCTCAAATTCAGGGATATATGGGTCACAAATTACAACTTCTGCACCATTCTTTTCTAGATGTTCTATTACCTTTAGTGCTGGTGACTCTCTCATATCATCTATATCATTTTTATATGCTACACCCATAAGTAGTACTTTCGCACCATTCATGGCTTTCTTTTCTTTATTTAATAATTTCATTACATTGTCAACAACATATTCTGGCATTTGGTCATTAATTCTACCAGAAGTCTGTATTAAACTTGTATGGAAATCATATTCTTTAGCTTTCCACTCTAAATAAAATGGGTCAAGTGGTATACAGTGTCCACCAAGACCTGGACCTGGGTAAAATGCCATAAATCCATAAGGCTTAGTTTTTGCTGCATCTACTACTTCCCAAACATCTATATTCATTTTGTTACATAATACAGCTATTTCATTTGCTAAAGCTATATTTATGTTTCTAAATGTGTTTTCAAGTATTTTTTCCATTTCTGCTATAGCTGGTGATGATACTGTGTGTATTTCACCTTGTAATACACTTTTATATAAAGCAGCTGCTACTTCTGTACACTCTGGAGTACATCCTCCTACTACTTTTGGTGTATTTTTAGTTTTAAATTGCTTATTACCTGGGTCAACTCTTTCTGGTGAAAATGCTAGAAAGAAATCTTCTCCACATTTAAGTCCAGTTTCTTCAAGTATTGGTTTTAACACTTCCTCTGTAGTTCCTGGGTATGTTGTACTTTCTAGAACTACTAACATTCCTCTGTGTAAATACTTTGCCACACTTCTTGTTGAATTTACTACATAAGATAAATCTGGTTGTTTATATATATCAAGCGGAGTTGGAACTGCTATACAAACAGCATCTACTTCTCCTACAAAGCTAAAATCAGTAGTAGCTCTTAACTTTCCTGCTTCTACTATTTCCTTTAAATCTGTGTCAACTACATCCCCTATATAATTATGTCCTTTATTTACTAATTCTACTTTCTTTTCCTGAACATCAAATCCTATAACTTCATAGCCAGCTTTAGCCTTTTCTACTGCTAGTGGTAATCCCACATATCCAAGTCCAACTACTCCAAGCTTAGCTGTTTTATTCTCCAATTTTTTTATCAATTCGTCTCTTATCTGTGACATTGTTTCAACCTCCTAGGTTTATAGATTTACAACCACATAAAATTATACACTTTGTTAATATTTCGGTCAAACTTTTTTATATTTTATTTAAAATTTAATAATATTTTTACATAATTATCTTTGTAAAAACTTTTTCATGCAATTAACTACATATTCCTGCTGATCTTTTTCAATTTCAGGGTACATAGGTAGTGCAAAAGTTAATTTACAAGTTTCCTCTGCTACAGGTAAATCTCCTTCTTTGTATCCTAAATATTTATATACATCTAACATTTGAACAGGTACTGGATAATAAATCGCTGTAGAAACACCATTTTCTTTTAAGTATTCCACAAATTCATCTCTATTCTTAGTTCTAATAACATATTGATGATAAATATGTGTACAATCCTTATCTTCATATGGAAGAATAATATCTGTATCTTTTAATAATTCATTATAAATATGTGCTTTTTCATATCTTAACTTATTCCATTCCCTTAAATACCTTAATTTCACTCTAAGTATAGCTGCTTGTATTTCATCTAATCTGCTATTATATCCTATTACTTCATGATGATATTTCTTTTTACTTCCATGAACTCTTAATAATCTCATTTTTTCTGCTAGTTCATCATCATTAGTAACTATCATACCGCCATCTCCATAGCAGCCTAAGTTCTTTGTTGGAAAAAATGAATAAGTTCCTGCTTTTCCTATGCTTCCTGCTTTCTTTCCTTTGTATTCTGATCCTATAGCTTGGCAAGCATCTTCTATTACAGGTATATTATATTTATTTGCAATGTCCATTATTTTATCCATCTTACACATTTGTCCAAATATGTGTACTGGAATTATAGCCTTTGTCTTTTCTGTTATTTTCTCTTCTATTTTATCTGGATCTATACATAAAGTGTTTTTATCTATATCAACAAAAACAGGTGTTGCTCCTAATACTGAAGTTGTCTCAGCTGAAGCAAAGAAAGTGAATGGAGTAGTTATTACTTCGTCTCCTGGTCCCACTCCTAAAGCTTTTAGAGAAAGCATTAATGCATCTGTACCATTAGCTACAGCTATAGCATGCTTTACTCCTGTAAATTCTGCAATTTCTTTTTCTAATTCTTTCACATTAGGTCCCATTATAAAATGAGTAGATTCTAATACGTCTTTAATAGCTTTATCTATTTCCTTTTGTATATTACCATACTGTACCTTTAAATCTAGTAAGTCTACTTTCATTTATTATCTCTCTCCTTTAATTAATTTTTCTAGTGTACGTAGGAACCTTCTTTTGAATCAATTTAAATATCTCTTCTTTATCTTTGTAAATTACTTCTCTAAATTCATTTATAGATTTTTCTACAAATTCTATACTGTTATCCGCTGGTTTTTCTATATATATCTTATCATGATCCGTAGAAGTCAATGCAATCTCATTCATTAATAGCTCTTCATATAATTTTTCCCCTGGTCTTAATCCAGTATACTCAATTTTTATATCTACATCAGGCTGATATCCTGAAAGTCTTATTAAATCTTTAGCCAAATCTGCTATCTTCACTGGCTCACCCATATCTAAAACGAAAATTTCTCCACCATGAGCCATAGCTCCAGCTTGTATAACTAATTGAGCCGCTTCTGGTATAGTCATAAAATATCTATTAATTTCTGGATGCGTTACAGTAACAGGTCCTCCATGAGCTATTTGCTTTTTAAATAATGGTATAACAGAGCCATTACTTCCTAAAACATTACCAAATCTTACCGCTACATATTCTGTATTACTTATTGTATCAAATGCCTGTATTATTATTTCACAAAATCTTTTGGTAGCTCCCATAACATTAGTTGGATTTACTGCCTTATCTGTACTTATCTGTACAAACTTTTCCACTCCAAATTCATGACTACATTTTACTACATTGTAAGTTCCAATTATATTATTTTTAATAGCTTCTACTGGGTTATCCTCCATAAGTGGAACATGTTTATGTGCTGCGGCATGGAAAACTACATCTGGTTTATATTTTTCAAATACATCACTTAATCTTTTTTCATCTCTGATTGAAGCAATTATAACTTCTTTGTTCAAATTAGGATGATTATAGTTTAACTCCATTTGTAGATCATAAGCATTGTTTTCATATATATCTAATATAAGAAGTTTTTTAGGATTAAATCTAGATATTTGTCTACAAAGCTCTGACCCGATAGAACCTCCTCCACCGGTAACCAAGATAGTTTTATCCTTAATGTACTTATTTATATTATCACTATTTAATTTCACTTCTTCTCTTCCTAATAAATCCTCTATATTTACATCTCTGATTTTATTCATGCTAACTTTGCTATCTATTATTTCATAGATACCAGGAAGAGTTTTTAATTTAGCATTAGTATTTTTGCATATATTTATTATGCTTCTTTTAGTCCATACATCTGCTGAAGGAATAGCTAAAATTATTTCTTCCACTCCTCTTTCTTCGCATATACCTACAATACTTTCTCTTCCACCAATTACTTTAGCTCCACTTATATGCTTGCCTCGCTTATGCAAGTCATCATCTATTAATCCCACTATATCATAGTTTAAATTATTACTTTTTTTAATTTCCTTTATAAGTAGTGCTGCTGCATCTCCTGCACCTATTATCAATAATTTTTTCTTCTTTTTATCAGAATTTTTATCTGTATTAACTTCGTCTACAACCCTATATAAGAATCTTGTACCCCCTAATGATACTACTGATAGCAACCAAAATATTATATGCACACCATAAGGAAATCTAATATATCTTGTTTCCAATAGTCTATAGTTTATAAAATAACTATACATTAAAATAACTACATTAGATAATGATATAGAATAAATTATAGACATTAATTCTTCTATAGATGCATATTTCCATATACTATCATACAAATGAAAAATCTTATTGAAAAATAAAGTTATAATAATCGCAGGGATAATCGAAAGCTTAAAAAACTCCATATATTCTATTGGTATTCTAAAATCTAATCTTAATAGCAAGGCTACATAAAGTGATAAAACCACTAATATAACATCATATAATATTAGCTTTTTATCTTTTTCCATTATTATCACATCCTAGAAACAAAATAATATTACGTTACTTTAATAATTTTACAACATTTAAGAAAATATTCAATAAGCAGGCTTCCTTTTACATAACAAAAGTTTAACATATAAGACATAAAAAATATAGAGTATTTACATGTTAAATAAAAATTCAACCCCTTGATAAATGCCTGGGGTTGAATTTCTTAATCTCTTCATAAGCATCTCAGCTGTATTTATTTTAAATATTGTCCTGTAATTTTAACAAATAATTCATAAATTGCTCTCTTAAATCTTCTCTTTTTAATGCAAACTCTACAGTAGCCTGTAAAAATCCCAATTTATCTCCTACATCGTATCTTCTTCCTTGAAACTCATAAGCATATATTGCTTCTTGATTAACTAAAGTTCTTAATGCATCAGTTAATTGAATTTCTCCACCTTTACCAGGGCTTGTATTTTGAAGTACATCAAATATTTGAGGTGTTATAATGTATCTTCCTAGTATAGCAATATTAGATGGAGCCTCTTCAACCTTTGGTTTTTCAATTAGATCCTTTACTTTATAAATCCTATCTTCTATATGCATTCCTTTTACTATACCATATTTATACACATCCTCTTTTGAAACCTGCTGAACACCTAATATGGTAGTTTTATATTCATTGAAACAATCAATTAATTGTTTTAAGCAGGGCACTTCACTATCCACAACATCATCACCAAGCATAACTGCAAAGGGCTCATTTCCAACAAAAGTTCTAGCACAGCTTATAGCATGCCCTAACCCCCTAGGTTCCTTTTGTCTTACATAATAGATATCTGCCATATTGGAGATGTCTTCAACCATATTTAATAAATCTTCTTTTCCTGTTGCTTGCAACTGCTGTTCTAATTCTATGGATTTATCAAAATGATCTTCTATGGCTCTTTTATTTCTTCCTGTTATAATTAAAATTTCTTCTATCCCTGAGGCTACAGCTTCCTCTATTATGTACTGTATAGTTGGTTTATCAACTATAGGAAGCATTTCCTTAGGTTGAGCTTTAGTAGCTGGTAAAAATCTCGTTCCTAATCCCGCTGCGGGTATTATAGCTTTCTTAACTTTCATTAGACTTTCTCCTTTCCAGCAACAGTATTATCCATATATAATGTATACAATGCTATTAATATTATACTTTACTTTAAATTCCTTTTAACTTTTATTACTGTTTAAAATATTGTCCAATTGAATTACTATTTCATCTTTTGGATCTAACTTTTTAGCAATTTCTAAATGTTTTTTACCTTCCTCTATTTTTCCACAATTTATATAACACATTATAATATTGGTACAAATTTCTACTGACTTTGTAACTTCAAAAGCCTTTCTTAAAAATTCTATAGCTTTTTCAAAATTTCCAAGTGAAGCATAGTTAATACCTAACTCATTTACAATTTCGGGCATATTACTATCTATATTAACAGCCTCCATTAAATAATATATTGCCTTTTCATAATTCTCTAGAATTCTATAAGCTATAGCAATATAATAATATAATACTGCATCATCATTAAACTCATCCAATAATGGAATTAAAAGAGACAATGCTTTCTTAGGATCATCATAAAGTATCTCTTTTGCTTCTTCATAATTCACTACATTTCTTAATGATATTTTAAGTTCTGTAATATCACCAGTTTCTTCCCCACCATTGGATAAATAATTATTTAGTGCAAATAAAGCTTCATCATATTTTTTATCATCTTTCTTTACTAAACATTCATATAGATAAGGAATTTCATACTGTGGAAAATTCACTTTAGTTTCCTCTATAATACTAAGTTCTTCTTCTTTGTATACTTTATCCAAACTCCTTAATTTATCTCCCAGCATTATTAATTTGCTATAATTTTCTTCATTTTTTTCAATTTCTATTAATCCTTTTAACATTATATAAGCATCTTCATATTGATTACTATCAACAGCTTTATATATTTTTCCTTTTATAAATTTGATACTTTCAGGTATATTTAATATTATCTTTTTATAAAAATCATTAAATCTAAATTCTTTATCTGCACCCATAACAAAAAACATAGATTCTATAAAATAGCTAACAGGTATATTATCCATCTGCTCCCCTGATTTTATTTTGTTAATTATATCCTCAGATTTAATTGGTATATATATTCCTTCATCCGTCTGAAGTTTAAATATACTTTTAACCTTTTTTTCATCAATTTCTAAAAATAATAACTGGGATAATTTTTCTGAAAAACGTGATTTAATATCCAATATGCAATCCTCTCCTATTCTTTAGTAACAGTTAATGTTTTAGTCTATTTTCATTATTGCCATTACAGCTTCCTTAAAGCTATTCATTTCATTTTCTGCATCCTCTTTGGTAGAACCAATTACAGAGAAATAAACTTTGATTTTAGGTTCAGTTCCTGATGGTCTTACTACAAACCAAGAATTATCCTCAAATATAAATTTAATAACATTAGATTTAGGTAATTCAGTAGGACTTTCTTCTATATTTAAAATATTCTTATCTATTCCTAATTTATAGTCAATCTTTCTAATAATTTTATGTCCATTTAATGAAGTTGCCATAGAATGTCTAAAATAATGTAGTATTTTATCTATTTTTTCTTTTCCTTCTACACCTTTCGATTCTATTGAAACTAATTCCTCTTTATAAAATCCATATTTATTATAAATATTAATTAAAGCATCATATAAATTCATACCTAATTTTTTATAATATAAAGCCATTTCACAAATAATATTAGCCCCTATTACAGCATCTTTATCTCTTACAAAGTCCCCCATTAAATATCCATAACTTTCTTCAAACCCAAAAATGTATTTATAATCTTTATTTTCTTCAAATTCCTTTATCTTTTCTCCTATATATTTAAAGCCAGTTAATACCTCCAACATATGGACACCAAAATCTTCACATATTTTCTTTGCCATATCTGTAGTAACAATAGTTTTTATTACTACACCATTTTTAGGTATAGAATTATTCTCTTTCATGGACATTAAAATATAATGGGTTAACAAAGTTCCCATTTCATTGCCTGTAAGTACCCTATATATGCCCTCATTATCCTTTACAACAACTCCTATTCTATCACAATCTGGGTCAGTACCAAATATAATATCCGGTTTTACTTTTTCTGCCATTTTTAAAGCTAAATTAAACACTTCAGGCATTTCTGGATTAGGATAAGGAGCTGTTTTAAAGCTTCCATCAGGTAATTCTTGTTCTTTAACTACAAATACATTTTTATATCCTAATTCACCTAATACTCTTCTAACAGGTATATTACCACTTCCATGTATAGGTGTATATATTATTTTTAAATCCTCAGCATGATTCTTTACCATATCTTTTCTTATTACTAAGCCTTTTACTCTATCATAATAAGCTTTTTCTACTTCATCCTTTATATAACTTATTAAACCATTTTCCATTCCGTTCTGAAATTTTATTTTTTTTACTGAATTAAATTCTTCCACATTTTTTATACAACTTAATATGTTTTTAGCACATTCATCAGTTATTTGTCCTCCATCTTCTCCATAGACCTTATATCCATTGTACTCCTTTGGATTATGAGATGCAGTTATGCAAATACCTGCACTACAGCCTAAATGCCTAACACTATAAGAAAGCATTGGTGTAGGACGTAAAGAGTCAAATATATTTACTTTTATCCCATTAGCAGCTAATACTTCTGCAGCAGCCTGAGCAAATTCTTTAGACATTATTCTAGAATCATAAGCTATAGCAACAGATGTGTTGTTTTCATACTGATAATTTAAATAATCTGCTAAACCTTGAGTAGCTTTTCCTACAGTATAAATATTCATTCTATTACTACCAACACCTATTATACCTCTTAGTCCACCAGTTCCAAATTCTAATTCTCTATAAAACCTATCCTCAATTTCCTTTTCATCAGAAATATTATTTAATTCTCTTTTTGAATCTTCATCTACAAATTGTGAATTTAACCAAAGAAAATATTTGTCTTTATAATTCATTTTATATCCCCCTTACAGTTAACATTTATATATGCATAAACATATTATACTATGGTTATATTGTAAAAATCTACAAATATAATATACCTTACAAAAACCTACATAAATATTTTATTAATAAATATATAAAAAAATCAATAATACATACACTAAAGTATAGTAATTTATAAATAATAAAAAATAAATAATAAATAATAGATATAGATAATTTTTCTCTATTAATATTACGAAAAATATAAAATTAAAATTCTGCTTAACTTTTCGGAAATTTTTGTTATTTATCATTTAAGATTCCTATAGTAAAAAATATTTCTAATATATATTGCAATTACCTAACATTTACTTTATAATGATATTGTTTTAAGACAAAGTCCACGGGAACCATTGATTTTTCATAGTTTCACGGGTATAAATTTGTGAAAGAAGGTGTTTATCAAGGTGTATAAATTAGATCAAAATGAAACTCCATTATTCGATGCTTTAAAAGAATATGTTGATAGAGAAACTATTCCTTTTCACGTACCTGGTCATAAAAAAGGAGAAGGAATGGATGAAGAATTTAGAAGTTTTATAGGAGAAAATCCTTTTAAAATTGATGTTACTGTTTTTAAATTAGTAGACAGTTTACATCATCCTACAGGTCCTATAAAAAAAGCGCAACAACTAGCTGCTGATGCTTATGGTGCAGATGCTACCTTTTTCTCTATTCATGGTACTTCTGGTGCTATTCAGGCAATGATTATGTCTGTAGTTAGTGCTGGTGACAAAATAATTATTCCAAGAAATGTTCATAAATCTGTAACTGCTGGAGTAATTTTAAGCGGAGCAACTCCTGTTTATATGCAGCCAGAGTTGGACAAAAGGGTAGGTATTGCTCATGGAGTAACTCCTGAAACCGTAGAGAAAACTTTAAAAGCTAATCCAGATGCTAAAGCAGTGTTAATTATAAATCCAACTTATTATGGTGTTGCTACAGATATAAAAAGAATAGCTGATATAGTTCACAGTTATGATATACCATTAATAGTTGACGAAGCTCATGGTCCACATCTTGGCTTTAATGCTAAATTACCAATGTCCGGAATGGAAGCTGGAGCTGATATTTGTGCTCAAAGTACTCATAAAATTATAGGTGCTTTAACTCAATGTTCACTACTTCAAGTTCGTTCCAAAAGAGTTGATGTTCATAGGGTACAGCAAATATTAAATTTATTGCAAACCACATCACCTTCTTATATTTTAATGGCATCCTTAGATTGTGCAAGAAGACAGATAGCCCTTCATGGACGTGAACTATTAGACAAGGCTATTTCATTAGCAAATTATGCACGTGAAGAGATAAATAAAATTCCTGGTTTTTATTGTTTTGGTGAAGAAATTTTAGGAGAACCTGGTGTATATGCACTTGATCCTACTAAAATAACTATAACTTGTAGAGACTTAGGCATAACAGGATACGATTTAGATATGATTTTATCTAATAAATATCATATTCAAATGGAGATGTCTGATCTATATAATGTATTAGCAGTAGGCTCCTTTGGAGATACTAAAGAAAATATTGATGCCTTATTAAAAGCATTAAAAGAAATTAGTCAAGACTTTTATGGTAAAGGAAATAAAAAAGCTGACTTTATTGATATTCCTAATATACCAAGTCAGGTTAAAATTCCTAGAGAAGCTTTTAATAGCGAAAAAGTTTGTGTATCATTAAAAGAAAGTATAGGAAAAATCAGTGGAGAATTCTTAATGGCATACCCACCAGGAATTCCAATACTTTGTCCTGGTGAAACAATAACTAATGAAATAATAGACTATGTTCAAAGATTAAAAGAAACTGGTCTTTATGTTCAAGGTACAGAAGATCCCGAGGTTAATTATATAAAAGTAGTAAAATAAAAAGTGCAAGGCACTTTTTCAGGGTACAGATGACAGATAACAGAGTACAGATAAAGATGCTTTTCTTGTAAGAAAAGCTCTTAATTCTTAAAGTAAGCTCAGATTATTGATAAACCATATGATTTTTTAAAATCATATGGTTTATCAATTTTCATTCCTTATTATTTATTATTTATATATTATCCTCTTAGTCCATTTAAGTTTTCTTTTATTATTTCATTATGTTTATTTCTTATAAATTTAATATAACTATTTTCATTAAAATCTACTATATTACTATAAGTTTTTATTATTTTTTTAAAATAACCTAGAACATAATCCAACTTGTAAAAACTCTCTTTTATTTTCAAATTAAATCTTATTGAAAGTCCTCTCTTTTTCTTAGTACATTCTCTTTTGATTTCATCATAATATTCATTAGTAGAATATATTAATCTAATACTTTTAAAATTTTCCCTTAGTATATCTTCAAAAATAGAATAAGATTTTGAAAACATTTCTTCACCAAAAACATAGTTTTTACTTTTCAATACTTCTTCTAATTTTATAATTTTTTCAATGCTCTCATTCTTTTGTTTTCTTATAGAAATAACTTTTTGAATAATACTTTTCATTTTTTCAATGTCAAAGTTAATATCATCCTTTAAAAGATTTATAGCATTAATAGCCTTTTGGAAGTCATCTTCTTGTCTTTTAATAGCTCCTTCATCTTCATGCGTAGATATTAAGGAAAATCTATTATCTCTGTCAAATATATTTTTATAATGAAAGGATAGCTTTCCCAACTCTTGTACTATAGGTCCACTTTTAACTACTTCATTTTCTTCTGAAAGATATAAAATTCCCTTTAATATATAATTTCCTCTTCCAAAAGCCTTTTTCCTAAATTGTATTTCCTTATAAATCTTATCATTATACTTAATATTTATGAATTTTATATTTTCACCTTTTTGTATATATGGAGAAATTTTTTCTTCTATTTCCTTTGGTACATCCATGTAAATCGACAATGACTCTTCACCCCATTAAACTTCTCTAAAAGTTTTTATCCTTAAAATTTTCCTCTGTATAAACCTTAATACCATTTTTAATTAATAGTTCTGCTGTAACACCATTTCCCTCTTTTTTATTTCCAGAAAAAGTTCCATCATAAATGATTCCACATCCACAAGAAGGGCTTTTCGCCTTTAGTATTGCTACTTTAGCATTACAACTTTGTGCTATTTTTAAAGTTTCATAAGCTCCTTTTACAAAGTTATCTGTGGAATTCTTACCTTTTTTGCTTATCACTTTACCTGTACCGCTTAGTACACTTTCACCTGTACCCTGTAAAATTTCATGAGGTTCCCTTGGAGTTTCTAAACCACCTAACTGCTCTGGACATACTAATATAGCCTTTCCCTCTTTAAATAATTTTAGTATATCATTATTTAAGTTGTTTCCCCCACTATATTTGCAATTCACTCCACATAGGCAAGCACTAACTATTATCAATAAAAACACCCTCTATCAATTATAATTAACTATTTTAACTCTACTACTGTTACACCACTGCCGCCTTCTCCATATTCACCTAATCTATAAGTTTTTACATGGCTATGTCTCTTTAGCATATCGTTTATAGCTTTTCTAAGTATACCTGTGCCTTTTCCATGTATAACTGTTACCAGCTTTAACCCTGCCATATAGGCCTCATCTAAATATTTATCTGTAGAATAAATAGCTTCTTCAGCGTCCATTCCTCTTAAATCTATAGAAGAGTCAACCATTCTTAAATTTAATTTTGCTTCTCTTTTTTTAGCTTTCTTATTTTCTTCTTTTGATTTGTTAGATACTCTCAAGTCATCAAGTTTAACACTAATTTTCATTATTCCAGCTTGAACTTGCACTTCACCCTTATTGTCAGGCTTTGATAAGATTACTACATTTTGATTTAACTTTGGAAGATAAACTTCTTCACCTAATTTTACTTCTTCTATTTTTTCTCCCTTATCCTTTTGCTTCTTCTCTGTTTCTTCCTCGAGTTTATCTAACTTATTTTTAAGTTTTCTTCTTTCCTCCTCTAATTTTTGTCTTACATCAGAGGAATATCCCATTCTTTCTAAATCTCTTATATTTTTCAAAATGTTATCTGCTTCTTCTTTTGCTTCTTTAATTAATCTTTTTCCTTCTTTTTGTGCCTCTATTAAAAGCTTTTCTCTTGTTTTTTCCAAACCATATAATTTTTCTTCATATTTATCCTTTAAACTACTTGCTTCAATTTTAAACATTTCAGATTTTCTTGCATCTTCTGATGCCTTAATACTTTTCTCCTGAAGACTCTGAATTAAGTCTTCAAATCTTAAACTTTCGCTTGATATGCTTTCCTTTGCATCTTCTATAATATATTCTGGTAATCCTAATCTCTTTGATATTTCAAATGCGTTGGACTTTCCTGGTACACCTATAAGTAATCTATAGGTTGGTCTCAATGTTTCCACATCAAATTCTACTGAAGCATTTTCTACTCCTTCTGTTTTTAAAGCATATCCTTTAAGCTCACTATAGTGAGTTGTAGCCATTATCTTTACTTTTCTCTTCTTTAAATTTTCAAGAATAGATACTGCTAGTGCCGCTCCTTCTGTAGGATCAGTACCTGCACCCAATTCATCGAATAATACTAAAGAATTTTCATCTGCCTTTTTAATGATATCTACTATATTAGTCATATGAGATGAGAAAGTAGACAAACTTTGCTCAATACTCTGTTCATCTCCTATATCTGCAAAAACTTCTTTAAAGAAACTAACTGTAGAATTTTCTCTTGCAGGAATCATTAACCCACTCATAGCCATAATATGTAATAGACCTACTGTTTTTAATGAAACAGTTTTACCACCAGTATTAGGTCCTGTAATAATTAAAGAAGTAAAATCTCTCCCTAAGTATATATTTAAAGGTACCACAACTTTAGGGTCAATAAGTGGATGCTTACCTTCTACTATATCAATTATTCCTTCATCATTTACACTAGGGCATATACAATTTAAGCCACTAGCAAATTTAGCCTTAGCAAATATAAAGTCTAACTCCCACACTATATTAGCATTATTTCTTACAGCTATAATATTGTCATATATTCTCTCTGAAAGTTCTTGTAAAATTCTTTCAATTTCTGCTTTTTCCTTTAACATTAATTCTTTTATCTCATTGTTTAAATTTACAAGACTCATAGGTTCAATAAATAAAGTTGCCCCTGAAGAACTCTGGTCATGAACAAGTCCTGGCACTGACCCCTTATGTTCTGCTCTTACAGGTAAAACATATCTTTCTCCTCTAATTGTATATATGCTTTCTTGTAGATATGGAGCATAGTTTCTCATAAGAGCATTAACCTTATCCCTTACAGAAGTATTCTTATCCTTAAGAGCCCTTCTTATATTATATAATGCACTACTGGCTCTATCAGATATTTCTTCTTCACTTACAATAGCATTAAAAATATTATCTTCTAATGTTTTAAGCGGTACTATTCCTTCACATATATCCTCAATAACCTTATAACTTTCTTCCTCATCTTTATGATCTATATACTCTTTAAATCTTCTAGCACATCTTAACATTGTAGCAATTCTTAATAACTGTCCTGGCATAAGAGAAAAACCTTTTTCTGCTCTTTTTACTCCTTCTCTTATATCATAAACTCCTTCAAAAGGAGGCGCTCCCTTTTTAGTTAATAAATTAAGAGCTTCCTTAGTTTCCTCCAGATGTTCCTTAACTTCATATATATTATCATAAGGTTTTAAATCTTCTATTAAGTCCTTAGCAGCTTCTGTGCTAGTATAACTTTTTACCATTTCCTTTATTTTATTAAATTCTAAAACTCTCAATGCTCTTTCGTTCAATTCTCTCAACCACCTTTTTTAGTTACTCTACTCCTCGTTTATAATGGCCCCTAGTAAAATTATTAAAATCTTTGGTGAAACTTTTCTTAGTAAAGGCCCTTAATATATCCAAAGTATTGTCATAATTCTCATCTATAAAATCTAATCTAAAAGAACTTATACCCATATTTTCCAACTCATTTATATTCGGTATAAGGTTTAAAGGCACAGAGTTATAAACATAACTTCTGCAAAAATTATCTGTTAATACAGAAAACCTCTCATCCATTCTATCAATTAGTTGAAAATCCTTACCTTTGCAGTATCCATTGCATTCCTTATCTTTACATTTTCCTCCAAAATTGCTTCCAATAGGACAATACTCACTTACCATAACTTCTATTTTTCCATAAACTAAATTTTGAATATTATTCTTATTATTCTTCAATACATTTTCTATCTCTTTTTTATTTAATTCTACACTTAAACAATTTCCACTTAATATATCTTCATAAAAATTTATGGAATAACTATTAAACATATTTAATTTATAGTCACCTATTATAGTAACTTGTTCTTTAAATTCATTTATAATACCTAAATTAGCAGTAACTATTCCACTAATATATTTTGCATTATTTTCTATGAATTTCTTTATAGTTTTAAATTCCTGCTTTATAATATTAGGTATTTTAAGATATATATTTAAATTTTTATCCTTAAGTTCTTCTATAGAAACTTGATTTTTTCTCATAAAAGGATTAAAACATATATTTACTATACCACAATCACATGCTGCCTTTAACTGTTCTTTTGTAGTAATGTAAACTAAGCATTCAGGTATATTTCCTTTTATTTTATTATACTTTTCTACTTTCTCTTCTTTTAAAACAGTTTTTACTTCTCTATTCCATTTACTTAAAACTTCTTCTTCTACCATTAATAAAAGTCTTCTTCTTATATCATTTATAGAAGATACTGGCAAGAAGCCTTCTTCGTATTTCCTAAAAATTATACTTTCGAATTTAAAAGGTGTATCTCCTGTTTTATTTAAGTTTTCTTCTATCTTGCTCTTTTCTAACGGTCTCTTTATAGCCTTTTGAACTATATCTCCCTCTACTAATATATCTTTTCCATTGATATTTGTAGAAATAGTTATAGGAGAATCTACTTTAAAATTAATTTCTATATTCAAATTAACCTTTTTATTATAAGGATTCATATAATATTTTTCATATTCTTTTAATAGACTTATATCTGAAGTTTTAAATAATTCATCACCAAAACTATAATTTACAGGATATAGTTTAACTCTATCTCCTTTAAATCCATTTTCTACTTCTTTATTATTTTTAATTATTTTAGATACAGTAAAACCTTTTTCTTTATTTCTTACTCCATCTTTTAAATTTATCTCTTCTTCCAAGGTTATTGTTAAATCCTTATTCACCTTTCCAAGAAAGAGTCCTGTATTTTTAGGAAAAGAATATGCCATCATATCCTTCCCAACATTTCCATAAAGATAAGCTTTTGAAAAACCCTCTCTATTAAATAACTGAAGAAGTTTTTTACTTTCTTTTTTATGCTCAAATTTATTATCTTCTATTTTTTCTTCTAAACTATCAATAGCTTTTCTATATATTTCTACTACTCCTGCCACATATTCTGGTCTTTTCATACGTCCTTCTATTTTAAGTGAAGAAGCACGGCTTAAAATTATATCTTCAATATTTTCTAAAGTGCTTATGTCCTTAGGACTTAACAGATATCCCTTTTTTTCAATGCCACAGGTTTTATTCAAAAGTGTATATGGCAACCTACAAGGCTGAGCACATCTTCCTCTATTTCCGCTTCTTCCACCTATGATACTGCTCATAAGACACTGTCCAGAATAGCATATACAAAGTGCTCCATGAACAAATATTTCTGTTTCTACTCCTAATTCATTAGATATGTTTTTTATTTCTTCTAAAGATAATTCTCTAGAAAGAACTATTCTTTTAAATCCTAATTCTTTTAATAATTTAGCTCCTTCTATATTATGTACAGTCATTTGAGTTGAAGCATGAAGTTCAAGTTCAGGTACTTGTTCTCTTAAAAGATATACCAATCCTGTATCCTGAATTATTAAACCATCTACTCCTATCTTATATAAAAACTTAGCATATTGTAATGCTTCTTCTATTTCTTTTTCTTTTAAAAGAGTATTTAAAGTTATATAGACCTTTACTCCATAAACATGACAATACTCTACTGCTTTTTTCATATTTTCATCATCAAAATTTGAAGCATATGCCCTAGCGGAAAATTTACTTCCCCCTAAATATACTGCATCTGCTCCTGCCTGTACTGCTGCATATAAACTTTCCATACTTCCTGCTGGGGCTAGTAATTCTACTTTTTTCATTTACATCTCTCCTAATTAAATCCTAAAGTTTATTATACAATATATTATTTGCATTTAAAACTTATTTTACCTAAAGTGATAAAAAAGTACTCTTCATTTCTTACAATTGATAGAGGGCAATAGATAATTACATAACATCTTCTTCTGCTACTCTACAGAAAATCTAAAATTAAAAAATAAAAAATGCCCTTCTTTTGAAAAAGCATTTTTTATTAATTAAATTTTAGCCTATCTTCAAAACCTAGATTGTAAATAATAAAGAACGTTCAATTGTCAACTTGTTAACAACCTTTTATAATTGTTATACAACTCTATTGCAGACTTTTCCCAACTATAATTATTAAGAACATAATTTTTCAAATCATCATCTTTATTTTTCTTTATAGCCTCTTCTATACATTCACCAATGCTATTCTTATTGTAAGGGTCGCAATACATAGCCATATCCTTAAAATACTCTTTTGCACTGCCTTCTTCTGTGGATACAATATTACATCCACTTGCAGCAGCTTCCAAAGATGATAATCCCGGGGTTTCAATGAAAGAAGGTAATACATGTAATTTAGCAAATCTATAAGCATTATAGATATTATAGCTATCCATAAATCCTAGATAGGTAACATTGGGCAAACTTGTACAGCTATTATAATATTCTCTGTCTGTTATATTACCTATAAGCACAAGTTCTAACGCTAAGTCTTTACATATTTTAGCTAAGGTTAATTGATTCTTTATTTTGCATATTTTCCCTACACACAATATATAATTATCCAATTTATATCTTTCTTTAAAGTTATAAAGAGGTACATCTTCATTTTCAACTTCTACTCCGCTATATACAACTGTATAAGGAAAATACCTACCAAATTCTCTTTTTAGTAATTCTCCCTCCATATCACTATTAGTATAAACCATTTTACATCCCCTAAGTATTTCATATCTATATGGTTTACATTTATCCCATAGCTTAATTCCTTCGAAATCCTTTTCATAATTAAGATACTTTTTTAAATTCCAATATAACGGCGAAATTACAATAGTTTTTTTATACTTTTTAGCATTTTTATAATATTTATAAGTTTCCCCCATAGTTGTAAGATTAAATAAATGTATTATATCATATACAGAATAATCATTTATATATCCATTATTTATATCTACGGTAACCCCCATTTTTTTCAAATGCTCCGCTGTTTTTATAACCTGCATTGAATCACCAGCAAAGTTTCTATAAAAGTCACCTCTAATGCAGAATAAAACTTTCATAAATATATCCCCCTATATATTTGTCTCTATATCTTTAGACTATTATTATGCATGTATTTAGGTGAATATCACAATATTTATATAAACAGAGTTCTTAGCTTCAGAACACTGAAGCTTAGAAATCGTTATCCAGGGACGTAGCCGCTCTTTACTCCCACTTTGAAGAAGATGTGAGTATTAGAGCGGGTAGTCATCGAATAAACAAAAGGTGTGTATTTAAAATACACACCTTTTGTTTATAGTTTTTTTTCCATGTTTAACATAGGACTGTTCTGTTTCTTTTCCTTAGCTAATTGAACTTGCGTCTCAATTAACCTATGTTGTAAATCCATTACCTTGTATTTTGCAGACTGAACTTGGAACTTGTATTCTTTACATTCAGATTTTAGAACATTATTTTCCTGCAAATATTTTTTGCAAGCTTCCTGTAAAATATCTCGTTCTTTAGTTATAGAATTCAGTTCTGCTTCTTTAGCTTTTAATGTTTCTTCATGTTGACTACCTTGGGTCTTTTTCTTAAGCTCTTCATTATAACTTTCCAATTGAATAGCTTTACTATTTAACTCCTTCATTTTTTTAATTAAATTGCTTTCTTTTTCTTCCATTTTATTAATTTTATCTAAAAGCTGTTGAATCTCTTCGTCTTTTTTTAACATATCATCAACGGCATTTATAGCAGTTAAAATGGCAGCTGAGGAGGTACTAAGTTTGCTATTATTGTCTGTTATATTTTTCAACTTCTTATCTACATAACTAGCAACTTTATGTAAATATTCTTCTTTTTCATTACCCTTTAGGTTATACTCTACTCCATTTATCCTAACAGTTACTATGTTCATGTAAACACCCTCTCAGATAAATTCATATTTAACTATATTTTAACACAAATCACTAATAGTTAAAATATTAATTTATCTAAGCTGTGCACCTAACTTATTTTCTATAGTTCTAACTATTTTATCATGAACTTTATTAACTTCTTCATCTGTCAATGTTTTATTTTCTAGTCTATATAGTATGGAGTATGCAATACTCTTTTTACCTTCTGGTATTTGCTTTCCTTTATAAACATCAAATAGTTTAACTTTCTCTACCATTTTTCCGCCTTGTTTTATTATTATATCTTCTATTTCCTGAACTAATATACTATCGTCTACTAACATAGCAATGTCTCTAGATACTGCAGGGAACTTTGGTAGAGGTTTATACATCTTATTTAAATTAGAATGATTATATAATAGGTCTAAATTTAATTCTGCAATATAGCATCTTTCATCTATTCCATAATTTTCAGCTACATCAGGATGAATTTCTCCTAAAGTTCCTACTAAATCTCTCTTTATATATAAATTAGCAGTCTTTCCTGGATGGAAAGTTGGATTTTCACTTTCACGAGTAAAGCTAGTTCCAAATATTCCTAAGTGATCTACTACATTTTCAACTATTCCTTTTAAATCTAAATAGTCTACATTACCATATAAACCTATAGTTATAACATTTCTTTCTTCTGGAAGCTTTAATTCATCATCTCCTGGTAAATATACTTTTCCCATTTCGAATAATCTAGCTTCTTCATTATTTCTTGAATAATTTCTAGCTAATGCTTCCATCATTGAAGATAAAGTAGTAGTTCTCATTATACTATAGTCCTCTCCAAGAGGATTCTTTATCTTTACTACTTTTCTTAAAGGACTATTTTCTGGTATTAATATTGTATCAAAAACCTTTGGACTAAAGAATGAATAACTTATTGATTGATTTAATCCACTTCCTATTAAAGCTTCTATAACTCTATCATCTAAGTGCTGCTTTCTATTTTTTCCGCCTCTTTCGCTAGCATTATTTGATATAGTAACAGGAACATTATTATATCCATAGATCCTTGCTATTTCTTCTGCTACATCTTCTTTTATGTTTACATCACATCTAAATGTAGGAACTGTAATAACTAAAGTATCTTCTTTTATCTCTGTTCTTAATTCTAATCTATTAAGATATTGTTTCATATCTTCTTTAGAAATATTTGTACCTAAAAATTTATTTATCCAATTTGAATCTACTTCTAAAGTATGTTCTTCAAGCTTTTTAGTGTAAACGTCAATAGTTTCTTCCATTACATCTCCTGCTTCTAATTCATTTATTAAATTACAAGCTCTATCAATAGCCATCTGAACTAAATTTGGATCTAAATCTTTTTCAAATCTTGAAGATGCTTCTGTTCTTAAACCTAACTTTTTAGAAGATACTCTTACATTAGTTCCATCAAAATTAGCACATTCAAATATTATGCTAGTAGTATCCTCTTTTACTTCTGAATTTAATCCACCCATTATTCCTGCTAATGCTACAGTTCTTTCACCATCTTTTATGCATAGCATATCGTTTGTTAAATCTCTTTCTATTTCATCTAATGTAGTAAACTTCTCTCCATCTTTTGCTCTTTCTACAACTATAGTATTAGATGTTATTTCTCTAGCATCAAAAGCATGCATTGGTTGACCTAATTCAAGCATTACAAAATTAGTTATATCAACTACATTATTTATAGGTCTTACCCCTGCCTCCATTAATCTTTCTTGCATCCACGCTGGTGAAGGAGCTATTTTTACATTTTTAACTCCTCTTGCAGCATATCTTCTACAAAGATCATCTCTTACTTCTACTTTTAAGCTATCAGTTATTTTAGATTCACAAGAACATTTGTAATCTAAATTAGGCATAGTGTAATCTATTCCTAATGTTGCTGCAGTTTCCCTAGCTATTCCAACTACACTTAAGCAATCTGGTCTATTTGATGTTATTTCAAAATCAATTACAGAGTTATCTAATCCCAATACTTCCTTTATATCTTTACCGATAGGAGTATCCTTTGGAAGTATCATTAATCCATGTATTTCTTTTTCTCCAGCAATGCCTAACTCTTCTTCTGAACACATCATACCATTGGAAACTATACCTCTTAATTTTCCTTTTTTTATTTTTACTCCTCCAGGTAATGTTGATCCATGAAGAGCTGCTGGTACTATGTCTCCTTCTTTCATGTTATTTGCACCGGTTACTATTTGAATAAGTTCTTCTTTTCCTACATTAACTTGACATACAACTAATTTTTCCGCATCTGGATGAGGCTTTATCTCTTCAATTTTTGCTGTTACTACATTTTGTATATCATCTCCTGAAGAAATTACTTCTTCAACCTTTGAGCCTGATAATGTTAATCTATCTCCTAACTCCTGAGCTGAAATATCTATATTAACATAATCTTTTAACCATTTAACTGGAACTTTCATTATTTATTCCTCCATTCGCAAATTTCTAAAATTGATTTAAGAATCTCATATCACTTTCATAAAGTAATCTTATATCATCTATACCATATTTAAGCATAACCATTCTATCTACACCAAAGCCAAAAGCGAAACCACTATAAACTTCAGGGTCAATTCCGCAATTTCTTAACACTTGAGGATGAACCATTCCACAACCTAATAATTCTATCCATCCACTTCCCTTACATACTTTACATCCTTCTCCATTACATACAAAGCAAGTAGCATCCATTTCAGCTGATGGTTCAGTAAATGGGAAATGATGTGGTCTAAATTTAGTCTTTACCTTATCTCCAAACATTTTCTTTGCAAATAATTCTAAAGTTCCCTTTAAATCTGCAAAAGTTATTCCTTTATCTACTACTAAACCTTCCATTTGATAAAATATAGGTGAATGAGTAGCGTCTACTGCATCAGAACGATATACCTTTCCTGGGGATATCATCTTTATTGGTGGCTTCTGCTTTTCCATAGTTCTTACTTGTATTGGTGAAGTTTGAGTTCTTAAAACTATGTTATCATTTATGTAAAATGTATCCTGTTCACCTCTTGCTGGATGATTCTTAGGTATGTTTAATGCTTCGAAGTTATAATAATCTAATTCTACTTCTGGTCCTTCTTCAATTGTAAATCCCATGGATATGAATATTTCTTTCATGCTTTCTAACGTTAAATCTAATGGATGTCTTTTTCCTAAAGTCTGCTTTCTTCCTGGCATTGATATATCAATAGTTTCACTTTGAAGTCTTGTTTCTTTTTCTTTTGATTTCATTTTCTTGGAAGCATCTTCTATTAATTGTTCAATTCCACTTCTTACTTCATTAGCTAACTTTCCAATGATAGGTCTTTCTTCGGAACTTAATCCTCCCATTCCTCTTAATATTTGAGTTAACTCTCCTTTTTTTCCTAAGTATTTAACTCTAATATTTTCTAATTGGCTTTTATCCATAACTGATTTCAATTCATTTATGGCACTTTCCTTAATCTTCTCTAAATTTTCTTTCATAACTAGAGCTCCTTTCAATATATTTTTTTAAATAATAAAAAAAGTCCATCCACATAGGGACGAACTTTTATCCGCGGTACCACCCTGATTAACACATATGTATTGTGTTCATCTCTATAATATATCGGTTATTCACCGCTAATCACTACTATTATTTCATAATTAGAACTCAGAAGTGAACTTCAATATAAAATTAATAAAAAGGCTTTCAGTCTATGACCTTTTCTCCCTAAAATAACTTTTATATTTACTCTCTTCATCATAGTTTTTTAAATATTTAATTATAACATCTTTAATTTTAAATTCTACATATTAATAGCAGAATTGTCAATGCTATTTTAAATTTTGTCTTACCACTTCAAACATTATAATAGATGCTGCTACTCCTGCATTTAATGATTCCGCTCCACCAGGCATAGGTATTTTAAAGCTTTCATGAGCCATATTATATATTTCATCACTTATTCCATTTCCTTCATTACCTATACATATAACAACCTTACTATCTTTTAAAGGTAAGTCAAAAAAGTTTTTATCTGATTGCAATGAACTAGCTAATAATTTAAAGTCTTTGTAGATTAAATCATTTATAACTTCAAAATTATTATCTTCTAGTATAGGAACATGGAATATTGATCCCATAGTTGCTCTTAATGTTTTTTCATTATATACATCTACAGTTCCCTTAGTAACTATTATACCTAAAGCTCCTGCTGCATGAGCAGTTCTTATAATAGTACCCATATTACCTGGATCTTGTATTCTATCCGCTAAAACATAGAATCCATTTTCATAGCTTATATTTAAATCCTTATTACTAACTACAGCTATAATACCTTGAGGAGTATCTGTGCTACTTATAACTTTAAATACTTTTTCATTTAATAAATATACATTTGTATTGTCTTTTATCTTCTCATTAATATTAAAACTTTTATATTTATCTAAAGAATTATCGCATAAAAATATTTGTGATACACTAAAATCTGACTCTAAGGCTTCACTTACAAATCTAAAACCTTCAACCAAAAATTTATTTTCTTCTCTTCTATGCTTTCTTTCTTTAAGTTTTTTAATTTCCTTTATTATAGAATTCTCTTTACTTATAATAGTATCCAAGCCTATTCCACCTTTATTTGGATATTAAGTTTTCTAGTCTGCTTAATTCTTCCGCTCCGCCTATAGCAACTACAATATCCCCTGGCTCAATTATATCCTCAGCGTTAGGAGAAACATTTATATCATTATCCTTTTTAATTGCTACTACATTTATTCCATAGTTCGCTCTAACACTTAACTGTTTTAAATTCTTTCCATGCCACTCTTTAGGGCTTACAATTTCTGCAATACTATAATCTGGTGATAATTCAATATAATCAAGTATATTTGATGATACTAAATTATGAGCAACTCTTACTCCCATATCTCTTTCTGGAAGTACAACTCTATCTGCTCCTATTTTGTATAATACTTTTGCATGTAATTCATTATTAGCTTTAGCAATTATATACTTTACTCCTAATTCCTTAAGTAAAAGTGTTGCCATTACACTGGCTTGTAAATCTGATCCTATAGTTACTACCGCTACATCAAAATTACGTATTCCTAAAGATCTAAGACTATTTTCATCTGTTCCATCTGCCTGTACTGAATGAGTTACGCTATCAGAAATATTTTGAACCATATCTTCATCAGAGTCTACTGCTAAAACATCATTACCTAAAGCATATAAAGTTTTAGCAACTGAAGTTCCAAATCTACCTAAACCTATAACAGCAAATTGTTTTTTAGCCATAATAAACACTCCTTAACCAACTAATACTTTATCTTCTGGATATTTTATAGTATTTGAAGTTTTCTTTTTTGATAAGGCCAATGCCAATGTTAAAGGCCCCACTCTTCCTGCATACATAGTAAAAGCAATAATTATTTTTCCTATAAATGATAACTTAGTAGTTAATCCTAAAGTTAATCCAACAGTACCAAATGCTGAAGTAGCTTCATATAAAAGATACTCTAATGAAGCACCATGCTCTGTTATGGAAAGTACCATAGTTACAAAAATCACTAAACATAAACCTATAACAGTTATAGCTAAAGACTTATATATTGTATCCTTAGAAATTCTCTTTTTAAATATTTCAGTATCTTCTCTTCCCTTTATAATAGATAATACTGTCATAAATAATAAGCCTGCTGTAGTAACCTTTATACCTCCGGCAGTAGATCCTGAAGATCCTCCTATAAACATTAATATAGTAGTTAAAAATCTTCCAGCAGTAGTCATATCTGAAGTAGAGATAGAATTAAATCCTGCAGTTCTTGGACTTACTGAAGCAAAGAAGGCTGATAAAAACTTTCCTTTAAAGCTCATGTTTTTTATGGTACCAGGATTATTAAATTCAAATATAAACATCAAAATTGTTCCAACAATTATTAAAAAAGCTGTAACAGATAAAGCTAATTTTGAATGTAAGGATAATTTCTTTAGTCCTTTAAAATTGTATATTTCCTGCCATACATAAAAACCAAGGCCACCTATTATAATTAGAAAAGAAATTGTTAGTATTATTACTGCATTATCCGCATAGCCTGTTACGCTTTGGAAATTTCCAAAAAGGTCAAAACCTGCATTACAAAATGCAGATACAGAATGAAATATGCTATAATATAATCCTTTTGCCAATCCAAACTCTGGAATAAACTGTGTTGACATTAAAGCTGCCCCTGCAATTTGTACTGTGAAAGTAAACAACAACACATACCTAGCCATTTTTACAAGTCCCTGTAAAGAAAAAGAATTTAATGCTTCTTGCATTACAAGTCTATCCTTTAATGTAATTCTTTTACCTAGTACAAGAGCTATCAATGTGGCAAAGGACATGAAACCTAATCCACCTATCTCTATTAAGCACATTATTACAGTCTTTCCAAAATAACTCCAATGAGTTCCTGTATCTACAGTAACTAGCCCTGTTACACAGGTAGCTGACGTAGAAACAAAAAAACAATCTATAAAAGGAGTTCTAATTCCTTTTTGCGTTGCTATAGGAAGATTTAAAAGAATAGCTCCTGTTAATATAACCACTGCAAAACCTATAGCTAAAATTTGTACAGGAGTAAGTTTAAAACCTTTTATTACATTTATTTTCATCACATACACCCCGTATATTAGTATAATTGATAAACATTAACAATAATTATATCATGTAAAAATACCTTGTCAAACTCCAAAATGGAGCATTAATATGTATAAAAAGGGCATATAAGTTAAAAAATGCAGCTTTACTGCTGCATTTTTCTAAGCATTATTTTAAGCATTAATTTGTGCTTTAGCTATTTGAACTAAATCAGAAAAACCTTTTGGATCATTTATAGCTATTTCTGAAAGCATTTTTCTATTTATATCTATTCCTGCAAGTTTGATTCCATTCATGAACTTTGAGTAAGAAAGTCCGTTACTTCTTGTAGCTGCGTTAATTCTAGCTATCCATAACTTTCTAAAATCTCTTTTCTTTAACTTTCTTCCAACATATGCATTTCTTAATGCTCTTACAACTGATTCATTTGCTGTCTTAAATAACTTGCTTTTTCCACCATAATAACCTTTTGCAAGCTTTAATATTTTTTTATGATATTTACGAGCATTCATCGCTCTTTTAACTCTTGCCATTTAAATAAACCTCCTTTTAAGCCCTAAATTATAGGTATGGTAATAATTTCTTCATTGCTTTTTCTTGACATTCAGCTACATATCCAGTCTTTCTAAGATTTCTCTTAGTCTTGGAACTTTTCTTTGTTAATATGTGGCTTTTGAAAGCCTTAGCTCTCTTTAATTTACCAGTTCCAGTAACCTTGAATCTTTTAGCTGCACCTCTATGTGTTTTCATTTTTGGCATAGTATATTCCTCCTCTCAACGATCATGCTCTCTTTGGAGCTAGAACCATTGTCATATTTTTACCTTCTAATTTTGCAGGTTTTTCTATAACACATATATCTCCAACTTTTGTTAGAAATAAGTTAAGTATCTTTTCTCCTATAAAGGAATAATCAGCTTCTCTTCCTCTAAATCTTACTGTAACTTTTACTTTATCTTCAGCCAATAAGAATTTTTTTGCATTATTAGCCTTTATCTCAATATCATGTTCTTCTATTGTAGGACTTAATCTTACTTCTTTTAAGTTAGTGACTTTTTGTTTTTTCTTAGCTTCTTTTTCTTTCTTTGACTGTTCGTATACGAATTTACCAAAATTCATTATCTTACAAACAGGTGGTTTTGCAGTAGGAGCTATCATAACTAAATCTAACTCTTTTTCTTCTGCAATCCTTAGGGCTTCAGCTGATGATATAACACCTAATTGTTCACCATCACTTGTTATAACCCTTATTTCTTTTTCCCTAATCTCTTCATTTACGAGGAAATCTTTACTAATAATATTCACCTCCCAGGTGGTTTTCAAATATATATTACAAATAAAAAAGGACGGCAGAGCCGTCCTTAATATACAACATACATGTGTACTTAATATCTAACCTTACTAGCTATGCTGTAAGGTGAGAAACGGCTGGTTTCTTCTTAACATGTTACATTCTACTATATTAATATTACATTGTCAACATTTTTTTATTCACGAACTCTATCTTTTACTTCTTCAGTTACTTTTGAAATAAACTCATCTAAACTCATAGCACCTAAGTCTCCACCTTTTCTAGTTCTAAGAGCTATTTTGTTTTCATTCATTTCCTTATCTCCAACAATGATCATATACGGAATCTTTTGAAGTTGAGCTTCTCTTATCTTATAACCAATCTTTTCATTTCTCTCATCTATTTCAACTCTTATTCCATTTGCCTTTAGCTTATTAGCTACTTCTTTTACATAATCTTTTTGTGCATCTGTTATATTCATAACTCTTACCTGAACTGGTGCTAACCAAGTTGGGAATGCTCCAGCAAAATGCTCTATAAGGATTCCAATGAATCTTTCAATACTTCCAAATACAACTCTATGCACCATAACTGGTCTATGCTTTTCTCCATCTGGTCCTACATATGCCAGATCAAATCTTTCTGGCATCTGGAAGTCAAGCTGTATAGTACCACACTGCCATGTTCTTCCTATGCAATCCTTTAAGTGGAAATCTATCTTAGGACCATAGAAAGCTCCATCTCCTTCATTTACTATATAAGGAAGACCAGCTGCATTTAAAGCTTCTATCAATCCATTAGTTGCTGCTTCCCAATCTTCGTCACTTCCCATAGAATCTTCTGGTCTTGTTGAAAGTTCAACGAAATATTCAAATCCAAATGTTTTATAGAAATTATCTATTAATTTAATAACATTTAATATTTCATCTTTTATCTGTTCTTTTGTCATAAATATATGAGCATCATCTTGAGTAAAGCATCTAACTCTCATAAGACCATGTAATGCTCCTGAAAGCTCATGTCTATGAACAAGTCCTAATTCTCCTAATCTTAATGGGAAGTCTCTATATGAATGTAATGAACTCTTATATACTAATATTGAACCTGGACAGTTCATAGGTTTTATTGCATAATCTTCTTCATCTATCTTTGTGAAATACATATTTTCTTTGTAATGATCCCAATGTCCTGATTGATGCCATAATGCTTCATTTAATATTATAGGAGTTCTTATTTCATCATAACCTGCTTCTGTATGTCTTTCTCTCCAGAATCCTTCAAGTATATTTCTAACTATCATTCCCTTAGGATGGAAGAATGGGAATCCTGGTCCTTCTTCATGGATACTAAATAAATCAAGTTCTTTTCCTAACTTTCTATGGTCTCTCTTTTTAGCTTCTTCTAACATATTTAAATATTCATCTAGTTCACTCTTCTTAGTAAATGCTGTACCATATATTCTTTGAAGCATTTTATTTTTTTCGTTGCCTCTCCAGTATGCTCCAGCTACTGATAATAATTTAATAGCTTTAACTTTTCCTGTGGATGGTACATGAGGGCCTGCACAAAGATCCACAAAATCACCCTGTTTATAGAATGATATTACAGCATCTTCTGGAAGGTCTTGTATAAGCTCTACTTTGTAAGGCTCATTTTTTTCTTCCATTAACTTAATAGCTTCTTCTCTTGGAAGTTCAAATCTTTCTAATTGAATATCTTCCTTAACTATTTTAGCCATTTCCTTTTCTATATCACTTAACATTTCTGGTGATATAGTAAAGTCTGCATCAAAATCATAATAAAATCCTGTATCTATTGCAGGTCCAATAGCTAGTTTTACATTTGGATATAATCTTTTTACAGCTTGAGCTAATATATGTGAACCTGTATGTCTAAGTGTCCACTTTCCATCTTTGTCCTCAAAAGTTAATATATCCAAAGAACAATCCTCGTTAATTTCTGCCATTAACTCTGAATTTTCACCATTTAATTTAGCTCCTATAGCTTTTTTGTAAAGTCCAGGACTAATTTTCATAGCTACTTCGCTAATCTTTGTTCCTTTTTCAAACTCCATTACTTTTCCATCTTTTAGTGTTACTTTAATCATTATTTTTCCTCCCTATCTATGAAATGTATTTTCAATTAATAATCAATTAATAATAAAACAAAAAAATAAAAACCCTCCCAAACTGGGACGATTTTAATACCGTGGTTCCACCCAAATTAACAATAGTTCTAAAAAATAATCCTATTATCATCTTTAGACCTTTAACGCAGGCAACGGACATGCTTACTAATAGTTCAGCATACAGCTCAAAGGTGGTTTTCAATAAATCCTATTAAGAAAATCTTTCAACCTATGGATTTTCATCTCTTTTAATAGTTTCCTTATTTACTCTTCCTTTTCACGGCTTTTTATCATCTTTTTTTATAATTATATTCTTTAGATTTTATAATGTCAATATTAAAACCATTAATTATTTGTTTTCTTATTAATTTTTTTGCATATTTTACAGCTATCACAAAATACTACTCTCTGCATGAAAACATTTTTCACCGTATTTATAAATTCTTTATTAACGCAATTTTCGGAGCAATGTATGATTATTTTATCTGGGCAATAGGTTATTAATGCACTGATTAGCATATCCTCCATATTCACAGCCCCTGTAAACTTACTTCCTAAAAATTCACTAAATAATTTTTCTGTTATATCTTCGCCGTCTTTATCTTGTATTATGTAATTCCCCTCTTTATCAATAATAATATTAACTTCTTCTATCTTGCTGTCTTGTATATCAACAAAATATTTAAGAAGCTTTATAAATTCATTATATTCCTTCTCTACTAAATATTCCTCAACTACTTTTTCTATCATATTCTGTAATTCATTCTTTAATTCTTTCATTCTAAAAGTTAAGAAGCCTTTAATATTTATTTCATTATTTTCTTCAACACAACCAACTATTTTATCTATTATTTCATTTTTTCTATTCATATAATATATATTAGAATCATCAATAACACAGTTATCGTTATTTAATACTTCTACACTTTTATTTTTAACTTCCTCAATTTCCTCTTCACTTAGAAAAAAATAAGTATCTGAAAGGAATTCTAATACATATTTATTCAAGAACTCTTCTACCAATACCTTATACAATATATTAGCTATATATATATTAAACATATTTTCATTTTTCTTGGTTAACTTCTCTTCTTCAGGGAAAGATATTTTAATGAAGTGAGTCCCATTATTTATGCTCTCTGAAATTCCTGCGTCTATTTTTTTATTTTTAAAAAAGTTTTTTACATCTTGTATTCCCTTTATTATTTCTTCCAAATCTTCTTCATATATAAGCTTAAATGAATCCATCAGCCTCACTCCTTTCTACAATAGTATGCGTTTAATTTCATGGTATATTCATAATTATTTATTCAAATATCGACAATTTAAGAACTAAAAACTTGTCAAACCACAAATTGCCTTAGGCTTTCAATTTTAGTATAATCATTATATAAAAAATAATAACTAATTATAAAATCCACCCATATCCATTTATTTATATTTATAATTTTAAAACCTTATTTGAAACTTTCCTAAAATATAATAGAAGATGCATCTTCTTAATCCTACATTCTATACTCTCTATACTCTGTTATTTCTATTTTAAAATCACTGAAAGGTTGTGGTAATAATCACTATGAAACATATTATTGTGGACTACAGAATTAGTGAAGAAGAAGAACTAAGCTTAGTAAAGTTAGGATATAAAATATTAAAATGTCCTCCTAGCAATCATCTTTATGAAGCTGTTTGCGGTCATCCTGACATGTTGATGCATATAATTGATAATGAAAATGTTATCGTTCATCAAGATATGAATTTAGACTTTATAAATATATTAAAATCCTTAAATTATAATGTATTACTATCCTCCAATAAATTAATAGATAAATATCCTTATGATATAATTCTAAATGCAGTTAATTTTAAAAACTGTTTTATGCACAATATAAAATATACAGATAAGACTCTGCTTAAAAAGATTAATTATAAAAAAATTATAAATGTTAAACAAGGATACACCAAATGTTCTACAGCTATTATAAAAGATACTGGTATTATTACTAGTGATAATGCAATAGCTTCAATTATGAAAGAAGAAAATATCGATGTTCTACTTCTTCCACCAGGTGATATAATTTTGCCTGGTCTAAATTATGGATTTATTGGTGGGTGCTGCGGAATGATAGATGAAAATATAATTGCCTTCTATGGCAACCTAAAATATTACGCTTACGGAAAAGAAGTTATGAACTTTCTATATAAACATGATGTGAAACCAATATTCTTACATGATGGTAAATTAATAGATAGAGGAAGTATTTTTGTAATTGATAATTATAAATAATAAAGTATAGAGTTTAAAATATAGATAAGGATAATTTTTCGTAATGTTTAAAAAAAGAATTGTCCTTATCTATTCTTTTTTTAAAACTTCTCATTACTTCTACATTTTCAATTTGAAATAAAAAAGCAACACCAATTGGTGTTGCTTTTTACTGGAGGCGCCACCCAGACTTGAACTGGGGATAGAGGTGTTGCAGACCTTTGCCTTACCACTTGGCTATAGCGCCATATTGGAGCGGAAGACGAGATTCGAACTCGCGACGTTCACCTTGGCAAGGTGACGCTCTACCACTGAGCCACTCCCGCATTTTGGTGGCTGGACCAGGAATCGAACCAGGGACACGAGGATTTTCAGTCCTCTGCTCTACCGACTGAGCTATCCAGCCAATCTATGGTGGGCACAACAGGGCTCGAACCTGTGACCCTCTGCTTGTAAGGCAGATGCTCTCCCAGCTGAGCTATGCGCCCATAGATTTAATCATGAAGACAATATTTATTATAAACAAAACCTTTTAAGTTGTCAACACTTTTTTTAAAAAACACTTTTTTTAAAAAACACTTTTTTTAAAAGCAACTTCTGTAATAATAACGAAAAGTAACCTTTACTTTTCGTTATTATTACAAAAACTTCAAATCTTATAAATACTTTCTATAGTGTTGACTAAAAAGTTTTTCTTTACTCTTCGTTTTTCACTTTTTAAATAATAGTTTGTAATTAAGCCTTAGCTAAAGACTTTCCTAATTCTCTGCATTTTTCAAGTCCTTCTTCATCAGGAGTTTCATGTATAATCAATCCATCATCTACAAGTTTAGCTCCATAATCCTCCATTCTTTCTTGCCACTGTTCCATCCATTCTCCATTTCCCCAACCATAAGATCCAAACAAAGCTAAGTTTTTACCTTTAACTGCTGATGAAATCATTTCAACAAATGGTTCCATTTCTCCTTCCTCTAATTGTTCTGCACCCATAGATGGGCACCCTAAAGCTAATGCATCAGCACCTTCAACATTTTCTATTGTTGCTTGTCCTACTGTAAGAAGTTTAATTTCCACCCCATCAATTTTAGCTCCTTCAGCTAAAGCATTTGCCATTGCCTCAGTATTTCCCGTTCCACTCCAATAAATTACAACTAAATTTTTCATAATTATCTCTCCTTTATTGATAATGATTTTCACTCTCAATAAAATTCTAATCCTTATTCATCTTTTTGTCAAGAGAAAAATAATAGAGATTTGCAAAAGCAAATCTCTATTATTTTTACGATATTTATTTTTCTCTTATATCTACAAAGAACTCACTATTATGTATACTTGCTTCAGAGTAAGTCGCCATATCATTCATTACACGAAGCGATGCTTCAATTATACAAAATTCTAATGGACATCCAGTCCCTTCTCCTAATCTCATATCCATATTTAGTCCTGGATCTAGTCCAAGTTCTTTCATCACATATACAGCTCCTGGTTCTGCTGATAGATGAGATGGAAACATAAAATCTTTTGTGTCATTGCTTAATCTATATGCACAAAGCGCCGCGGCACATGCAATTATTCCATCTATAACTATAGGAACTCTGTTTTTCGCAGCACCTAAAAAGCATCCACACAATCCTGCTATATCAAATCCACCTACTTTACTTAACACATCAATAGCATCACTCTTATCTGGATTATTAATTTCTATAGCTCTCTTAATTACCGCTTTTTTATTAGAAAATCCTTCTTCTGTAAGACCAGAACCTTTACCACACACAATATCAGAATCCATTCCTGAAAGTACACTTATTACAGCTGCACTAGTTGACGTATTACACATACCTGCTTCACCAGTACCAAATAAATCATAACCTTCTTTAACGAGATTATCTACTGCCTCAATACCAACTTCAATAGCCTTAATAGTTTCTTCTCTTGTCATAGCAGGACCATTTGCCATATTTTTAGTTCCGTAGGCTATTTTTTTATTTATTATATTAGGATTATTAAAATCAGCCTTAACACCGATATCTATTACACAAATATCTGCTTTTGCATAATCAGATAAAACACCTATACCAGTTATTCCTCTTGTATAGTTATTAGTAATTATAGCTGTTAATTCTTGTGGACAAGCGCTTACTCCCTCTTCCCACACTCCATTATCTGCAGCCATTATTATAGTATTTTTCTTATTTATTTTATTTTTTATTTTTCCTGTTATTCCTGACATTCTAACCGCAATTTCTTCTAACTTACCTAAACTACCTATGGGTTTTGAAAGGTTATCCATTCTCTCCCATGCTTTTTTTATGGCTTCTTTATCTGCTGCCTTAATACTAGCTAAAGTTTTTTGTAATAACTCCATCTCTTCCACTCCTCTAAAATCACATATACCTTTTAGTTGATGATTGACAGTTATAAGCTTAGAACTCGTTATCCAGGAACGTAGCCACTCTTTACTTCACTTTAGATGTGAGTATTAGAGCGGGTAGTCATAGGATAAAGTAAATAACCCCTCACAAAAGTGAGGGGAAAAAACACATACAACTATTTCTCTCTTCCCTCCGAAGAATCCATAAAAATTTTAGGCAGGTCTCCTGGCTTAAGCTTCATCCTATCTCCCCTTCCCGGAAATTCCAGTGGATTATAGAGATTTGTCTGCTTTTACAGTAGCGGGGGCTGCAGTGGATTTTACCACTTTCTCTTTTAAACTAATAAGTACCTAAAATATCAATATTCAATTCTAAGTTAATTATATTACTTAATCATACACTTTTCAAGTACATTAAATATATTTTTCAAGAAATTATTCGTATTTATTATTTGATCTGCTCAAGTAATTGTCCTATTTCTTGGTGATTGAAGTGGTAGCTTTTATTACAAAATTGACAATTCAACTCTTCAGTTTTATTGTCATTATATAATTCCTCTAAATCTTTTTTACCTATACTCATAAGAGCTCTTTCAACCTTCTCTCTAGAACAATCACATCTATATTCTGGTGTAAGACTTTCTAATATTTTTAAATTCATTCCTTCAAAAATAAATTCTAATATTTCTTCAATACTCATTCCTTTTGATATAAAATCAGTTATTGATGAAATTTCCTGAAGTCTATATGTTATTAAATCAGCTGTTAATTCATTTGCTCCAGGCATCATTTGAATTATAAATCCTCCTGCTGCACTTATACTTAAATCATTATTTACTAAAACACCTAATCCTACAGCAGAAGGGGTTTGTTCGGAAACAGTAAAATAATAAGCTAAATCATCTCCTATTTCACCTGAATATATTGGTATTTGTCCTACATAAGGTTCTTTTAATCCCATATCCTTAATTACTGTTAACATACCATTTTTCCCTATAGCTCCACCAACATCTAACTTTCCTTTATCATTGGCTGGTAAATCTACATAAGGATTACCTATATACCCCTTAACATGGCCATCTGGATAAGCTGTTACAACTACTCCTTTAGCTTCTCCACCACCTTGCATTTTTATGGAAAGTGTATCTTTATCAGATTTTAACATAGTTCCCATAAGTGCTCCTGCTGTTAACATTCTACCTAAAGCTGCAGCTGCTGTAGCACTACAATTATGTATTTTAACACCTTCATTTACTAAATCAGTAGTAATGGCACCTATTATTCTTATTTCCCCATCCACTGCTATAGCCTTTACCAATTTATCCATTATAAAAATCCCTCCAAAATTCTATTTTTTTAGCACATAAGCTATTCTTTCTGTATCCTCTTTTAAAAATGTATCTTCATAATTATCAAGTTTATCTAAAATTTCAAATCCACATTTAGTTATTACTTCTTCTATTTCTTCATTAGTATAAGCTCTTTCCCTATGAAATTCATCAAATCTTTTATAAACTTCCCCTTCTTTAATAAAGAAAGTTAGATACATGTCCACTATATCCTCTTGAAAATTATTTTCCCATATATAGTAGACGTCTTCACTATCATAATTATATATATTATTTCCTAGTATTTCTGTTAACTTATAATAAGAATTAATATCAAAAATAAATATTCCACTATTCTTTAAGTGATGGTATACACCCTTAAAGTATGTCTCTAGCTTTTCTTTTTCTATTATGTAATTAGTAGAATCTAAGCAGCAAGTTATTAAATCAAATTCTTTGTTTAAATTAAGATTACTTATATCCTGACATACAAATTTACCTTTTATACTCTTAGCTCTTAATTTTTCCTCTGCTTCTGTAAGCATGTCATAGGATAAATCCACAGCCCAGGTATTTAAAAAGGATTTACCAACTTGTTCTGTTATATTTCCAGTACCACAGGCTAAATCTAAATAATCCCTTCTCTTAACATTATACTTGTCACATAACTCTAACATAGTACTTGCCCATTTTGCATAATCTATATCTCCTTTTATTAATTCATCATATATATGAGCAAAATCTTTATAACACTCCATCTTCCATACCCCTTTTAATGATAATTTATACTTACTAAATATTATATATTTTTATTCATCAAGTCAACATTTTTAGGAATATTAAGTTCTTTTTTTCTCTTTGTCATTATTCCACCTATTCTTCCAGTCTCCTCAGATGTTAAAGAACTCCAACCTAACTTTTCTACCTTTTCCTTTAGTCCTAATTCTTCTGCAATTTCATATTTCATTTTTTCTCTTAATTTTTCTGCTTCTGTTAATTCTCTATTTGATTTTAATTTAGCCTTTATAACCTTCTTTAAAGGTGTTTTACTCATAAATATCCCTTCCCTTAAAATTAATAAAAAATACAAATATATATTAGATAGTTTTTACAGGAAGGGATTGAATTATACACAACTTTAAAAAAGTGCATTTTACTTTTTCAGAATAAATATGTAATGTTTCTTTATTATTTTAAGACAATTATATAATTTCTATAAAAAATAAAATAGAGCAAGGATTATCCTCACTCTATATATAAACTATTTATTAATCAAATAAGTGACAAGCAACAAAATGATCCTTTTCCACTTCTTTCAATTCAGGTGATGCTTCTGAACATATAGGTTTTGCATATTTACATCTTCCAACAAATCTACAACCTGGTTTAGGATTTATTGGACTTGGTACTTCTCCTTCTAGCATTATTCTTGATCTGTTCTTTTCTATTTCTGGATCAGGAATTGGAATAGCTGATAAAAGAGCCTGCGTATATGGATGTAATGGCTTAGCATATAAATCATGGCTAGATGCTAATTCTACCATAGTACCTAAATACATAACTCCAACCCTATCTGATATATGCTTTACCATAGAAAGGTCATGAGCAATAAACAAATAAGTTAATCCTAATTCATTTTGCAACTTAATTAGTAAGTTTACTACCTGTGCTTGTATAGATACATCAAGAGCAGAAATTGGCTCATCACAAACTATGAACTTAGGCTCAACAGCAAGGGCTCTAGCTATACCTATTCTTTGCCTTTGTCCCCCTGAAAATTCATGAGGGAATCTAGAAGCATGTTCTTTATTTAATCCTACCAACTCCAATAAGTTGTAAATTTTTTCCGTTCTTTCTTGTCCAGTATATAATCCGTGTATATCTATTCCCTCGGCAATAATTTCTCCTACAGTCATCCTAGGATTTAATGAAGCATATGGGTCTTGGAATATAATTTGAGCATTTTTAGTAAAAGCTCTTTTTTCTTTTCCTTTAAGCCCATGTATATTTACACCTTCAAAAAGTACCTCTCCATCTGTAGCTTCATATAATCCTAAAACGGTTCTTCCACAGGTTGTTTTACCACATCCTGATTCTCCAACTAATCCTAATGTTTCACCTTTTTTTATAATGAAACTTACATCATCCACTGCTTTTAATACAGCATTTTTTCCAACTTTAAAATACTTCTTTAAATGTTTTACTTCAATTAAATTATTATTTTCCATTATTCAGCACCTCCTGCTACTATTGGAGCTTCTACCTTTGGTGCTAACGGATGCTGAAGCCAACATTGAACACTATGAGTATCACTTATTTTTGTAACTTCTGGCATTTCCTCTTTACAAATTTGCATACAATATTCGCATCTTGATGCAAACGGACACCCTACTGGTGGTTTTAAAAGATCTGGTGGTGTTCCTTGTATTGAATATAATTTATTTTTATGCTTTGTATCAAGCCTTGGAACTGACTGAAGTAATGCCCATGTATATGGATGCTTTGCATTACAGAATATTTCATCTGTAGTTCCTCTTTCAATTATTTTACCAGCATACATTACCTGTATTCTTGTAGCTACACTAGCAACTACCCCTAGATCATGAGTTATTAGTATAACTGCAGTTCCTAATTTATTTTGTAATTCTTTTATAAGGTCCATAATTTGAGCTTGTATAGTAACATCTAATGCTGTGGTAGGCTCATCAGCTATTAGCACTTTAGGATTACAAGCAAGTGCTATTGCTATCATTGCTCTTTGTCTCATACCACCTGAAAATTCATGTGGATATTGTTCAACTCTTTTTTCTGCATTTGGAATGTTAACTAACTTTAACATTTTAATAGCTTCTTCTAGAGCTTCTTTCTTATTCATTCCCCTATGTATTATTAAACTTTCTGCAATTTGATTTCCAATCTTCATAGTAGGATTTAAAGATGTCATAGGGTCCTGGAATATCATACTTATAGCTTCCCCTCTTAAATCTCTTAATTCTTTATCTGACATCTTTAAAATATCTTTACCCTCAAAAAGTATTTGAGAATCACTTTTTATTTCTCCTGGTGGAGTAGGTATTAATCTCATAATAGATTTTGAAGTTATAGTCTTTCCACATCCAGATTCACCAACTATTGCTAAGGTTTCTCCTTTATCTAAATCGAAGGATACTCCTCTAACAGATTGAACTTCACCTGCATATGTGTGAAATGAAACTTTTAAATCTTTTACTTCTAATAATTTTCCCATTAGTATCCCCCTTGCTACTGACGAAGTTTTGGATCTAGAGCATCTCTTAATCCATCCCCTAGTAAGTTAAATGATAACATTGTTAAACTTATTGCTAAAGCTGGGAATATCAACTCATGTGGGTAAAATTGCATAACCGATTGTCCAAACGAACACATAGCACCCCAACTTGTTTTAGGTGGTTGAATACCTAATCCTATAAAACTTAAAAATGCTTCCGCAAATATAAATCCAGGTATATCAAATGTCATATAGATAATTATAATTCCAATAGTATTTGGTATTAAATGCTTTGATATTATTCTGCTTGAATCTGAACCTAATGCCTGAGCTGCAAGTACGTACTCTGACTCTTTTAACTGCATAACTTGTCCTCTAATTAAACGAGCCATTCCAGTCCATCCAGTTATACACAGAGCTAATAATAAACTTCCTATACCTTGGTTATCAAACACAACAGCAAATAATATAACAATTATCATATATGGAATACTATTTAGTATTTCTACTATTCTCATCATTATATCGTCAACTAATCCACCAAAGTAACCACTAATTCCACCATACATAGCTCCAACAGTTACTTCAATTAAAGTTCCAACTATACCGATAGCAATAGATACTCTTCCTCCAATCCACAATCTAGAAAATAAATCCCTTCCTAGATTATCTGTACCAAATATAAATTGTCCTCCTGGTTTTTGATTGGTAATATTCGTATTTTGTTGCCAATAACTAACCCCTGATATCATTTTTCCTATAATGGGTCCCACTGCACACATTATAGCAATAATCCCTAATAATATTAGAGAAAAAATAGCTACTTTATTTTTCCTTAGTCTTCTCCAAGCATCTTGCCAATAGGTCATATTAGGCCTTACTATAGCATCGGCATTACAACTACCACAACCTATTATTTCAAATTTTTCTTTACTTAACTCTGCCATTTGCTACCCTCCTACCTTTTACCACCTGATAATCTTATTCTAGGATCTACTACTGTATATAATATATCAACAATTAATAAAGCTACTATATATAAAAATGAATAAAATATAGTGAATCCCATAATCATGTTATAATCCTTTGTTGTTATTGAATCGATCATTGCACTTCCAAGACCAGGAATAGCAAATATTTTCTCAACTACAAAAGATCCTGTAATAATAGATGCAATTTGCGGTCCCAATATAGTAATAATTGGAAGTATGGCATTTCTTATTATATGCTTCCAAGCAATAGCTATTCTTGAAACTCCTTTAGCTTGAGCGGTGGTTATATAATCTTGGCTTATAACATCTAAAACAGAAGTTTTCATATACCTTGCATAGGTAGCAATACTTGAAAAGCTTAAAGCTAATGTAGGTAAAATTGTGAATTTTAAACTATTCATAAATCCATCACCATTATTATACCATCCTGCAATAGGCAATCCTCCTTTTCCACCCAATCCTTGTTGAAGCAAAGCTGCCAACACAAAGCTTGGGACAGATACACCTAATATAGCAATAAAAATAACAAAATAATCAATACCTGTATTTCTATTAAATCCAGCAATAATACCTAGTGTTAGTCCAATTGCTAACCCAAAAAGTACAGCCTGAAGACCAACTCTTGCTGAATTCGGAAACCTCTCCTTTATATATTTATTGGCAGATATACCTGGCGTTACAAAAGAGTCCCCCATATTTCCTTTTGTTAAGTTTTTTAAATATACTACATATCTTTCTGAAACAGGCTTGTCTAATCCATATTCTGCTCTCAAACTCTGTTGTACCTCTTTTGGCAATTGCTTTGCTTGAGAAGATATAGGATCTCCTGGCATACTACTCATTAAAAAAAATGTAACCGTTACTACAACCCATAATGTAAGTAACATATATCCTAATCTTTTAGATATATATCTTACCATTCTTTTCCTCCTTCCTGCAACTACATATCCTTCTTAAAGCACTTTTTATGTATATTAGTTATTATAAATGATTTATTCCTAAATAACCCAAAAAAATAAAAAATTATGTAAATAAAATACCACTTTTTAATTTTCTTATTAAAGCTATATAAAGGCTACAACAGGGAACCCCTGCTGTAGCTTTACATTTAAACTTCTATTTTATTATTTTCCATTCACTGAAGTCCATTTTAATTCATATAATCCTCCAAATGATGGCACTTGAAGTCCATTTACATATTTTTGTGTAAAGAAACGTTTGTCTTTATAAAATACTGGTGCCACTCCAGCCTGTTCTAGAACCAATATCTGTTCAGCTCTCTTATATAATTCAATTCTCTTATCCATGTTACTTTCTTTTTGTATTTTCTTAACTATTTCATCATATTCCTTATTTGAGAATTTTCCGTTATTATTTCCATTTCCTGTTGTAAATAATTCTACAAATGCCATTGGGTCATTATAATCTGCTCCCCATCCTGACATAGCTATTTCAAATTCACCCTTATCTGTTTTATTATTATAATCTGAGAAATCAGCAGCTGTGTCTAGCTTTGTATTAAATCCTATTTTTTCTTTCCATTGAGCCTGGAAGAATTCAGCATAAGCTCTGTCAGAAGTAGCACTTCCTTGTGGTAAATATCTTAAAGTATATTTTGATGGATCTGGATCTAATTTAAGTTCTTTTAATCCTTCTATAAATAAAGCTTTAGGATCTTTCTTTATATCCTTTAATGGTTCTGGAACTAAATCTCTATATACTTTATCTCCAGCATACACTGCTGCTGGAATTAAGCCATTTGATACAAATCCTCTTTGATAAACCTTATTAACATAAGCTTCTCTATCTATAGCAAGAGAAATAGCAAGTCTTATCTTAGGATTTGTTAATAATTTATTTACATTTTCACCATTTTGCTTAAATATCAAATAGAAAGATGATGGATTTATTTCTTCAATGTAATTATATTTTCCAGCCTTAGCTTCATCTTTCATTTTCTGAACATATTCTCCAACTATAGCTGTTGCATCTACCTGTTTGTTAATGAACATGTTATATCTTGTTGGCATTTCTTCTGCTACTTGGAAAGTAACTTTGTCAAGTTTAACTGTATCTTTATCCCAATAATTAGGGTTCTTACTAGCTATTATTTTTGATGCTCTTTCCCACTTATCAATAACAAACGGCCCATTAAATACCATTTTTGAAGGATCTGTTCCAAACTTGTCTCCACTAGCTTCAACTATATCCTGTCTTAGTGGGTCTAATAATGGAAATGCTGTCAACTGTAAAAAATATGGAGTTGGATTTTCTAATTCTACCTCTAATGTTTTATCATCTTTTGCTTTAACTCCAACTTCTTCAGGCTTTGCTTGTCCTTTATAATATTTTTCACCATTCTTTAATACAAACATAAAAGAAGCGTATGGAGCCTTTGTTTTAGGATTTAATATTCTTTTCCATGAATATTCAAAATCCTTTGCTGTAACTGGCTTTCCATCTGACCATTTAGCGTCTCTTAACTTAAAAGTCCATTTTAATCCATCTTTTGAAGTCTCCCAACTTTCAGCTATACCCTTTTCAGGTTTATCCTTATTTAATCTTGTTAAACCTTCAAATGCCGCAGTCATTGCATTATGTGACATTTGGTCTGTAGCCATTGATGAATCCAAAGTCTTTGCATCAGAAGCTATAAGCACTATAGAATTGTCACCTTTTCCACCTTCAGCAGCTTTCTTGTCACCGCTTCCACCACAGCCAAGTAGCGCTGTTGACAATAACATAGTCGCAGTTAAAAGTGCTGCTAACATTTTTTTACTTTTCACTTGAATTCCCCCTTTTTATTTATAAAGGCTTTGTTAATAATAAAAATTTATTATCTTTAAAATAACCCATAATAGAATATATTAAATTCATATTACTATTATAAATTATATTTCTCATTATTATGTAATTATGCATATTATTCCAAACATTTTATTGAAATTGTTGGTATTAATACATATTTATTTTAAATTGAAATATTAAAGTTAAGCAACTTAAAATGAATTTTCCTTCATTTGTTTAAATTATATTAGCACAGTTTCTTCACATTGTCAATTATTAACTTTATATACTGCCGCTTCTCAGTCACTTAGAAAATTTTCCTACTATTCTGAAAATAGATTTTTTATATTCTAATTTATTAAAAAAATTATTCATTTGACATGCATAATAAAATGAATAAGTATGCATACATTTTATATTTTTTATTTTTATTAAAAAACTATGTAATTTTAATTATATGGGTTATATAATATAGTAAGGAAATTTTAATACACATTACTAAAAATTATGAGTTACCCGAAATGCATTTTTAAAAACAATATCCTAATATTAACATTTAAGAAATATACTTCTTGATTAATTATATGTAAGGATAATATTTAATAAAAATTATTTTAGAAAAGAGGTTTTTTCATGAGTATATTTAAGGGTTCAGGTATAGCTATAATTACTCCTTTTAATGAACAAGGTGTTGACTTTAATAAACTAGGAGAACTTTTAGAATGGCATGTACAAAATAATACGGATGCTATAATCATATGTGGTACTACTGGTGAAGCATCAACAATGTCAGAAGAAGAAAGAAAAGAAACCATAAAATTCACAGTGGAAAAAATCAACAAAAGAGTACCTGTAATAGCTGGAACAGGAAGTAACAGTACTCTTTCTGCAGTAAAATTTAGTGAATGGGCTGAATTCATTGGAGTAGATGGACTTTTAGTTATAACACCATATTATAATAAAACAACACAAAAAGGATTGGTTGAGCATTTTAAGGCTATAAATGATGCAGTAAATACACCAATTATCATATATAATGTTCCAGGTAGAACTGGTTTAAACTTATTACCTAAAACTTTAGTAAAAATATGTGATATATGTGATAATGTTGTTGGTATTAAAGAAGCCTCTGGAAATATAAGTCAAATAGCAGAAATTAAAGCTCTTTTAAGAGATAAAATTGATATTTATTCTGGTAATGATGATCAAATAATTCCAATCTTATCTTTAGGTGGCATTGGTGTTATATCTGTATTAGCAAATATTATACCTAAAGAAGTTCATCAAATGTGTGAGTCATATATGAATGGTAAAATAAATGAAGCTTTAAAAATTCAATTGGATGCATTAGCTTTATCAAATTCATTATTTATAGAAACAAATCCTATTCCTATAAAAACTGCTATGAATCTTTTAGAAATGAAAGTAGGTAATCTTAGATTACCATTATGTAGTATGGAAGAAAAAAATCTAAATGTTCTTAAACAGGAATTAAAAAATTATGGTTTATTAAAGTAATTAACTAAAATAACAGGAGGTACAAGATGTTAAAATTAATTTTATGCGGTTGTAACGGAAAAATGGGTAAAGTTATAACAGAAAAGGTAATTTCCTTTAATAATATTAATATAGTTGCGGGAATAGATAAAAATACAAATGTTAATAATTCATATCCTATCTTTTCTGCTATAAAGGAATGTTCAATAGACAGTGATGTTGTTCTAGATTTTTCAAGACCAGACATGTTAGATGACTTACTGTCATACTGCATAGAAAACAAGTTACCTTTAGTACTTTGTACTACTGGATATTCTGACGAACAAATAAATAAAATTAATGAAAAATCAAAGGAAATTCCTATATTTAGATCTGCCAATATGTCTATAGGAATTAATATCATAAATTCTATTTTAAAAAATATTAGCAATAAATTGTATGGAGATTTTGATATTGAAATAATAGAAAAACATCATAATCAAAAGGTAGACTCTCCAAGTGGTACAGCTCTTCTTCTAGCCAATACAATAAAAGATTCCATATCTGAAGAAACTGAATTCACCTATGGAAGAGTTGGTAACTCCAAAAGAAAAGATACTGAAATTGGAATTCATGCTGTTCGAGGAGGCTCCATTGTAGGAGAACATGAAATAATATTTGCAGGCACTGGTGAAACTATTGAAATAAAACATACTGCATTATCTAGAGAAGTTTTTGCAATGGGAGCTCTTAAAGCCTGCCAGTTTATGAAAGGCAAGAATGCTGGTCTTTATAATATGAATAATGTTATAAACGATTAATTTTAAAAAATTACCAATTAAATTTTTTAGATTATAATTATAGATCATAGATAAAAAACTTGTTTAATGAGTTAAAATAAATGATGGAGGGTGTGGTATAATGTTTTTCATTATACCACACCCTTTATCATTCACTGTAAAAATTACTTAGCAATCTATACTCTACAATCTGTTCCCTATGTTATATAAAGTTAACTTTTTCTTTTTTATACTTAGAAATTGTTCTTAATCCATTCTTCAATTCTATCTAAAGCTTCTTTTAACTCTTCCATACTATAAGCATAGGAAATTCTAATATATCCTTCTCCATACTTTCCAAAAGCTGAACCTGGAACTACTGCTACATTACCTTCCTTTAATAGTTTTTCTGAGAATTCATCACTTGTCATATTAAACTTTTCAATAGATGGAAATATATAAAAAGCTCCTTTAGGTAAATTCACTTTAAAACCTAAGTCCGTTAATCTAGCATATACATAGTCTCTTCTCTTTATAAACTCTTTTTTCATATATTCTACATCTGGCATGCAATTTCTTAAACCTTCTACCACTCCCCATTGTACTATGGATGGCGCACAACTAGTATTATATTGATGTACCTTCATTATATGTTTCATATATCTTTCCGTAGCACATACATATCCAATTCTTAATCCAGTCATAGAAAACATTTTGGAAAAACCACTTACAAGTATTATTTTATCCTTTATATCTTCAAACTGACATATAGAATAATAGTTATCTTCAAAACATAATGCACTATATATTTCATCGCTTATAACTAGTATATCTCTTTCCTTTATTATTTTATAAAGTTCATTTCTATCTTCCTTGGTTAACGTAGCTCCTGTTGGATTAGACGGAAAAGATAATACTAATATTTTTGGGTTTTCTTCATCTATTTTTCTCTTTATTTCTTCTATATTTAATTTAAAACCTTCTCCTAACTTATAGCTTATAGGAATAGCTCCTAATAATTTAGAACAGCTTTCGTAAGCAGGATATCCAGGTGAAGGAATTAATACCTTATCTCCAGGATTTAATAGAGCTGTGAAAGTATTAAATAATGCTTCACTACCTCCCACAGTTAAACAAATTTCATCTACATTAAAGTTTATATCAAAACTACCTAAATACTTGCTTATTTCCTCCCTCAATTCTATAATTCCTATATTTGATGTATATCCTGTCCTATTTTCTTCAATAGATTTTATCAATACCTTCTTAATTTTCTCAGGTACATGAAAATCTGGTTGGCCTAGTGTTAACGATATTGCTTGTGGATAATGAACAACTTTATTAAAAAATTTTCTTATGCCTGATATCTCTATATTCTGTACATAATTTGAAATATAATTATCTCTCATGCTTATTTCTATCCAAAAATAATATGGATAATCCTCCCCTCTAAAAAAATTCATCACATTTTTTTATATTATGAGTATTATATAATTTATAAGTATATATTTTCAATAATTTTATTATTTAAAATTAATATTTCCCTTTTCTTTATTTTTATTATTTATTATAATTTTAATATTAAGTGACATATTATAAATATAAACTAAAGGGAGGCTTAACTATGAACTATAATTTAACAGATCCTTATGAATTAGCCAGATACATAAAAGATGCTAAAAAATCTACACCAGTAAAAGCTTATGTAGACGGAAATTTACAAGGATTAGATTTTGGCAAGATTGAGGCCTATGGAGAAAATAATTTCTATGTTTTATTTGGGGACGGAGAAGAAATATTAAACTTTATAAATGTTAATAAAGATAAAATTAAAAAATACAGATTAGAAAATGATAGAAGAAATTCAGCTATACCAATGCTAGATATTCTTAATTTAGAGGCAAGAATTGAACCTGGTGCTATTATAAGAGATAAAGTAAAAATCGGTAAAAATGCAGTAATTATGATGGGTGCTGTAATAAATATAGGCGCTGAAATAGGCGAAGCCGCTATGATAGATATGAACGCAGTAGTTGGAGCAAGAGGAAAAATTGGTAAGAGGGTTCACCTTGGGGCTGGCGCAGTAGTTGCTGGAGTATTAGAGCCACCTAGTAAAGATCCTTGCATTATAGAGGATAATGTACTCATAGGAGCTAATTCTGTAATATTAGAGGGAGTACATATTGGAGAAGGCTCCGTAGTAGCTGCTGGTTCTGTTGTAGTAGAAGATGTACCTGCTGGAGTTGTGGTAGCTGGTACTCCTGCTAAAATCATTAAAAATATAGATGAAAAGACTAAAGACAAAACTCAAATACTAGATGACTTAAGATAGTAAATTTCAGAGTATAGATGACAGATAAAAATATGGTTACTTTCATTTAAGAAAGCAACCATATTTTTATTATTTATTAATTACCACCTATTATTCAGTAGTTACTAATTCTTTTTCTTCCTCAACATTATCTTCTTGAGTAATATTTTTTTCCCTTATTTCTTCTCCACTTACTTCTTCAAAAACATTTTCATTGATATCTTCATCATTTTCGTCTTTCAAAACCCTTTCCATCTTAGAAATTGAAACTTCATATGCAACTTTCTTAATACTTTCATTTTCAGAAACTTTCTTCTGATATTCTCTACTTTGAAGTCTTCCCCAAATTCTTATATTATCTCCTACTTTTAATTCTTGGCAAAACCTGGAATTCCTTCCCCATGCTATAGTTGGAATATAATCTGATTTATTATATGCTCTATTTACTGCAAGAAGCAAATCTGCTATCTCTCTTCCAAAAGGAGTTGTCCTATAAACTGGTTGCTTACATATAAAACCATTAAGGAATATTTGATTTGGATTTTTACTTTTTTCAATACAATAATCAATATTTCTAGCAAATACAGTTAATATTAACCTATTAGCTCCATCTATAAACTTATTGTATGATCTTAATTGCCCTTCAATTACTAGTTCTGTTCCTACTTGTATATCCATATTTCCAATAAGTCTTTCTGAAACTGTAACAAATAAAGTGTCCTTAATTTCGCTTAATCTTTGCACCTCAATATGAAAAGTATAAAAACCCTCTCCATACATTTCATGGCTGAATTCCAGTTCAGAACACACTTTTCCCTCTAAACAGATCTTATTGTTTTGTAATAAATTGTCCATTGTAACCCCTCTTTCCCTTAGTATCTTAAATAATTTATACATCATATAATTATTCAGATAAAACCGAAATTATACTTATTTTGGTAAATTATTTATTCTTAGGTTAAAATATTTTCTAATACTATCGCTGTTAATCCCCTCAATTAAAGCTATAGTAATGGTAACCATAAAAGAATACAATTCATAGTTATCTTTAAAATATGTTTTTATAGGAATTTCTTCTGGTTGAATAACTAAAAGGTTATTCCCAGCTAAAGCTCTCTGAAGACAATATACAAAACTTCCATTGCCTTTTTCCATACTAGATACTGTTACAGTATTTCTATTACCTAATCCATAAGTAACTACATTACCATTAAAATTAATTATGGAATCACCTAACATATCCATATTTATCAATAAATATTTTCCTGAAAGATTTTCTTTATATCCATCTAAATATTCCCCATTATTTACTATTACATAATCACAGGATCCATAAAATTTCTTAGGACATTCATTTATAACACATTCAATATTAATTAATTCTAATTGGTTTTTTAAATAAGTTTTAAATTCCCTATTATTATCAAAAACAACTATGTTTCTCATATAATCAACTCCTATTTTTTTGGATCTTAACAATATTTTTAACAGGAGTCTATATTTTATACTTTTTTATGTTAATAACAATCTACAACAAATTTTATAATTACTATAAGCCATGGTGTATTCACCTTCCTTTTCCTTTGTTTATAAATTATATTATGTTTTACTTATATTTCCATTATAGTACATATATACTTCTCCTTCAATAGATTTAAGCTTTCTTGTACATATATCTATTTTTTTATTTGTTTTCCCTCATGATTTATATAATAATTTTCCTTGTAGATTAAGTCTCCGACTTTAACAAATTTATAACCTTTAGCTTTTAAAGCCTCTATTATCCTTGGCAAAGTTTCAGGCGTATATTTACCATCATTATGAAATAGTAAAATAGAACCAGGTTGTGTTTTTTTCATTATTCTATCATATTCTTTATCTGATCCATGAGCCTTCCAATCTATGCTATCCGCATCCCATTGTATACAATAGTATCCATTGTTATTTAATACATCTACACTATTAGAGTTATAAGAACCACTAGGAAATCTAAAAAGTTTTGAATTTTCACCTGTTATCTTCATTATCTTAGCATCTGCTGTACTTATTTCCCTTATAATTGACTCCTTAGATAACTTAGTCATATCAGGGTGAGTATTAGAATGATTTCCTATTTCATGTCCTCTTTTGTATATTTCTTTAGCTTCTTCAGGATAATCATCAATCCAATTTCCTATAAGGAAAAATGTTGCCTTTATATTATGCTTATCTAAAATATCTAGTATTTTTTTTGTATTACTGTTTCCCCAGTTAACATCAAAAGTAATTGCTATATTTTTTTCTTCTGTTCCTACACTGTATATAGGAATACTCCTATCGGTGTTAAAAAATACACTTTTGCTATTAAATAATAAAGAAGTTACAATACTGATAAGAAGCAAACATATTGCACCAGTTAATTTTCTAAAAACTTTTTTATTCAACAATAATACCCCCATATTTATCTTCTCTCTAATTTTTATATGCTTCCTTTAACATCAATTATTACTCATATATTTATAAACATGTATTTTTATTTCACCGTTTTATTCATTTTAAAAAATTTATGTTATAATAAAGTATGAATAGTTAAAATTAATATAGTCTAAATTAATTTTCTAGGGAGGATAAAGGATGTTTGAAGATACTTTGGATTTAGCGGAAAATAAACTTCTTCTGCTTTATATATTTGATAAAATTAAAATTCCTATAACAAATAATCAAGTTACACAAATTATTTTAGAAAATAATTTTATTAATTATTTTACACTACAGCAATATTTATCTGAATTAATTTCCTCTAATTTTTTAAAGTATACCGAAGATAAAGATAGACATAGATTAGAAATAACAGAAAGAGGAAAAAAAGTCCTCTCTCTATTTAAAAATAGGCTCTCAAATAACAAAATTGATATTATAAATGATTATTTAACTAACAATATTAATATTATAAAAAGAGAGGTTACTATAACTTCTGATTATACAATTGAGCATAGAGACAAATTCATTGTAAATCTAAAAGCTGTAGAAAATAATATAGTATTAATTGATTTAAAAGTTACTGTAGATTCTAATAAGCAAGCACGAGATCTTTGTACTAAATGGAAAAATGAGTCTTCAGAAATTTATAGTAAAATATTAAACATACTAATAAACTAAATCAATATCATACCTGTAGGCTCCCCACCTATTGGTATATTTTTTTTACTTCCATTTTCGCTGTCTACCTGAATAAGAAGGTTATTATAATTATCTCCTACATAAATATTATTACCAACTTTAACAATTCCCCTAGGCATGCCACCTATATTTAATTTCTTTATTTCTTCATAATAATTTATATCAATAACACTTATAGTACCATCTCCAAAATTAGAAACATAACAAAGTTGATTTTCTAAAAAAATATCTACAGGTGAATTACCTACTTCTACTCTATAAAGAACTCTTAATGTTTTTAAAGAAATTATACTAATACTTCCCCTAAAATCTGAACCCAAATTACTTTCACAAACAATTATATATTGCCCATCTGTACTAAATATAGCTTTAGTAGGATAAGAACCTACTTTAATATTTTTAATGCTTTCTCTATTTTCACAATTAATTAAAGTAACATTGTCATTTTCCATATTGCATATTAGTAATAATTTTCTCTCCTTATTGAGTACTATACTATGTGGAAGATTTCCACAAGGTATTTCCTCTAATAGCTTACCCTTTATCAAATCAAACACTACTACATTATTTAATTCTCCACATATTATATATGCATTATTTTCATATACAACTACATCATTACAATGCATTCCAATAAAATGATTTGTTATTTCTTTATTTTCTATCATATCTATAATAGAAATACTGTTGCCATAACTATTTGCCGTTATTAGATTGTCTTCATATTTACATATCCCGTGAGGACCCACTTTCCTATAATTGTCGGAGTTTAAGGTAATTTTGCTTTCCTCTCTAAAGTTATTTAAATTTACCTTAGATATACAATCAGAAGATGTGTTACAAATATATAAATAGCACATAATATTCCCCTCCTCACAGATATAATATGTAAGGGGTCAAAAAAGTGAGATAAAATCTTATTAATTAATATTGAGTTTTGAGTTGCATATTAAATATAGTATAATCATATAGTAAAAGGATTACTTAGGAACTTTCCTAAAAAACAAAGGGAGGAATATAAATGCATAGTTATGAACCAAAGGACGTTTGTTCAAAAAAAATTGATTTTGAAATAATTAATAATAAAGTAGGAAAAGTTAACTTTACTGGTGGATGTAACGGAAATCTAAAAGGTCTAGCTAATCTTATAGAAGGTATGCCAGTAGATGAAGCTATTAACAGATTAAAAGGAATAACTTGTGGAAATAAAGCGACTTCTTGTCCAGATCAACTTTCAAAAGCACTAGAAGAAGCTATTAACAGATAAAAGATAAAAGAGCACAGATTACAGATTTATTATTTTTGCAAGGCAAAAATTCCACTCTGTACTCTATGCTCTGTACTCTGTACTCTATAGAAGTTTTCTCACAATTTTTCTCATATCTCCAATCATATAAAGAGATCCTGAAATTAAAACTAAATCATCTTTATTACAATAACTTAATGCTTTTCTATAAGCTTCTTCATAATCATCTATTGATTCACAATTTTCATTGTGTTTTTTAATTACTTCCATTAAGATATTGGAATTTTCAGCCCTATAACTATGAGGAGTAACAGCTATAACTTTATCTGCCATAGGAGTTATAGTCCTTACCATATCTTCAACCTGCTTATCTGCAAGTATTCCCAGTATTAAAACCATCTTATTGTACTTAAAATATCTTTCCACGCTGTTTTTAAGATTAGTAATTCCATCTATATTATGTGCTCCATCTAACACTACTAATGGATTTTTCTTCATGATTTCTAATCTTCCAGCCCATTTTACTTCTTTTAATGCCTTATAAATATGTTCTTTATTAATATTAATTCCCTGTTTTATTAGTTCATCAATAGTATGCAATACTACTGAACAGTTTAATATTTGATGAGTTCCTAATAAGGAAAGCTGCACTTCATATTTGTTTTGTTCAGTTTGTACTGTAAAATTTTGATAGTATTCATTGGATAGATCTTTATCAATATATTTTACGGAATCCCTACTTACTAATGTTAAGTAGCTATTTTTCTCTTCACATATTTTTTTAATTACTTCTTCCGCTTCTTTTTCTTGTGGGTATAATACAACAGGAACATTTTCTTTTATTATTCCGCCTTTTTCAAAAGCAATTTTACCAATAGTATCACCTAGTATTTGCATATGATCATAGCTTATAGATGTTATTACACTTACTAAAGGAGTTATAACATTAGTGGAATCCATTCTTCCACCAAGACCTACTTCTATAACTGCATAGTCTACTTTTGACTCATAATAATATAGAAACATAACACAAGTTATTATTTCAAACTCTGTTGGATGCTCATATCCTAATTCTATTACTTTTTCTACTGCTTTAGATACTTTAGTAACTGTTTTTGCCAAATCACATTTTGGAATATTTTCTCCATTAATTTGTATTCTTTCTTCAAATTCTTCTATAAAAGGAGACGTATACATTCCAACTTTAAAATCTGATTCTATAAGTATTTTTGATATCATTGCAGTAGTAGAACCTTTTCCATTTGTTCCTGCAATATGTATACATTTTAACTTTTTATGAGGATTTCCTAGCAATTCTAATATTTTTTCTGTTCTTTCAGTACCTAAATTGCTACCAAATTTAGCTGTATTTTCAATATAGGACATTGCTTCATTATAATTCATAATAAATCCCACACTTTCTGTTAGTTAAGAGTTAAGAATGAATAGTGAAGAGTAAATGTTAATTTTTCTCCATTAGCATTACGAAAAATTCTCAATTAAATATTAGTATAAATTGAAGCTTTTCTGTAGTGCAAAGGAAGAAAAGCCTCCTTTATTCTTCACTATTCTCTATTCACTCTTCACTATTTTAAGTTGTTTATTCTCTCCATTACTGAGTTAAGCATTTCTCTATACTTTTCTCCCTTAGCCTTTTCTTCATTAACAACTGCTTCAGGAGCTTTAGCTACGAATCCTTTATTAGAAAGTTTCTTTTCTACTCTTTCTATTTCCTTTTCTAGCTTTTCTTTTTCTTTGTTCAATCTCTCTAATTCTTTTTCTAAATCTACTAAATCAAGTAGTGGCATATACATTTCTGCACCTTTTGTAAGAGCTGATACAGCATTTTCTGGTGCTTCTTCTTTTGAATTTAAGAAAGTTACTTCGCTTGCAGAAGCTAGTTTTTCAAAATAAACCTTTCCTGACTCAAAAGCATCTTTTCCTTCCATAGCATATATCATAACCTTAGCTTTTCGTGAAGGAGGTACATTCATTTCAACTCTAACATTTCTAAGAGCTTTTATTGCTTCTATTATATAGTTCATATCTTCTTCTGCTTTTTCATCCCTTAACTCTTCTTTATATTCTGGCCACTTAGAAGTTGTTATAGTTTTTTCTTCCTCTTGAAGATGAGTATATATTTCTTCAGTTATAAATGGCATTACAGGATGTAATAATTTAAGTCCTGTAGTAAGAACATCAAATAATACATTAAATACTACTCCCTTAGCCTTTTCATCTTCACCATATAATACAGGTTTTACAAGTTCAATATACCAATCACAGAATTCACTCCACATAAAGTCATAAACCTTTTGTGATGCTATTCCTAATTCATATTTTTCTATATTATCTGTTACTTCTTTTACTACAGTGTTAGCTCTAGATAAAATCCATTTATCAGCTGCTGTGTAATCTTTGCAATCCTTATATTTTTCCATAAGATCTTTGTCAAGATACATCATAACAAATCTTGATGCATTCCATATCTTATTTGCAAAATTTCTAGCTGATTCTACTTTTTCTTCATAGAATCTTATGTCATTTCCTGGAGCATTACCAGTAACTAACATAAATCTTAATGCATCAGCTCCATATTTATCTATTACATCTAATGGATCTACACCATTTCCTAAAGACTTAGACATCTTCTTACCGTTAGAATCTCTAACTATACCATGAATAAGTACAGTGTGGAATGGGATGTCATTCATATTGTGTAATCCTGAGAATATCATTCTAGCAACCCAGAAGAATATAATATCATATCCTGTAACAAGTACATCTGTTGGATAGAAGTATTCTAGATCTTCTGTTTTATCTGGCCAACCTAAAGTTGAGAATGGCCATAATGCTGAACTGAACCATGTGTCAAGTACATCATTATCTTGTTTCAAATTATGACTTGAACATTTTGTACATTCTGTTGGTGCATCCATAGCTACTATCATTTCACCACAATCTTCACAGTACCATACTGGTATTCTGTGTCCCCACCATAACTGTCTTGATATACACCAATCCTGAATGTTTTCCATCCAGTTAAAATATGTTTTATCAAATCTTTCAGGAACAAATTTAACTTCCTTATTTCTCACAATATCAATAGCTGGTTTTGCAAGTTCTTCCATCTTTACATACCATTGTTTTGATATCATAGGTTCGATGACTGAACCACATCTATCATGACAACTTACATTATGAGTATGCTCTTTTATATTTACTAAGAATCCCTGTGCCTTTAAGTCTTCAACTATAACTTTTCTAGCCTCATATCTGTCTAATCCAGCATACTTTCCACCCAATTCATTTATAGTTCCATTTTCATTCATAACTATAATTTCTGGAAGATCATGTCTCTTTCCAACCTGATAATCATTTGGGTCATGCGCTGGAGTTATTTTAACAGCTCCTGTTCCAAATTCAACATCTACATAATCATCAGCAACTATAGGGATTTCTCTATTTACTAGAGGAAGCATTAACTTCTTACCTATTAAATGAGTATATCTTTCATCTTTTGGATTAACAGCTACGGCAGTATCTCCAAGCATTGTTTCAGGTCTTGTAGTAGCTATTTCTAAGTATTCATCTGATCCTATAACAGGATATTTAATATGCCAAAAATGTCCTGCTTGTTCTTCATATTCAATTTCTGCATCTGATAATGCTGTCATACATTTAGGGCACCAATTAACTATTCTATTTCCACGATAAATTAATCCTTCATTATATAACTTTACAAATACTGCTCTTACAGCTTTATTTAAGCTCTCATCCATAGTGAAGCTTTCTCTTGTAAAGTCTGCTGAAACTCCCATCTTCTTAAGCTGAGTTCTTATTCTTTCTCTATATTCATCAGACCATTTCCATACTTCTTCAAGGAATTTTTCTCTTCCCATTTCTTTCTTTACAAGACCCTGCTTTAATAGCTCATTTTCAACCTTTACTTCTGTAGCTATACTTGCATGATCTTGACCTGGAAGCCATAATGTGCTGTATCCCTGCATTCTTTTAGCTCTAATTAAGAAGTCTTGTAAACTATTGTCTAATGCGTGGCCTAGATGTAATTTACCTGTTATGTTTGGAGGTGGCATTACTATAGTAAATGGCTTTTTACTTTTATCCACTTCAGGTGTAAAATACTTTTCTTCCTCCCAAACCTTGTATAATCTTTCTTCAAATTCTTTAGGATCATAAGTCTTTGCAATATTTAAATTTTCATTCATATGTATATCCTCCTTATGCTTATTTTTTTATACAAAAAGCGCTGCCAGTCCTTAAAAGGACGACAGCGCGCGTTACCACCTTTTTTCCTGCAAAACAAATTACAGGCTCTTATAAACTTAACGATTAAGAAAACCGTCTTTACCTACTACTATTTCGGCAAAGAAGCTCAAAAGCTACCTTCAAGGAAACTCATACAGAAAATCTTCCACCCATTGGATTTTCCTCTCTTGGTACTATTACCCTTTACTCCTCTTTTTCAAAGCTTTTACATATTTTATTATAATAACTTTTATTATAACCTAATTTAATAAACTGTCAATAGCATCTTGGAGGTATATATTTTATAAATTAACTTTTGAAAGTATTCCTTGTTCTATTTCGTTTACTTTAGATTCTAACTCTTCCATTTGTTTTTTAGCACTATTTACGAATTCTTCATCTTTTATAGAACCTAAATTAATTTTTACATTGTAAAATGCTGAATGTACTGCTGTTCTAGCTGACATTGCTGCTACTGCTCCGTCTGTTACTGCATTTTGATTACCCTTTAATATTACCTTTTCAGCTAACTGAAGTAATTCAAAAGCATCTTTACCTACATTTAAAGGAACTGTTGCCGCTCCTTTAAATCCTTGCTGTATTGCCTTAGTTCTTTCAGCCTTTTGTTCATCTGTATCTTTTGGCATTTTAAAAGCTGCCATTATTTTGTTAAAAGAATCTGAATCTTCATCTATGTAATTAACAAATTTTTCTTTATATTCAGAAGCTACTTTTTTAACTTCTTCCATTTCTTCTTTTACTTCTTCATAGCCTTTCTTTCCTAATGTAAGATTAGCTACCATTTCTATTAATGCTGCTGCTGAAGCTGCACTAAGAGCTGCAATACTTCCACCACCAGGTGCTGGTGAATCTGAAGCTGTTTCATATATAAATTCTTTAACTGTCATTTCTTTTAACATATCATTTTCCCCCTAAAATTAACTTTTTAAATTTTGTCTTAAATTGTGCCTTTCTTGGCTAAAGGCACAATTTAAGACATCTATAAAAGGTGACTTATTAGAATAATCCTGAGATTACGCCATTTTCATCTATATCCATTTTTTCTGCTGCTGGAACCTTTGGAAGTCCTGGCATAACCATTATATTACTTGTCTGGCATACTATAAATCCAGCACCAGCTGATACTCTAACATCCTTAACATTAATCTTAAATCCTTTAGGTGCTCCCATAATACTTGGATCATCAGTAAATGAGAATTGAGTTTTAGCCATACATATTGGCAATTTATCTAATCCTAATTCCTCAAGTTTTTTAATCTGTTTCATAGCAGCTGAGTCTATTTCAACTCCATCTCCACCATAGATTTCTTTTACTATTGTATTAAGTTTTTCTGGTATTGAAGCTTCTACATCATAAATTGGTTTATAGTGGGATTCTTCAGTTTGTAGAATATTAACAAGCTTTTCAGCCATTTCTATTCCACCTTCTCCTCCTCTTCCCCAACATTCATTTAATGAAACTTCAACTCCAAATTCTTTACATTTATTTGTTAATAATTCTATTTCAGCTTCTGTATCATTTACAAATCTATTAACAGCAACTAATACTGGTAAGCCGAACTTTCTCATATTTTCAACTTGTTTAGCTAAGTTTGCAAATCCCTTATCTAATGCTTCTAAGTTTTCATTTCCTAATTCTGTTTTCTTAACTCCACCATGCATTTTTAAAGCTCTAATTGTAGCAACTACAACAACTGCATCTGGTTTTAAGCCACCATATCTACATTTTATATCTAAGAATTTTTCAGCACCAAGGTCAGCACCGAATCCTGCTTCTGTTACAACAATGTCTCCTAATTTTAATGCTAATTTAGTTGCTATTAATGAGTTACATCCATGAGCAATATTTGCAAATGGTCCACCATGAATAAGAGCTGGTGTATTTTCAAGAGTTTGAACTATATTTGGTTTTATAGCTTCTTTTAATAACATTGCCATAGCACCATTTACTTTTAAATCTTTAGCTGTTACTGGGTTTCCATCAAGATCATACGCAACTATTATTCTTCCTAATCTATCTTTTAAATCCATTAAGTCACTTGCAAGACAAAGTATAGCCATAACTTCAGATGCAACTGTAATCATAAATCCATCTTCTCTTACAAATCCACAAGCTTTTCCGCCAAGTCCTACTGTAACATGTCTTAAAGCTCTATCATTCATGTCTAATACTCTTTTCCAAACTATCTGTCTTGAATCTATTCTTAAAGTATTTCCATGATGAATATGGTTATCTATTGCAGCTGATAAAAGATTATTAGCTGCAGTTATAGCATGCATATCTCCAGTAAAATGTAAGTTTATATCTTCCATTGGAACAACTTGAGCATATCCACCACCAGCTGCTCCTCCTTTAACTCCAAATACAGGTCCTAAAGATGGTTCTCTTAAAGCTATATATGTTTTCTTTCCTATTTTATTTAAAGCCTGACCTAATCCTATTGAAGTTGTTGATTTTCCTTCACCTGCTGGTGTTGGGCTTATTGCTGTAACTAATACTAATTTTCCATCTTTTTTATCTTGTAATCTTTTTATTGCGTCAAAAGATATTTTAGCTTTATATTTTCCGTAAAGTTCTAATTCATCATCTAAAATTCCATATTTTTCAGCTACTTCAGCTATTGGTTTCATAGTTGCCTTTTGTGCTATTTCGATATCACTTGGTACTTTATTAATCATAATCATCCACCTCATTTAAATATTTTTATTGTATGTAATATAAAAATTTATTTCTATTCTTCTATTGTAAAACATTATTTATCTTTCTAACAAGAGAAGTATTTTTAAGAGAATATACAATTGTCATAAATACAATGGTTTCTATTGGAACAAAAATTATATTTTTTATAAGTCTTATAGGTAATAATACCATAAAAGCTTTTCCTGTCATCATAGAAAGCCATAAAGTATTTAAACATATATCAACAAAAACTATTTTTAATATTACTGATATTATAACATTTTTATATGTAACTTCCTTCTTGTAAAAAAATATTCCGTATATAACTCCACATAAAAATGCACTTATTGTAAATCCTATGAAGAAGGAACCTACTGGAAAAATTGTCGCTCCAACAACATCTATAGCAGCAGTAATTATTCCTCCAAATATAGGACCAAAGAAAAGTCCTGCTAACATTGTTGGAACAAAACTAAACCCAATTCTTAAAATAGGTAATTGTATTGAAAAGAATCTGCTAATTATTACTCCCATTGCTATAAATAATGCTGCATAGACTATTTTTTTAGTTTTCAATGTTCTCACCCACTTACTTTAGTTTTATGAATATACTTCCATTTTTCAATTAATGTGTTATAATATATTTAAACGTTTTTTTCTAAAGAATACTACTAAGTTTTTTCATAAACGTCTATATTTTAAAATATAGACGTTTATTATTTATTTTAAGGAATTTTCAAAGCAAATTACAAATTACTCAAGTAATCTTTTTTCAAGAATCTGATTTATGTCAAAGTTTTCAATTTGTAAATAGTATTCAGCACAATCAAGTAATGCTTTCATTGGGACTGTTCCTATTACTTCACTACCTATTACTGGAACACCATATCTTTTAGCTTCTATTTTGATCATTTCAAAAGCTCTATATACTGCTGTTTTTTCATAGTTAACAAGATTCATTGATACTTGAGTTATGTTTCTTTCTTCAAGCTTTAATCCTATAGCTTTAACAAATCTTAATCCACCACCAATAAATCTTACCTTTTTAGCTATAGCACTTGCTATTTCAACATTGTCAGTTCCTAAGTTAACATTAAATGCTACTAATGAAACTCTAGCACCTACAGCTGTACATCCACTCTTTGCATTCATAGCATGTGGTCCAAAATCTGGTTTCCATTCTTCTCCTTTGATCTTTTCAAAGAATCCTTCATACTGTCCTTTTCTTACATCTGCTAAATTCTTTCTTTCAGGTTTTGTTGCTGCATCTTCATATAAGTAAACAGGAATTCCTAAACTTCCAATTGCTTCTCCAACTTCTTTAGCTAACTGGATGCATTCTTCCATTGTAACATCTGCTACTGGTGTAAATGGAACAACGTCTGTAGCTCCCATTCTTGGATGTCCACCTTCATGTTTAGTCATATCTATAAGTTCTGTTGCAACCTTTGCTGCATTTATAACTGCTTCTTTTACTAGTTCTGGTGCTCCTATCATAGTAACAACTGTTCTGTTATGATCTTCATCTGATGAATAATCCAATAATTTAACACCACTAACTTTTCTTACTTCATCAACTATTTTTTCAATAAGTACCTTATCTCTTCCTTCACTAAAATTTGGTACACATTCAACTAATTTTGCCATGGTTTATTCCTCCTTAAATTTTACACAAAATATATAAATTTTAAATTTTTAATTATAAACTTTACTTTTTAAATAGAATTTTTTGTTTTTTCTGATTTTATTATACTACAACTACCATCAATAAATCGTCTAATTTTTATAACAATTTTTAAAAAATTCTGTTTTTTTATATTTTTATAGACGCTACCCTGTTTAAAATTATACTTTATTTAAATAGATTCATGAAATATACTATATTAGGTATACCAACTAAATCTATTAGAAACGCTCCAACTAACGGAACTATTAAGAATGCTTTTGTTGATGGTCCATATTTTTCTGTAACAGCACTCATATTTGCTATTGCATTTGGAGTGGCTCCAAGTCCATGTCCAGCCATACCTGCTGCCATTACTGCTGCATCAAAATCTTTGCCTAAGAATCTGAATACTATAAATATTGTATATAATGATATAAATACTACCTGGCTAACTACTACTATAATCATTGGACCTGCGAGATTTACTAATTCCCAAAGTTTTAAAGTCATTAAAGCCATTGATAAGAATATTCCAAGACATACATCTCCAATTAAATCAATAGTGTAAAAATCTAATTTAACAAAGTTAAACTTATCATTTAAGTTTCTAAATATAACTGCAGTAAACATTGCTCCTACATATCCTGGAAGTGCTGCACCTGTTGCTTTAGTGATCCATGTACCTGCCATAGATCCTATAGTCATACAAACACTTATAACTGCTAAATGAACTAAAAATACATGTGAAGTAACATTAGCTTTATCAGATATTCCTGCTACTTCCCTATAAGATTCTGTTTCTAATTCACTTTCCTCTGTGGGTTTTAAATTATATTTATCAATTAAATGTTTTGCTATAGGGCCGCCTATTAATCCTCCTGATATAAGTCCAAAAGTTGCTGCTGCTATCGCAACAGTTGTAGCTCCTGTTACACCTAAAGATTCTGCTGTTGGCCCAAATGCTGCTGCTGCTCCATGACCACCTTCCATAGATACAGCTCCCATCATAACTCCAAGCATAGGATGTAATCCTACCAATTTAGCCATGGATACTCCTATAACATTTTGCATTACTGCAAGTATACAACAGAAAAGCCAGTATATAAGTAATGGTTTTCCACCTTTCCTTACTAATCCAAAACTAGCACCAAGCCCTATGGTTGTAAAAAATGCTATCATGAATGGTGATTGGAAAGTTGTATCCATATTTATAGTTATAATATTACTTTGCTTTAAAATTAAAGCTAAGATTGAAAATAGTAATCCTCCTATTACTGGAGCTGGTATACAAAACCTTTCAAAAAAATTTACTTTCTTTCTCAGGTAATTACCTAAGAATAATAGTAGTAATGCTAAAGTAAGTGTAGATACCATATCGATTTTTAAGGTTAGTACACCTTTTAAAACTTCTGTTTTCATGTTAATCCTCCTTTGTTTTTTATGTCACTATATTTAATAGCATATATCATGCCAACGAAAAATCACCTAATATTCAGCCAATTTCGTTTTTTTCTACAATTCCTACCCTGCAGAATTTGCAAACCGGCATATTTTGCAGGATATTTTGAAAATTATTAAAATTATTTAATTTAAAATAAAAGACCCTTTTCAAAAAGAAATATTATTGTAGAAAGTATGATATATGTGTAGATATATTTTGCATTTTTTTACAAAGAAGAACTAATTATAAACTTTATTTTATAACTTTTATAGTAATTGATAAGCGCCTATAAATTTTTTATTACTTTTATAGACGCTCATTATAGTTAATTAAACTTTATTTGAAGTAATTTATAAACCATACTATATTAGGTATACCAATTAAATCTATTAAGAATGCTCCAACCAACGGAACTATCAAGAATGCCTTTGTAGAAGGCCCATACTTTTCTGTAACAGTACCCATATTTGCTATTGCATTTGGAGTAGCTCCAAGTCCATGTCCAGCCATACCTGCTGCCATTACTGCTGCGTCAAAGTCTTTTCCTAATGCCTTAAATACTATGAAAATTGTATATAGTAACATAAATATTACTTGTCCCATTAATACGACTATCATTGGACCTGCTAGGTTTGATAGTTCCCAAAGTTTTAATGTCATTAAAGCCATTGATAAAAATACTCCAAGACAAACATCCCCAATTAAATCAATTGTATATAAATCTAATTTTACAATTTTAAACTGATCATTTATATTTCTAAATATAACTGCGGTAAACATTGCTCCTACATATCCTGGAAGAGCTGCACCTGTTTCTTTAGTAATCCATGCACTTGCCATAGATCCTATAGTCATACAAACAGTTATAACTGCTAGTTGAAGTAAAAATATTGATGAAGTAACATTAGCTTTTTCACTTATTCCTGCTGCTTCTTTATATGATTCGCCAGCTAATTCTTCAGCCTCAGTTGGTTTTAAATCATATTTATCTATCAAATATTTAGCTATAGGACCACCTATTAATCCCCCTGATATAAGTCCAAAGGTAGCTGCTGCAACAGCAACTGTAGTTGCACTAGCAACTCCCAATCCCTCTGCCATTGGTCCAAAAGCTGCAGCAGCACCATGTCCACCTTCCATGGAAACTGCTCCCATCATAACCCCAAGTACAGGATGTATTCCTACTAATTTTGCTAGTGATACACCAATAGCGTTCTGAGCTACTGCTAGTATACAACACAATACCCAATATATAACTAATGGTTTTCCACCTTTTTTTACAAGTCCAAAACTTGCACCAAGTCCTATGGTTGTAAAGAATGCTATCATAAATGGTGATTGGAAAGTTGTATCCATAGTTATAGTTATAACATTACTTTGTTTTAAAACTAATGCAAGAATAGAAAATAATAATCCTCCAATTACTGGAGCAGGTATACAAAACCTTTCAAAGAAATTTACTTTTTTCCTTAAATAATTACCTAAAAATAATAACAAAAGTGCTAATGTGAGTGTTGCGATCATGTCAACTTTCAAAGTTAATGCTCCTTTAATAATTTCTGTCTTCATATGAATCCTCCCCTTCTTCTTTATTACATACTTATATAGCATACTTCATGCCAATGAAATTATTAACTGAATATTCTCCAAAATGCAATTCTTCTAAATTATCCACACTGCATTTTCTGCCACACTGCAAATTTTGCAGGTTTTTTCAAAATATTTTATATTTTTTGTTTATTTTTCACTCTATGAAAAGGATTCACTGTACAATTGTCGAATAAAACAAATATATTAAAAAATATAATATAAAGGATGGGATATAAATGGATAGCAAAGCTTTAATAACAGGTATATTCAGAACGGATAATACTTACAAAAAAGGGTATCTCATAACAAACTTGGATACTGGCTTAATAGAAAATGTGTCTTTTGACGAAACTCCTCCAGAAAACTTTGCCGGTGAAAAGATAAACTATGATGAAAATTTTACAATTTGCGCAGGAGATTTTAATTGTCATTCACATCCTGAACAATCAATTTATACAGATATAATAGATAAGTCTTGGAATTTAGGAACTTGGTGTAGAAATACTATATATAAATATAGTATAAAATTAGAACCTGAACATGTATATTTAGGATGCTTAAGAGCATTTTCAAGAATGCTTACCTTAGGTGTTACATCCGTTATGGTTTCTTTTTATTGCCACGGAAATAAAAAGAACCTTCTTGATAGAGAAGTTATAAGAGCCGCCAAAAATGTAGGAATAAGATTATACTTTGGTAGAATGAATTATGACATTATAAATGAAGATGCTTATGATGAAAAAAAAGAATCTCAAAAAACTTACTTTGAAACTCCTGAAGAAGCAGAAATAAATTTCATGATGCTTTCTGGTGAAATTTGTTCTAATGATATAGTAGTTGCTCCTTCATTACATAGTATTCACGCATCAACTAAAGAAGCTATAGTAAAAGGTATAAACTTAGCCTTTGATTATGGCAAATATATTCAATTCCATCTTTCCGAAGACAACGGAGATGTAGATTTGTCACTTAAACTTTATGGTTTAAGACCTGTAGAATTTTTAGAATCTTTACTTAATCATAAAGAAATTAAAAGTTTAGAACATGTCATTTTGTCCGACTGTGTATGGATTGATGATAATGAAAGAGATATAATTAAAAAATATAATATGAAAGTTGTTTTAAACCCAAGAATGAATGATAGAATAAAAACCGGTGAAGCTAATCTAAGAAAACTACTAGAAAAAGATATACCTCTTTACCTAGGAACAGATGGAGAAGCTAGTAATGATGATTTATCAATTACAGGGGAACGTAACTTCTTAAAAAATAGATATCCAGATATAAATAGTGATATTATTGATAATATTGGAACCACTCCTTTACAATTTAATAATGGTTTTATAGGAAATATAGCTGTAAATAGCTTTTGTGATTTAAAAGTTATTGATAAAGAAGAAACTGTTAAAGACATTTTAGTTGGAGGAAAAAAAGTTATAGAAGATGGTAAACTACTTACTATGGATATAGAAAAAGATATTGAAGTTCCACTTAAAGAATCCTTAGATAAGCTTTTTAAATAATAAAAAAGCGCTACGCACCTTTTTAGTTGACAGACGATAGTTGTTAAAATTTCTTTTAAAATTTTTATCATTAATATATTAATATAAGGAAAGAATTTTTCCCATAATGAAAAATTCTTTCCTTATTTATTCTTTATCATTTATTCTTTATCATTTTAAGTTGTTACGTTTGAATCATTAAATATTTTATGCCTTTCAACTATACCTGTTAACATAAGTGCTATTGCTCCATCTCCAGTAATGTTGCAAGCTGTTCCAAAACTATCCTGTAATGCAAATATAGTCAATACTAATGCCACTGCTGAATCATTAAATCCTAATATACCAGTAATTAGTCCTAATGAAGCCATTACTGTTCCACCAGGTACTCCTGGAGCACCTATCGCAAAGATACCAAGTAATATAATAAACTGTACCATTTTAGCAGCAGGAGGTAACTCACCATACACTATCTTTGATACTGTCATAACAAAAAATGTTTCTGTTAAAACAGAGCCACAAAGATGTATAGTAGAACATAATGGAATTGCAAAATCCACCATATCCTCTCTTAATACAGAAGATTTATGAGCACATTTAAGTGCCACAGGTAAAGTAGCTGCACTAGACATAGTTCCAACGGCTGTTAAATATGCTGGCCCATAATGTTTTACTACTTCTAAAGGATTTTTCTTAGAAATTGCTCCACCTATACCATACAATAATGTAAGCCAAATAGCATGACCTATTATTACTAATAATATAACAATTAAAAATACCGGTAATTGCTTTGTAATACTTCCTTCATAAGCAAGTCCTGCAAAAGTTGTGGCTATAAAATATGGTAAAACAGGAATTATTACTCTAGTTACAATTGAGAGCATGATGTTTTGAAACTGATCTAACAACTTTTCAATTAGATCCGAATTCGTCCAAGCTGTAGCTAGTCCTATTAAAATTGCAGTAACTAATGCTGTCATAACCGACATCATTGGAGGTATATCTAATTTGAATACTATTTCGGGTAATTTTTTTAATCCTTCTGTACTACTGGCTATAGATAGCTTAGGAATAATAGCATAACCACTTAGAGCTGAAAAAGTAGCTGCACCAACGGATGAAATATATGCTATAAGTACAGCAATCCCCAACATTTTACTGGCATTAGATCTCATTTTAACTATAGAAGGTGCAATAAATCCTATAATTACAAGTGGTATGCAATAGAAAATTACTTGTCCTAATACATATTTTATAGTCATTATTACTCTTACTACATCTTTTGAAGCTACCAGCCCTAATACAATTCCCACTACTACTGCTAGAAGTAGTTTTACTACTAAGCTGTCTTTGACCTTACTCATTATAACTTCACCCCATTTAAATATATTTTTAGCAGCCTTAGACATATTAAAAAATAATAGACTAGCTTAATCCATAATTCCCCCATATGTCTTAAGCCACATTTTTAACTGCACTTTTCCATCATCACATTTAAAATAACTTCATCTGTACAACTCATTCCCTCAGTAGATACCTTACCCAAATTTTGTATAGATTTTTCTACAGACTGATCTAAAATACCATCATTAGAAGGTATAAAAATATTATCCACTGCCATTTTAGCAGCATCTAAGGCAGAAGATACTGAAATAATTAATTTATATGCACAGCCTAATTTAGCCCCATCACAAATCATTCCAGATATACCTGCAATCATATTTTTTATCGCTCCGCATATTTCTTCTATATTTCCACCTAACAAATATGTTAACCCAGCGCTTGCTCCTACCCCTGCAGCTACTCCACAACCGCATACTGGTGATAATGCTCCTGTATAACTTTTAATATAAATAGTTACTAAATGACTTAAAGCTACGCTTCTAATAATTATTTGATCATCTATATTTAATTTTTCCCCAACTGCAGCTATAGGAAGTATTGCTACTAAGCCATGATTTCCGCTACCAGCACTACTCATAACTGGTAATGGATAGCCAGACATTCTAGCTTCACAAGCTGCTGCTGTTATCGCCTTTGCATATTCACAAGCATTTTCGTTATTCTTATATAATAAATTTCCTAATCCTAGTCCTAAATTATATTTTAACCCCTCTTCAGCAATCCTCTTATTCATAATAATGCCTTCATTAATAAATTGTATCTTTTCTAATTCCACATTATCCACAAATCCTTTAATGTCAGCTATAGAAAATTCTCTAATCCTATCCCTTATATTTATTTTGGAAACCTTTTCTTCATATTGCTGTGAAATACATTCACCATTTCTCTCAAGGGATACTATATTTAAATGACTATTTTTAATTATAACCTTAGATGTATTCTCCTCACCTTTAGCTTCTATTTCTATATATAGTCCAGTAACTCCTTCTTTTAAATTGAGATGGATAATATCCTCTTTAATTAAATCCAAAGCTTTTGGTATATCATCAACAGTTAAATCTTTAATAACTTGAAGCTTGTACTCAGATTTTCCAACAATAATTGCTAAAGCCGCTGCCATAATAATTCCTTTATTATTTGTTCCTGGAATACCAACTTCCTTACCATTTTTAAATATATTTCTATCTACACTTATATTTAACTTTACTACATCTTCCTCAAGTAGTTCTTTAGCCTTTGCAACAGCATAAGCTACTGCCATTGGTTCTGTACAACCTAATGCAGGAACTACTCCATCCTTTAAAATATTTATTAGTAAATCATCATTATACATAAGTATTCCTCCTTAAAATTAAATTCACTTATAATATTTAAATAGCAATTTCAATGCCAAAGAAGATTAACCTACACCCCTGTAAAATCAACACTTTACAAATAGCTTATATATATCTTTATCAAAATTGAGAATTATTTAATAACTATTTCAATAATATTAAAAGTAACCCTTATTCTCATAGTGTTGTTTGCTTTATCATATTTGAGAAATAATTATCAAAATTGAGAATTATAATTTCACCAACATTACAAAAACCCTTAATTATTTATCATAAAAAAATAAACCTGTAATATTTTACAGGTTTATTTCTATAATTAATTTTAGTGTTCTAATTCTACTACACTTTCAACAGCTTCTAGTATTTTACCACTAGTAATTAATTCTGTAGCTTTGTCTAATTCTTTATACATTTCAATTTTAGTATCATATTCTATAAACTCTATTGCTTCTCTTATTACTTTATAAGCTTTTTCAGTTCCTTTTCCTAATTTAAAACCTTTATCAGCTCTAAAATCTATAGCTTGGCAAGCTGCCATCATTTCTGTAGCTACTACTCTTGTAGAATTTTTGATTATATCTCTAGCTGTTCTTGCTGCTATAGTTCCCATACTTACTAAATCTTCCTGATTAGCTGATGATGGGATTGAGTCTACTGATGCTGGATGAGCAAGTATCTTGTTTTCTGATACTAAAGCTGCTGCAGCATACTGAGTAATCATAAATCCTGAGTTTAATCCACCATGTTTAGCAAGGAATGCTGGTAGATCATTTAACTGATGATTTATAAGCCTTTCAAGTCTTCTCTCTGATACATTTCCTATTTCTGATGCTCCGATTCCTAAGAAGTCGAAAGGTTGTGCCATTGGTTCTCCGTGGAAGTTACCACCAGAGATTACATCTCCTTCTCTTGTTATTATTGGATTATCTGTAACTGAATTGATTTCTATTTCAACTTTTCTCTTTACATAGTCAATAGTATCTTTACTAGCACCATGGATCTGAGGTACACATCTTAATGAATAAGCATCTTGTACTCTTAATTCTCCTTGTCTAGTTACATAAGTACTTCCTTCAACTAATTTTAATATATTTCTTGCAGTAGCCATCTGCCCTTCATGTGCTCTTATTACATGAGTTCTAGCATCAAAAGCATCTGTTATTCCTCTTAACGCTTCCATACTTAATGCTGCTGCAATATCACTAACCTTTAATAGTTCTATAGCATCATATACTGCTAATGCTCCAGTTGCTGTTAATACTTGAGTACCATTAATTAGTGCTAAACCTTCTTTAGCATCTAACTGGATTACAGGGATTCCTGCTTTATCCATAGCTTCTTTTCCTGACATTATTTCGCCTTTATATTCAGCTTCGCCAAGTCCAAGCATTGGTAAAACCATATGAGCAAGTGGTGCTAAGTCTCCTGATGCTCCTAATGATCCTTTTTCAGGAATGCATGGATGAACTCCTTTATTTAACATTTCTATTAAAGTACTTAAGGTTTCTATTTTTATTCCTGAATATCCCTTTGATAAAGCATTTGCTCTAGTAAGCATTATAGCTCTTACTGTATCTATTGGGAATTTTGGGCCATATCCACAAGCATGTGAACGAATAAGATTTTCTTGTAATGTTTTACAATCTTGTTTAGAAATACTTACATTACAGAATTCGCCAAAACCAGTAGTTACACCATAAACAACTTTTTCATTTTCAACTATATCGTCAATAATTTTTCTAGATTCTAAAACATTCTTTTTAGCTTCTTCACTTAAAGCTACTTTACATCCTTTTCTAGCTACAGCTACCATTTCCTCTAAAGTCAAATCATTTCCAGTTAAAACAACTTCTTTAAATTCTTTCATTGTCATTTCCCCCTTAAAGTATAAATTGTTAACTATATATTAGAGCTATATATTAGCTATATATTAGCTTGATATGCTTTTTTATTAACCTAGTATAGAAGCTCCTATCATACCTGCTATAAATAGTGGTATATCATAGAATACAAATGTTGGTACACAAGTATCCCAAATGTGGTCATGTTGCCCATCTACATTAAGTCCCGATGTAGGTCCCAAAGTACTGTCCGAAGCTGGTGAACCAGCATCTCCAAGTGCTGCTGCTATTCCTAATAGTAATATAATTGTTGGAACGCTCATCCCAAGTTTTAATCCTAGTGGACAATATATTGCAGCTATAATTGGAACTGTACCAAAGGAAGTTCCTATACCCATTGTTACCAAAAGTCCAACTGCAAGCATTAAGAACGCTCCACCCATTTTTCCTCCTACCATTGCAGCTGTAGCACTTACTAAAGCTTCAACTGCTCCAGTTTTTCTTAAAACATCTCCGTAACCTGCTGCAACCAACATTACGAAAGCTATAAATGCCATCATTCTCATTCCGCCATCCATCATTTCGTCTATTTGGCTTACTTTAATTGATCCAGTTAGAACCATAACTAGTAAACCTGCTAATGCTCCAAGTGGTAATGATTTTGTAATAAGCTGAACCACAAATGCTGCTACTGCTCCTAAAAGTGCTAACCAATGTTTTCCTGTCATTTGAATTTCTACGCCATCATCTGCATCATAGCCATCCATTTTTATTTCCTTATATTCTCTTGGCTTTCTATATGCTATAAGTACAGCTAATAGTAAACCTACAACCATTGATAATCCTGCAATCCACATTACACCGCCAACATCTTTAGTTGTAACCTGCATTCCATTTTGAATCATCTGGTCTCTTACAATATTATGGAATATAAGTCCGAATCCAACACCTAAAGTTACATATGGTGCTTTAAGACCAAAAGTTAATGCACAAGCTACTGCTCTTCTATCTATTTTCATCTTATTCATTAATGGAATTAGTGGTGGAATTAAAATTGGAATAAATGCTATATGAACTGGTATTAAGTTCTGTGAAAAACAAGCCACAAAAGCTATAACTAAAGTAAATACAACTGCTTTTCCTTTAACTACTTTTGATATTTTCTTCGCAAGTATTGTAGCAAGACCTGTTTTATTAATTGCTACAGCTAAAGCCCCTAAAAGCACATAACTTAAAGCTGTTTCTGAGTTTCCTCCCATGCCGCCAATTAACGTGGTCATGGTTTCTGCTATAGGCATACCAGCAGCCAATCCAGCAACTAGAGCTGCTGCTAATATTGACAGAATTACATTTAACTTTAACAAACATAAAGCTGACATGACTATTACTGATATTATAACCGGATTTAGTAATAACATTTTTATTCCCCCTTATAAAATTAATTTTGATTATACGTTTACAATTCCTTCAGCCACTATTTCTACAAATCCATTTAAACATAAACTTTCTATACTACTGCCATTCCATTTAGTCATTACTTGAAGTTCTCCACCAGGTTGTCTCACTTTTTCATCTATACTATGTTTTTTTATATAAGTTAATGCAACTCCTAAAGCTGAAGTCCCAGAAGCGCAACTTCTTTCCCAGAATAGACTGTCAGTACCTTTGACATAAACTAATGGTTCTAAATATTTCTCATTAAAATCATAATACATAATTCCAAAAGCATCATAGTTAACTTTGTCCATTTCACTTTTTACTGCTTTAAATAAAAGATCTTTATCTTTTACTTTTCCACTATCAACTATAAAATGCGTAATCCCTGAAAAATCTACTTTTATACCTGAAAAAACGTTATTCTCAACTTCTAAGGAAACCTCACTAATTTTTTTAGGTAAAGGCATATCAACTTTAGATAAATACAAATTATCTTTTTCAGTATTATATACTTCACAATCTATCATAGTATCATTTCCCGAAACTTCTAGTCTGACTAAATATTTATCTTTTTCTTTAATAACATTTGGATATTGATTATGAACCAGTAATGCAGCTAAAGATCTTGCAGCATTACCACAAAACTCTCCCCCCATCATTTGAAGTCTAAGACCCTTATCTTCCTCTTCTTTATGTAGGCTTACTTTTTCAATAAATCCAACTTGTTCTGCATATATATTGCTATAATTCATCAATTTTTTTGCTACATGCATTTGAATATCCCTTGGAACTTGATCTAATACAAATATTGTCATATTCTCCACTGGATTTACTTTCACAAAATGCAGCTTAATTTTCTTTCACCCCCTTGCCAAAATTCACTTAATCTTTTTTACAGTTTAATTATATCATAATTTCGTCAAATAAAAGTCTATTTTGAATTTTTTTAAAATTTAAAGTTTCATTTTAATTTTAGTTAATTCAGTTACATTTATGCTATTAACATCTAATATATCTTTATTTTATAAGTTTGCAAGTAATATCATTACAATTCCCACCGTTATTCCCTTTTTTCTCTATTTTGCATCTATATTTATGTCCTTTTTGCGTCGATAGAACGTCTAACTTTTAAATTTCCCAACTATATTCGACATTTTAGAATTTTCTATATATTTATGCTTTATATATATTTTTCTTTCAATTTTATCACAATTCATAATTATCATAATACACTTTTAATTGATTAACGAACTGTTATTGCATCATTTTAATTCATTATCACTTTAATTCATTAAATAATTATATTCCTTTTATCGGAAAACCCCCTTTTTAAATAGATCATATTCTATCTAAAAAAGGGGCCTTTTATCATTTTGGAAAATTACTTGATAAACTGACTTCTTAACTTAAGAAGGAGTAGTAATCAGATAAAACTTACATCATATATCTTATAGCTCCTCCTGGTCCTAATGGGATATTAAACATAACAAACATTACTAATAATAAAGTCCATGCAATTGCAAATACTATTGAATAAGGAATCATATTGGAAACTATAGTTCCTATGCCAGCTTCTTTATCATATTTACGTACAAATGTTATTAGCATTGGAAAGAAGGGAAATAGTGGACTAATTGGATTAGTTATAGAATCACCTATTCTAAAAGCCATTTGTGTAACTGCTGGATTATAACCTAATAAAAGCAACATAGGGACAAATATAGGTGCCATTATAGCCCATTTTGCAGAAGCACTTCCTATAAATATATTAATTATTGATTCTAATATTATAAATCCTATTATAATTCCAATTCCACCAAATCCAGAATTCTTTAATATACCTGCTCCGTTAACTGACATAACAATTCCTATGTTACTCCAATTAAATAATGCTATAAATAATGATGCTGCAAAAGCAATTACTATATAAGATCCCATATCTTTCATCGACTCTGACATCATAGCAACAGCATCTTTATCATTCTTTATTACTCCTGTCATTTTTCCATATATTATACCAGGGACTAAAAACATCAATGTAATTATTGGTATAAGTCCTTGCATAAGTGGAGATTCCCATGCTAGTAATGATCCTGTTTCAGGATCTGCCATAAATGAATTTTTCCCTATACTCAGTAAAATTACTATAGCTATCATAATAAGCACAGACATGCCAGACCATTTCAATGCCTTTTTTTCTACATCTGTAATTTCATTATTTTCATCACCAAATAATGAATTTGTGTCATACTTTTCAAAACGAGGTGCTATTATCTTTTCAGTAACAAATACACCACATAATACTAATATTACTGTAGATGCAACCATAAAATAGATATTCATTGCTGGTGTCCCCCTATAGGAAGGATCAATCATTTGAGCTGCTGGAATAGTAAAGCTTGCCATTAATACATCTGTCATATTAACCATTAAATTGGAAGAAAATCCACCAGCTACTCCTGCATATGCAGCAAACATCCCTATTAAAGGGTGCCTACCTATAGATAAAAATATTGTAGCTGCTAATGGGGGTAATAGTATAAAACCTGCATCTCCAGCTGCGTCAGCTAAAATACAAACCAAAATAATTGTACCAGTAACTAGACTTTTAGGAACTTTAACTATAGACGTTTTCATTGCAACAGTCATTAAACCAGATTTTTCAGCCACACCAGCACCTAGCATAACAACAAGCACCATACCAAGTGGCGGGAATTGCTGAAATTTAGTTACACATTCCATTAATATTTTTCTAAAACCATCTCTTGATACAAGATTTACTATTGACACAGTTTTATTATCAGCAGGATTCTCAACAGATACACCTGCTGCTATCCATGATATTGCCATTATAACTAAACACAAAATTCCAAATATAGATACAGGATCAGGCATTTTATTACCTATTACCTCTACTTTATTCAATATTCTTTCCAAAGTCTTTTCCTTATTTACTTTATTATTTAACTCTCCACTTACATTCATTTATATGCCCCTCTCTTATTTATTGTATAAACAGAATTCTTAGGAGTTTTACTCCTTAGAAGTCGTTATCCAGGGACGTGCCCGCTCTTTACTCCCACTTTGAAGAAAAGCAGAGAACCAAAATCTCTGATTTTGTGTGAATCGCTTTCACAGAGTGCCATGAAAGTATTACAGCGGGTAGTCATCGGATAAGACTTTATTTATTATCATCATTTAAAAAATCTACTGCTATTTGACATAAACATCTACAAGAAGTTAATAGGTTTATATCATCCCATTGAAAATGAGAATTATGATGAATTACTTCCTTGTCCTTCATGATACCAGTAAAGAAAAATACAGATGGCACCTCACTAGTAAAGAAAGCAAAATCTTCTGATCCTGTGTATGGTTGTTTTGCTTCTATGATTTTATTTTCTCCTATTACCTTTTCAAATGATTTAATTGCTATTTTAGTCATATTCTCATCATTTACAACAGTAGGCGCAAACCTATTAATTTCTATACTATACTTAGCCCCTTGGGACTCAGTCATGAATTTTAAAATATTCTCCATGGAATTAATAACAAAGTCTCTGGTATCATTATTAAAAGTTCTAAGTGTTCCTAAAACTGTTACTTCATCTGGTATACAATTAAAACTATTTCCTCCATTTATTGCTCCAAATGATAACACTACTGGGTCTAAAGCACTTATTCTTCTGCTAACAAAATTTCTTATAGTATTCATAGCATTAATACATATATCAATAGGATCTATGCATAATTCTGGTGTCGATCCATGCCCACCCTTACCAACAATTTTAAACATAAAATCATCACAGGAAGCCATTAATGGTCCATTTTTTATTACAACATGTCCCTCGGGTATATTTCCCCACAAGTGGCAAGCTATGGCTGCATCAACTTTAGGATTATCTAGCACACCCTCCTCAATCATTAATCTTGCACCACCGTCACCCTCTTCAGCTGGCTGGAAAACTAATTTTACATTACCATGAAGTTTATCTTTTAAATTATTAAGAATCATAGCTGTACCTAAAAGAGCTGCTGTATGTCCATCATGTCCACATGCATGCATAACCCCTTTATTTTTTGACTTATACTCTATGTCTGCCTCTTCATTTACAGGCAAAGCATCCATATCAGCCCTCAATAATATTGTTTTACCTGGATATTTTCCCTTTATTACAGCAGAAACTCCCGTTTTGGCTAACTTCTGTACATTATCTAGATTTAATTTTATTAGTTCATCTTCTACAGTCTTAGAAGTATTGAATTCATTAAAACCTAGCTCCGGAAACATATGAAAATGATGCCTTAATTTTTTCATTTCCTCATAATATTCTTGTGACAATTGAACAATATCTTTTTCCAACATATAAAAACCTCCCATATAATATTTACAATAGAAAAAATTTTACAAATTTTTAAGATATACTATACAATATTTCTTATTTTATATTAGCATAGTCCGCTTTGTAACCATTTTACCATATACTCGTCAAATTTTGGTCAATTATGAATTTTTATAATTTATTTCAATTTTATACTAACAGATACTTATAATCAATATACTTACTATAATGTAATATTTATGTATAAAAAATACACTTTTTGTAACTTTAATATCATTTTTTATAGAATTTTAGTTATTTTCATACTATTCAGTCTACAAACCGTCTAACTTATTATTAAATTTAATAATATAATAAATTGTAATTAATAAATATAAAAAAAACTGGCTAATTCAATTAACCAGTAAAATATTATCTATTAAACTTTAAGAGCCTTTCTTAATATATTTATTACATCTATCTCATAATTATCTCTTGCTTCTTTTAAGAATTTTATCCCTTCATCACAATAATAATTTATATCTTTATCCAAATATCTATTAAATACTTTATTTAAACCCTCATTATCTTCCATATTAACTCTTATTTCTGCCTTTACCCTATAAACTACACCTATTTCATGAGGATTTTTAATTTTTTGTGAGTGTTCGTCTGCATTCTTTAAATATTGTAATCCTTCTGCATAATTTCCTTCTTTCACATGAAGTAGAGCCATAAAAGCTTCTAATATAGATCTTCTCCATACAGAATCAAATTGATTATATAAACTATATGCCTTTTCAAAATAGTCCTTAGCTCTATAATAATCTCCCATATCAAAGGCAGCTTGTCCTGCATTTATATTAAATACAGCTAAACTAGTCAAAGCATTCTTATTTTCACAAATAGCAGTAGCTTTATCATAATAATTCAATGCTTCTGAAAATTTCATATTAAATCTTCTTATTTCTCCAATATAATTATAAGCTGCAGCAATATTTAAAGAGTATTTGTCAGCTACCTGTTTAGTTACATTAAAAATATTTATAGATTCATTTAGCAACTTTTCTGCTTCTTCATACTGTCCACACATTATTTTATACAAACCTTTTAATCTTAACAGAATTCCAATTTCCTTATGATAATTGCATTCTACAGCTAAGTTTAAGGCTAGTCCTACATATTTTATCATAAGATCAGTATTATTTGTTTGGATGCAATAGTATATCATCTGTTTATATCCTTCAAGAGCATAATCTCTATCTCTTATCTCTATGGACTTTTCAATCATTTCCTGAATAAAACCTGTACCTTGTTCATAATCTCCTTCTCTTATTAAATATCTACCTTTCATATGAAGAAAAGCTATTTCTAACTTTATTACTTCTTCAGTAGCTCCTTCTTTCTTTTTAACTTCCTTTAGCACATTTTCAACATCTTTTAAATGCTTTATAGTTTGTTGCTTACTAAAATATGCACATTTATAAGTTTCTGCATCTGGATTACTTAATATAGGAAAAAGCTCATGACTAAAATTCAAATAATAATTTAAACTCTTAATTTTATAATTTAATGATTTTACTCCATTATCTGCATTAGAATAATGATAAATAAGCTTATGATAAGTATTTATATCTGTTTTATCATTTTTTAAGCTTTTTTCAAGTAAATCTCCTATTTTATTATGAAGAATTTTTTTTCTTCCTTCGGATTGTTTAATATAAACAAATTCCCTTAGCTTTTGATGGGTAAACTTAAAGCTAATTTTTTCATTACTGTTTATTTCTTTTAAAATAAACTTATTCTCCAATTCTTCTATTATATCTATAATTTCTAATTCATCTTTACCCGTTAGGTTTTCTAATATTTTTATTGGCACTTCATCAAAAAATAAAGATGCTATATTTAATATTTTTTTACCTTCTTCCGATATATAAAGAAATCTACTTTTTAATATATCCTGCATTTTAACAGACATTATATTTGTATCTCCATTAGACTTTATAATATTTAGATATTCTGTTAAAAAAAATGTATTTCCTTCTGTTTCATCATATATTTTTCTTGAAAGTTCCTTTGTTACATCATAATTAGGAAGAGCTTTTCTTATAAACCCTTCTACTTCACTGCTTGTGAATCTAGGTAAATTTACAGTTATAATCTTATTATAGCTATTCATAGTAGTTATAAATTTATCCACATTTTTATCATATTCATTTCTACAAGTGGCTATGAATATGATGTTATTATGTTGATGTAACATTACACTACTTAGTAAAGATAGACTCATACTATCCATCCACTGGATATCATCAAATATAAAAATAACTTTCTTTTTTTCAGTAATTTTCTTTAATATATCTGCTAGTACATCACCTATCATCTCATATTTTAATGCGTCAATATTTTCTATCAACTTTATATTAGGCGCTGAATCTTTTTTGTGAAACTCAGGAAATATGTGAGAAATTATATTTTCCCAAATGGTAGGGATATTTATTTTATCATTTAATATAGTATTAGATATTTGAGAAATAATAGCATTCCATGGCTTTAAAAAATATTCTTTTTCTACTTGATAACAGTTAGCTTCAAAAATATATACTTCTTTTTCATCTATATTCTCCATAAACTTGTCTTTAAGTCTTGATTTTCCTATACCTGCTTCTCCTGTTATAATTATAGACTTTCCTTTACTACTTTTTATAAATTTCTCATAGTTAGTTTGGAGTAATCTTATCTCATTACATCTTCCATAAAAAAATTCACTTAAAACTTCTCGTTTATTATTACTAGATTCATTCATTATATCCAAAACTTCATTAAATATTTTTCTTGTATTTTCATCTGGTGCTATCCCTAATTCTTTATCTAATAATTGTGATAGTTTATTGTATGTATCTATTACTTTTCCATAATTTCCATTATCCCTATAGTACTCCATCAATATTCTATAGGCTTTTTCATCAAACTCATCTATGTTAATTAATAATTTTGTATATCTTTCTATATTACTATCATTAGAATTTTTTATATCTTCAGTTATTTTATCATATAATTTCATTACAAATTGTTCCTTGTAATTTTCTCTGGTCTTAATTGCCCATTCTTCAAATTCCTCTGCATTTTTCACAAAAAAACCTTGAAGAAACTCTCCAGTATAAGCTTCAATCCACTTTTCTTTATCATTTAAGAAACAATCTATATCTGATTTTAAATCCATATCAGGGTTTATCATAACAATAGACTTTTTAGGAGAAATAATTACTTCCTCATCAAAGGATTTTTTTATTTTATAAATAGCATTTCTCAAGTTTTTCTTTGCTATATCTTCTTCTTCTTCACTCCATAATAGCCCTGCTAATTCATCTCTGCTTGCTTGATTGTTAACTACTAAATAATAAAATAAAGCCTTTACCTTGTTATATGGGAATAAAATTTCTTCATTATCTTTTGTTATAACGGGAGTACCAAACATCTTTGCATAAATATTGCTCATATATTATCCCCTCTCTTTCCGCGTATGATCTAAAACATTCTACCATTTAAGTATAATATATAAAAACTATATTGTAAAATTTACTAGAATTTTGAAGACATTTCCCTTAAGGTCTCTCCTGTAGTATTTAGCTCTTCAATAGACGCAGTTATTTCTTCTAAGGCTGCTGCTTGATTATGAAAGGTTTCATTTACTACTTTTATGCTATCTAAAATGTTTTCAACAGAACCTTTTATCTCTTTTATAACCTCATTTATTTTGGTTATAGACTCATTACTAGAATGAGATAATTTTCTTATTTCAGAAGCTACAATTGAAAATCCTTTTCCCCACTCGCCAGCTCTTGCAGCCTCTATTGATGCATTTAAACCTAATAAATTAGTCTGTTTTTCTATATTTTTAATAAAAGATATTATTTCATCTGTATTTTTAGTCTTTTTAAAAGCTTCTTTAGCTTCCTTTAATATCATTTCATTAGAAGATGCAGTATTTTGAACTCCTGCTGAAACATCATTGATAGCATCAGAAATTTGTTCTAACGCTGACGAAACATTTTTAGATAAATTTAAAATATCTTCTTGCTTTTTTAAACTCTTCCCTATTGATACCACTCCAACAATTCCACCATTTTCATTTTTTAATGGAACTGCAATAGACTTTAACTTAAAGTTAAATACACTCTCATCTACTATTTTACATACAGTAGTATTCGTTTTCAAAGCTTCATATGTAGAACTTCCTCTTCCTATAGCCTGTCCTACCTTTATATCAGGTCTTATCTTTTCTCCTGGTAAAAAAGCTATAAATTTTTCCTTATCAGTTAATGCAAAACTTAATTCTTCATCAAACAAGCTAGACAGATATGGACTAACTTCTACAAAGGATTGAAGAATACTTTCTTTAAACTTCTTACACATATAAATCCCCCCATACTTTAATTATAAACAAAATTCTGACAATAAAAAAGTAAATTCACTTATTTTATGAAAATAAGTGAATCTACTTGTGTGTTAACCGAAGATTTTAAAATATATACATAATAATTAATTATTATGAACTAATACTCCATTTTTTATAACCTTTTCTACTATATTTACTCCAGTATGATATGGTAAGAATTTATATGATGGATATTCAAGTATTACTATATCTCCTTTTTTACCTATATCAATAGATCCAACTTCATCTGCTCTATCTATGGCAGCAGCACCATTTAGAGTCATAGCAGTAATTGCTTCCTCTATACTCATATTCATATATATAGTAGCCAATGCAAACATTAATGGTATTGAGTTAGTAAAGCCACTTCCAGGATTAAAATCTGTAGCTAATGCTACTGCACATCCGTTATCTATCATAAATCTTCCTTTAGCAAAAGGTTCTTTTAGACAAAATGCAGTAGTTGGTAAAAGTGTACTTACCACACCTTTCTCTGCCATATCCTTTATTCCCTTATCTGAAGCATGAAGCAAATGATCTGCTGAAACCATTCCTAACTCTGCTGCTAATTCAGCTCCTCCAAGCTCTACTATTTCATCTGCATGTATCTTTAATTTCATGTTATATTCTTTAGCTTTTAAAAACATTTTCCTAGATTCTTCTACAGAAAATACTCCCTTTTCACAGAATACATCAAAGAAATCTGCTAATTTATCTTCTGCAACCTTTGGTAATACCTTTTCCAATATAAAATCTATATATTCATCTGTTCTTCCTTTATATTCATTAGGAACAGCATGAGCACCTAAAAAAGTTCTACAAATATCTATAGGATGCTCTTCATCTAATTCTTTCATAACTTCTAATTGTTTAATTTCTGTTTCATAATCTAAACCATATCCACTTTTTCCTTCTACAGTAGTAACTCCAAACTTAAGCATAGAATTTAATCTCTTTTTACCTAAATCAAACAACTCTTCCTTGGTAGCATTTCTAGTACCTGTTACAGAGTTAACTATTCCTCCACCTCTGTTCATGATTTCCATGTAGCTGTCTCCACGCAATCTCCATGAAAATTCTTCAGCTCTATATCCACCGAATATAAAGTGAGTATGGGAATCAACAAACCCTGGAAGAACACACTTGTCTTTAGCATCAATTACTTCATATTTGGTCTCATCGTATTTTTTTAATATATCTTCTGTATTACCTACATCCTTAATTATTCCATCTTCTATTACTACAGCTCCATTTGAAATTACATTAATATTTCCCATTTCTTTGCCAAACTTAGCTTTATTACCACTGCAAGTAACTAATTCAGAAGAATTTTTTATTATCATATTTCCTTTTTTCATTAACATCACCTACTCCATTATTATATTTTCTAGTATTTGATCAGAAGAAAAGTTATCTAATTGAAGATAATAAAGAGCACTATCTATTAGAGCTTCTGTTGGAACAAGTCCCACTATTTCACTATTTATTATACTAACTCCAAACCTCTTTACTTCGCATTTTACCATTTCAAATACACTATATAAAGATGTCTTATTATAATCTGTCATATTTATAGATATTGTAAATAAACCCTTATTACAATTCTTTACCCCAATAGCTTTGCAAAATCTCAATCCCCCACCAGAATATCTAATATTTTGTGATATTGCTTTAGCTATAAATTCATCTTTAGTATTTAAGTTTATATTAAAGGCAATTAAAGGCATTCTAGCTCCTACTGCTGTAGCTCCAGCAGTTATATTTAATTCACTAGGTCCAAAATCCGGTTTCCATTCGGGTCTTTTAATCTTTTCCATCATACCTTCATATTGACCTTTTCTTATATCAGCTAAATTTTCTCTTTCCGGTCTAGCAGCTGATCTTTCGTACAAGTAAATTGGTACATTATACTTTTCCCCTACTTCTTTAGCAAATTCTCTTGATAATTGTACTACTTCCAACATAGATATATTTTTTATTGGAACAAATGGCACTACATCTACCGCTCCAATTCTTGGATGTTGACCTTTATGTATCCTCATATCTATATTCTCTATAGCCACACCCATAGCCTCTATAACCACATCTTTTACCCTTTGCGGTTCACCCATTATTATAACCATAGTTCTATTAAGGTCTCTATCATTATTATAATCTATAAGCTTTACTCCATCTCTTCTTCTAAATACATTGACTATATTTTCTATCTTATTTAAATCTCTACCTTCACTAAAGTTGGGTAAACACTGCACTACTTTAATCCCATCTACCACAAAAGTCCCACCTTTCAAGCATCTATGGTAGGTAATAAAATTAACCCCTATATACAGTTTTGCAGTATACAGATATTGTATACTGCAAAACATTTTAATTATTTTATTTTATCTATGAATTTTTTCAAATGCACTTTCTACAGCATTCTTAACCATTTCATCATCTGCTAAGTATGGAATAGTTATATGATCTGTTCCTTTATTAGTTTTATTAAATTCTAATACTGTTTCAATTGAATGTTCATTTCTAGCCCAAGAACGTCTAGCAACACCACTCATAACATCCCATGATAAAGCAGATTTAATTATTTCATCAGCTCTATGACTTCCATCAAGTACTAAACCAAATCCACCGTTTACTGATTTACCAATACCAACTCCACCACCATTATGAAGAGCAACTAAGCTCATTCCTCTAGCAGCATTACCAGCATAGCATTGTACAGCCATATCAGCCATTACATTACTTCCATCTTTAATATTTGAAGTTTCTCTAAATGGTGAGTCTGTTCCTGATACGTCATGGTGATCTCTTCCCATCATAACTGGTCCTATTTCACCATTTCTAACCATTTCATTGAATTTAAGTGCTATTTTTATTCTACCAATAGCATCCTGATAAAGAATTCTAGCTTCAGTTCCTACAACTAATGCATTCTTTTCAGCATCTTTTATCCAATTATAGTTATCTCTATCCTGATATCTTCTGTTTGGATCTATACATTCCATAGCAGCATGGTCAGTTTTAACTAAATCTTCATGTTTTCCACTTAAGCATACCCATCTGAATGGTCCATATCCATAATCAAATAACTGTGGTCCCATTATATCTTCAACATATGATGGCCAAATAAATCCATCTTTTTCATCAATACCATTCTTTGATATTTCTTTAACTCCAGCATCATAAATTGCTTTCATGAAGGAATTACCATAATCGAAGAAGTATACTCCTCTATCACTTAAAGTTTTTATTACTTCAAAATGATGTTTTAATGTTTTGTCTACTAACTCTCTGAATTTTTCTGGATCTTCTGCAAGAAGTCTAGTTCTTTCTTCAAAAGTAATTCCTTCTGGGCAATAACCACCTTCATAAACATTATGACATGAAGTCTGGTCTGAAAGAAGGTCTATATGAATATTATGATCTACTGCATATTGAAGTAAATCTACTATATTTCCATGGTAAGCAATTGACATTGCTTCTTTCTTTTCCTGTGATTCTTTAGCCATTGCAAATACTTCATCTAAGTTTCCTGACCATTTTTTAATCCATCCCTGTTCAAGTCTTGTATCTATTCTTGACTTGTCTACTTCTGCAACAATTCCTACACCATTTGCTATTTCACAAGCCTTACCCTGAGCACCACTCATTCCTCCTAAACCTGAAGTTACGAATAGTCTTCCTCTTAAATCTCCATCATTAGGAATTCCTAATTTTAATCTTCCTGCATTTAATATTGTATTAAATGTTCCATGAACTATTCCCTGTGGTCCTATATACATCCAACCACCAGCTGTCATTTGTCCATAGTTTGCAACTCCCATTTCTTCGGCTATTTCCCAATCCTTTAAGTTGTCAAACATACCAATCATTAATGCATTTGTGATTATTACTCTTGGTGCTTCTGGTTTTGACTTAAATAATCCTAGTGGATGTCCTGATTCTAATACTAATGTCTGATCTTGAGTCATTACTTCTAAGTATTTTTTTATTAGTCTATACTGCATCCAGTTCTGACATACGCTACCTGTTTCTCCATAAGTAACAAGTTCATATGGATATAACGCTACATCAAAATCTAGGTTATTATCAATCATTACTTGGAAAGCTTTACCTTCTATACAATTTCCTTTGTATTCATCAATTGGCTTTCCGTAAATTTTTCCTTCTGGTCTAAATCTATATCCATAAATTCTTCCCCTAGTTGTTAACTCTTCTAAGAATTCAGGAATTAACTGTTCATGATACTTTTCTGGTATATAACGTAAAGCATTTTTTAATGCTATTTCTGTTTGAGCTTTTGTTAAATGAAATCCTCTGTCTGGTGCTCTTCTTATACCTTTTTCGAATTTAGGCATTTCTGGTAGATAATCATCTAATTTTATTGTCATAGCTTCTGAAACATCAAAATTTTTTATCATGATTTTTTCCTCCCTATTTATGTTATATATTTATTTACTTAATTTTTAATTTGTTTTATCTTACAAGTTTATTATATATCACCGTCGTCTTTAAAGCGTCTATGTTTTTTATATTTTCTGAAATTTTTGATTAATATTTATTTTTTGTTGACGCTATGTTTATAGACGCTAAATAAAAAAAAGATTGCGACGCAATCTTTTTTAAAGTTCGTATTCTTTTATCTTATATCTAAGAGTTCTCTCTCCCATATTAAGTATCTCTGCTGTTTTCTTTCTATTCCCATCAAACTTTTTCAAAGTATATTCTAACACCTTTTTTTCAATGGATTTTATGTCTTCTCCAACAAATATAGGTATTAAATGATCTTTATCTACCATTATGTTTTCCCTATTAAATATTTCTTCTGGCAAATCTTCTTCCTTTATATAATCACTTTCTGTAAGCACTATAGCTCTTTCTACAATATTTTGCAACTCTCTTACATTACCATTAAAATTGTATTTTTCTAGAGCCTCTAATGCTTTAGCTGTTATGCCTTTGATATTTTTATCTAATTTTACATTATACTTTTTTATAAAATATTCTATTAACTTAGCAATGTCTTCTTTACGATCCCTTAAAGGAGGCAAATTAATGTTAATTACATTTAATCTATAAAACAAGTCTTGTCTAAATCTATTATTTTTAACTTCTTCTTTTAGTTCTTTATTTGTAGCAGAAATAAACCTTACATCTACTTTTATACTTTTTGTAGATCCAATAGGTCTAATTTCCTTATCTTGAATAACCCTTAATACTTTGGTCTGTAAATTTATATTCATATCTCCTATTTCATCTAAAAATAAAGTTCCCTCATTAGAAAGTTCAATAATTCCCTTCTTATCCTCCATAGCCCCTGTAAAAGCTCCTTTTCTATATCCAAAAAGCTCACTTTCTAAAAGATTATCAGGAATTGCTGAACAATTTATTACATTAAATGGTTTTTCCTTTCTCTTTCCTTGAAAGTGTATAGCCCTAGCTACTAACTCTTTTCCTGTTCCACTTTCCCCTGTAATTAATACATTTATATCAATATCCTTCACTCTATCAATCAGATCAAAAACCTGCTTTATTTTTTTTGAGCTTCCAATAATATTATATTTTGAATCTTCATTTATCTGATTACTTAAATACTTTATTTTAGTATTAAGTTTTATATATTCTTCACCCTTCATTAATAATAAACTTAATTCCTCTATATTTATAGGTTTAGTAATATAATAAAATGCGCCACATTTCATAGCCTTTACAGAAGATTCTATAGTACCAAAAGCTGTCATAATTATAATTACTACTTCTGGCTTAATGGTCTTTATTTTTTTTAAAACATCAATTCCATCACTTTCCCCTAACTTTAAATCTAATAATACCATATCTATTTCACATTCATTAATAATTTTAATAGCATTTTCTTCATTATTAGCAGTAAAAACAGTGTAATTATCTTCTAATGCAAAACTTAAAGAAGTGCATATTGAAGTTTCATCATCTACAATAAGTAAATTATACAAAATTATCCTCCTAACTATTCTAAAATTCTAATAAAAATTTCGTCCCTTTATCTTTGGCACTTTCTAAAGATATTCTTACATTATTTTCTGAAAGTAGTTGATAGATTACAAATAGCCCCAAACCAGTTCCAGTAGCTTTTGTAGTATAAAATGGATTATATATTTTCTCAATATCTATTTCATCAATTCCACATCCATTATCTTCAATACATAACAAAAGCCTTTCATCTTGCTTTTCAGTGTAAATATTTATAGATTTATACTCCTTGTCCATACTTTCAATAGAATTTAATATTAGATTTATTAACACTTGCTTTAGATGGTTTTTATCCATAAATATATACACATCTTTATCTATATTAATCTTTACATCTATATTGCTCTTTAATATCTTATCATTAATTAACACCATAATTCCATTTAATGCTCCTAATAAATTTACAGATTCTTTAAATGGTTTTCTAGGTCTAGAATATTCTAACAAATCATTTATTAAATTATTTAATCTTTCTATCTCCTTTGGTATATCTATAGAAATCATTTCTCTAAATCTAGGGTTATCATATTTCTTCGGTATAAGTTCAGCATAAGTCTTTATTGAAGTTAATGGATTTCTTATCTCATGAGCTATTCCGGAAACCAATGTCCCTAGTGATTGCATTTTATCTTTGGTTCTTATAGTTTCCTGAGCTAATTTTTCTTCTGTTATATCTCTAAAACTTATAATAGTTTCCCCTGCATATTTATCACTACTATTCATTAGACTTATCTTATAGCTAATATATATCCTTTTTTCTCCTATTTCTATTTCCTTTTCCATGTTTTTTGCCTCATTATCATGGATTAAAAAAATATCTCCTATTATAGTTTCTTTGTAATCCTTTCCTAGAACCTGGTGTTTATTTAATTTTAACATATTAAGCGCTTCTATATTAATAAAAGAAATAGTTTCTTCCTTATCTATAGTAATAATTCCATTATACATTCTATTTAGTATTTCTTCTCTAAACTCTTTTTCTCCAATAACTTGTTCATTTTTTTTCAACAAATCTATGTTAGCTTCTTTAAGTTTAAAAGTTTGCTTTTTTACCTCTTCTTTTAATACATCGTTCCATCTATAAAATGCTAATATAGCTATAGAAAAAATTACAATTATTAATGAAGCTATTTTTAACATTTTTTGAACATGCCATTTAGGATAACTTATACTATATCCAAACCATTTTCTATATATCATTTCATAAGTACCATTATTTTTTATCTCTTTAAGTGATGTATTGATCAAATTTAATGTACTTGTATTTCCTTTTTTTACAGCTATTGAATAATCAGTAGAATTTAAAGGTGTATCCACTATTTTAATTTTATTTCTTACATTTAATTTATCTATATAATTTACCCCTATTAAACTGTTTCCTATATATGCATCAACATCTCCATTTAGTAGCTTCTTAAAAGCTTCTTCTTGATCTTTTGTAAATACTATTTTCACATTAGAAAATGTTTTTAAATTACTTATGGCCACATCCCCTTCTTGTATAGCTACTTTTCTATTCTCAAGCTTTTCATAAGAACTTATATCTTGATTATTATTTAATGTAAAAATTGATTGAGAGTTTTCTAAATATCCTTCGGAAAAATCATAGAACTTTTCTCTTTCTTTTGTATACTTCATTCCTTGTATTATATCTATTTTGCCTTCCTTTAGCTTTTCGCAAGCCTCTTCCCAATTCATAGGGAAAAACTGTACTTCAATTCCCCCTCTTAATGCTACAGCTCTGATTATATCTACATTAAACCCTGTATATACTCCCTTTTCATCAACATACTCGAATGGAGGAAAATTTATGTCCCCCGCTACTTTGAAAACCTTATTCTTATCTTTATTATTTAAATAACTTTTATTCATTTTCCAATTTACCCCAGATAAAACTACTATTACTAATAGAAAAAATGTAATAATTAACTTTAACTTTTTTTTCATCTCCCTTTCCCCCTTAGTAAAATTTTCACAGAATTTAGCATAGTGTAATTATTAGTATATATCTTAAATTTATTCCTTTTACATTAAATAAAGCTTTTCTTGTATATTGTTTACTCATATACCCATTTTAGTATTTAATTCTAAATAATTATTAATTTTATACTTTATTTACAATAGATTCATCACGAATTATAATTATACATAAATATAATATTATATAAAAACCTATAAAAGCAAATAATTATTTAAGGGGGACAACTATGGCAAACTTAAAAAAATCACACATTATACTAATAGGAATATTAACTATACTTATAATAACTGGATGTAGCTTATTATCCAATAGGTCTACAATGATTTCGCTGGAAGAAAGAATAGATACTCAATATATAGCTAACAAAAGTTCCTATGATAATATGTGGAAAAAATTTAGAGAAATGACTCAAGTTACTGATATACAAGCTAAAAACATGAAGGAGGTTTATAAAGACATTATTATCGGAAGATATAACGATCCTAAATTATTATCAAAAGCAGTATTAGAAAACAATCCTCAATTGGATCAAAAAGTTTTTACAAATTTACAAAGTGAAATTGCCGCTAGTAGAAATGCTTTTAATAATAACCAAAAGCAAATGAATGATATAATACGAGAATATAACTCATTTGTTAAACAAAAATTTATAACAGCAGCTATATTCGGATTTAAAACTAAAGATCCAAAAGAATTTACAGTAACAAGTGAAAGAACTGAAAAAGCCTTTAATACAAAACTAGATGATGAAATTAAATTAAAGTAGGTGGAATACTATGATATTTCTACCTACAATAATAGCAGTTATTATATTAACAATAGTATTAGTCTCAAGAAATGAAACAAACGATTTATTTTTAAATATATTCGTATATGTATTAATAAGCCTTTTTGTTACATTAGGGCTTTATGGACTATTCATGGATACCAAAGTAAATACTAAAGAAGTATGGTCTGGAAAAATTATATCAGTTAATCATATAGAAGAGTATAATGAGCGAGTAACTACAACTCATACAGATAGTAAAGGAAAAAAATATACCACATCTCGTACTGTGCATCATTGCGCTGAAAACTACATCGAAACAACAGATGGAGGTGAAATAAAGGTTTCTCGTAGTTTAGATGGAAAAACTCGTTTTAATGATAAATTTCCCAATACTGATGCAGAGCTAGAAAAATTTTATCCTGTTAATGCTCCTACAGCTTCTATACACACTTATCAAAATAAAGTAAAATCTTCATATTCTATATATAAGCATAAAAATATTAACTTGAAGGAATATAAAGATTTACCCAAATACCCTAAATCAATAAAAAATTATATACAAATAGATAGATTTTTAGGTGACATAAATAATAAAGATAAAGTAATTCAAAAACTCAATGAAGTTAATTCAGATCTAAATACAAAAGAAAAAAATAAACAAGTAAATTTACTATTTGTAAATCTAAAAGACAAACCTGAAGACTATGGCTTTGCCTTACACGATTACTGGGAAGGCGGAAATAAAAATGATTTTGTAGTTTGTTTTAGCAGTAGCGGTAATAAAATAAATTGGGTATATACATTTTCTTGGGCAGACAGTGAAAAATCTGAAAAACTAAAACTAGATGTAAGAGAATATATGCTTAAAACCAGTTTAAATAGCGACTTTACTAAGGTAATAGATGATATAGGAAAAATGATTGAAGAAAATTTTGAACGCAAGGAATTTGCTGACTTTAATTATTTAAATGTAAAAACTCCTACCTGGCTTTATATAATTGTTATCCTTGTAAATATATTTTTTATTTATTCTCTATGTTTCGCAGACAACAAAAGTAATAAGCATAAAGCACATAAGAAAAAAAGAGATAAATGTAAACTAACTAATGTAGATGAAACTAATAATATATGTAAACCGTCCAAAACAAATGAAGCTGATAATATATGTACACTAGATACAACAAATAAAGACTATACAAACTACAAAACAAGTAGTGTAAATGAAGTAACTAAAAAGAAGAAAAAAAGAAAAACTAAAAATTTAACTCATTAAAATAAAGGCTTTCTATAATATTAATCATTGTAGTATTATAGAAAGTCTTTATTTATAACTTAATCACATAATAAAATTTCACTCATATTATAAATTAGAAAAATTATTCGGAGGTTAATATGAGGAAAAAATCTATAAAATTAGCATCTCTACTACTTACATTATTACTCACTTCAACTATATTCTACTCCTGTAAAAAAACCGAAGAACCCAAATTAGAAAAAGTTAGACTAAACGAGGTTGTACGTTCTGTATTCTATGCTCCTATGTATGTAGCCATAAACAAAGGCTTCTTTAAGGAATATGGCATAGATATAGAGTTAACCACAGGTCAAGGTGCAGATAAAACCATGCAACAAGTATTAAGCGGAAGTGCTGATATTGGATTTTGCGGACCTGAACAAGTTATCTACATTTATAATCAAAAAAGAGAAGACTATCCTATTATCTTTGCTCAATTAACTCAAACAGATGGTTCTTTTTTAGTAGGTAGAAAAGCAGAAGCTGATTTTAAATGGGAAAACCTTAAAGGTAAAACTATTATAGGTGGAAGACCTGGTGGAGTCCCTGAAATGGCTCTAGAATATGTGTTAAAAAATCATGGTTTAGACCCAAACAAAGATGTTAAATTAATTACTAATCTAGCCTTTACTGCTACAGCAGGGGCTTTTAAAGCTGGTACAGGTGATTATGTTGCATTATTTGAACCTACAGCTACAATGCTAGAAAAAGATAATGGCGGAAAAATTGTAGCATCTATAGGAGAATCTGCTGGAGTTATTCCTTACACCTGTTTCTTTGCTACCAAATCCTACATGAATATGAAAGAAAATGTTATAGAAAATTTCACAAAAGCTATTTATAAAGGACAACAATGGGTATTAAACAATAGTGACAAAGACGTTGCAAAAGAGATAATTTCCTTCTTCCCTGGAACTGATGAAGATGTTATTGCCTCGGTAATTAAAAATTATAAAAATATACATGCTTATGCAGAAACTCCTGTTTTACAGGAACAAAATCTCAATAGATTAATGGATATAATACAATCATACAAATCCGACCTAATCCCTGAAAGACCTAGTTTTGACAAAATTGTAAATAGCAATATATCAAATAAAGCTATAGAAAAGTCTAAATAAAATTCATATAACATTAACCACTTTTTTTCTTAAAAAAGTGGTTAATAGCTCATTATTCTGCGTGTATCTACTACCATATATATCCACAGTTTCTAAACTTTTTATCTATTTATTAAATACTTTTAAATAAACTTTACTTTGCATAAAAATGAAGGATTACTCGAATTATACATTCAATTGTTTCATTAATTTCATTGATTTTGAATGTTTTCCAAGTTATAATATATATGTAATTAAAATACATTTCAATCATATAATAAAGGGGGTTTTTTTATGGAACTAAAATTAGACATGATGCAAACCACAGCTTTGGCGGTTGTAATGTACTATTTTGGGGGCTGGATTAAAAGAAAATGGCAACTTCTTTATAAGTTCTGTATTCCTGATCCAGTTGTCGGCGGAATCATTTTTGCTATTGTAAACCTTATCTTAAGACAAAATGGAATTTTAAAATTAAATCTTGACACAACATTACAAAAACCATTTATGATGCTTTTCTTTACATCTATAGGTCTTACAGCAAGTATCGAGTTAGTTAAAAAAGGTGGTCTTCAGGTTATTATATTCTGGCTGTGTGCTTCTGTTCTTGCCTTACTACAAGATTGTATAGGTGTAGGACTTGCAAAAGTACTAGATGTTAGCCCATTATTAGGATTAATTTGTGGATCAGTAACCATGACAGGGGGACATGGTACTGGTGGAGCCTTTGCCCCTGTATTCGAAAAACTAGGACTTAAGGGTGCAATGACTGCTGCTATGGCTGCTGCTACATGGGGCCTTGTTTTTGGTTCCTTAATTGGTGGTCCTGTTGGTAAGAGATTGATTGAAAAGAACAACTTAAAATCTCAACCCGAAGCATATGCTTCAGCAGAAGAAGTTTTAGCTGCTAAAGAAGATACTATAAACTATGAAGAATTATTTAAAACTCTTACACTTCTATTAATAGCTATAGGTATAGGTGCAGTTCTAGAAAAATTCTTTACTAGTGTTGGAATAACTCTTCCTTCCTATGTTAACTCAATGATTATTGCTGCCATCATATTAAATGTTGGCGAGTCAACAGGTAAATGGCATGTAAATCAAAAATGTACTGAAACATTAGGTTCAATAGGCCTTAATATATTCCTTTCAATGGCTCTAATTGGTTTAAAACTTTGGGAGCTTGCAGATTTAGCTGGCCCAATGGTAGTTATACTAACAACTCAAACTATATTTATGTGGCTCTTTGCAACATTTATTACCTTTAACTTATGTGGAAAAGACTATGATGCTGCTGTTATTTCAGCTGGACATTGTGGTTTTGGTTTAGGTGCTACACCAAATGGAATGGCTAATATGAGATCTGTTGTTGAAAGATTTGGACCTGCTCCAAGAGCATTCTTTGTATTACCTATAGTTGGTGCATTCTTAATAGACTTTGTAAACGCAATAATTATAACAACTTTTACAAATATATTTCATTAAATAAGCTAGTATCTTAATTTTATCCTATAGCTACGCTCCTGGATAAGTTCTTCTAAGCTTTAGCTGGAGTAAGTATTCCTTTTAAGCAAACTCCACCTAAAGCTAAGAATCACTTGATATAATAAGTCCACTTTTAAAAATACTATATGCTAAATGCATATAGTATTTTTTTACATTTTTCTCCTTCTTTGCAAGATGCATATTTATAAATTTCATTTCTGAACGTTGGTTCATTTAAAGGCCATGCCCCCAATACAAATCAAAGCTTGTTAATTCATCTATGTTTTTTATATTATTTTTTGTTTATATTTTATTCAATTTTAATTTATAAAAATTAATCACACAACAAAGAAGGCACACCCCATTACCATCTTTAATACATTGATACAACTACATTTATAGAAATACTCCAAGTATAACATATTTCATCAATTTCATTTAATACCTTTGGAAATAATGCTTAGTTATACATCTCAAATAATTCCAAAAATATAACTTTATACCGAAACAAAAAATTGTTCTAGACTTATTTTAATACTATTCAATTTTATGTGAAAAATGAATTTTTTTTAAAAAAACTTTCATTTTTTTTAATTTTTACATTGCTTTTTTTAAAACATTTTTGTATAATAAATTTGTATTAAGGGAAACGTTATATTAAAACGTTGTTAATACAATTTTTTTAGTGAAAGGTGGACTTATTATGCAAATTAAAATGGACATGATGCAAACCACAGCTTTAGCAGTTGTCGTTTACTACTTTGGTGCTTGGCTAAAAACAAAGTGGAAATTACTCGACAGATTCTGTATACCTGCACCGGTTGTAGGAGGGCTTATTTTCGCAATTTTAAATCTTATTTTAAAACAAAGTGGAATTTTACAGTTTAACCTTGATACTACATTACAAAAACCATTTATGATGATTTTCTTTACATCTATAGGATTTACAGCAAGTTTAGAACTTGTAAAAAAAGGTGGACTACAAGTTGTTGTTTTCTGGCTAGTAGCTTCTGTATTATGTATAATCCAGGATGGTGCTGGTGTAGCATTAGCAAAAGTTATGAATGCTAACCCATTACTTGGACTTGTTTGTGGATCAGTAACTATGACTGGTGGACATGGTACTGGTGCAGCCTTTGCTCCAATATTTGAAAAAATGGGCTTACAAGGTGCATTAACTGCAGCTATGGCTGCTGCTACATGGGGTCTTGTTTTTGGTTCTTTAATAGGTGGACCTGTTGGTAAGAGATTAATCGAAGGTAAAGGTTTAAAACCTCGTCCAGAACTTTATACTTCTGCTGAAGAACAAGATGCAACTAAGAATGAAGTAATTAACTATGAAGAAATATTTAGAAGTCTTGCATTATTATTAATAGCAATCGGTGTAGGTGCTGTACTTGAAAACTTCTTCAAAGGCTTAGGTATTACATTACCTTCCTACGTAAACTCAATGATTATTGCTGCTATTATATTAAACGTTGGAGAATCAACTGGTAAATGGCACATTAATCAACAATGTACTGAAATATTAGGATCTATAGGACTTAACGTATTCTTATCAATGGCCTTAATAGGATTAAAACTTTGGGAACTTGCAGCTTTAGCTGGTCCAATGCTTGTTATATTAATAACTCAAACTATAATAATGTGGATTTTCGCAACTTATGTAACATTCAACTTAGTAGGAAAAGACTTCGACGCTGCTGTTATGGCTGCTGGTCACTGTGGTTTCGGTATGGGAGCTACTCCAAATGCTATGGCTAACATGAGATCAGTTGTTGAAAAATTCGGATCTGCTCCAAGAGCATTCTTCGTATTACCTATAGTTGGTGCATTCTTAATAGACTTCACTAACGCAATTATAATCACAACTTTCGCAAATATATTCCATTAATATAATAAACCGACATTTCTAATAATAAATAAAAAAGCTATATGCTAAATGCATATAGCTTTTTTTACAATTTCCCCTTCATTTTTGCAGGATTATACATCTATCAACTTCATATAAGAAATAAATTATTTTTATACAAATGTAAAAAACTTAAATTAATGTTTAATGTTTTACCTATATTTTACACATGCTTTCCCTTTTCATTCTTATTCTAAAATAACTTTTAGTTATTAATTCTTTAATAAAAAATAAAAATTCTATTTCATCATAATACATTGATATATCTATATTCAACATTTTTTTCATTTCTTACACTAATATTAATTTTTATTTAATATTTTTTATAAACACAACTTAATTATATTTGTAATTTTATTACATAAATTAAATTTAATATCGAAATATAAATTATTTTCAATTTCTTTTAATTTTTTTCATTTTCACACGAAAAATGAATGTTTTTTTATATAACATTCATTTTTTTTAATTTTCGCATTGATTTTTTGGAAACGTTTAGGTATAATGGGCTTGTATTAGGTAAACGTTTCCCAAAATACCAAAATTTTATATTGAAAGGTGGACTTATTATGGAAATTAAAATGGACATGATGCAAACTGCTGCCTTAGCCGTAGTAATCTACTACTTCGGTGCCTGGGTAAAGACAAAATGGCAACTACTTGAAAGATTCTGTATTCCATCTCCAGTTGTAGGAGGACTTATCTTTGCATTTTTAAATCTATTTTTAAGACAAGCTGGAATGCTAAATTTAACTCTTGACACAACATTGCAAAAACCATTTATGATGGTATTCTTTACAACAATAGGTATGACAGCTAGCATAGATCTTATTAAAAAAGGCGGATTACAGGTTATTATTTTCTGGTTAGTAGCTTCTGTTCTATGTATATTCCAAGATGTGCTTGGTGTAGCTCTAGCTAAAGTTACAGGAGCAAGTCCATTCTTAGGATTACTTTGCGGTTCCGTAACAATGACAGGTGGACATGGTACTGCCGGAGCCTTTGGACCATCATTTGAAAAAGAATATGGTGTAATTGGTGCTACTACTTCAGCAATGGCAGCTGCTACTTTTGGTCTTGTTATGGGTTCTTTAATAGGTGGACCTGTTGGTAAAAGACTTATTGAAAAAAAGGGATTAAGTGCAAATGCAGAGGCTTATGAATCTGCTGCTGCAATTCAAGAAGAAAATACACATGAAACTGTTGATTATCCAGAATTATTTAGAACATTGACTATAATATTAATATCAATTGGTGTTGGTGCTGTTCTTGAAGGATTCTTTAAAAGTATACATTTCACATTACCATCATACGTAAATTCAATGATTATTGCTGCTATTATATTGAATGTGGGTGAATCTACTGGTAAATGGCACGTTAATCAAAAATGTACTGAAATATTAGGTTCAATAGGACTTAATGTATTCTTATCCATGGCTTTAATAGGATTAAAACTTTGGGAGCTTGCTGCTGTTGCAGGTCCAATGATGGTTATACTTATTGGTCAAACCATATTAATGGCTATATTTGCTTACTTTATAACATTTAACTTACTTGGTAGAGATTTTGATGCTGCTGTTATTTCAGCTGGCCACTGTGGTTTCGGTATGGGAGCTACTGCAAACGGAATTGCTAATATGAAAGCTGTAACTGAAAGATATGGTGAAGCACCAAGAGCATTTTTCGTATTACCTATAGTTGGTGCATTCTTAATCGACTTTACTAATGCCATTATAATTTCAATCTTTGCTAACTTCTTTAAGTAAAAATTAAAAATAAAAAAATTGCTGGTATTTAAATCCAGCAATTTTTTTATTTTTTTGTTTATAGATAATTTTCAATCACTTTGCTAATTTAAATTGATATATCCATCTCACTTTGATTTACAAGGATTTCTCCTTTCTCTTATTTTTATTATATTTCTGTATTTTTCTATATAATCTTACCCTTATTTTACATAATTTACTCTATAATCTGACAACTTTTTAAAAAACATAGTTGAATTTTAAAAAAACTTGTGCTAACATGGTACATGTCATAGCTTAGTCAATTAATCCATTATTCTAATGGATTAATTGACTAAACCACTGTTATAATTTTATAAATATAAAAAATTATTAGAAAGGCGGTTTTTATTATGAATATCAAATTAGACATGATGCAAACAACAGCGTTAGCAGTAGTAATTTACTACTTTGGTGCTTGGGTAAAGACTAAAATACAAGTTCTTGAAAAATTCTGTATCCCAGCCCCAGTTGTTGGAGGACTTATTTTCGCTATTGTAAACCTTATCTTAAAACAAAACGGACTTTTAAATTTAAATCTTGATACTACATTACAAAAACCATTCATGATGGTATTCTTTACAACAATAGGTATGGGCGCAAGCTTAGAACTTGTAAAAAAAGGTGGATTACAAGTTGTTATATTCTGGTTATGTGCTTCCGCACTATGTATATTCCAGGATACTCTAGGAGTTATATTAGCTAAAGCTCTTGGACAAAGCCCATTCTTAGGATTACTTTGTGGATCAATAACTATGACAGGTGGACATGGTACAGGCGGTGCTTTTGGTCCATTATTTGAAAAAGAATATGGTGTAGCTGGTGCTACTGCAACAGCAATGGCTGCTGCTACTTTTGGACTTGTTATGGGTTCAATTATTGGTGGACCAGTTGGTAAGAGATTAATTGAAGGCAAAGGTTTAAAATCAGTTGCTCCTAAACAGGACGCTGCTGCTGCAGCTGCTGCTGAAGCAACAAATGAAGTTGTAAGTTATGAAGAAGTTTTCAGAACTTTAGCAATTGTATTAATATCAATCGGTGTTGGTGCTGTTCTTGAAGGATTCTTTACTAGTGTTGGAATAACTCTTCCATCATATGTTAACTCAATGATTATTGCTGCTATTATACTAAACGTTGGTGAATCAACTGGTAAATGGCATATTAATCAGAAATGTACCGATATACTTGGAAACATTGGACTAAATGTATTCCTTTCAATGGCTTTAGTAGGCTTAAAATTATGGGAACTTGCTGCTGTTGCAGGTCCAATGCTTATGATATTAATAGGACAAACATTATTAATGGCATTATATGCATCATTTATAACATTTAATGTAGTAGGAAGAGACTTCGATGCTGCTGTTATGGCTGCTGGTCACTGTGGTTTCGGTATGGGAGCTACTCCAAACGGAATTGCTAACATGACAGCTGTAACTGAAAGATATGGAGCTGCTCCAAGAGCATTCTTCGTATTACCTATAGTTGGTGCATTCTTAATTGACTTTACCAATGCTATAGTCATAACTGCTTTTGTTAACTTCTTTGCTAAGTAAAACTTTGTTAAATTTAAATATTTCAAAAAAGATCAATATCTTCAAGGTATTGGTCTTTTTTTATTTTAATTTTAAATATTTTAAAATTAATACTTAATATTTATAACCCTATTTAACACATTATTTGAATTTTTCTATTTTATGGTATTTCTTTTGACTTTCTTTTAAAAATATGTTGAATTTGCAAAAAACTTATGGTAATATAGTAAACGTCGCCGATTATTGTCTAGTACCTTTTTAATTATTGCACTAATTTGATAATTCATATGGTAATTTGTGAATTATTATAGTTATATTTTTAACAATTTTGATTTGAAAGGAGTTTAAACTATGACATTGAAACTTGATATGATGCAAACAACAGCTGTAGCCGTAGTAATTTACTATTTTGGCTCTTGGGTAAAGACAAAAATATCACTACTTGAAAAATTTTGTATACCATCTCCTGTTGTTGGAGGACTTATTTTTGCTATATTACACACTATATTAAAAGTTAATGGAATTATGGAATTTAATTTAGACACAACATTGCAAAAACCATTTATGATGGTATTCTTTACATCAATTGGTATGGGTGCAAGCTTTGATCTAATAAAAAAAGGTGGATTGCAAGTTATATTCTTTTGGATTTTAGCATCACTATTATGTGTATTCCAAAATGGAGTTGGTGTATTAATCGCCAAAATAATGGGTCAGAATCCATTCTTAGGCTTAATATGTGGTTCTGTAACTATGACAGGTGGACATGGTACCGGTGCTGCCTTTGGTGAACTATTCCAAAAAAGTTATGGATTAAATGGTGCTGTTGAAACAGCTATGGCTGCTGCTACCTTTGGATTAGTAACTGGTAGTTTAATAGGTGGCCCAATAGGTAAACGCCTAGTTGAAGGAAAAAATTTAAAACCTATTATTGACGATGCAAAAAATGATGCTGCTGCTGCTAATGCAGTAGAAGAACAAATTAATTATGAAGAAGTATTTAGAACATTAGGTTTAATCTTAATTGCCATAGGTTTAGGAGCTATACTTGAAAATTTCTTTAAAGGTATCGGCCTTACTTTGCCATCCTATGTTAACTCAATGATAGTTGCAGCTATTATACTAAATGTAGGTGAATCTACTGGAAAATGGCATGTTAATCAAAAGTGTACTGATGTTCTTGGAAATATTGGTTTAAATACATTCTTATCAATGGCATTGATAGGATTAAAGCTTTGGGAGCTTGCTGCTGTTGCAGGTCCAATGCTTGTAATACTTGTAGCTCAAGCTACACTTATGGGCTTATATGCTTACTTCCTTACATTTAATGTTATGGGTAAGGATTATGATGCTGCTGTTATGGCTGCTGGCCACTGCGGTTTCGGTATGGGAGCTACTCCAAATGGAATTGCTAACATGGATGCAGTAAGAGCAAAATTTGGTCCAGCACCTCGTGCTTATTTCGTATTACCTATAGTTGGTGCTTTCCTAATAGATTTTGCTAATGCAATGGTTATAACTTTATTTGTTAACTTTATGAAATAAAAATTTCAAAAATGCTTTTCTGAAGAATTCAGAAAAGCATTTTTTTTAATAGTTTATATTATATTCATCATTTAGATTTTTAATAACATGCTTACTTTGTTTTTTATCAAGTTTTTCATTATGAATTGCATATTGTAAATTTTTATGAGCTACTGATAACATTAATTTTATTCTATTTAATTGATTTACCTCACTTGCTCCTGGATCATAATCTATTGCTGCAATATTTGCTCCAGGATACACTCTTTTCAATTCCTTAATCATTCCTTTTCCTGTTACATGATTAGGTAGACAAGCGAATGGCTGCATACAAATTATATTCTTTACTCCTGTTTCTATAAGTTCAATCATCTCAGCAGTTAAAAACCACCCTTCACCAGTTTGATTACCTATAGAAACTATTGATGAAGCTGATTCTGCTAATTCTTCAATTTTCTCAGGAGAAGTAAACCTATTGCTATTATTTAAAGCTTCCTTCATTTCCTTTCTATAAAACTCCATAGCTTTTATAGCCCAATTACTTACCATCATAGATATCTTGCTACCAGATAATTTTTCATACCTATAATTTGCATCGTAGGCACAATACATAAAGAAGTCTAATAAATCTGGTACAACTGCCTCTGCACCCTCTTTTTCTAGTATATCTACTATATTATTGTTAGCTGTAGGGTGGAATTTAACCAATATTTCTCCAACTACTCCTACCTTTGGTTTAAGAATATCATTAATTTCTAAGTTATCAAAGTCCTTTACAATATTATAAATGTTTTCTTTAAATCTTTTTCTGTTACCATCTCTAACATTTGTCTTACATTTCTTCATCCATTTGTTAAATAATAAATCAGCTGATCCCTTTATTTTTTCATAAGGTCTCACTCTATATAATACTCTCATTAACAAATCTCCATATATTAGAGACATTAATCCTTTATTTATAAGACTTAAAGATACTGTAAATCCTGGATTTTTTTCAAGTCCAATTACATTGGCAGATATTACTGGTATATTTAAAAAACCAGCTTCTTTTAAAGCTTTTCTCAAGAATCCTATATAGTTTGTAGCTCTGCACCCTCCCCCTGTTTGTGAAATAATAACAGAGGTATTATTTAAATCATATTTACCTGATTTTAATGCTTCTATCATTTGGCCAACAACAATTATTGATGGATAGCAAGCATCATTATTAACATATTTTAAACCTTCATCTATACACTTTTTATCAACAGAAGGTAATACCTGCAAATTATACTTTGATGCTCTAAAAGCTTCCTGAACTAATTCAAAATGTATAGGTGCCATTTGAGGACATAATATAGTATGTTTTTTCTTCATATCCTTAGTAAAAATTATTCTCTCATCTGTTTCTATCTGTTTATTAGGTTCAAAGCCATTTTTGTCTCTTTCCTTCATAGCTGCCATTAAAGATCTTATCCTAATCTTTATAGCTCCTAAATTACTTCCTTCATCAATTTTTAATACTGTATATATTTTTCCATATGCATTTAATATCTCTTGAACCTGATCAGTGGTAACAGCATCTAACCCACAGCCAAAGGAATTTAACTGTATAAGTTCTAGATCCTTTTCATTAGCTACAAAGCTAGCTGCTGCATAAAGTCTTGAGTGATACATCCATTGATCTACAACTCTTAAAGGTCTTTCTACCTTTCCTAAATGAGCTACTGAGTCTTCTGTAAGCACTGCTATACCAAAAGAAGTTATTACCTCTGGTATACCATGGTTTATTTCCGGATCAATATGATAAGGTCTTCCTGCAAGAACTATCCCTTTTTTCCCCGTAGATTTTATATATTGAAGTACTTCCCTACCTTTTTCCCTAATATCTTCTTTAACTTTTCTATCCTCTTCATATGCCTTATCTACTGCCTTACTTACTTCTTCCATTGATATATTAAAACTCTTAAATTCCTCATAAAATCTTTTTATCAATCTTTTTTTATTATCAATTGGCAAGAAAGGATTCATAAATGTTATACTTTTTTCCTGTAATACATCCATATTATTTTTTATTACTTCAGGATAGGATGTAACCATAGGGCAATTAAAATGATTATTTGCTTCCCTTATTTCCTTTTGCTCATAAGGTATACACGGATAAAATATGAAATCTACCCCTTTATTTACCAAACTAGCAATATGTCCATGTACCAATTTTGCAGGATAACATGCAGATTCTGACGGAATAGTTTCTATACCTAGTTCATATAATTTTTTAGAAGACCTTGGTGATAATTCTACCCTAAACTTTAAATTTGTAAATAAAGTAAACCAAAATGGGTAGTTCTCATAAAGATTTAGAACCCTCGGTATACCTACTATTCCCCTTATAGCTTCTTCCTTACTTAACGGTACATAATTAAATAATCTATTATACTTATATTTGTAAAGGTTAGGGATATCATTATTATTTTTCTCTTTTCCTTCTCCCCTTTCGCATCTATTGCCTGATATAAACTCTTCACCATTATCAAATTTATTTATAGTTAAAAGACAATTATTAGCACACTTTCCGCATCTTTTCATGTCTATAGAAGTATTAAAATTCATTAATCTATCTAAGGTAACTAATGTACTGACATATCCATCTGAGTACTTTTCCTTTGCAATCAATGCTGCTCCAAAAGCTCCCATTAATCCTGCAATGTCTGGCCTTACTACTTCTCTTTCTGATACAATCTCAAATGCTCTAAGTACTGCATCATTATAAAATGTTCCACCTTGAACTATTATTTTTTTACCAATTTCCTCAGGATTTCTTATCTTGATTACCTTAAATAATGCATTTTTTATTACAGAATAAGATAATCCAGCTGAAATATCCCCTATAGAAGCCCCTTCTTTTTGTGCCTGTTTAACTTTTGAGTTCATAAATACAGTACATCTTGAACCTAAATCTACAGGATTTTGTGCTAGTAATGCATGTTCAGCAAAATCCTGTACCCTCATGTTTAATGAATTAGCAAAAGTCTCAATAAAAGAACCACATCCAGATGAGCATGCTTCATTTAGCATAATACTATCTATAACACCGTCTTTTATCTTTAAACATTTCATATCCTGCCCACCAATATCTAAAATAAAATCAACCCCTGGCAAGAAAAATTCTGCTGCTTTATAATGAGCTATAGTTTCAACTTCTCCTAAATCTACTGATAACGCCGCCCTTATAAGGGCTTCGCCATAACCTGTTACTGCTGAATTTATTATATTAGCTTCTTTAGGTAGTATACTATATAATTCTTTTAAAATATTTATAGTTGATTTCAAAGGATTTCCCTTATTGCTACCATAATAAGAATATAATAAATTTCCATCCATATCTAATAATGCAACCTTTGTGGTAGTAGATCCTGCATCTATTCCTAGGAAACAATCTCCTTTAAAATGAATCAATTCTTTTCTATTTACTGTATGACTATTATGTTTTTTTCTAAACTTTACTAATTCTTCCTTTGTGAGGAAGAAAGATTTTAACGTCTTCACATCTTCGCTACAACAATCTTTCATGTTCTCTAATCTATCTTTTAAATCCTTAAAATTTATAACCTTATTTTCCTTAGCAGCTAAAGCTGCTCCCATAGCAACAAATAATTGAGAATTTTGTGGAAATACAACTTGGTTTTCTTTTAATTTCAGTGTCTCTATAAATCTATTTCTTAATTCCGATAAAAAATATAACGGTCCTCCCAAAAACGCTACATTACCTCTTATAATTTTGCCACAAGCTAAACCACTTATAGTTTGATTTACTACTGCCTGAAAAATAGATGCTGCTATATCTTCCTTTGCTGCACCTTCATTTAATAATGGTTGAATATCTGTTTTTGCAAACACACCACATCTCGCTGCAATTGGATGTATAACTGTATAACTTTTAGCTAAATTATTTAATCCAGCAGCATCTGTCTGTAACAACGCAGCCATTTGATCAATAAAAGCTCCTGTTCCTCCAGCACAAGTACCATTCATTCTTTGGTCTATTCCGCCTCTAAAAAATGTAATTTTAGCGTCTTCTCCACCTAATTCTATGGCTACATCAGTATTAGGTATAAATCTTTCTATAGTGTTTGTACAAGCTATAACTTCTTGTATAAATGGTACATCTAACCACTGAGATACAGCAAGACCACCTGAGCCGGTTACCATAACATTAATATTTCTATTGCCAATATCTTCATAAGCTTCATTAATTACATTGACAATAGTACTTTTTATGTCTGAAAAGTGCCTTTGATATTTACTATAAACTATCTCTTCATTGCAATCTAGGGCTACAATCTTTATTGTAGTTGATCCTATGTCTAGTCCTAAATGTAATACCTTTTCCATAATGCTATCACCTTTAAAATAATAATAAGATTTTATACCTTTCTATTAATAATAATAACCATATAACTAATAAAAATAACCATATATTTAAAATATATGGCTATTATATACTTTTAATTACTTTAAATCAATAGATATAAGAGCTTGATTTATTACCATTTAAGCCAGTTATCTATGCTTTTTCTTCTTAACAACTTTAAGCCTAAAGAAATCTTCTCTTTCCTTTTCTTCTAGCACTTCACCAATATTTTTAATTAATTCCTTAAACCTTGGAATCTGTATATTTTGAAGTGCATTAGCTCTTTTCTGAGTTTTCTTAACTTCCATAGCTAATCTATATACTGCATTTTCAACTTCTGCTAATTCATATATTAAATATCTAACTTTGTTAAATTTATCATAGGCAATATCCATAGCTGAATTAGTTTTATAAAAACTATAGTTATGATTTATATCCTGCTTGTCAAATTGAATATGGGGTACTTCTACCCCCATAACAGATTTAAAAATTATATTATAATCTTTTGCTTGCGGAATAGTCATGGCTATTTGATCTACTTCTTGTATTCCCATAGTTATATTAGCATTTTTTAATGCCTCATATGCTTCATTAAAAGTTACATTTATTTCTTCTCCTAATTTTTTTGATAATTCTACATAAGACATTATTTCTCTAATAAGTACATTTCTTTTTTTATCTAATAATTCAAAACCTTTTTCTGAAAAATCTAAAGAACTTTCTGCACTAATCAAATTCGCCTTTGTTGGAGCTATATTTTCCATCAAACATCACTCCTATAGTACTTATTCAATAAATCTGGACTTATTCTATCTAGTTCTGATTTATCTAAAATACTCAGCATATCCCATGCTAAATCTAAAGTCTCTTCTATATCTCTATTTTCATCAAATCCTTGATTTAAAAATTTATTTTCAAATTCCCTTCCAAACTTCATATATGTTTTGTCTATAGGTGATAGCTCATCCTCTCCTATTACCTGTGCTAAAGCTATTACATCTTGTACATGAGAATAGCTAGAAAACACTTGATTTGAAACCTCTGCATGATCTCCTCTAGTAAATCCTTCACCTATTCCATCCTTCATCAATCTAGAAAGAGAAGGTAATATGTTTACTGGGGGATATATATCTCTTCCGTATATGGATCTACTTAAAACTATTTGTCCTTCTGTTATATATCCAGTTAAATCTGGTATAGGATGAGTTATATCATCATTTGGCATTGTTAAAATAGGTATTTGAGTTATAGAACCCTTTCTTCCATTCATCATTCCCGCTCTTTCATATAATGACGCTAAATCTGAATATAAATATCCTGGATATCCCTTTCTACTAGGAACCTCTTCTCTTGATGATGAAAGTTCTCTCAATGCTTCACAATAATTTGTCATATCAGTCATAATAACTAAAATATGCATTCCTTCTTCAAATGCCAAATATTCTGCTGCTGTTAATGCACATCTTGGGGCTATTATTCTTTCTACTATAGGATCATCAGCTAGATTTGTATACATTACAACTCTTTCTAATACACCTGCTTCCTCAAAACTTTTTCTAAAGAAGTCTGCATCATCATGCTTTATTCCCATAGCAGCAAATACTACTGCAAACTTTTCATCACTATTTCCACTTATCTTTGCTTGTTTTACTATTTGAGCAGCTAATTCATTATGAGGCATACCATTTCCCGAAAATATAGGAAGTTTTTGTCCCCTTATTAAAGTTGTTAAACAATCAATAGAAGATATTCCTGTTTGTATAAAGTTTCTTGGATATTTACGTGCTACAGGATTCATTGGCATACCATTTACATTGTATTTTTTTGAACTATATATTTCTCCCCCTCCATCTATAGCCTCTCCTACACCATTAAATTCTCTTCCTAAAATATCTGTAGAAAGACTAATTTGAAGTGGTTTTCCTTTAAAAGATACCACAGTATTATGAAGGGATATACCTGTTGTAGACTCAAAAACTTGTATTATTGCTTTATCCTCATATAGTTGAACTACTTTACCTTTTCTTTTTTCTTTTCCATCTACTTCTATTTCAACAATTTCATCATAGGATATTCCTTCTACATCAGATAATATAATCAAAGGACCTTGAACCTTATCTAAAATTAAATATTGCTTCTCCAATTTTCAAATCCCTCCTCACTGTTGCTTATATTTGGTCATAAGTTCTTCATAAAAGCTCTTTATTTCTTCTTCTAATTTATCTATACCACTAAAATCATCATTAGGAATGTTATATTTCATTTTATATAGATCATCAAATATTTCCTTATTCTTAATTTGGGAAATTGGAGCTCCTATCTTTACACAAGAAGATGATTCATCATATAACAATTCTATAACTTTTAACATCTTATACTGCTTTTGCATAGGAACATAAGTATCATCTTTATGATATGCATTTTGTTGTAAAAAACCTACTTTTAATATTTTTGCAACTTCCAAAATTAATCTTTGGTCATCAGGTAATACATCTTCTCCAACCAGTTTTACTATTTCTTGAAGTTTATTTTCTTCAAATAATATCCTAAGCATTTTTCCCCTTAAAGCCATCATATCTGGTGCTATATTATCCTCATACCAATTTCTTAATGTAGGGATATATCCACTATAACTTGTAAGCCAGTTAATTGCAGGATAATGTCTTGAATAAGCGAGCTTTCTATCCAAGCTTAAAAACGCACTTACAAATCTTTTAGTGTTTAAGGTTACAGGCTCTGAAAAGTCTCCTCCTGCTGGAGATACTGCACCTATAACTGTTACAGAGCCATCTGTATTATTTAAGTTTTCCGTATAACCCGCTCTTTCATAAAATTCAGCTATTCTAGAAGGTAGATATGCTGGATACCCCTCTTCTGCTGGCATTTCTTCAAGTCTTCCAGAAATCTCTCTTAAAGCTTCTGCCCATCTAGATGTAGAGTCTGCCATTATGGCTACATGGTATCCCATATCTCTAAAATATTCTGCTATAGTTATACCTGTGTATATACTTGCTTCTCTTGCTGCAACAGGCATATTAGATGTATTAGCTATTAAAACAGTTCTATTCATAAGTGACATATTAGTCTTTGGGTCAATTAACTTAGGGAAATCCTCTAGTACCTCTGTCATCTCATTTCCTCTTTCCCCACAGCCTATATATATTATTATGTCTGCATCTGACCATTTAGCTAATTGGTGCTGAGTCATAGTCTTACCTGTACCAAATCCTCCTGGTATAGCAACAGTTCCTCCTTTAGCAATTGGGAAAAAGCTGTCCAAAATTCTCTGTCCTGTAACAAGAGGTATATCTAAACTCTTTCTTTGTTTAACAGGTCTTGGTTTTCTAACTGGCCACATTTGATATGATTTTAGTTCATATACATTTTCTTCATCTCTAATTTTAACTATATTTTCCTCTATGTCATATTTACCGCTTTCATTTACCCAAATAACTTCACCTTCTATATTAGGTGGAATCATTAACTTGTGAACAATAAGGGGTGTTTCTTGAATCTTAGCATAAACATCTCCACTTTTTAACTTGTCACCTTTTTTTACTACTACTTCCACATCCCATTGTTTTTCACTATCTATAGTTATTAATCCGATACCCTCTTGAATAAATCCATAATTTATTTCATTTATCTTTTTAAGGGGTCTTTCTATACCATCAAATATATTTCCTATTATGCCTGGTCCCAACTTTACAGATAGTGGCATTTCCGTAGAAAATATTTTTTCTCCTACTCTTAAGCCAGAAGTTTCTTCATAAACCTGTATAGTAGCTATATCTCCTTCTAATATAATTATTTCTCCGATAAGCTTCTTCTCACCTACCATTACCATTTCTCTCATTTTAAAATTTGCCATACCTGTTCCTTTGATTACGGGACCATTTATTCCTATAATAATTCCTATCTTCTCCAAGATTACACCTCCTTATTTAAGAGCTTCCATTACCATTATTCCTACTTTTTCTTTACTATGATAAATATTATTAAGTAAAGTATTATCTACTCTAAACTTCATATCCTTATCTTGAAGAATAAAGCCTCCTATAATATCATCTTTACTTTCTTTTATTTGGACACTATTATTTAATATATTTTTCATCAATTCATCTTTATATTTTTCATAGTCATTTTTGGCTAAATAGATTGTAAATTCTTTTTCATCATATTTTTTTACAGCAGAATCTATTTCTTTATATAAATATGATTTATACTCTTCTGTTTGAGAATACTCTTTAAATTTATCCTTCAATTCCTCTAGTAGATCGTTTATCATATTTTCCTTTAAACCTAGTATTTCTTTCTGACTTTGTATTTTGGCTTTTGACACAATTTCTCTGCCTTTTATCTCAGACCTTTTTGTTATAATATTTATTGATTTTTTCTTTTCAGTATCTATTTTTTCTTTTTCCTTTTTCAATACCTCTTCTTTTTCTTTTTCAAACACTTCTAAATCCGCTCTTATCTCTTCGTCTATTTTATCAAAAACTATTTTAGAGAAAAGTTTTAATTTATCATCTATAGTAACCATATTTATCACCTCAAATCTTCAATCCAATAGCTTCTTTTATATAACTAACAATCCAGTCTGTTTCTTTTGAACTACCATGTCTATCAGGAATTTCTATTATTAATGGAAGATATTTAGATAGTTTTATTGTTTTCATTTCCTCTTTTATAAGGGATCCTATTTTTTCAGTTATAACAATAATACCTATATTTTTTTCCTTAGATAAATCCTCCATAATCTTTAAAACCTCTTCTCTAGTATGAACTACAGTTCCTGGTATACCAGCTATTTTCAATCCTACCAAAGTATCTATATTATCACTTATTAAATATGTTTTCATAATTATACCAACCCCTTTACCAGAGTTGTACACCTCCAAATTAAAGTTTTGATAAAATCATAATTGAAATAATCAAGCCATAAATTGCTATACCTTCAGCAAGTCCAACATATATTAATGTTTTACCTAATATTTTTGGATCTTCTGATACAGCACCTAATGCTGAAGAACCTACTGAACCAACTGCGTATCCAGCACCTATAGTTGCAAGTCCTGTACAAAGAGCTGCTGCTATATATCCCATTCCTACAGCTGTCCCTACTGATGCTTCTCCTGCTGCATGTACAATGTTAGGTATCATAAATATTATTGCTGCACTGATCGTTGGCACAAATGCTCCTAAATTTATTCTTAAAGCTTTTTTTATTTTCAACTTTCCTGACATGTCCTCTTTAAATCCTTCTACAAAACCATAAGTTATTGTTCCTATTGCTATTATAAAAGTTACTATTAACATATAAATCATAATATTACCTCCAAATTTATTAATTATTATTTTTCAACTCCTATAGGGTTAAACTCAAATCCTGAGCCTTCATAGTACTTGCTAAACAGCTCATAATACTCTAATCTCAAGCCTTGTATGAATACAATTAATCCTTCCAATCCAATTATGATAATATTGCCGAGTACATACATAAATATACTTCCAAAGCTGCTTTTCATCATTTGAGCCATAGACGCAAAGGCTATAAATAATCCCACATGGTTTAGTGCGAATGCACCAACTCTTATGAATGATACAGTATTTGAAAACATACTTAATAAAGTTTCAACAACACCAAAACCACCCTCTATATAATAATCACTCTTGTCTTCATTATATAAGGGCCTTTTTTTCAAAATAATATTGGATATAGGTTGCTTAAATACCATAAGTGCCAAAAGAACTACAAATAAAATTATCCATGTATTTGTATTTAAACTCTTAACATTATTAACTTTTGTATATGCAAAAACTAATAATGATATATAAAATACTAAACCAACAAATCCATCTTTTCCAAATAACCCATTCTCCAAATCACCTTTTTTAATATTATTAATTAGGCTATATATAAATCCTATGATTAAAAGCCCGCATCCAAAGATTATTGCAAAAATGAGAATTTCCTTTATATTTTCCATAGGCCTTATCAAAAGTGGTTCTATTATATCTTCAAATCCAAATACACTTCCATATAATAATCCAAATATACTGGAGCTTATTCCAAGCCTAGCTAAAATCCCTCCATAATTGTAATTATTCTTTTTATATTTTATATAAAGACCTGACAATAGGAATACCAATCCTTGTCCAACATCCCCAAACATTAATCCAAACATTATCATATAACTTATTGCTAAGAAAGATGTAGGATCTGTTTCACCATAGCTAGGTATGCCGTACATATATACCATAGTTTCAAAAGGCTTTACTGCAAAATTATTTCTTAATTTCGTTGGTGGTTCTATATCATCATGTACTTTGTCTGGTGATCTCTCAATAATAACTATTTTAGATTCAAAATAACCCATTTTTTCTTTAAATCTATTTATCATACTTTCTGCTATCCATCCACACAAATAGAAGAATTCTCTGGTATGTGCAACATACTCTTTTAAATTCAAGCTTTTTTGTTTTAGCTGAAAACTCTTCCTGATTATTGCTATATCCTTTTTATATTGGATGTATATTTTTTCAAGAGTCTTTTCTGAATCCTTTATATCTACATGGGTCTTTATTAATTCATTTTCTATTTTTTTCGATATATCTTTAGGAGTACCATCATAATCTATGGGTAAAATTAATCTCTTGGCATTTAATGACTTAAATAACTTTTCAATTTCACCTTCCATTATTTTAGGTGCAAACACTACAGCTACTTGAAATTCTCTATCCTTATAATCACTCATAATAATGGCAGGTATATTTTCATAGTTTGATTGAATCTTTAAATAATTACCTCTAGGTAATCTAAAAACCCTTATATAAAAATTTTTCAAGTTTTTCAAATCTTCTGCAGTTAAATTTACATCCTTAATATAACTGATATTTTTTTTATACTCTTCTAATTCCTCCTTTCTAGACCTATAAAAAGATAGATCTCTATGTGCCTTTTCAAATTTTTCAATAATAAAATCTAATTTTTTTTCTAATTCATTAGTATCTAATATTAGTTCCTCATCTCGTACTCTTTCATCACTTTTCTCAATTATTTCATCTAATTTTTTAATCTTCATTTTAATATGCGAATAATCTGTTTTATTCACATAGGGTCTTACATAATTAAAATCAATTAATGCTTCCAAATTATTCTCTGTAACAGATAAATTAAAGTTACTTCTACCTATTTCATCAATTGCATTTACAGGATGAAGCGTATTAGACAAAACTACATATTCAGCTACATCTTCTAAAATATCCATAGACCCTACTACATTCACCATAGTCATCTTTTCAATTGACACAAAATCACCCCTTAATTAATAGTGGTCACATACTTTAAAGTTTCTTCATTACTTATGCTGTATCTCTTGCTCTCTATTATGGATACTATATCTATTATTTCCAACAATGCCAATTCCAGATATGCTATAGCTACGGATATATTATTCTCATGTTTTTTCTGATATTGAAGATACATTTTTTTCAAGTAATTGTGAATATCTCTCTGAACTAAATATTCATCTTTTTTCACATCTCCAAAAACCTCCCTATAGCTAGTCTTGTTTACTAATTTAAAGAATTCTTCCATATCCTTTGAATAGCAAAGTTCCTTTAATGAATTTATATTTAATTTGTAACCATTATAAATAGTATAATTTAGTAGCTCCTCAGGACTCATTGTGTAATACTTTTTCCCTCTAAATATCCACTGAATATTTAATAGATCATTATATACCCCTAAAAATTTATTCATTAATTCTTTGTCTTCACTATTAAGGTTGTTTATAAATTTTTTTATAGAATTAAAATAAATAAAATCTAATGCGGTTTCTATTCTAAATAGTCCTTCTTCTTTTATTCCTTCTATAACATGGCTTAAATGTTTATAATATTTTGTATTTTTAAGATATTCTCCTACTTCATACACATCTTTTGCTTCAATTAACTTATCATAATCTACATGACTTAACGGGCTCCTATATGTGATCAAAAGTTCTATATCCTCTTTACTTTTTCCTAAATACTTAGCTCTAAAAATATTTTTTAAATCTTCTACTTCAAATCTTATAAATAATACACTAAATAGTTTTTTATAATCTCCACTAAAATAATGACTTAATTTATAAAAATTTTTAATATAGTTTTTCTTCAATATATGCTCCAACTGTATCCTATGAATATCTTCTATATCGTATTCCTTTAATACCTCATAATATGGTGTCTCTTCTTTTAAGTATTTAACAGCCTCATTGTAATCTTTAGTTTCTACAATTTTATTATATTGATCAATACTTAAAAATTTTCTTTCTAGTGCTTTTATTTTTGTATTTACAGCAGCATACTTTGCTATACTACCCATTTTCTATTCCTCCTTAGAAGAACTTAAAATATCCACGATAGTTTCTTGTACTATTTTATCTTTTGCAGTTTTAAATTTTTCATATAATAAATTCATCTGTTCCTCCTTTTGATTTTTTATTTCCTCTACCTGCTTTTCTGCTTCCACTATAGTCTTTTGTTTAGTCTCCTCTTCAACCTTCTTTATATCAATTTCTTTTTCCATCAACATTGATTGTATTTCTTTTTGCAACTCTTCTCTTTTTTTCTTCATTTCCTCTTTTTTGTTTTCTCTAAATCTTTCTGCCTCTTCGTCTATAGCTATAATTCTTTTAATTGTAAATTCCATATTTATCACCTCTATTCATAAAATAATTGTTTATAATTAATGTTTGTATATATTGTTGATAAAATATTTTTAACAAATAAAGCATAGTAATAAGTCCTTATTTTTAAAAATATCTATTATCCATTTAAGCCAATATAAATAGTTATGAAAGTACTTATGGTCAACGCCATTAAAACGCTTCAACCAACTTCTTAGCCTATTTCTAAATGACTTATTACTATTGGTATAAGATATATAAGTATTATATAAATTTTTTCTTATTACCTTTGCTTCAATCTTTTTATTATGGAATCTATCTTTATAATTTAAATTTGATATTATGTTATTTATTTTACTAACATAATACTTTTTATTTTTTGCATTTCCATCATACGTATTACTTAAATTGTTCAATGATTTTTGGGATATTATACAATTGTTAAATTTATTGCATTCAACCTCATTTAAGAAATGTGATAATGCTCTATGATTTTCAGCTATCTTGTCTAAAAAGCAATTTCCTATAAAAGATCTTATTGCATCTAATATCCTATGTCTCCAAAAAAAGGAGGTAGATAAATTCAAATGGACTATAGCTGCACTTTCTCTTAAGGAATACCCCAAAACCATGCATTTTAAATATTGTACCCATTGTTTAATGGATTTTTTTGTATAAGAAATAATGGATTTAGTATAGTCTGAAAATGACTTTTTACAATCCTTACATATATATCTTTGCTTATTATCATATTTACCATTCTTTACAATATTGGTAGACTTACAATGTGGACATTGTCTCTCACTTGTAGATTTAACTTCCATTTCCTTTAAAATATCTATATCTGAAATACAACTTGTTCCTAATATTTTTTGAAAATATGTATGTAGCCTATTCTGTCGCTGTTCATTTAAATTTTTTACTTCTTTCATAAGCAGTACCAGAATTTCATTTATCATACTATCATTCCTTATTTTATGTTTTCTTAAAATATATTCCAATTATAGCACACATAAACATGCCTTACAAAGGTAATTTATATAAGTTTAAAAATAATTAACATTGTTAATTTAACATTCTTATTTAACATCATTATTTAACATTATTATTTAACATTATCTTATCCACCCACATATACTAAACTATGATTTTATTAGATTTATAACTTATATAGGAGTGAATTATAATGGGAAAAGTAGAAATTAAAGAAGTTTATATGAATTATCACTCATTAAAAAATTCCACTAGGGCATTAGATAACATAACCTTTTCTGTTAATGATGGTGAGTTTTTAAGTATTGTGGGACCCTCTGGCTGTGGTAAATCTACTATTCTTAATATTATCGTTGGACTTTTAAAGCCTTCATCTGGTGAAGTATATATAGATAATGAGTTAATCAATGGTGTATCACCTAAAATTGGATACATGTTTCAAAGAGATCATCTATTTGAATGGTTAACTGTTTGGGAAAATATACTGTTGGGATTAAAAATTCAACATAAGTTAGATACAGAAAAAAAAGATAGAATCATTAGTTTACTAAAGGATTATAATCTTTGGGACTTTAAAGATCACTATCCCAACGAATTGTCTGGTGGAATGAGACAAAGAGTAGCTCTTATTAGAACCTTAGCTTTAAATCCAGAATTGCTTTTATTAGATGAGCCTTTTTCTGCCTTAGACTATCAAACACGGCTTAATGTTAGTGACGAAATATACAAAATATTAAAAAAGGAAAATAAAACCATAATAATGGTGACTCATGATTTATCAGAAGCTATTTCAATGTCCAATAGAATTTTAGTTCTTTCTAGTAGACCTGCAAAAATAAGAAAAGAGCTTACTATTAATTTTGATTCAAATTATACTTCCCCATTAAAACGTAGAGAGGCTCCCGAATTTAGAGGCTACTTCAATGAATTATGGAAGGAGTTGAATTCTTAATATGATTGATTTTGAAAAGGAACATGATATATACATTAAAAATATAGAGCACAGAAAAAGAAAAATTATTTTTACAAGGTTACTGATATTAATATTATTTTTCCTACTTTGGGAGATAGCTGGCGATTTAAAATGGATAGACCCCTTCCTAACTAGTACTCCTTCAAGAATGTGGAAGAGCCTTGTTAAAATATTTAATGAAGGTACATTATTTCGTCACATTGGTATCACCTGTTATGAAACTATATTAGGATTTATATTAGGAACTGTTTTAGGCACTTTCATAGCTATATTACTATGGTGGTCAGATTTTTTATGTAAAGTTTTAGACCCTTATTTAGTAGTTTTAAATGCTCTCCCAAAGGTAGCATTAGCTCCAATTATAATATTTTGGGTAGGCAATGGTACAAATGCTATTATATTAGTTGCTCTCTTAATCTCCATTGTAGTTACCATTATAAGTGTATTAAATGGTTTTAATGAAGTAGATGAAGATAAAATAAAACTTTTAAAAACATTTGGAGCAACAAAGTGGCAAATACTAATTCATCTTATAATTCCAGCTTCCATTCCTACCTTAATATCTGCTCTTAAAATAAATGTAGGACTTTCTTGGGTAGGTGTAATAATGGGAGAATTCCTCGTAGCAAAGGATGGACTTGGCTTTTTAATAATATTTGGTGGTCAAATTTCTCAATTAGATATGGTTATGATGAGCATAATAATTCTCTCTATTTTAGCCTATTTAATGTATGAAGTAGTTGCTATTATTGAAAAAAAATTTAAAATACTCCCTTAAAAATTTATAAAACAATTTTTTAGTGAAGAGTGAAAAGTGAAGATTTAAAAATAAATGAAAATTTTTTCTGTTTTACTACGAAAAATCTAATTTTAAGATTTTCTATAGCATAGCAGAAAAAAATCTCATTTATCCTTCACTATTCACTCTTAATCTTTTATTAGAAATACTATGTATTTTTTTAAAACGTATAATTTTAAAAAAATTGGTTAATATTCCTAATGGAATATTATTCAATGATTATAAATATATTTAATTAAAGTCTGTATCTTTTGGAAAATACTAAGGGAGGATTTCAAATGAATTATTTTGAAAAAGCTAATGATTATTATAATTTAAAGGATTACAAAAAGGCTATATCATTATATCAAAGGTCTATTGAAGCAAAAGAGAATGAAGCTGCTTCCTTGTATAATTCAGCAGTTTGCTTTATAAAACTAAAAGAATATAGTGAAGCTATTTCCCTATTAAAATCCGCTATAGCCTTAAAAAGTGAAAGTAAGTATTTCTTTAACTTAGGATATTGCTATGCTATGTTAAAAGACAATAGAAAGGCTTTAATATATTTTAATACAGCTTGGTCTTTAGATAATGATGATAAAGATTGTGAAAAAGCAATTAATTTAATAATAAATAGTTATAAAAAATAGTTTGTGGAGAAACCCTCTTCACAAACTATTTTTTTATTAATAAAGAAGCTTAAATTCATATCCCTTACCTTTTAAATATTCTATAATTGAAGGTAATGCTTGTACAGTCGTTTCCTTTGCTGGAGCATCATGCATTAAAATAACTAAATGTTCTTGGTCTGCAGCAGTTTCTTTAAGTCTTGAAATAAGTTTATTTACTGATACATACTCTGCCTCTGCATCACCATTTAAAGCATTCCAATCTACATATCTATATCCAGCTTTTTTTACAGCTTCCTTATAAGGGTTTAATCTATTTCCAAATGACCCACCCGGAAACCTTATTAGCTTAGTTTCATAGTCATCTCCCAGTATAGACTTTATCACCATCTCACACCTTTTTACATCTGATAAAAAGTTTTCTGTACTAGAATACACATACTTATAATCATGACTATAGGAATGGATGCATACTGAATGGCCTTCATTTTTCTCTCTTTTTACTAATTCACTATTTTCATTAGCCATTGTTCCTATTAAAAAAAATGTAGCCTTTACGTTATGTTTTTTTAATATATCTAATATCTGTGGAGTTAAATTTGAAGATGGTCCATCATCAAAAGTTAAATACGCCACTTTCTTGCCATCAGGTTTATATGGATCTAATACTGGCTCCGACTTTTTCTCCTTTTTATCCTTATCCTTTTGTTCTCTATCACTATTTGATTTCTGATCATCTTTTGTATTATCATTCTTTTGTTCATTATTTTTAGCATTTTCATTAGTTTTTACGGCACTAACCACTACGCTATTTTTTTTCCCAAAATAACCTCCTACTAAAAAACTAGTAGAAAAAAGAAATATAGCAGAAATAAATAGCATTATAGTTCTTTTAAATTTGCTTTTTTTATTTTTCCTGTTTAGCCCCTTCAATTAAAATCCCTCCACTTTATGCTTGTTAAAACTTTCTACCACTCACCGGCAATATTAGAATCTTTATGATCTAGATCGAATCTTTTGCTATTAAAATAATTTCCACCCTTATAAAAGGTAGTGTCTACATTAATCCATTTATCTTCATTTGGTATATATACTTGATTCCAAGCATGACTTACCCAACTCACACCATTGAATCCTTGTCCCGTTATCAGCCTTACTTTTATTCCGTTAGCTCTACACATTGCTACATATAAACAAGCATAATCAAAGCATATTCCCTTTCTATCTTGAAAAGTAGCTATAGCCCCAGATTTTACATCAAATTCATTATTTAATACTTTATAAGCCTTATCATGATCATAAGCTATATTACTACCAATCCAATTATATAATATTTTGGCTTTTTCTTTTTCTGTGGATTGTTTTTCTACTAAATCCCTTGCAAAATTATCAATTTGCTTATTAGATTTCACTCCCTCACTTAATGTAACCCCATTATAATATACTATGGTCTTTCCCTTAATAACTCTATCTGAAGAACTCTTGGTGGAGTTACCTTCCTTTACCACTATTTTAAAAGAGTTATTAATTATATCAGGTAATTTTCTGGCTAATCTTGAATTTGTAACCGGAATTACAATTTTCTTACATAAATAATTATATGTTTTAGAGCTCTCTAAATACCTATTAAATGCTTGATTTGTATAAAAAATAGATACAATATTTAATAATAATGTGATAAACAGCACATATCCAATAGACTTAGGTAATTGAAACAATGCTCCTATAATACTTCTAAATCCATTACCCTTTTTTCTTAAATACGTTTCTGTATGATCTAAAATAGGATAAAGGGTTAGATTATTTATAATTTGTAATATTACAATTATGATATTATATATTAATATCATAATTAGAGGCATTAATACTAAATATATTATAAAAGATCTATCCTCTATATATTGTATTATGTTAACAGGAATTGATTCATATATTATTTTATATATACCGCTGTCATGCTGAAAAAATAATTTTTTACCATAATATATTCCCAAGAAAAGAGCAGCAATAAAAGAAATAGTTTTATTAAGTTCTTCTATGTCAATTTTAAGATCATTAGAAGAAAATTTTAATAAAAATCCTTTTATTACAGGGTAAATAATAGCTAAATATATAGCCACTGTTATAGGATTAATATCATGCATTAAACTCACCCCTTTGACCCTACTTTAATAAAATAATCTACCAATCATTATTATTAATAAGCTTATTTAATATAGGCTTAATATCATCAAAACTATATCCCTTTCTTATAAGAAAATCTCCTAACTTTTTATACAACTTTCTTTTATCCTCTTCTCTTTTTACTAATTGATTATATTTATTTTCTGCTATTTTAACAAGAGCTTCTGCCTCTATATTTGAATCCATATTTTCTAATTTTTGTCTAACAATATTTTCGTCTATACCTTTTTGTAATAAAGAATATTTTATCTTATTTTTCCCTTCTGATTTTGATTTTTCTTTGATATACATTTCAACATACTTAGAATCGTCTATCAGATTATACTCTTTAAGAGAATTTATAACCTTTTCTATAGTTTTATTATCATATCCCTTTCCTAATAGTTTGTCATAAATTTGCTTCTCTGTTTTAAAACTTCTTTCCATAAACCTTAAACTATCATTTTTACATTTAATATAGTTATCTTCTTCTATAATCTTTTCTATAATAGGAATATCTATATTCTTACCAGCTTTTAAATTATATCTGTAGATAATTTCTGCACTGCATGCAAATAAAAATTCTTCATTAACATATATATTAACTCTATTTTTATTTCTCTTCTGTAATTCTACCTTGGTTATTAAATTATCCATTTTATTCAAATTTCCTCCTAAATGTTCCTCCTAAAAATATAATTTATTATCTTTTGTTTTTTAAAATATGAATTGTTGGGTTGTTTAATACCATTCTTCCTACATTATATATATCTTCTCTTTTTACATCATCAAGTTTTTTCATGTCATCAATAAAAGCAAATATATTTTCTCCATCTATCATCTGATGAAAAATGTAATTACTTAAATCTGTAACATCTTCTAATGTAAATGCTACTGCTGTTTTTAAAACCTTTTTCATTAAATTTATAGTACTATCATCAAATAAAATGTTTTCCTTCTTTATATCTTCTATACACATATCTATGGTTTTAATTGTTTCATCTACCTTTTCTTCTCCTACAGCAGTATATAGGTATAATGATTTGACACAATTAGTAGTATCTAAGCTAGTATATACATCATAAGCTAGTCCTCTTTCTTCCCTAAGCTTTCTAAAAAGTATAGAGTTAGCGCTATCCCCTAGTTTATGATTTAATATTTTCAATGCTAATTCTTGATGTTTATTTAGATTATGAAAAGTGTATAAATATAATATAGTACTTTGCTCTATATCACTTTTATATGAAGTAAATATTCCTGGTGTGTTATTTTCTTGAAATATGCTATTTATTGTAAAGTCATTAGATGTCCAATCATTAAAATATTTGTTTATAATTTCTAATACATAGTCATGTTCATAAGAAGATACTATAGAAATATAACAATTATTTGGTACATAGTATCTATGATAAAAATTCAACAATGTTTCTCTTGAAAAAGAATTTAAATGTTTTTCTGTACCCAATGTATGATATTTTAATGGACTATTCTTAAAACCCACTTCATTAATTCTTTTAAAACTATAATCTTCTATGTCATCTCTACTTGTCCTTATTTCTGATATAATTACATCTCTCTCTTTTTTCATTTCTTCCTCAGGAAATATGGACTCCTTCATCATATCACTTAAAAGTTCAATAGAATTTTGAAATTCCTCACTTAGTGCTGTTATACTATAAACAGTACAATTATGGTCAGTGTAAGCATTATATTCCCCTCCAAGGGCTTCTAATTGATTATTTAATTTTTCATTATCTTTTTTACTTGTACCTTTAAATAACATGTGTTCTATAAAATGAGAAATTCCTCTTTCTTCATCCTTTTCATATAACGAGCCAACCTTTATACCTACATGAATAGAAAAAATCTGTGTATCTTTTTTTACAGAAATTAATTCTATTCCATTTAATAATTTATGACATTTTGAATGGAACATTAAATACTCTCCTTTAAATAAAAATTATTATACTTAGATTATTATAATTTATATTTAGTCAAAATGGAAATAAATCTTTCACATATATAAAATATTCAATTGACTTATTTATAAAGATATATTAAACTATAAAAAGGCTAATTATACTAGCTGAGACAGTTCGTAACCATCCTGTCTTAAAACAAAACTATGGAGGTAATAAAAATGAAAAAAAACACTAGAAATTTGACAGTTGCTGCAATTATTGCTGCTATATATGCAGTAGTAACTATGTTTTTAACTTATCCTATGAGTTATCAAGCATCTCAATTTAGAGTTGCAGAAGCTCTTACAATCCTACCATTCTTCACACCTACTGCAATTCCCGGATTGTTTTTAGGTTGTGTTATAGCAAACATATTGAGTCCTGTTGGACCATTAGATATTGTCTTTGGTTCTCTTGCTACTTTAATTGCAACTATGCTAACTTACTCAATAGGAAAGAGCAATTTAAAATACAAGAAATTTATTGCACCTTTCCCACCAGTAATAATTAATGCTATAATAGTTGGTTTACTATTACATTACACACTACAGTGGCCATTACTTATTACAATGTTACAAGTTGGATTTGGAGAACTAATTTGTTGTTATGGACTAGGATTACCACTACTGTTAATGATTGAAAAAAATAAAGAACTGCAAAAATTTTTTTAAGCAAAGTAAATAAGCTTAATTATAGTTTTTTTTATTAAAAAGGCAGTAATTACTGTCTTTTTTAATTTCATGATTATCAAAATTAATTTCTATATAAAACTAATTAGATTATGCGTAATTAAACTCTAGGGAAATTGGAAATAATAATACTATATTTATAATAAAGAAAGAGGAATGATAAAATAATGAACGATATAAAATTTTCAGATTTAGAACTTCATAAAGACGTACTAAAAGCTATTGATGATTTAGGATTTGAAGAACCTTCTCAAATACAAGCTGAAGCTATACCTGTAGTACTAAGTGGTAAAGACATGATAGGTCAAGCTCAAACAGGTACAGGAAAAACACTAGCCTTCGGTGCACCTATAATTAGCAAGATTAAAAGAAATACTAACAATATCAGTGCGTTAATTTTAACTCCTACAAGAGAGTTAGCTATTCAAATTACAGATGAGTTGGCAAGATTATCAAAATATACAAGAACTCGTTTACTTCCTGTATATGGAGGTCAACCTATCGACAGACAAATTAGATCCTTAAAAAAAGGAGTAGACATTGTAGTTGGTACTCCTGGAAGAATATTAGATCACATAGACAGAGGAAGTATAGATCTTAGTGATGTAAACTATTTGGTATTAGATGAAGCTGATGAAATGCTTAATATGGGCTTTATAGATGATATTGAAACTATAATAAAAAGTACTAATGAGGATAGACAAACTTTACTATTTTCAGCTACTATGCCTGGCCCTATTAAAAAACTTGCTTCAAGATATATGAAAGAAAACCCAACACATATAGCAATCATAAAAAATACAGTTACTGTTGATAAAATAAAACAGTTCTACTTTGAAATTAAAAACAAAGATAGATTTGAAACTCTTTCCAGAATTTTAGACTTAGATGAACCATCTAGCGCTATTATATTCTGTAAAACTAAAAAAGGGGTAGATGAAGTAGTAGAGTCTATGCAAATCAGAGGATATAACGTAGAAGGTATGCATGGTGATATGGCACAAAATCATAGAATAAATACACTAAAGAAATTTAGAGAAGGAAATCTTGATTTCCTAGTTGCAACAGATGTTGCTGCAAGAGGAATAGATGTAAAAGGTGTTTCTCACGTAATCAATTATGATTTACCTCAAGATACAGAATCCTATGTTCATAGAATAGGAAGAACTGGTAGAGCAAATACTGAAGGTATAGCATATTCCTTAGTAACTCCAAAAGAATATATAGTTTTAAAAGGAATTGAAAAGTTTACAAAAAGCAAAATTAGAAGAAAAGAAATTCCTACTTTAGATGATATATTAGAATCAAAATACAAAACTTTAGTAAAAGATATTAGAGAAACAATAGCAGAGGGAGATTTTAACAAATTTATTCCTTTAGCTACTGAATTAGATGAGGAATTTAATCTAGTGGATGTGGCTGCTGCTTTAATGAAAATGACATTTGATGAAAAATTAAGCTACAACTATACAGAAAACTCAATAAGTTCTGCTAGTCATGTAAGATTATTTTTAACTGCTGGTAGAATGGATAAAATTAATCCTAAGAGTTTATTGGTATTCCTAGCTGATAATGCTAATATTAGTTCTTCTTCTATAGGAAATATAGATATTTTAGAAAAATTCTCATTTGTAAATGTAGATGAAGATGTAGTTGATAGAATTTTAAAGAATGTAAATGGTAAAAAATTAAATGGAAGAAAAGTAAAAATAGAAGTTGCTAACAGTTCAAGATAAAGTTATTAACATTATTAACAAAGTAACTATGAACAAACAAAAAGAATAAATAAAGAGAATTTTCTCCTTATTTATTCTTTTTCATTTTACACTATACTCCTATATACTCCATAATCCATATTAGGAAATATGTTGTCCAATTTCTCAATTTTACACAATTCATTTTCACTTATGGTTTTTTTTGACGTTTGTTCATATAATTTATTAAACCTTTGAACATGAGAGTTTACTCTTCCTACAGCATACTCTACAGTAGTATTGTTCTTAATTATAAAAGGCCAATCAGAAGATTCTGCTAACATTAGCTCTCTTGCTGCTTGATTTAATGCTCTTTTCTCTAACTTATTAGGAGCTTTATAGGTATTTGCTAGCCTTATCATCTTTTCTGCACAACTGTGTAAGTCTCTATAAATCCAATCATTTGATGAATTTATCCATACAGAATAATCACTATTTTCCCCCCAACTAGAAGGACATGGGCTACAACATTGAACTATTGGATGCTTTTTTAAATAATTTGCTGGGGTAGTTAACTCATATGAAGTCCATTTTTCTGAAGATTTTTTTATAAATTGGTAAATAAAATCTGGGCCTTCGAACCACCAATGTCCAAAAAGCTCTGTATCATAAGGACATATTATTATAGGGGGTTTATCCATATGCTCACTAATCTTATTTATTTGATGATGCCTACTACTAGCAAAATGTTCTCCATGTTCTTTTACTTTTTCCATAGCTATTTCTCTATTATAGTATTCTTTACTTTCTGTATTTCCCGTAACTCTATAATACTTTACACCTGTATCTATTCTTATTCCCTTTTTATCTATATAAGGTGATATATATTCCATAGGTAGCTCATAACCTATATCCCTGTAAAACTCCCTATAATTATGATCTCCTGGATATCCATTAAAGCTACTCCATACTTGATAGGAAGATTCCATGTCCCTTCCAAAAGTGCATATACCATTAGCAGTTGAAATAGGTGCATAAGTACCATATTTAGGTCTGGGGGAAGCATTAAGTATTGCTTTACTTTCGCTTATAAAGTATTTTATTCCAAAGTCCTTTAAAACTGAATCCAGTGAATATGTATAAGCACATTCCGGCAGCCATATTCCCTTTGGGTCATGTCCTATAGAATCTATGTAATACTGAACTCCTGTACTAATTTGAGCCTTTACAGTTTCAGGATTAATACTAAGAAGCGGCAATAATCCATGAGTAGCTGAACAAGTTATTATTTCTAATACTCCAAGTCTGTCAAATTTTTTAAAAGCATTCATTAAATTATAATCATATTTTTTATATATATCATAATTGTTATTGAATCTTTCATTATAAAATTTAGCTAATTTATTCAGCTCTTTATCTCCCTTAGTTCTTAATATCTCTTTTTCTGATAATTCAATGGACTTTTTCAAATAAATATTATATTTCTTATTTAAATAAGAATCCTGAAGCATAGTCATTAAAGTAGGTGTTATAGACATAGTTATCTTAAAATCTATATTTTCATCTACAAGTTTATCATACACTTCTATTAAAGGGATATAACACTCACTCATAGCTTCAAAAAGCCATCTTTCCTCAAGTGAATCCTCCTTTTCTGGGTGTCTTATAAAAGGTATATGGCTATGCAGTACTAAAGCTACGTATCCTTTTTTCATAAATAATCCTCCATTACAAATTACTTTGTAGAAATATCTTCTTTAGAAACATCTATATAGCATACACTTTTGTCTTCAACCTCTAACAATCTTGGAGTAGTTACAGTATTAGAAGTGGCAAAGCATACAAAAGTTTCATCAGAAAGATACCTGCCCAATTTTACAAATACATCAATGTCCCCTCTATCTAAATTTATATACCAATTATCTGCAAATGGATCTATAAATATTGTCTGCAATTCTTCAACTATATCATTGTTTACACAATAAACCTTTAAAACAGGTCTGGAATCTTGTAATACATTTTCTCCATATTGATCTGTAAATTCCTTTAAAGCTCTAGAAGAAAGGGTATAATAACAAAAAATAGTATTGGCGTTTTGCACCATAAGTACTATTTTAGATTTATCAACTCCACACATTCTCTCACCTCTTACCGCTCATTTTATAATTTTTATCATAATTAATATTTTTTTCCATATCATATTTATTTCTACATAGATTTAAAAATTCCTTTACTTCATATATAATAATGGTTATAACAAAATAATTAATACTTTATATAATATTGATGGAGGATACATAATTATGACTAAAGTTTTATTTAAGGGAAGCGCTATGCTAAATCCCGTACCTGTAGCACTAATAACTTCAATAAACAAAGAAGGAACAGCAAATGTGTTTACTGTTGGTTGGATTGGAACTGCTTGTACAAAGCCTCCTATGATAACAGTTGCCATAAGGCCTGAAAGATTATCTTATGAATATATTAAGGAAACAAAAGAATTTGTAGTAAATTTACCTGCCAAATCCTTAGTTAAAGAAGTTGATTACTGTGGGGTTAGATCAGGAAAAGTAGTTGATAAAATAAATAAATTAAATTTTACATTAGAAAAATCTGAAATGGTAAATTCCCCAATTATTAAAGAATGTCCCATAGCATTAGAATGTAAATTAAAAGAAATAATTCCTTTAGGTACTCATGATCTATTTTTAGCAGAAATTATATCTGTACATGTAGAAGAAGAACTAATTGATAAAAATGGTAAAATACATTTTGAAAAAGCTAATTTAATGTGCTATTCTCATGGTGAATATTTTCCTATTCCTGAAAAGTCTATTGGTAAATTTGGCTTTTCTGTTCAAAAGAAAAAAACTAAGACTAGAAGAAAATAATTCTTTTGCTTGTCCATCTATCATAAGATAAATTAGGGGGGATGGACAGATGCCTAAATTTAAAAAGCTATTATATACTTTACTTTTTATACTTTTGATTCAAATAATATTAATATACCTTCTTAATTTAAGATAAAAAGTATAGATACTTATTATTATATAGTTAAAATCTCGACATTCATTCTCCTATTATCAACAGTATAAAAATGGAGTAGAATCTATACTATAGATTCTACTCCATTTTATCTGATGAAAACTTCATCTAAATTTTAGAAATCTGTTTATTCTAGATAGATAACTTTAAAAACTTATCTTTTCCAATTTGTAATATATCTCCATTATTTATACCAGCTACTTTAAACTCAGCTATTTTATTACCGTTAATTTTAACTCCTCCTTGTTGAATAAGTCTTCTTACTTCACTTTTAGAGGATATCATTTTAGAAGATGCTATTACTGATACTATATCTACAACTCCATTATCAACAACGTCACTTTCTATTTTAACTTCTGGTATATTATCTGGAATATCCTTTTCCTGGTATACTGTTGTAAAGTATTCCTCACCTTTTTTAGCTCCGTCTTCTCCGTGGTATAAAGTAACAATTTCTTTTGCTAATCTCATTTTTACATCTCTTGGATTTGTATTAGTATCATTTAATTCTTTTTCTATATTTTCTATTTCATCTGGATGAATATCAGTGCAAAGATTAAAATATTTCAATATCATATTATCTGGAATTTTCATAACCTTAGTAAACATATCTTCAGGCTTTTCATAAATTCCAATATAGTTTCCAAGACTTTTACTCATCTTGTCTACCCCATCAATTCCTTCAAGAATTGGCATAAATATAGCTATTTGACTTTGCATACCGTAATCCTTTTGAAGAGTTCTTCCCATTAATATATTAAATCTTTGGTCTGTTCCTCCTAATTCAATATCTGATTTTATATGAATAGAGTCATATGCTTGCATTAATGGGTAAAAGAATTCATGAATACCTATACTTTGATGAAGATTAAATCTATTCTTGAAATCCTCTCTTTCAAGCATTCTTCCCACAGTATATTTAGCACTTAATTCTATTACATCTCTAAAATTAAGCTTTGAAAGCCATTCACTGTTAAATCTAACTTCTGTTTTGCTTTTATCTAAAATTTTAAATATTTGATTTTCATAAGTTTTTGCATTAACTAAAACTTGTTCTTCTGTTAATTCCTTTCTTGTTTTAGATCTTCCTGTAGGATCACCTATTCTTCCTGTAAAGTCTCCAATTATAATAATTGCTCTATGTCCTAAATCCTGAATTTGTCTTATTTTTCTTAATACAACTGCATGACCTAAATGTATGTCTGGAGCAGTAGGATCTAGTCCTAATTTTACTATAAGCTGTCTTCCCTCTTCATGAGCTTTTATTAGCTTTTGTTCTAATTCTTCAACCTCAATTAATGAATCTACTCCCTTAGCAATAATTTTAATTTGTTCTTTAACATCTATCATTGTTTATACCTCCTAGTTATTTATGATTAATGAATACTGCACTTTTCCTAATTTAATATAAAAACAATAAAAAAACTCCCATCCTCTATAAAAATATAGAGGACGAGAGTACTATCCCGTGTTACCACCTCAGTTTATTAATATCTCACGATACTAACCTCTTCGAGTACAATAAAGTTTCATATACTCTAGCACTATAACGTGTGCAGGGATACGGCAACAGCCTACTTCCTTTTGACACTTACAAAAGGGTTTGGTGTGCAGCTCAGAGACGTATTCAAAATATCCTTCTTCTCTCCCTCTCAGCCCACAGGAGTTCTCTGTAAAAGACAATGATATTCCTACTCTTTCTCTTCAAAGCTTTAGATAAAGTTCCTTCAATTTATAAATCATGTTAGCATAATTTACATCCATTGTCAAATATATATTTAAATTTTTTTTATTTATATAAACATATGTACAATTATATTTCCCAAGGAATATCCTATTATACCTAAAATCACTGTAAGCATTATATATATAAATCCGTTCAACTTTTTACTACCTTCTAATAAATTAACTCCTTCATACATAAATGTAGAAAATGTAGTATACGATCCCAAAAATCCTTCTCCTAAAAATAAGTACAAATTTTTACTTATACTAATATTACTTACTATACCTAAAAAAATAGCTCCTGTAATATTAATAATAAAAGTTCCTAATGGAAAAGAACCCTTATTATTTTTAGAAATAATTTTACCTGAAGTAAATCTTGCTATACTTCCTAGAATTCCTCCTATACCTACTATAAGTAGCTCCATAACATTACTCCTTTGTATATGTATTTATCATTTTATTACTCTTAATTTTCTTCCTAATGCTACACCTAAATATGCCATCAATAAGCCTAAGACTATAGAAAAAAATACATATATGCTAGCAAAATAATAACTTTTATAAAATAGATTATAGGTTTCCTTACACAATGTAGAAAAAGTAGTATATGACCCTAAAAATCCCGTACATAGTCCCATTTTTATATTACTATCTATTTTAATTCCTTCTAAAGCCAGAGTTAAAATAAAGCTAAGTAGAAAACTTCCAGTAATATTTATTATTAATGTGTTTACAGGTATATCTCCTGAATAATTAAACATCTCTATATTTTTTATAAGAAGTCTACTAATGGCTCCTAAAAACCCTCCTATACCTATAAAAATATATTCCTTCAAGTAATATCACACCCTTCTTCAGTTGACAGTTAATAGAGAACAATTCACAATTATTGGTCCTGTTCTTCTGTTACTCTACATAAAAGCTTAAATTATAATAATAACGAATAAATAAGGAAACCTTACCCTAAGGGTAAGGTAAAATTATTCATAATTTATTATTTATTTTTTATTATTTCTTACACCGTATCCCTTATAATAAGTTCTGTACTGAAATATATACGATTTTCAGGTATATTATCTCCGTTTATTATACTTATTAATAATTTACAAGCTTCTTTTCCCATATCATAAATTGGCTGGGATATAGTTGTAAGTTCTGGCTCAACAAATTTTGAAATTCCAATATTATCAAACCCAATAACACCTACATCTTCAGGTATTTTATATCCATTTCTAATTAGAAACTTTATTCCTCCATAGGCCATCATATCATTACTATAGAATATAGCTTCTATATCTGGTGTCCTTTCTATAATTTCTTCTGTTACTGTTATACCGCCTTCTATAGTAAAATCACTATTAAATACTAAAGATTTATCATAGATTTTATACTCTTCCATAACTTCTTTATATCCGCAAAATCTTTCTCTAGCATTTTCTAATTCTTTTGGCCCTTTTACAAAAGCAATTTTTCTCTTGTTTTTACTTATTAAATATTTTATTCCTTCTTTAACTCCATCCTTATTCTCACAGTATATACCATAATAATCATTATTATTTTTTATTGGTCTATCTACAACTACAAATGGAACGTTATTGTTTTTTAAAATATCTATAGATCTACTACTTTCTCCACCAGATATAAATATAACACCATCTACTAATTTACTTACCAGCAATGTAGTATATTTTTCTTCCTTACTCTCTTCATTATCAGTATTACAAAATATCACATTATAGCCTAAGTTATTAGCTCCATCTTCAATAGCCCTTGCCATTTCAGAAAAGAAAGGATTTGTTATATCTGGAAGTATGATGCCTATAGTTCCGGATTTTTTAGTACTTAAACTTCTAGCTACAGAATTTGGAATATAATTTAATTTTTCAGCTATTTTCAATATTTTTTGTCTTGTTTCTTCACTTATGTTTCCATCTCTATTATTTATAACCATGGAAACCGTAGTCTTTGATACATTAGCCTCCATAGCAATATCCATCATAGTAACTTTTTTCATAAATATCCCTTCTAGGTCTAAATTTTTGTATGCTCACTATATATATTATCATAACTATACATTTTATAAAATCCAGGATTATATTAAATCCTGGATTTTTAATTAAATATTCTTATTTCTTTATAAGTTTTAGATCAACTGGGATTTCTTTTCCTACTGTTTCTCCCTTTACAACTTTTATAGCATTTTCTACTGCTAAGCTTCCCATTAAATCAGGCTGCTGTGCAACTGTAGCTGCCATTTCACCATTTTGTACTGCTTTTATTGCATCACTGTTTCCATCAAAACCTACAACTATTATATTTTTACCCTTTAATGCTTTTGCAGCACCTAAAGCCATTTCATCATTATGAGCAAATACTGCCTGGAAATTTGGTGTAGCCTGAATTATATTTTCCATTACACTTAATCCCTTTTGTCTATCAAAGTCTGCTGGCTGACTTGCTACTACTTTTACTCCAGCTTTTCCATCTACACCTTCATGGAATCCCTTACCTCTATCTCTTGTAGCTGAAGCCCCTGGTATTCCTTGAAGTTCAACTAAGTTTCCTTTTCCACCTATCTTTTCAAGAATAAAATCTGCTGCCATTTTTCCACCTTTAACATTGTCTGATGCTATATGGCATACAACATCTCCTTTATTAGCTTTTCTATCTACAGTAAGTACTGGTATTTTCTTTTCGTTAGCAACCTGTATCGCATTAGCTACAGCATCACTATCTGTTGGGTTAATTATTATTGCTCCTACTCCCTGTTGAACAAGGTCTTCTACATTGGATCTTTCTTTAGCTGCATCATTTTGTGAATCAACTACAACTAAATCATAACCTAATTCTTTAGCTTTCTTTGTAGCTCCATCCTTCATAGATACAAAGAATGGATTGTTTAATGTAGAAATTACCATACCTATTTTCTTGTTTTCTGCAGCTGGTTTTTGGGCATTCTTTTCCTCAGTTTTTCCACAGCCAGTTAATCCTCCAACCATAAACATTCCTGTTAGAACTAAAGAGAGCATCTTAAACTTTTTACTTTTCATAAAAATTTCTCCTCCTCTATTAACCTTTTATAATAAATATTTAAATTGGTAACTATTTATTTTTTTTATCAAGAAGTATAGCTAGTAATATAACTAATCCCTTAACTATAAGCTGATAATAAGGAGATACATTCATAAGATTTAATCCATTATTTAAAACTCCTATTATCATAGCACCTATTATAGTTCCAACTACAGTTCCTTCTCCACCTGAAAGACTTGTGCCTCCAAGCACTACTGCTGCTATAGCATCTAGCTCAAATCCAGTACCTGCATTAGGTGATGCTGAACCAACTCTGCTAGTTACAATAACTCCACTTAACGCTGCTGCAACACCACATATTATATAAACCATTGTTTTAATCTTATCTGTATTTATACCTGAAAGTCTTGCTGAATCCTCATTGCCTCCAAGAGCATATACATATCTACCATATCTAGTCTCATTTAACACATACCAAGCAATTAATAGTACAACTAAAGTAATTATTGCTGGCATAGGAAGAACGCTAGCGATCTTTTTATTTCCTATCATCATAAAGCTATCTGGAAGAGCTGATACTGGTGTACCGTTAGTATAAACTAATGTAGCTCCTCTAAATATAGTCATTGTAGCTAAAGTAACTATAAATGCTTGTATTTTCCCTTTTGATACTATTATTCCATTTAATAGTCCTATTAATGCACCAATGACTAACGCTGCTATCAATGCTGTAACCATACTGCCATTTGTTTTAATTAAGGTAGCAGCAACAGCTCCTGATATAGCAAGTGTTGAACCTACTGAAAGATCAATTCCTCCTGTAAGAATTACAAAAGACATTCCTATAGCAAGGATTGCATTTACTGAAACTTGTGTAAGTACATTCATTATATTTGTGATATTTAAAAATCTTGGGGTAATTATAGATATAACTACACAAAGTATCATTAGTCCTAATAAAGACTTATATTTTAAAAGAATACTTTTTATATCTTTATTCATTTTCCTTTCTCCTTCATATTAGATTGAAATATTTAGTTATTCATATTTACAGCATACTTCATTATATTTTCTTGAGTAGCTTCTTCTCTTGATAATTCTCCTGATATCTTTCCTTCACTCATAACTATTACCCTGTCACTTACTCCTAGGATTTCAGGCATATCAGAAGAAATCATAATTATTGCTTTTCCCATCTTTTTAAGTTCATTTAATACTTCATATATTTCTTTTTTTGCACCAACATCTATCCCCTTAGTAGGCTCATCTATAATTAAAACCTTTGGTGAAATCATTATCCATTTTGCAATTATTGCTTTTTGTTGATTTCCTCCACTTAAATTTTTAATTATCTGAGCTGGTGATGGAGTTTTTACTGAAAGCTTTTTTATATAAGTATTTACTTCTTCTAATTCTTGTACTCTATTTATTCTCTTTAATGAATTCTCATATTTTTTCAAATTACAAATACTCATATTTTCTCTAACAGACATATTTAATACAAGACCTTCTTTTTTTCTGTCTTCAGATAAATAAGCAATTCCATTATCTATTGCATCCTTTGGAGATTTTATATTAACTTTTTTTCCTTCTATATATATGTCTCCTGAAGATTTCTTGTATTCACCAAATATAGTCTTAGCAGCCTCTGTTCTACCTGATCCCATAAGCCCTGCTACCCCTAAAATTTCACCTTCTTTAACATGAAAAGATACATTTTTCACTTTACCTTTGTAGCATAGATTTTCTACTTTTAATAAAACCTCCCCCTCTTTCTCTTTTCTATAAGGGAATTGTTCTTCTAATTTTCTTCCTACCATCATAGATATTAAGTCATCTTTTGTAACTTCTTTTACTATAGCATCACCTATATATTTTCCGTCTCTTAATACTGTAACTCTATCGCATATCTTAAATATCTCATCCATTCTGTGAGATATATATATAATTGCTATACCTTGAGATTTTAATCTTTCAATAACCTCAAATAACTTTTCAGTTTCTACATCAGTTAATGCAGTGGTAGGCTCATCCATAATTATTATTTTTGAATCTTTTGATATGGCCTTTATTATTTCTATCATCTGCATTTCGCCAACATTTAGATCCTTTACTAATGTATCAGGCTTTATATTAAATCCAATTTTAGATAAAAGTTCTTTGCTCTTTTCTTTCATGTACTTTTTATCTAATTTTCTTAAAGCACCATTATATTTTTCATTTCCTAAAAATATGTTTTCATATATTTTTAGATTTGAAAGTAAGCTTAATTCCTGATGTATAATAGAAATCCCTAGATTTTCAGCATCTTTTATTCCACCTATATTTACTTCATTACCATCTATTAGAACTTTACCTTCATCTTTTTTATATACTCCACTAAGTATTTTCATTAATGTAGATTTTCCTGCTCCATTTTCACCAAGTAGTGCTAGCACTTCACCTCCATAAGCTTTTAAATTTACATTTTGAAGAGCCTTTACTCCTGGGAAAGATTTGGAGATATCTATCATTTCTAAAAGAGGTTTTTTCACTTCCATATTCTTTCCTCCTTAAAAAACCACTCCTGATTTTAATATTACATTTGCATAAGGTGTTTGTTCTCCAGTTCTTATAACAGCTTTACAATTTTTCAGCCTATTTTTCAATTCCTCATGACTTATAAAAGTGATCTTTATATTTCCTAATTCTTTTTCTATTTCTTTATAAAGTATTGGACTTACTTCCATGGTTTCTGTTGCTATTTGGACTTCTTCTACTTTAAGTTCCATTAAAACAGCCTTTAATGTATCCATAAAAGTTGGAATACCCTTTATAAGAGCTAAATCAATTCTTTCAGTTTCTTCTGGAATAGGAAGTCCACAGTCTCCTATTGCTAATGAATCAGTATGTCCCATTTTTGATATTACAGAAGATATATTGCTATTTAAAATTCCTATTTTCTTCATAATTAATCCTCTCCATAAACTTTTATTACTTCATCTAAATAAGGTAAGGATGGTTGAGCTCCTTGTCTTTGAACTGTTATAGATGATACTTTATTTCCAAACTCTATAGCTTTCTTTATAGATTCAAAATCTACTTTATTGCTAACATTAAGTTTATTAGCTACTGCTCCTATAAAGCTATCCCCTGCTGCAGTAGTGTCTATAGCTTGCACTTTATATGCTGGAACTATACAAAAATCATCCTTAGAAATTAAAGCTGCTCCTTTTTCTCCTAGAGTAATTATTACGAATTTTACTCCTTTTTCTGCAAAAACTTTTGCTGCTTTCTTTATACTTTCTTCATCTTCTATTTTTATTTTTGTAAGTTCGTAGGCTTCAGTTTCATTTGGAATAATTATATCTGTGTATTTTAATAATTCATCTTCTATTTCTTTTGCCGGAGCTGGATTTAATATAGTTGTAACTCCATAATTTTTAGCTATTTTAAAAGCTTCTATAGTAGTCTCTACTGGAGTTTCAAATTGGGCTATTATTACATTAGAATTTTTTATAATTTCTTCTGCATTATGAATTTCCTCTTTTGTTATATTCATATTAGAACCAGGAACTACTATTATAGAATTGTTACCATTATCATCTACAGTAATTATAGCCATTCCTGTTGGTGCTTTTTCATCTATTGAAGTATATGTTAAATCTATGTCATCGTTTTCAAGTGCTTTAGTTAACATTTTCCCATTATCATCTTGTCCAACTTTTCCTATCATATATACATTTCCACCAAGTCTTCTAGCTGCAACCGCTTGATTTGCCCCTTTTCCACCTGGTATCTTTTTAAAATCTTTAGAAAGTATGGTTTCTCCTGTTTTCACCATTCTGTCTACTCTCAACACTATATCAATATTAATGCTTCCTAAGACACAAATATTTTTCATAAATTTCCCTTCACCTCTTTCCACTTAACCGGTTTACTAAACCGGTTAAGTGTATTATATATTATTTATTTTTCTTTGTCAACGTTTTACTAAAGCATTATTATGCATAATTTAAAATTTAAATTGAATTATGCTACTCTAATGTATTAATAAAAACGCATATATCTGTGATTCTAAAAATATATAACGTATCATTTAGTATTGCTAATAAGTAACATAGATCATTAATATCACAATTCATATAAATAATTACACCTTATATGTGAAAATATTAAAATTTTTCACAAAATTCAAATGTAGTTTATGGCTTACAAACCATAAGGTGCTAACATAAATTATTTATTTAAATTAAAAATAAGTATGAGGTGATTTAATAATGATAAAAAAAATAATAACAGCTATAATTTGCACATTATGTATTTCAACCACAGTATTTGCAGCTCCTTTAACATATACTGTTCAGTCCGGAGACAGTCTTTGGAAAATAGCTGTAAAAAATCAAGTTGGTATAAGTGAGTTAATTGCGGAAAATCCTCAATTAAAAAATCCAAGTTTAATATATCCCGGACAAAAGATATCAATTCCAAATATGCAAGATGTAAAAACACAAGAAAGTGAAGTAGTTCGATTAGTCAACATAGAGAGAAGTAAAAATGGATTACCTGCATTAAAAGAAAATTGGGAAGTATCTAGAATTGCTAGATATAAATCACAAGACATGATAAATAAAAGTTATTTTTCTCATACATCACCAACTTATGGATCTCCTTTTACTATGATGGAATCCTTTGGCATTAAATTTTCAGCTGCTGGTGAAAATATAGCAATGGGGCAAAGAACTCCTCAAGAAGTAGTAACCGCTTGGATGAATTCTCCTGGGCATAGAAGTAATATTTTAAGTCCTAATTTCTCTCAAATTGGAGTAGGCTTGGCAAAAGATAAAAATGGTATTTGCTATTGGACACAAATGTTTATAAAACCTCTATACTAAAATTAATTATATTAGTAAACAGTAATGTAATCTCTTTAATTTAAAGAAGTTACATTACCGTTTACTTTATTTATTATTGAAAAACACTATTCTTGCCTGTATTTTCTTTTTTTCTAATTCTAATATTATATAAGAATACCATCTTTCTTTAAGTTTACGACTAGGGGAACCTGGATTTAACATTAGTATTTTATTTTTGGTTTTTATTATAGGCTGATGGCTATGTCCAAATATTATTATATCTACTTTACTATCTTTGAATTGATCATAAGCTCTATCCATAGCATTTTTTTTCTCCCCATGGCCGTGAAACATACCAATTTTATATCCTTCTATGCTTATTATGTCTTTTTCTTTTAAGTATTGCTTTACAGCACTGCTATCATTATTGCCAAAAACACCTACAAATTTCTTTTTCTTTTTTATATTATTTACAACATCCATGGAATCAAAGTCCCCTACATGAATAATCATATCTACGTCTTTAAAGTACCTATCAATTATTTTATTAATATTTTCACAATGTTTGGTTATATGTGTATCAGATATTATACCTATCTTCAAATATCTCACCCTTTACATGTTTATTTGCTTTTTATAAACAATCCAATATATTCTATGATTACTTTTTAAATTATGTCCTCTCCAGAGCTTACTATTTTAAATTTATCTTAAAATAAATATTAGAAATTTGCTTAAAAAAACCACTACGCTCTTGGTAAAGGGTTAAAACTGTTCTATTTTTTATTGTATATCTCAGTAATTATCTGTAATTATTTATAGCAAAAAATATAGTACTACCAAGATATATGATAGTACTATACTAACTATTTATTATAAATTCTCTATTCTTATTATATTTTCTATTTTCTCAGCATCATCTAAAGCTTTTATCATCTCTATTGACTTATTAATATTACCTTCTAAAGTATTATGAGTTATAAATACCAATGAAACCTGCTCTTCTCTTTTTCCTTTTTGGATAACAGAAAGTATACTTACATTATTTTTACCAAATATACTGGATATTTCCCCCAAAACACCTGGCTTATCTTTTACTGTTATCCTAATATAATATTCACATTCTACTTCCTGCATATCCTTTATCTTTTTATCTTCTTCATTTCCCAAATGTGGATAGTAAGAAGATTTTTCTTTATTTCTTAATATAGATACTATATCTCCTACCACTGCACTACCTGTAGGCAGCTCACCAGCTCCTCTACCATAAAGCATTAAATCGCCTACTGCATTTCCTTTCAAGAATATAGCATTAAAAGAATCATTTACATTAGCCAATGGATGCGCTGACGGAACCATAGTTGGATGCACTCTTAATTCTAATTCTCCATTTGACTCCTTTATTACACCTAAAAGTTTTATTACATAACCAAATTCTTTTGCATATTCTATATCAATAGGTTTAACATTGGTTATACCTTCCCTATAAATAGAATTTACATTTACAATTGTATCAAAAGCTAATGATGATAAAATGCATAATTTATATACCGCATCAAAAGCCTCTACATCAGAAGTTGGGTCTGCTTCCGCATAACCTTTTGCTTGAGCTTCCTTTAAAGCTTCCTCAAAACTTATTTTATCCTGAGTCATTTTAGTTAAAATATAATTTGTAGTTCCATTTATTATTCCTATTACTTCTTCTATTTTATTAGCAACTAGGTTATCTTTTAATCCGTGGATTATAGGTATTCCCCCTGCTACACTTCCTTCATAATAAAGCATTACCCCTTCTTTTTTAGAAGTTTCTAAAAGAATATTACCTTTTGTGGCTACTGCCATCTTATTTGCTGTAACAATATGCTTCTTCCTTTTCATTCCTTTTAACATATAATCAACAGCTGGTTCTAACCCTCCCATAAGCTCTACTATAATTTCAATACTATCATCTTCAAGTATTTCATTAAAATCCTCAGTTAATATTTCTTTTGGTACATCTACATCCCTTTTTTTATTTATATCTTTTACAAGAATTTTTCCTATCTTAATATCATATCCAGACCTTTTTATAAGCTCTTCTCTATTCATGTCTAGTATTTTCCAAACACCTTTACCTACATTTCCAAGCCCCAATAAGCCTATTTTTACTTCCTTCATATATATCCCCCTTATTTTGAAAAAGCATTATATATAGCCCTTACTGCATTTTCAAAGTCCTTATTTTCAACTCCAACTATTATATTTATTTCGCTTGAACCCTGACTTATCATCCTTACATTTACATCATTTTTAGCCAAAGCTTCAAAAATCTTTGCAGAGGTTCCTATAGTTCTTAGCATACCTCTTCCAACCACTGCTACCAATGCCATATCAGGATGTACCTCTATTTTATCAGGATTGCACTTGGTTTCTACTTCCATTAGTATTTTTTCTAACTTTCCATCAAGCTGTGACTGTGCAATTACAAGAGAGACTGTATCTACCCCTGAAGGCATATGCTCAAAAGATACATTATTTTCTTCTAATACTGAAAGCACCTTACGACAATATCCCTGCTCAACGTTCATCATATTTTTTTCAATAGTTATAACTGTAAAATCTTTTTTTCCCGCTACTCCTGTAATAGTACTCATATTATTTAATAGTTCTAAGTCATTTATTATAAAAGTACCTTCATCTTCTGGAGAATTTGTATTTTTAATATTTATAGGAATTCCTTCTTTTCTTACAGGAAAAATTGCTTCTTCATGCAATACTGTAGCACCCATATAAGATAATTCTCGTAATTCTCTATAGGTAATCTTTTTAATATTTTTAGGATTTTCTACTATTCTAGGATCAGCCATTAAGAAACCAGATACATCTGTCCAATTCTCATATATATCTGCACTTACTCCTCTAGCTATAATAGAACCTGTTACATCTGAACCTCCCCTAGAAAAAGTTTTTATATTTCCATTAGGCATAGAACCATAAAATCCTGGTATTACAGCCTTATCTATTTTTAATAATCTTTCACTTACAGCCTTTTGAGTTCTTTCTTCATCAAAAAGTCCATTCTCCCTAAAGAAAATTATTTCTGCTGGATCTACAAATTCATAGTCAAGAAAGTCTGATAATATAAGTCCATTTAAATATTCTCCTCTGCTTGCTGTATAATCAGCAGAAGCACCTTTAGCTATATTTTTCTTTATTTCCTCTAGATATTCTTTTATATTAATCCCTACGTTTAATTCCTTCACTAACTGTAAAAATCTATTTTCTATTAAATTAAATGCATCATCAAATGAATTATTCTGTTGAACCCGATCATGACACAAATAAAGTAAATCAGTGATTTTTTCATCTTCTTTATTTCTTTTTCCTGGTGCTGATGGAACTATGTATTTTCTTTTTTTATCTCCTAATACTATCTCTTTCACTTTGTTAAATTGAGCACTATCTGCAAGAGAACTTCCTCCAAATTTTGCAACTACTATATTTTTCATTATTATCCCTCTCCCAATATTTAATTTTCTTTTAATTTAGCTCCTTCTAAATCCACATGAAGCTCTTTTAACTCCCATGTTTTCTTTAATTTTTTTAATAACTCTTTTATATTTTCATAAAATTGTTCATTTTTTTCTTCTAGTAATACCATAATAGTAGGCCCTGCACCACTTAGAAAAACTCCCAAAGCCTCTGATTTATTACAAAAGTCAACAATCAGATTATAATCTTCTATTAATTTACTTCTATAAGGTTCGTGTAATTTATCTTTACTAGCTACTTTTAATAATTCATAATTACCATTTGCCAAGGAGGTTATCATTAAAGATACTCTTCCAATATTAAATACAGCATCCTTATATGTTACTTCCTTAGGAAGAACTTCTCTGCTCTTTTCTGTAGATAGTTTAAAATTTGGTATTAAAGCACAAAATTTAATACCATTTTTAATTTTTATCTTATCGTAATATACATTATTATTTTCAAAAATTGATACAGTCATTCCTCCTAAAAGAGCTGGTGCTACATTATCAGGATGTCCTTCTATTTCTGTGGCCAGTTTTAATATGTCATCTTTACTTAATTTATTTCCTGCAATACTATTAGCTCCTAATACTCCTCCAATTATACATGCTGCACTACTTCCAAGCCCCCTTGAAGAAGGTATTTCTGATTTTATAATTATCTTTATTCCCTTTTCCTTATACCCTACCTTCTCAAAGCATTTTTTCATAGATGTATATACTAAATTTTTTTCATTTCTATACTCTTCTTCACAACCTTCAATAATTAATCCTTTTTCTATTTCCTCAATATAAAATTTATTATACAAATTTAAACCTACACCCAATGTATCAAAGCCAGGTCCCAAATTAGCACTAGTTGCTGGCACTACTATTTCTATCATAAATATCACCTATACCTTAAGAAATTTTTCTATTTGAGATTTTAGTTCTTCTTTTTTACACAAATTGTTATGAATAACCTTTCTATCTTGTATATCACTTATGCCATTGGGAATACTTACATTTGCAAAAGAAGAAAGCTTATCTAATAATTGAAAATCATCTAGATCATTATTATCTATTCCTAATGCTTTGCACACATCTCTAGGAAATTTAAAAGGACTAGCTGTTGATGCAATAATAGTCTTTTTATTATCCTTCATAACATTTTTATAATCCCTATATACCTTATAAGCTACGGCTGTATGCGTGTCCATTAAATACTTATCGTATTCAAACACATCCTTTATAATTTTATAGGTTTCTTTGTCACTGGCAAACCCAGAATAAAAATCTTTTAATTCATTTTTCATATTTTCATTTATCACATATTTTCCTTCATTATTGAGCTTTCTCATTAAATCCCTTACTATACTCTCATCTTCACCACTAATATGATATAAAAGCCTCTCCAAATTGCTAGATATCAATATATCCATAGAAGGAGAACTTGTAACTTTAAACTCTCTATTTTTATTGTATATTCCTTCATTAAAGAAATCACAAAGTACATTATTTTCATTAGAAGCACATATTAACTTATTTATAGGAAGTCCCATTTTCTTAGCATAATAAGCTGCTAATATATTTCCAAAATTCCCAGTAGGTACAACTACATTTATGCTTTCTCCTTCCCTAATCTCCTCCTGCTTTAACATAAATAAATATGAATAAATATAATACACTACTTGAGGTAAAAGTCTTCCTATATTTATAGAGTTAGCTGAAGAAAACATGTATTTTTTATCTTTTAATATATTATTAAATTCCTTATCATTAAAAATCTCTTTTACTGCTCTCTGAGCATCATCAAAATTCCCATATATACCTACAACGTGTGTATTCTCCCCTTGCTGGGTTATCATCTGTGCTTTTTGAATAGAACTTACTCCCTCCTCAGGAAAGAATACTATTATCTTAGTTCCCTCTACATTAGCAAACCCCTGTAAAGCTGCTTTTCCAGTATCCCCTGATGTAGCTGTAAGTATTACTATTTCATCTTGTATACCTAATTTTCTGCAAGCAGTCTTTAATAAATAAGGTAGTATGGATAATGCCATATCTTTAAATGCTAGGGTAGGTCCATGATAAAGTTCTAAAAAGAATTCTTCTCCTACCTTAACTAATGGAGCTATCTCATCCTTAATAAATTTATTATCATAAGCGTTATAGACACAATACTTTATCTCTTCTTCTGTAAAATCAGTTAAATATTTTTTTAATATATATACACACAACTGTTTATAATCATAATTAATTAAATTTGAAAATGGTATATCAATTTTAGGAAACTCATTTGGTACATATAATCCACCATCTTCTGCAATACCTTTTATTATAGCCTCTGAGGAAGTTATGCTTTTTTCCCCTCTTGTACCCTTATAAATTATTTGCAAGAATATCACCCCGATCATATATTCTAGTTGATTGATTTATTTATTTTATATTATAGTACAATGTTCGTCCACCGAAGTCAAGTGTATTTTGAATAAAAACATATTATTTTTTCAAATTTCTTTTAAGTAAAAAAGTTTCACTTAAAAATTAATATTTTATTGTTAAAAGGCAGTAGCATTTAAATCTACTGCCTTTTCATATATATATCTTATATCTCTTTTCTTTCTTTATCTTTGCCTAGCTTTCTAGACTCTTTTGAGTAGCCTATTTCATTAGAAGTTTCCATTTTCATTTTTGCTAACTCTTTTTTAGTTTTTGGATTAGATTTCTTGTTATCTTTGCTATTCTTATTATTTTTATGAGACACTTTATATTCCCCTTTCTATATTTGTATTACTATTATAATTTAACCAATACTTATATATTTATAAGTAAAAGCTAAAATTCAATTACTGTAATACTACTCCAATATGTTTATAATTTTCCCTCCATATTCTACACCACCACAAACACCTTCATCATAATATAATATTTTATTATCTATATTGCACTTTAATTGTATTTTAACTTTACTATTTAAATTTTCTTTAACTAAAGGAATCATTTTATTGTCCCTAGGTCCGTTGCATAATATAAACTTATCTTTAGGACTTTCTATATCTATTATTAAAGTATTAGTTCCATTATTGACTTTAATGCAGATATCTTCTCCTTTTTTGGATATGTTTAACTTACTTCTATTCATAGTAGTAAACTTATAAAATTTATTATTTAATGTTAACCCTATTAAAAACCCCCTAAATTTGCTTAATAAGAAGGGTACTTCCCCTATAGAACATGTAACTGATACAGTTTTATTTTTAAAATTGTTACATTGTACCCATACCCATGAGTATGGAAAAGCCTTTCCCCAATTTTTTTCTACGTATCCCTTTCCTCCATTAAAATCTATAACTTCTCCATTTACCTCTAAATAACCATTAAGATCCATATTTAAAGAAGAAACCTGACTATAGCATTGCATAAATGGTATATAATTATAAAACCCCATACTACCTGGATTCATTATAGTATCTGGCCATTTGATAATATTATTAAATATAACTTTTCCATTTAAAGATATTGCTGAATCTTTAATATCCACCTTTATTCCACTTAAGGAAAAAATGTTATCTTTAATATTTATTACAAATTTATCCCTATGCCATTTAAAGTCTTCAATATTATATTTCTTATATAAATATAATGATTCTTTACCATGTAATATTTGAATAAAACTATGAGAATAATCCTTTCTTTCACCTAAAAATATTCCAGGAATTAATGCATAAGCATTCTTTCTCTCTTTATCTACTAATTTAAAATACCAACCTTCAAAAAAATTTCTTTTCTTATTCTCTCCATGAAATATGTCTGGATGTACTATTTTTTTCAACATATTAATTCTCCTATCTCTGTGCTTTTGTTACTTCTTTATATGTTTAACCTATTTTGGATTTTTTAAGCATTTCACTAAATATAAAAAAGACAGGATCAATTCCTGTCTTTTATCTGGTGACTACTCGCTCTAATACCCCATCTTCTTTAAAGTGGGAATAAAAACTCTCTCTAAAGCTTAGAACTCTGTTTATTAAACAAATAAAGGTATAAAATCATCATAACTTTCTAACATTCTGTATTCATATCTTTTATTGCCCATTAATAGAAAAATTATATCCTCTTTTTTATATCCCTCTTTATATATTTTGTTACTCTTTATTAATCTTTTTACTTTGCTTTTATTTACTTCTAATAGCTCTTCTAACTCCTCTAGACTGTAAAAATCCTTATACAGAATTTCCTCTAGTCTTTCCTGCATCTCTATTTTATATTGCATGTCCAGTTTCCAATCTTTATGTGGACCATGCTTTCCTCTATGATGTTCAGAACATAGATACTTATAATTTAAGGGTAAATCAATTCCCCCTTGACTTTTATTAACTACATGATGTATTTCGGCCTTTCTGCCACATACTTCACATTTAGCCAATAAGTTCACTCCTTCTAATTTATAGATTTATACATTTATATTTTATTATACTACTTTTTTTAAATTTCTAAAATCTTTTTTTGATGATCTAAGCATAGTTTACTCAATAACACTACCACAAATACTTTATAGTGGACGATACGCTCTTGAATAAACTATGCCTGATGTTTTACTTTAAACTCTCATATACACCTTTTATATTTTCTTCCATGCTTTTTATATAATTTTTATTATCTTCTTTAGCCTCAATAGTGTATATTGTTTTAACTTTAGCATTTACTTCCTTTGCCAAAGTTTCTGATACCTTAGGACTTACCATCTGCTCTACAAAAATTGTTTTTACATTATTAGATTTACAATAATCAACTAAATCTTTCATCTTTTTAGGGGTAGGTTCTCCTTCTCCAAAAACCCCTTCAACACTATTTTGCTTTAATCCAAAATCCCTACAAAAGTATGCAAAAGCCGCATGTCCTGTAACAAAACTTTTATTATTTAATGCAGCAAATTTTCCTTTGTAGTCTTTAAGTAATACTTCTAATTTATTTTTAAAATCATTATAGTTTTTTTCATAAAATTGTTTATTAGCTGGATCAGCTTTAACTAATGCATCTTTTATATTAGCACCTTCAACTATAGCTGTACTTAAACCAAGCCAAATATGTGGATCATAACCACCTTGTTCATTTTTTTCTTCTTCAGTTGCTTTTATTGGACTGCACCCCTTTGAGGCATCTACAACAATTAAGTCCTTATTATCTACATTTTCTAATGTTTTATCAATCCATGATTCCATTCCTAACCCATTATAAACAAAAACTTTAGCATTATTTAGAACTATTAAATCCTTACCCTTAGGCTCAAAATCATGTGGTTCTGTACCGTCTGGTACTATTACTTCAACCTGAACCTTATCTTTTCCTATGTATTCAGTAAATTCTCTTAAAGGATTAAAACTTACTGCTACCTTTAACTTTGAATCTTTCTCTTGTTTCTCACTCATAACATTCTTATTATTATTACTGCAACCCACAAAGCATAATAAAGCAAATAAAATTATACACATTATGCTATACTTTTTATTCATATATTCACCACCTGTTATTTACTGCAAATAATTTGCATCTTCAATTATAATATTATTAATTATTTTCAGTGTCAAGTATATATTGCAAATAATTTGCAAGTATGTATATAATGTTTATGTTAGTGTTACTATTAGGAGGTTTATAAAGAATGATCCAAATAAATGACTTAAGTTTTTCATACACAAAAAACACACCATATATCATAAAAAATATTAATCTACATATTGGTAAAGGAACCTATACTTCAATCATTGGACAGAATGGAAGTTGCAAAAGTACCTTAGTTAAACTCATATTAAAACTTCTGAAACCTTGTAAGGGTTCTATAAATATAAATACAAATAAAATAGGTTATGTTCCTCAAAGAATAGATAATTTCAACTCCCAATTTCCTATTACTGTAAATGAAATTTTGCAGTGTCATATAAATATATTAAAGATTAAAAATAAAAATATCATAGACAACAGCTTAGATTCTATAGGTATGCTGAGATTCAAAAATACTCTTATTGGCAATCTTTCAGGAGGTCAACAACAAAAGGTTTTTATAGCTAGAGCATTGATGGGAGAACCTGAGCTTCTAATTTTAGATGAACCTTCTACAGGAGTAGATATAAAAAGTCAAAATGAAATTTATTCTTTTATAAAAAATCTAAACATAAATAAAAAAATTACAGTTATATCTGTAGAGCATAATATGGAAGCAGCTTTAAATAATTCTTCTCATATTATTAAAATGAAAGAAGGAAGTGCTTTATTATTCAATGCTTTAGATTATAAAAACTTTTAAGGAGGTACACATGTTTGAATATACTTTCATTCAAAATGCACTTATAGCTGCAATATTTATTTCTATATTATGTCCTTCCGTAGGAACTTTTTTAGTACTAAAACGATATTCTATGATGGGTGATGCCTTATCCCATGCCTCTTTCGCTGGCGTGGCTTTAGGTCTTGTTCTAAACGGTAACCCACTTTTATATGCATTTATATTTACATCAGTTTGTGCACTACTTATTGAATTTTTAAGAAATTATTATAAAAAATTTGCTGAAATTATTCTAGTAATAGTTATGACCTTAAGTGTAGGTATAGCTATCACTTTAATAAGTACAGGTAAAACTAAATCAAACGTTAACTCATACTTATTTGGTAGCATACTGACTGTGTCAAAATCTGATCTATATATAATGCTAACATTAAGTATAATATCAGTTATTTTAATCTACATACTTTTCAATAAATTACTATACATCACTTTTGATGAAAATGGTGCTGAAGTTGCTGGTATAAACGTTAGATTAGTAAATTATATTTTTGCATTATTAGTAGGAGCTACTGTATCACTATCCATTAGAATAATGGGAATACTAGTAGTATCCTCCATGATAGCTATGCCTGTTGCTACAGCATTGCAATTGAATAAAGGTTTTAAGTTTACATTTTTTTCGTCCATTATTTTTGGATTTATAGATATAATTATAGGATTATTAGCCTCATTTTATATAAATTGCGCACCTGGGGGAACTATAGCTATTACTTCTGTATTAATACTTTTATCCTTAATTATTTATAAAAATGCAAAATATTCATAATCATTTTTAGGTAAAATTAATTGACCATTAATAATATTTATTATAAAATATAATTAATTATATTATTATATAATTCAATTAATTATGTAAAAGGATGATGTATATGAATAATATTACTGCTATATTTAAAGAGAAAAAATTAAAATTGACACCTCAGAGAATTGCAGTATATAAATATCTTAAATCAACAAAAGAACATCCTTCTGCTGAAGTAATTTATAAAGCTTTACAAGAAGAATATCCTACAATGAGCTTAGCTACAATTTATAAAGCTTTAAAAACATTAGTAGAGGTTAATTTAATTCAGGAGCTTAATGTAGGCGAAGGTAACTTTAGATATGATGGAAATGTATGTCCTCATTCTCACATTCAATGTCTTCAATGCGGAAAAGTAGATGATATAGAAGATATATGCTTTCAAGATTTAAATAAAAAAATAGCTTCTCATACTGACTATGAAGTTTTAACAAATCAAGTATACTTTTATGGAATATGTAAAGATTGCAGTAATAAAATGAACGATGATGATGAAAAATAAACAGCAGATTATATAATCTGCTGTTTATTTTTATATTTATTTATATTTAAAAACTTCATCTACTATACTAGTCCATTCTTTTCCAGTATATTGCCCAGATAATATTTTTTCTATCTTTGAAGATATTGCTACATAAAATTTTTCAGGAATATTATATAAAAATATAATGCTATTTTCATTGCCCTCCTTTAAATGTTTAGCTATTGATTTTCCTAAATCTTTTGCTTCTTCATTAATTTTCATATTTCCTGTTATAAATCCTTTTTGGAATAACTTCTTTTGGGTTTTTTCATTAAAGACAAATTTTATAAATTCATTTACTTCTTCCGCATTCTCCCCATTAATAGGTACAGATAGCAATGCATTTACTATTATAGGCACATTTCCCTTGAAAGAAGCTATTGAACTATAATCCTCTATTAATCCAATATCTTTATTATTTAACTCTTTATAGTAGTATGAAATGCTCACTATCATTGGTATATCACCATTTACAAACCTTTTTATTGTGTTTTCATTACCTATTTCAAAAGTATTCTTATTAACTATCCCACTTTTATATAATGTTTGTATATTGTCAAATATACTTTGGAATTCTTTTTTGTCCTTATAAGCTTCCTTTGAGCTATTATATATACTATCAACATTATATATGTTCTTTTTGTTAGAAATCATTAATGACGCTATTGCATTATTTATATCTATATCTTCTGTTAAAATTACTGGCACTTTTATTGATTGCTTGTTTAGTTTTCCCAATATATCTTGACCATCTTTAATATTTGTAGGCTCCTTAGTATTTATTTTTTTTAATGCTTCCTTATTATAAAACATCTCTAATGTATATGGCATTATTCCAAGTCCATAATATTTATCAGAATATCTACCATAGGAGTTTATTACATTATAGTAACTTTCATTTATTTTATTTTTATCATAATACGAAGATAAGTCACTTAATAATCCTTTACCTTGCAACTCTATCATTTTGTTTCTAGATATGAACATAATGTCCCCAGCATTTCCTTTGGAAATATCCTTTAATGTATCTGTGCCCATTGAATTATTTACTGTTATATTTGTTTTAGGCTGTTCTTTCTTATACTCATCTATAAGAAATTTTATTATATTTAAAGAATGTTTATCTTTTATATCTACATATATACTTAACTTTTTTTCTTTAGTACTTGCTTCTTTTCCTTTACAGCCTACTAAACTTATAATTAAACATAATATAATTATACAGCTAATATATTTTTTAAGTTTGGTCTTTTTTATATTAAACATAATTTTCACCCCTCATAATATAATAATCTTTATTTTATTTTGCTCATATTAAACTAAATATATAATTACTTTTTATAAATGATTTTATAGTTAATATGTGCCAAACTAAAATACTTAATAAATTATTTAGTAATTAAAAAATATTTAATAAAATAAAAAGGGACCGGTTAACGGTCCCAAGGGGGATGGGGGGTTCTAGCACATTAAATAAAGTTACGTAACTCTATTTAGTGCTCTGGAGATTTACTCTCCAATTACATTTATTATAATAACCATTTTAGAAAATATTATTCATTCATTTAAAAATTTATTTATATATATTACATAGTTTTTTTATCTCCTCACCTATATCTGTTCTCAATGAAGCTGGCTCAATCACCTCTGCTTTTCTGCCAAAACCTAATATCCATGTTTTTATGTCTTCTAATTCATCAACATATAATTTTAAATACAAATCTCCGTTCTCTACATTTTCTATTTCTTGTGTAGTACTCCACTTAATTTTTCTAATGCAATCAGCAACATCTTTATTAAACCTAATTTTCACTAAATTTTTTTGTCCATTAAATACTCCCCATGAATTCTCTAAGAACTCACCTAATAAAAAAGTACGTGGCTTTATATATATATCATTTGTAATATTGATATTTCTAATTCTAGTCAATCTATAAAGTTCTACTTTGTCCTTACTATGAGAGTACGCTATTACATACCATTCACCATCTTTAAAAATAACATTATACGGATCAATGTTATCTTCATTGGAGGAATTTTTATTCTGAGTAAAATATTCTATGTTAAGAGTTCTTCCTCTCTCCATAGAATAATTTAACTTATTAATCTTTTCATCTAATTTTAATGTATCTGCCAGATCATCAAGTTTAAAATTTGTTCCATTTACTTTTTCGGCTAACTCATTACTATCCTGTAAACATATACTCTTTATTTTAGATACTGCATTTCTTAAATCATTTTTTAGTGGAAAATTATTTTCCTCTAAAATCTTTTCCCCAGCAATAAGAGATTGCATCTCTTCAAAATTTAGTTTAGGAGGCTTCATGTAAAAATTTTGATCTATATAAAACCCTCCATATCTTCCCTTCTTGGTATGTACAGGTATATTAGCTAAATTCAAATTATTTATGTATCTATATATAGTTTTTTTATCTACCCCAAGAACATCTGCTAATTCTGAAGCAGTAGTTAATCTTTTATATTGTAATGTAATCAGCATCTCTATTAAATGTGCAATTTTAGACATAAATTATACCTCCTAAATTCTCATCTATATTCTTATCGTATTTTTTTTACTAAGTTTAAGTAAAATTTAAAGGAAGTATTACTTTTTAGTAATAAATAAAAAAAAAATAAATATACATATTTAAAAGTATATTTTAAAAGGAGGTTTAGTATATATGTTTAGTTCTTCTGATAAAGATAAAGATAAAAATATCAATAAAATAGAAACTTTAATAGGCGATGGTTGTACTATAATTGGCTCTTTAAAGGGCGAAAGTCTTTTAAAAATTGATGGCTATGTAGAAGGAAATATAATATGGCAAGATGATATTATAGTTGGATCAACAGGATATTGTAAAGGCGATATTTCATGTAAAAACGCATATATAAACGGAAAAGTAGAGGGAAATATGTTTTGCCAAGAAATATTAACTATTGAGAATTATGGAAAGGTGCAAGGGGATGTGAATATCAAAAACATAATTATTAAAGATGGAGGAATGTTCCAAGGTAATTGTAGTATATTAACATGTGAAGAACCCCCTTTAGAAGAATGATATTACGCTAAAATAATAGAAAGACTCTTGTCTTTCTATTTTTATTATGTTTATTTTTTTATTATCCTACTAATAGCATAAAGTTGTATTAACCTATCTATTATTTCCCCTCTTTCGGCATTTACCATAGGTTTAATAGCATTTAATATTTGTAATGTTTTATCATCACTTGGTATACTATTAACATTATTAATAGTATTAAAATTACTTACTTCATTTCCATCAATTTCATCATTATTATTTTCGCCTAAATTCATATTTCCCAAATTTAAACTTGATAGCAATGATGATATTTGTTCTTTATCTATATTATTTAACATTTCCATTAAATTATTATTTAAATTATTATTTAAATTATTATTTAAATTATTATTTAAATTATTATTTAAATTATTATTTGAATTAGTGTTAATATTATTTTCTTCTATTTCTCTTTTTCTTCTATGTTTTTTATGCTTACCCATTATCTCCCTCCTATTATAATTTATAGTAAGGAGGGCAATATGCCCTCCTCGCCATTTTTCTAGTAGCCGTTATTGCAACATAAGCTAAAGTTTCCACAGCAAGCTAGGAAGAATAATGCTATAATAAACAATATACCATTGTCTATCATGCAGCCTTCATGCTCATGTTCGCGTCTTTCACGGCAATTAAATTGAAGAACTATTAATATTAATATCAATAGACCATTTCCTGAGCCGTTTCTATTACAGCAACAATCTCTTCTTCTCCTTGACATGTTAAACCCCCCTTTCCTCTGGGCATTGGTTTTATTTGTTTTCTATTCTTCATCAACTGTTACTAAACCATCAGCATCTAGGTCAACTAGACTGTTGGCACATCCTCCTCTGTCTTCTCTCTCATCTCTACATGAGCAGAATATTAGTATTGCAATTGCTATGATAAATATACAATTGTTATTTAGGAATCCACCGCCACAGCCACTTCCACATCCACAGCCTCTCTCAAATCCGCCGCAACTACAGCAGCTCTGTCTACAACAGCACCTTTTTCGATGTTTGCATTTTTCACGGCAGCAGCATTGATTTCCACCATATCCACCATTGCAACCACATCCTAAGAAAATTAAAAGTAGTATAGCCCATATAATTAGATTATTGAATGGAGTTCTTGCAGATTTTAAGGATGTATTATTCTCTTCAGCTAGTAGTCCATTTAATAGGCTGTTGAAATCCACTTTACTTCCTCCTTTCAGAAGATTCTTTTTGCTTCTTTTGTGTTTCTAATATATACTATTCTCTTTTTCCTATTTTGACACATAAAAAAAGATAAAAATAAAAGTTAAAATTTAGCTTTTATTTTTATCTTTTTTTAATTTTGGACTATATTATTCCTAGTTTTTTAAATAACAATACAAAAGTAGATACAGAATTAAACAGTGCATGATTAGTTACTGCATACCAATAACCCTTCTTATGAATTAAAAAACAGTTAAATAAACCTATCCACAATATTGCAACAAATGATTTTATATTAAAGTGCACCATACTAAAAATAGCACTACTTATAACAGCAGCTAAATAAATACCTATCCTATCTTTAAATATTCTTTCAAAAAGTAACCATCTAAAAATAAATTCCTCCAATATTGGTGCAAATATTACTGTCACTGGTATCATATAAATAAACCTTTTTAAAGGCAACTTAGTCATATATGAAACTATCTCCTGATCTTTTATAGGTACTTGATATTTTGAAAACATATTTAGCACTATAGCAGATACAATTATTGTAATAGCATATGAAATAATTGAATACATTAAAGCTTTTATAAAGTTAAAATTTCTTATACTAAAATTATATCTATAATAATCTTTATATAGCTCCGTATCATTTTTCATATATCTAATACAAATTAATACTAAAATAAATGGTAATAAATTTTGAGTAAACAGGCTTAGTACTAAATACAAAATGCTCAGTACTAATAATAATATTTTGCTCTTTCCTCTATTCATCCACAACTTCCAAAATACTACTAATGGTGGAAGGTATACTAATGCAAACACTATTGTATTTTTTAAAAAATTCATCTTTATCAAAGCATCACCCCCCATAAAATATATGGCATGTAATACATATTTAGTACAAAGTATTACATGCCCATAAAACTTACATATTATCTTCTATTTCTTTTAATGACTCAAATATACCGTTTAACAATTCTTCTCTGCCCTGTTTTTTCAAAGTAGAATATAAAATCAACTTTTCATCATCATTCATACCTAATGTCTCTTTTATAATTTTTTTACTTCTCATTAATTCGCTTCTATTTAATTTATCACTTTTAGTAACTACCACTGTGGAATCATATCCGTAGTGTTTTATCCAGTTATACATAGTTATATCATCCTCTGTAGGCTTTCTTCTACAGTCAAGTAGTAACATTATGTTTTTTAATTGAGGTCTATTTAAAAGATAGGCCTCTATTGTCTTACTCCAATTTAATTTTTCTTGTTTTGAAACTTTGGCATAACCATAACCAGGTAAATCAACAAAATAAAAACTATTATTAATTAAAAAGAAATTAATTAATTTTGTTTTTCCTGGAGTACTACTTACCTTAACTAATTTTCTTCTATTAGTTAAATTATTAATTAATGATGACTTTCCTACATTAGACCTTCCAACAAAGGCTATTTCAACTCTATCATCCTCTGGATATTGATTAGGAGTCACAGCAGATTTTATAAACTCAGCTTGTTTAATCTCCATTTTAATCTCCATTTTAATCTCCTCAACTCTTTTATTTAAATTAAAGCATTATTTAATACTTCATCTATGTTTTCAGCTAATACAAAGTTTATTTTTTGTTTTATTGATTTTGGTATTTTTAATAAATCTTTTTCATTATCCTTTGGAATAATAACCATATTAATACCCGCTCTAAAAGCAGCTAAAGTTTTTTCTTTTAATCCACCTATAGGAAGTACTCTACCAGTTAAAGTTATTTCACCTGTCATAGCCACATTATGCTTTACTTTTCTAGAACTTAATGCAGATACCATAGCAGTAATCATTGTTACACCAGCAGATGGACCATCCTTTGGTACTGCTCCCTCTGGCACATGTATATGTACATCTTTATTCTTATAAAACCCTGGATCTATTCCATATTTTTCTGCATTAGCTCTAACATAGCTATAACCAGCCTTAGCTGATTCTTTCATTACATCTCCCAGCTGACCTGTTAATTCCAATTTTCCTGTTCCGCACATAACAGTTACTTCTACAGGCAAAGTATCTCCACCGTAACCAGTCCAAGCCATTCCCATAACCACTCCAATTTGGTCTACAGTATTAGCCTTATCATAAGTAAATATAACTGGTCCTAAATATTTCTTTACATGATTTACTGTTATATTTATTTTTTTCTTATCCTTCTCTACCATTTCAGCAATAGCTTTTCTAATAACAGAAGCTATCTTTCTTTCCAATCCTCTAACTCCAGATTCTCTTGTATAGCTTTCTATTATAAAATGTACAGCGGAATCAGAAATTTCTATTTTATCTTCTTCAACATTATGTTCTTTAAGCTTTTTAGGTATTAAATGTTCCTTTGCTATATGGAATTTTTCTTCAGTAGTATATCCAGATACCTCTATTACTTCCATTCTATCCATTAAAGGTCTTGGTATAGTATCTAAGGTATTAGCTGTAGTTATAAATAGTACATCTGAAAGATCAACATCTAATTCTAAATAATGATCTCTAAAACTATTATTTTGCTCACTATCTAATACTTCTAATAAAGCATCTGCCGGATCTCCCCTAAAGTCATTACTCATTTTATCTATTTCATCTAAAAGGAATAATGGATTTTTGGACTTTGCCTGTTTTAATCCATATATTATTCTACCAGGTATAGCTCCAACATAAGTTTTTCTATGTCCTCTTATTTCAGCTTCATCCCTTACTCCACCCAGAGACATTCTTACAAAGTTTCTATTTAGCGCATGAGCAATAGATTTAGCAATAGAAGTTTTTCCTACTCCTGGAGGTCCTACAAGACAAAGTATAGGTCCTTTTAATGAATTACTCATTTTCTTTACAGCAAGGAATTCAATTATCCTATTTTTTACATCTTCTAGTCCATAATGTTCCTTCTTTAAAATTTCTCTTGCTCTTTTTATATCTAGATTATCTTCTGTTGTGGCATTCCATGGTAAATCTAGAATCCAATCTAAATAAGTTCTTATTACTCCGCCTTCAGCTGAATATGAACCACTGTTTCTTAATCTGTCTAATTCATATAAAGCTTTTTCTTTTACTGGCTTAGGTAACTTAGCCTTATTTATTTTATTTTTATATCTATTTATTTCTTTTTTATCTTCGTCTTCTTCCCCTAATTCTTCCTGTATTGCTTTTAGCTGTTCTCTTAAATAGTATTCCTTCTGTACCTTATCAATTTTATTTTTTACCTTTATTCCTATTTTTCTTTCAACTTTTAACACATCTATTTCATTATTTAAGACAACAAGAAGTTTTTCTAACCTTTCAGTTATATCATATGCTTCTAAAAGTTCCTGTTTTTTTTCTTGCTTCAAAATTAAATAGGAACAAACCACATCAGAGAATCTTCCTGGACTTTCTATATCATCTAAAGATATTATAGTTTCAGCAGGAATAGTTCCTGATAATTTTATGTACTCATCAAAAGCTTTTCTTACTGAACGTAATAAAGCTTCACACTTTTTATCACTTACACATTCTAAGTCTTTTATTTCTTCAACTTCAGATTTAAAATATGGCTCATCTTGAACAAACTTTTTAATACTTGCTCTATTTTCTCCCTCAACTAAAACCCTTACAGTATCCCCAGGTAATTTTAATATTTGTTTTATATTGCAAATGGTTCCCATTTGAAATATGTCATTCTCATCTGGCTCTTCTACTTTCGCTTCCTTTTGAGTAGCTAAGAAAATTTTTTGTCCATTTAGCATAGCCTCTTCTAGGGCTAAAATGGATTTTTCTCTTCCTACATCAAAATGCATAACCATATAAGGAAATATAGTAATACCTCTTAAAGGAATTAGAGGAAGAATTATAATGTTATTTTCCATGCTTCTCCCCTCACTTTATGTTTAAATTAACTACTATTTAAGTATTATATCTTTTGCCTCTATATTATATATAATAATAACTATAGTTAGACTAATATATTATAACCATAAAAAAAAATTTTTTCAATTCCAAAATAGTAATAATTTAATAATAAATATATTAACTAAAAAATAATAAATATTATATATCTTTTGGATATCAAAGGAGATATGACTTATCTGATAACTATCCGCTCTAATACTCCCATCTTCTTGAAAGTTGGAGTAAAGAGCGAATATGTCTCTAAATAACGATTTCCACTAAATATAATTACTTCTAAGGAGTAAAACTCCTTAGAAGTCCGTTAATAAGCTTCAGAGGGTGTAACCCCTCCGAAGCCAAGAACTCTGTTTATCTATTTACTGGGGTTCCTGTATTAGGAAGTGAATTAGCAGATAATATTTCTGTAGCTATATGAACCGAAGCATGATCCGAACTATTTTTATCCTCTACTAAAGATCCTTTTATTACTTCCTTTATACTCTTTACAGGAATTATAGTGGCTCCATTAATATTTGAGAAATTTTCTTGCCAATTATCATTAGGTATTATTATTTTTTTTGCACCAGCTTTAATAGCAGCTTGTATTTTACTATTTACTCCACCTATAGGTTTTACTTCACCATATAATGATATCTCTCCTGTCATAGCAACTTCATTATCTACGGGTATTTCCTTCACAGCACTATATACTGCTGTGGCTATACTTATTCCTGCTGATGGTCCATCTACAGGAACTCCTCCTGGAAAATTCACATGAATATCATAATGACTAAAGTCCAAATTAAATACATTTTGTAATGCTGTTATTACATTCTCTACAGAGCACTTAGCGGTGCTCTTTCTTCTAATTTTTCTATCATATGAATTAATTTGTTCTTCTTCTACGATTCCTGTTACATTGATTTCACCTTTGGATAAAGCATTCTTTATCGCTGTAACTTCTATTTCCATTACTGTTCCCATATTTGCTCCATATACAGCCAAGCCATTTACATATCCAATTCTAGGTTCATTATGAATTTTTATCTCTGGTCTAGGTGAGTAATGACCATTTTCAATTATCCATTCCACATCTGATACGCTTACTTCCTTCCTATTATCATTTAAAGCAATACCAGACGCTAATTGTACTAAATTAACTGCATCTCTTCCATTATTGGCATACTTTCCTATAGTAGTGCGAGCTTTATCTTCTAAGGTAAAGCCTATCTTTTCTGCTGCATTTACAGCTATAGTTTCTATTTCCTCTGGTAAAAGAGCTCTAAAAAATATTTCTACACATCTTGATCGAATAGCAGGTGCTATTTCCTCTGGATTCCTTGTTGTAGCTCCTACTAATCTAAAGTCTGCTGGTAATCCATTTTCAAATACATCTCTTATGTACACAGGCATATTAGGATCTGATGAATTATAATATGCGCTATCCAAAAACACCTTTCTATCCTCTAGCACCTTTAATAATTTATTCATTTCTATAGGATGTAATTCTCCTATTTCATCTATAAATAAAACACCTCCATGAGCTTTTGTTACAGCTCCTGGCTTAGGCTGAGGTATACCTGCTATTCCAAGAGGCCCTGCACCCTGATAAATAGGATCATGTACTGATCCTATTAATGGATCTGCTATCCCCCTATCATCAAATCTTATAGTTGTAGCATCAATTTCAACAAATTTAGCATCTTTTTTAAATGGTGAATACTCTTTATTTTTAGCATCTTCCAGTACTAATCTAGCAGCAGCAGTTTTGCCAATACCAGGAGGACCATAAATTATCACATGCTGCGGATTTGGTCCACACAAAGCTGCTTGCAAAGCTTTTATTCCCTTTTCTTGACCTATTATTTGGCTAAAAGAATTTGGTCTACTTCTTTCTGTTAGCGGTTCTGATAGCTTTATATTTCTCAACTTCCTTAAGTTATCCATCTCTTTTTTACTTTCTTTGTCAATTATTACCTTGTTTGATTGTTGACCCTTAAGTGCATTAAAAAAATATAACCCCATAATTATAGTAAAAATAAATTGCACCAATATTAACATGTTAGTCATATAACTTACCCTCCCATTATAATCATTCAGTTTATTTTTTATTATGCACACTTTTTCTCCCCTATATTCTATAATGCAAAAAAGAATAGGAATAATTTATTCCTATTCTTCTCATAGCATTTATTATAGTTAATATATTAAGCTGTTTCTGGACCCTTTTTAGCTCTTGATTTCTTTATTTTTAGTGGTGCCCTAGTACCTTCTTCTAACTTAATAATTTCAGGTATTTTATTTTCTATAGTATCTTTATTTATTACAACCTTTGTAATACTCTCTTCTGAAGGTATATCAAACATTATGTCTTTCATAATATCTTCAAGTATGGCTCTAAGTCCCCTTGCTCCGGTATTTCTTTTTATAGCTTCTTCTGCAATAGCCTCTAATGCCTCTCTATTAAATTCGAGCTCTACATTATCCATTTCAAATAACTTCTTATACTGCTTTACAAGGGCATTTTTAGGAATACTTAAAATATTAATCAATGCTTCCTTATCTAAGGCTGAAAGAGTTACTATTATAGGAAGTCTTCCGATAAACTCTGGAATTAACCCAAATTTCAAAAGATCTCCTGGCATTATTTCTTTCAATAGCTTTCCTACATCCTGTTCTTTTTTAGATTTCACTTCTGCTCCAAAACCTAAAGAACTATTTGTTGTTCTTCTTTCGATAATTTTATCTACTCCGTCAAAAGCTCCACCACAAATAAATAATATATTAGTTGTATTTATTTGTATAAACTCTTGATGTGGGTGTTTTCTTCCACCTTGAGGTGGTACAGAAGCTATAGTACCTTCAAGTATCTTTAAAAGAGCCTGCTGAACACCTTCACCAGATACATCTCTTGTTATAGAAGGGTTCTCTGATTTTCTAGCTATCTTATCTATTTCATCTATATAAATGATACCTCTTTCTGCTTTTTCTATATCATAGTCAGCATTTTGTATAAGCTTTAAAAGTATATTCTCTACATCTTCTCCTACATACCCAGCTTCTGTTAATGTAGTTGCATCAGCAATAGCAAATGGTACGTTTAAGTACTTTGCTAAAGTTTGAGCTAGTAAAGTTTTTCCTGAACCTGTAGGTCCAAGTAAAAGTATATTACTTTTTTGAAGTTCTACATCATCATTTATATTATTTGAATTTATTCTTTTGTAGTGATTATAAACTGCTACTGATAAAGCTTTTTTAGCGTCATCCTGACCTATTACATATTGGTCAAGATAATTTTTAATCTCTACTGGTTTTGGCAATGAACCCATTTCTACATGAACATCTTCTTCAAATTCATCACTTATTATTTCAGAACAAAGTTCTATACATTCATCACATATATATACTCCTGGTCCTGCTATAAGTCTTCTTACTTGATCCTGAGTTTTGCCACAAAAGGAACACTTTAGTTGTTTTTTGTCATCATTTTTGGCCATATCTACACCTCACAATAAAGGTTATTTTTTCTTAATCATTACTTCATCAATTAATCCATATTCTTTTGCTTGCTCAGCTTCCATAAAGTTATCTCTTTCGGTATCTTTTTCGATTACTTCTAAAGGCTGACCTGTTCTTTCACTTAAAATTGTATTTAACTTTTTCTTTATCTTTAAAATTCTATCTGCGTGAATTCCAATATCTGTAGCCTGACCTTGGAATCCTCCTAGTGGCTGATGTATCATGATTTCGCTATTAGGAAGTGCAAACCTCTTTCCTTTTGCACCTGCTGCTAATAAAAATGCTCCCATAGACGCTGCCATTCCAACACATATAGTTGCTACATCTGACTTTATATATTGCATTGTATCATATATAGCCATTCCTGCTGTTATAGAGCCTCCTGGACTATTGATATATAAGTATATATCCTTATCTGGGTCTTCTGCCTCAAGAAATAATAATTGCGCTACAACTAAACTGGCTGTTGTATCATTAACTTCCTCGCTTAACATTATTATTCTATCTTTTAATAATCTTGAATAGATATCGTAAGATCTCTCTCCTCTATTTGTTTGTTCAACAACAACTGGAACTAAACTCATAAAAACTCTCCTCCTTTTCCACTAATAAATTAAGTATAGGTACTATAAATATATTACCCTATAACTATAATACATAAGTATTTTTATAATATTAAATAAATTAAATATAATTAAAATTAATTGCCAGAAACTATCCTGGCAATTAATTTTAACTTATATTATGCTATAACTTTGCTATTGTCAACTAATAATTTTATTACTTTTTCATTTGCAACATCCATTTTTAAGAATGACTTCTGGGAATCCATTAATAGTTTAGCTGTTTTTTCTATATCTTTATCCCCATACTGTTTTGCCATTTCTTTTGCTCTTTCCATAAGCTCTTCTTCTGTTGCTTCTATCTTTTCAGCTTTAGCTATTTCGTTAATTACTAATTCTGTTTTTACTCTCTTAGCAGCTGTATCTTTCATATAATCCCTAACTTTTTCTTCACTGCTGTTTGTATACTGATAGTATGTGTTAAGATCTAATCCTTGATATCTTAATCTCATTTCTAAATCTCTTAACATATTATCTACTTCTTTTTTAACCATTACTTCTGGTATATCAACTTTTACATTTTCACAAGCTGCGTCTATAACTGCTTCTTCAAATTCTCTTGTTGCTCTTAATTCATTTTCTTCTTCCATTTTCTTTTTCATATCTGCTTTTAATTGGTCTAAAGTATCGAATTCTGATACTTCTTTTGCAAATTCATCATCCATTGCTGGTAATTCTTTAACTTTTATTTCTTTGATCTTTACCTTAAAAGTTGCAGCTTTTCCATTTAGATCTTCTCTGCCATATTCTTCAGGGAATTTTACATTTACATCTTTTTCCTCATCTTTTTTAAGACCTATTAACTGATCTTCGAAATTGTCTATAAATGTACCTGAACCTATTTCAAGTGAATAGTCATATCCCTCTCCACCTTCAAAAGCTACATCATCTACAAAACCTTTGAAATCAATAATAGCTATATTTCCTTTTTCTATTGTTGCATTTTCATCTTTAGTTTCTATTCTAGCGTTTCTTTCCTGCATTCCTTTTAATTTGTTTTCTAATTCTTCTTCTTTTACTTCATATGTATTCTTTTTAACTTCTAATCCTTTATATTCTCCTAATTCTACTTCTGGTACTACTGTTACTTTTGCTGTATATATAAAATCTTTTCCTTCTCCAATTTCTACTACATCTATTTCAGGATAATCTACAGGTTTTATATCATATTCTTTTAATGCTTCTGGATATGTATTATCACAACAAATATTTATAGCATCTTCATAAAAAACACCTTCGCCATAATGTCTTTTTATTATATTCATTGGTGCTTTACCTTTTCTAAATCCAGGAATATTAAATTTCTTAGCATTTTTAGCATATGACTTTTTCATAGCCTCAACAAATTTTTCTGCTTCAACAGTTATTTCTAACTTAACAACATTTTTTTCTATTTTTTCCATATTAGCCTTCATTATATTATTCCTCCCAATCACTGATATGCTTATATTAACCTCAATATTATAACATATATTTTAAATTATTAATATATGCTTATAAGCAGATTTTCATATTTTATACTTAAATTATAAAGTTACCCTTAATAATTATATACAACTACTGTAGAATTTACAAATAAATTTTATTTAAATAAATATTTTTCTCAAATTTTTTCTTCCTTCTACTATTTCTGTATATTTTTCATAATTATTCCTATATATTTCTATTATCCCTGCACCAGTATAACCTATTTCACATAATTTATCATATATTTTTTTATAATCTATTTTCCCCTTACCTGGTATGGAACAATTATTATTATCATCCATATCATTAATATGAAAATTAACTAAACTTTTTCCCATAATATTTAAGTAATCTTCTACTTTTTCCCCTGATTTATAAGCTTGCTTTATATCAAAAGTAAAATATATTGGATACTTACATTTTTCTGATAGCAACTTTAAAAAATCTAAATTTGACGACATGCACCAGCTTACATTTTCTTGAGCTAACTTAATCCCCTCTTCTAAAGCCGTATAACACAACTTGTTATATGTATCTATTACTAAATCTTTATTTATAGTATTAATATTATCAAGTCTCATACCATGAAAAGTATAACATTTAGCTCCTAAGATTTTTGCACCTCTGCACACATTTTTAAAATAAACAAACATATCTTCTCTTCTTCTTTTATAAACATCAAAAAGATATGGTTCAAAAGCTGAAGAAAAACTATGCAAAGAATTAATAGTAAACTGATTTTTATATTTTTCCTCATTCAACTGTTGAATAAAACTTTCTTCATATTCACTAGGACTATTTAAAAATATTTCTCCCATATCAAAGCCTAAACTTTTCATTAATCTAATGCTTTCTTCAGTATTTATGTCTGGATAAAAACTTGCAGAGGATAACCCTATTTCCATAGCTTTATTTTCATTAACGTCTTTCATTTATTCAGTTACCCCACCATTAGCATTCAAAAATAAAGTTTTACCATCTACTAAAATTTTTAATCCCTTTTCATTAAGTTTATCTATAGTTATTTCTTCACCATAAATATTTTGGGTATTAATATGTGTATTATTAGGAATATTAAATATCCATACATATTTAGCAGTTTTATTTAACCATGGCAATTGGCTTATATAAGCTATATTGTTTTCATCGATAAATTTAGGCATATTACACCAAACGTAATCTGGCCTAGACTTTATAAATTCATCATGATTTATAACTACACTACCATCTGTTGAAGTATATGTAAGATTAGTTACATCGGAAACCTTGCCATTTATATCTACACATATAATTTTTTGAGCTTTATCATCATAAATTACAGCTTTTTTATTAGAAGGACTTATATCATATTTTACCTTACTGTCTAATGGATAAATATATTTAAATTTTTTATCCTTATTTTCTTCTTCATATATTATCTTTATATTTTGCCCATTACTTAACTTTACTTCATACCCTTCTGGTTTCTTCTCTTCTTTAGATACCTTTGCTTCATTGTTATTAGTGCTAGTATTAGTATTGACATTCTTATTAGTTTGTTTATCATTATTTACTTTTTTATTATCTAAAGCATTATCTTTTTTGCTTGATATAAAGCTTTTTCCTTTGCCCATAAACCAAGCACCTAAGAATAAAATAACAATTACAATTATTGATAATATTATCGTTATCCTTCTCCTTTTCATCTTTCTTTCATAATCCTTACTAAAAATACTTGGTTTACCCACAATACTACCTCCTATTTATATGTTTACAGCATTTATTCCAATTATAATCAATAAATGGATTTCTAATTCCATTTTGCCAATGAGTCATTATCTATTATAACTCAAATGTAAAATAATTAGTAATAAATTTTTGTAAATAATTAATTGCATAATGAATAGTTAATATTTCCTTATTTATTATTTGTTCTTTAATTATTTACTATTTTCCCTATAGAACAAATAACACCTCAAAGTTTTATTACTTCGAGGTGTGAAAAACCCATATTATTTTATATTCCTACTACCTGGTTTTATATATTCTAGGCCTTGCTTGCATAATGGACATTCTTCTTTATCATAAGTATTAATTTGTAATTTTATTGCACTGTATATAGGATAAGGTATTTGTACTCCTTCACTTCTTCTATCTACTATACAACATAATCCTACTACTTCTCCGCCTAATTCTTCTATAATCCTTGCAACTTCTAAGGAGGACTTTCCTGTAGTTATAACATCTTCTGATATTACAACCTTCTGTCCCTTTTTAATTTCAAATCCCCTTCTTAAAGTCATTTCTCCATCCTGTCTTTCCGCAAATATACCTGGCTTACCTAACTGTCTAGCTAATTCATAGGATACTACTATTCCTCCCATTGCTGGTCCAACAACCATATCAAAATCTACTTCTTTCAATTTTTCTGCTACAATCTTCAATACTTTTTCTGCCTTATCTGGGTACTGTAAAAGCTTTGCACACTGGCAATATCTATCACTATGTTTTCCTGAAGATAGTAGAAAATGTCCTTCTAAAAGAGCATCGCATTCCTTTAAAGTATCTATAATCATTTTATCTGTATTATTCATATTTTTATCTCCTTTTATATTCATTTATTCTTTATTCTCTAAATGATTCCTGTAATTTCTTCTAAATCTTTTATTCCTTCTTTTTTCATGTAATCTTCTATTCCCTGTATTATTTCTATAGGTGCATATGGATTTATAAAATTAGCTGTTCCTACCTGTATGCACCTTGCCCCTGCCATTATAAACTCTATTGCATCCTGCCAAGTACATATTCCACCAAGACCAACTACTGGCACCTCTACAGCTTTACATACCTCATACACCATTCTTAAAGCTATAGGTTTTATGGATGGGCCTGAAAGTCCTGCTGTAATATTATTAAATATAGGCTTTCTTTTATTTATATCTATAGCCATACCTTTAAAAGTATTTACTAAAGATAATGAATCCGCTCCTGCATTACAACATTTTTCAGCCATATCTACTATATCCTCAGCATTAGGAGATAGTTTTACCACCAATGGCTTCTTACATACACTTTTTACTTCCTTTACAACTTCATAAGCCACCTGAGACTTTATTCCAAAAGCCATTCCTCCGTGCTTTACATTTGGACATGATATATTTAACTCTATCATATCTACTTCTGTGTTATTTATTTTCTCCACAGCCTTTAAATAGCTGTCTATATCTCCGCCACCTATATTAGCTATAATTACTGTATTAAATTTCTTCATTTTTGGTAACTCATTTTCTATAAAACAGTCCACTCCAGGATTTTGAAGGCCTACACTATTTAACATTCCACCTCTAGTTTCAAATACTCTTACTCCATCATTTCCTTCTTTAGGATTTATAGTTAAACCTTTAGAACTAATTCCCCCTAATTTTGATACTGGATAAAACTCATTGTATTCCTGTCCAAATCCGAAAGTTCCTGAGGCAGTTATAACTGGATTTTTAAATTCTACTCCACAAATATTTACCTTCATATTATTCCTCCAAATCTTCTCCCAAAAATACAGGACCATCTTTACAAGTTCTTTTATTACCATGTTTTGTTTTGCACGTGCATACAAGACATGCTCCTACCCCACAAGCCATATGCTTTTCCATGGAAACATACACTGGCACATTAACTTTTTTACACATATCCACAATTTTCTTCATCATAACCTCTGGTCCACAACATAGAACTACATCATATTTCTCAGGATTAATTATTTCTGTTACATATCCCTTATATCCATACTTTCCAGATTCGGTACTTATAGAAATATTATCTACAAAAGGTTTGTATTCCTGAGCACCATAAATTTCATCTCTAAATCCACAGTAAAAATCTATTTTACAATCTCTTATCCTTTTGACTACTTCATGCATTGGAGCTATACCTATCCCACCAGATACTATAGCTACCTTGCCTTTTAAATTATTTACCGGGAAATAATTTCCTAAAGGACCTGTTAATTTTATACTGTCACCTTCTTTTAATCTACTTAATATTTCTGTTCCTTCTCCTACTACTGCATATAAAAATTCTATACAGTCTTCTTCAATGGAGTATATACTTATAGGTCTGCTTAATAATGGTTCTTTGTCCCAAGCTCTTAGCATATAAAACTGACCAGGATTTCCTTCAAATTTTCCTTTTATGGATAACTTATATATATTTTCACATACTTTTTTATTATCCCTAACATATTCAATTCTATATTCCATTCTAACTCTCCATTCTATATACTTTTTACAGCTTTTATTATATCTTCTCTCATTCTTATAGCTTCTTTTCTCGCATAATCTGCAAAATGTATTTCATCCTCTGCTTTTTTATATGCTAAAAGAATACCTCTTGAAGAATTTACAACTCCACCATTTCCATTTTTCAAGTATAGTGCCACGTCTTCAGCCTTTCCTCCCTGAGCTCCATACCCTGGTATTAAAAAGAACATAGTATCTAGTCCCTTTCTTAGCTCTATTGCCTCATTTACATGAGTACATCCTACCACTCCGCCTATTGCACTATATCCACACTCTCCAATAAATTCTTTACCCATATCATGTATCTTTTGTCCAACTACTTCATATACCTTCTTATTTTCTTTTGTTTCTATGAATTCTATATCTTTAGCTCCCTCATTTGAAGTTCTTATTAGAGCAAATAATCCCTTATTCTTATTTTTCAAATATGGCAGATAAGGTTGTATGCTGTCTAGTCCCATATAAGGACTTAAAGTTACAAAATCAGTTTCAAAGTCTCCCTCAAAATGAGCTTTTGCATACATCTCTGCTGTTTTAGCAATATCTCCTCTTTTTATATCTGATATAATTATTCCTTTATTTTCTTTTATATAATCTAAAGTTCTTTTATAAGCCATAAGTCCTGCCATTCCTAATGCTTCATAATATGCAATTTGTACTTTGTAACATGCAGCTATATCTATAGTGGAATCTATTATTTCTTTATTAAACTGGAATATTGCTTCTTCTTCTAATACAAACTCATTCATAAAATGCTCAGGTATATAATCTAAACTTGTATCTAATCCTACGCACACATGTCCTTTATTTTTTACACTTTCATATAACTTATCTATTATCATATATTAAATCCCCCTTGAATCATCATATACTATTTTTCCGCCCTTAATTGTTTTTTCTATTTTCCCATAAACTTTCATTCCTCCAAAAGGAGTATTTTTCCCTTTTGACAAGAAGTTTTTACTATCTATTTCATATTCCTTTTCTAAATCTATAAGAACTAAATCTCCATCATACCCTACTTTTATTTGTCCCTTATTTAACTTTATTATTTCAGCAGGTCTTTTTGACATTATTTCTGAAAGCTTACTTAAATTGATTTCTTTATTTTTAACAAGTTTTGTATAGCATATTGAAAAAGCTGTTTCTATTCCAGATATACCTGGTGCACCATTCTCCTTATCTTCTTTTGTATGTGGTGCATGATCTGTGGCTATTGCATCTACAAATCCTTCTTTTATAGCCTTTATTAAAAACTTAATATCATCTTCTTCTCTCATAGGAGGATTAACTCTATACTCTGTACTACTTGTTAATGCTATATGATGAGGAGCCACTTCACAAGTTATATTGTATCCTTCTTTTTTAGCTTCTATTATATATTCCATGGATTCTTTTGTACTAACATGTGATATGTGTGTAGCACATCCTGTATACTTAGCTAAAGTTATATTTCTCCATGTCATAGTATTTTCTGAAAGCCTCATATCTGTAGTTGAGAGCTCATGATTCTCAGAATGACACATCACAATCATTCCTTTTTCCTTAGCTTTTACCATGGCATTTAGCATAACCTTACTATCCATTACATCTTTTCCATCCTCGGATATTGCCTTTACCGAAGAATCTAGATTATCTATATGTGATATTGTTTTACCATCAAAATTTTTTGTTATGGATACTACTTGATGAACATCTACAAGACCAACTTCCTTAGACTTGTTTAATACATAATTTACTGTTTTCATACTGCTACACACTGGATTAGTATTTGCCATAAGATTCACTGCAGTATACCCACCTCTTACGGCAGCCTTACTTCCTGATAATATATCCTCTTTCTGTGTAAAACCCGGATCTCTAAAATGTACATGTAAATCTATAAAAGAAGGCATTAAAACTTTTCCTTGTGCATCTAGAGTTTCACAATTTTTCTCTAAGTTTCTTCCTATTTGTGCTATTATTCCGTCCTTTATATAAACATCACCTAAAAAATCTCCTGACCAATCTACTATTCTACAATTCTTTATTAACATTTCCATAACCTAATCCTCCATAACCCTTACTATTTCATCACAATATCTACATTTATATTCTCTTTTTTCCTTATCTAATAAATAAAATGTGTGAGTAATATATTTTTCTACTGAGGTTATACATCTAGGATTAGTACATTTAATTTTATTTTCTAACTTCTCTGGTAAATTTATGTTTTTATTCATTATATCACCCCCAAAAGCTTAGAAATCAACGCCATCCTTACATACATTCCATACTGAGCCTGTTTAAAGTAGCATGCTCTTGCATCCTCATCTACTTCATATGCTATTTCATTAACTCTTGGCAGCGGGTGTAATACTATCATATTTTTTGAAGCTTTATCCATCTTTTCTTTATCTAATATATAACTATCCTTGAGTCTTAAATAATCTTCTTCATTATTAAATCTTTCCTTTTGTACTCTAGTCATATATAAAATATCTAGTTTATCTATAACTTCTTCTAAATCCTCAACTTGCGCAAACTCTATATTATTTTTCTCTAATATTTGATCTTTGATATATTGGGGAATTTGTAATTCCTTTGGTGAGATAAGAATAAATTTATTATTTTCATATCTTGACAAAGCTTTTATAAGTGAATGCACAGTTCTTCCAAACTTCAAATCACCACAAAAACCTATAGTAAGATTAGATAGTCTTCCTTTCATTAAACGTATAGTTAATAAATCTGTTAGAGTCTGAGTAGGATGTTGATGCCCTCCATCTCCAGCATTTATAATAGGTACATTTGTATAGTCTGAAGCAACTATCGGTGCTCCTTCTTTTGGGTGCCTCATAGCTATTATATCTGCATAGCAACTAACAACTCTTATTGTATCAGCTAAACTTTCTCCCTTTGATACTGAACTTGAATTAGGTTCTGAAAAACCTAGTACTTTTCCGCCTAGTCTTAACATTGCAGCTTCAAAGCTAAGTCTAGTTCTTGTACTTGGCTCATAAAATAGATTGGCTAAGATCTTACCATCACAGAGATGTGAATAGTCCTCTCTTTTTTTAGATATGTTTTCTGCTAAATTAAGTATTTCTTCAATTTCTTCTAAAGAAAAATCCATTGGGTCAATTAAATTTCTTCCCTTTAACATACTCTCTCCTCCTTTTTAGTATCTCTGTACTAAATTTAAAGGTATAAAAAATGCCTTCCTTTAAAAGGAAGGCATAGATATACTATAATTAATCATATCTCTATACTAACAAATTATATAATTCATATATAATTTCGCAGTAGATTCTTCTACACTATCCTTTTAGGCCTCACAGGACCTACTCTTAAAGGTAATATATTCTTTTATCATGTTTAATAATATCACTATTTTTTTTTAGCGTCAAGACCTTTTTTCAGTGAAAAGTGAAAAGTGAAAAGTGAAGAATGAAGAACAACTATTCTCTCTTCATTCTTCACTATAAAAACGCTATCTTTCCTCCCTAAAATAAGGGACACTTAAAGCCTTTGGTGGCGAATTCTTAGAAGATTTCTTTATAGATACCATTACCATAACTATTATTGTTATTATATATGGAAGCATATCTATTAAATATTGTGATATGTGTACACCTGATCCTTGAAGTCTAAATCCTATAATATCTAATCCACCAAATACATAAGAACCAATAAGTGCCTTATATGGATTCCAGGATACAAATATAACTAATGCTACTGCTATCCATCCTCTGCCTGATGTTACATTCTCCTGCCATGCAGGTACATATACTAATGAAAGATAAGCTCCTCCTAATCCGCACAAGGCTCCTGCCAATAACACATGTATATACTTGTATAATGTAATATTGATTCCTGCTGCATCGGCACACTTAGGATTTTCTCCTATAGCTTTTAAATTTAAACCTTTTGATGTTTTATACATATAAATTCCTAATACAATAGCAGTTATATATCCAAAATACACAAATATATCTTGTCTAAAAAATATTTCACCTAAGAAAGGTATATGCCCAAGAACCGGTAAAAAGATTGGCGTAAAAAAGTTCTTTATAGAATCTGGAGCAACTTGCCCTACTAAATTTTTACCAATAAAACTAGAAAACCCTGTACCAAATATAGTTAAAGTAAGTCCTGAAACTACTTGATTGGCCCTTAAACTTATGGTCAAAAAAGCATATATTAAAGCTCCGAAAGCTCCAGCAACCATAGCAGCTAACATAGCAGCTATAGGAGTTTGTGTATTTACTCCCACCATGAAGCCCATAACAGCTCCCATAAGCATCATACCTTCAACACCTAAGTTCAAATTACCAGCTTTTTCACATATCAACTCTCCAAGAGTAGCAAATAAAAGAGGCGTTCCTGCTACTACTGCAGCTTCAAGAAATGATATTACTGTATCCATTTATGCTACCTCCTTTAGTTCGGAAGCATTATTTTTAATAACTTTGTATTTTATAAAAAATTCACTTCCCAAAACAAAAAACAATATAGTTGATTGAAGTATTAATGCAGCAGACTCTGGTATACCAAATGCTGTTTGTATAAAAGATCCTCCCTCTAATAAAGCTGCAAATAATATAGACACAACCAATATTAAAGGAGCACTTAAATTTGAAAGCCAAGCTACAATTATTGCAGTATACCCTACACCACCAGATACTTGAACTGATAGTGTGTTACTAACAGCAGAAGCTTGAATCATACCTGCAAGTCCACATAGTCCTCCACTTAAAAGCATAGAAATAATTATTGTGCTTTTAATATTTATACCAGCATAAAGTGCTGTTTTTTCACTTTCTCCTAATACAGCTATTTCATATCCTTTTTTTGTATGATTCATAAATACAAACATAAATACAATAAGTATAAGTGCTATAATCCATCCTACATGTATTCCAAATACATCTGGCAAAGTAGCATTTTCACTAAAGTTAGGTATCTTAGGAAAACCCTGTGCCTTAGGATCTTTCCATGGTCCGTACTGAAGATAAGTTATAAATTTAAAAGCTATATAATTCATCATTAAAGTCACTATAGTTTCATTTGTACCCCATTTACATTTTAATAATGCAGGAATATACGCCCATATAGCTCCACCTATTATTCCGGCTAAAACCATAATACTTAATAATAAAAATGAATTAAGTTCAGGAAACTTTAATGCAAAATAGGATGATAAGAAGGCTCCCATTATTATTTGTCCTTCCCCTCCTATATTCCAAAACTGCATCTTAAATGCTACAGAAATTCCTAGTGCAGTTATAATCAAAGGTATTGCTTTTATTATAGTTTCTTTAGTACTGTAAGCTGAACCAAAAGCTCCCTTTATCATAGATGAATATACATCTATAGGATTTAAATGTAATAAGGATATAAATGCTGCTACTAATAGGAGAGCTAAAATTATAGAAGAAATTCTAATTATTATATTCTCTTTTACAGTTACTTCATTTCTTTTTACTATTCTAAACAACACTAGCTTCCTCTCTTTCCATGCTTTTTCCTCCCATAAGTAGTCCTATTTTTTCTTTAGTGGCATCTTCTGCCTTTAATTCGCCAGTTATTTTTCCGTCACAAATTACTAATATTTTATCACATAGCTGCATTAAAACATCTAAATCTTCTCCTATATATAAAACAGCTACTCCCTTTTTCTTCTCACTATCTATTAAATTGTATATAGTATAACAAGTGTTTACATCTAACCCTCTTACTGGATAAGCCATTATAAGTAAATTAGGATTAGAATCTAATTCCCTTCCTAATAATATTTTCTGTATATTACCACCAGATAGATTTTTAATTGGATAATGGATATCTGGAGTTAGTATTGATAATTCTTCTTTAATTTCTTTGGCTCTTTTTGCTACAGGTTTTTTATTTAATAAAACACCTTTTCCATTATGGTAAGCTTTCAATAATAGGTTATCTACCATATCCATAGATCCTACTAATCCCATACCTAACCTATCTTCTGGAACAAAGCTCATACTAACACCTTTTTTAATTATTTCTCTTGGAGTTTTACCTACAATATTTTCTCCTTGAAGAATTATTTCTCCTTGCTCTACAGTTTGTATACCAGTAATAGCTTCACATATTTCCTTCTGACCACTTCCTGCTATACCTGCAATTCCCAATACCTCTCCTCTTCGTATATTGAAATTTACTCCCTTTATCACTTCTATAGCTTCTTCATTTTTTACAGTTAAATTCTGGACTTTAAGTATTTCTTCACCTATTTTTACCTTGCTTCTTTTTATAGATAAATCTACTTGCTTTCCAACCATCAATTCTGCTAACTTTTCAGGGGAAGTTTCATATTTATTTATAGTTTCTATTGTTTCACCTTTTCTCAATACTGTTATTTTATCTGATACCTTCATGACTTCATCCATTTTATGAGATATAAATATTATTGCACAACCATTTTCTTTCATCTTAAACATTATATTAAATAACTTTTCGGCTTCTTGAGGTGTAAATACAGTGGTTGGCTCATCTAGTATTAATATATCTGCATCTCTATAAAGTACTTTAAGTATTTCAACTATTTGTTTCTCACCTACAGACATATTACATACTTTCTTTTTTAAATCAATATCAATTTCGTACTTACTACATATATCTAAAAGTTTATTTCTTATTTTTTTCTTATTTATAAATATGCCAGAGCTTTGTCCTATAGCAATATTTTCTTCTGCTGATAAATTATCTACAAGTTTAAAATGCTGATATATCATTCCTATGCCTGAATTTATAGCATCCTTTGGAGTTGTAAAATTAACCTTCTTATCATGTATATAAATAGAACCACTATCAGGAGTATATACTCCTGATAGCATGTTCATTAATGTGCTTTTTCCTGCTCCATTCTCCCCTAAAAGTGAATGTATTTCTCCTCCGTTTACAGTTAAGTTAACATTATTATTAGCGATTACTTTTCCAAAGGTTTTTCTAATATTATTCACTTGAATATAAGGTATATTCCCTCTCATTTTTATCACCTATTTTAATTACTTATTTTGAATTTCTCCTACTACACCCTGAACAAACCAATCAAACTTTAGCAGTTCTTCATCAGTCATAACTTTTCCACTTTCTACTTTTACATTACCCTTTTGATCTTTAATAGGTCCTACAAATATTTTATTCTTTCCAGAAATTATATCTTTCTTAGCTTTTTCTACAGCTTCTTTTGCACCTGCAGGGGCATTTGGTGTTAACTCAGCAAGAGCCACTATACCAGCATCCAATCCCTTCCAGTAACTTTCAGATTTCCATGTTCCCTGTTGAATTGCTTTTACCTGATCAACATAGTATGGTCCCCAATTCCATACAGGGGCTGTCATATAAGCCTTAGGTGCTTTGTCTCTCATATCTGTATTATATCCTATAGAGAATGCTCCCTTTTCTTCTGCTGCCTGTTGTGGGCCTGCTGTATCCTGATGTTGTGCTATTACATCTACGCCTTCTGCAAGTAAAGCTTTTCCTGCTTCTTTTTCTTTTGCTGGATCATACCAAGTATTTGTCCATTTAACCATTACTTTTGCATTAGGATTTACAGATTGTACTCCAAGAGTAAATGCATTAATACCTCTAACAACTTCTGGCAAAGAGAATGCAGCTACATATCCTATTTTATTTGTCTTTGTTTTCATTCCTGCAACAATACCTGATAAGTATCTAGCTTGATATATTCTACCGAAATAATTTGTCATATTTTCTGCTGTTTTATAGCCTGAGCAGTGTAAAAACTTAACTTCTGGATGCTTTTTCGCTTCCTTCTCTAATCCATCCATAAATCCAAAACTTGTACCTACTATTACATTACATCCTTGGTTTATCATATCTTCAGTTACCTTTTGAACCTCTGCAGCATCTTCTTTTACAGATTCCTTATAAATAGTAGGAACTTTTAATTCTTTTTCTAAGTATAATCTTCCTTCATTATGTGAATAACTCCAACCACCATCACCTATTGGTCCAACATACAAAAAACCTACTTTTGTTTCTTTTTTGCTTTCTGCCGCCTTCTGTGAATCTGATTTTTTTTCTCCACAACCAACAAGTAAAGATGACATTACTAACGTACATGCTAGCAACCCACTAATTAATTTTGATTTTTTCATTTTTTTACCCCTTTCTTACATATACATAAATTAAAAATTTTTAATCTTTAAATATAACCTTTCCGTTTTTTAATCCCTCAATTATTGCCAAGGATTCTAACTGAATTCCTTCTTTTTCTATTAGTTCTCTTCCACCTTGGAAGCTTTTTTCTATTACGATACCTATACCCTCAATAACTGCTCCAGCTTGTTTACATATATCCATAAGTCCTGTCATAGCACTACCACTAGCTAAAAAATCATCAATAATTAATATATTATCTTCCTTATTTATATATTTTTTTGAAACTTTTATGGTATACTCTGTTTCTTTTGTAAAAGAATATACTTTTGCTTCATAGTTATCAGTGTCCATATTTATTCCAGAATGTTTTTTAGCAAAAACTACAGGAACATTACCAAAGTACTGAGCTACAATACAAGCTATACCTATACCAGATGTCTCAACTGTAAGTATTTTTGATATTTCTTTATTTTTAAATCTATCTTTAAACTCTTTACCTATTTCATTAAATAATTCCACATCTAATTGATGGTTTATAAAATTATCCACCTTTAAAATCCTATCTTCTATAACCTTACCGTCTTTGGAAATTCTATCTTTTAAAAGTTGCATAACTTTTCTCCTCCTATTGTTTAGTAAAAAAATAAACTCCCTTTTTATATTAAAAAGGGAGTTTAAATAGACCTATTACAAAAAATTATAATATATCCAATTAAACACCCATAGCCTTACAATTCTCGGTTGTCTGGTAGATACGCTTAGACCATATTACTAAGCTTATATGAGTGCGAATATTCAATTGTTTTATAGATTTATTATTCGTGAATTTCTGTGTTATAAATATAATATATCACTTTGGATTAAAAAGCAACACCTATTTACAAAAATCTAAATTTTCATTATGAAATTTGTTCAAATTGCATATTATAAAGATTCATATATATACCTTTTTTATTAATTAAATCATCGTGACTTCCTCTTTCTTTTATGCCTTCATCAGTAAGTACAATTATTTCATCTGCATTTCTAATAGTACTTAACCTATGAGCAATAATAAGAGTTGTTCTATTCTTAGAAAGTATTCCTAAAGATTTTTGAATTAATTTTTCACTCTCATTGTCTAATGCAGATGTAGCCTCATCTAATATTAATATAGAAGGATTCTTTAAAAATACTCTAGCTATAGATATTCTCTGCTTCTGTCCCCCTGAAAGTTTAACGCCTCTTTCTCCTACATAAGTTTCATACCCATCTTCAAGAGCCATTATAAATTCATGAGCGTTGGCTCTCTTAGCTGCCTCTATTATTTCTTCATCTGTAGCCTCTGGATTACCGTAAGCTATATTTTCCTTTATAGTTCCAACAAACATATACACTTCTTGTTGTACAATACCTATATTATTTCTTAATGATTTTAATTTCATATCTCTAATATCAATACCATCTAGTAAAACTGCTCCTTCATCTACCTCGTAAAATCTTGGTATAATGCTGCAAAAAGTAGTTTTTCCACTACCAGATGGCCCCACTATAGCTACAGTCTTTCCTGCCTCAATATTTATATTTATATTATTAAGCACGCTATTTTTATTATCATAACTAAAAGATACATTCTCAAATTGTATATGTCCTTTAGGATTTTTAAATTCTATTGCCCCTTTCTTTTCAGTAATATCTGGGTTAGTATTTATAATTTCTAAAAATCTTTCAAATCCTGTTATTCCCTTTTGATATTGTTCAGTGAAATTTATTAATTTTTCTATTGGATTTAGGAAAATATTTATATATAAAATGTAAACTACTAAATCATAAGTTTCTAACTTTCCATTACTTATAAATATTCCTCCTAAAAGAATAGCTGATAAATATAAAATCCCTTGGAAAAATCCATTCATACTGAAGAATCTTCCCATAATTCCATATCCTATTTCCTTGGTTTCTAAAAACTCATTGTTTCCCATTTGAAACTTTTTTTTCTCTATATGCTCATTTGAAAAAGATTTTACAACTCTTATTCCTGAAAGACTATCCTGAATTTGAGCATTTACATTAGCTATTTTTTCTCTATTCTTTTTAAATATTAATTTCATTTTTTTATTATAAAAATAGGAGAAATATATCATAACTAGAGTTATAAACATTAAAACAACTGTTATACTAACATTGATGTTCATTAATATTACAAATGAACCAATTATTTTGAGCAGCGATATAAAAACATCCTCGGGTCCATGATGAGCAAGCTCAGAAATATCAAAAAGATCTGTAACTATTCTAGACATCAATTTTCCTGTATTGGTATTATCATAATATGAAAAAGATAATTTCTGTAAATGATTAAATATATCTTTTCTCATATCAGCTTCCATTCTTGCGCCCATAATATGGCCCCATGCAGCTATATAATACTGACATAAATATCTAATCACATACATTAAAAGAAGTGCTGAACCAATTAAAATTACGTATTTTATTATTTGCTCTCTGCTTTTATTATACACATCATATAAAAGATATCTTACTATTATAGGAAAGACTAGATCTATAGCAGATAAAATAAGAGCACATAGCATGTCCATAAAAAACATTCTTTTATATGGCCCATAATAACTAATAAATTTTTTTATAGTTTTCATAAACTATATAATCACCATCCTTTATAAATAGATTCATATACAAATTAAAATAACATTACATTCAACATTAATCAATAGATTTTTTAGAATAAAGATTGAAAAAAGTAAAAACCCCTCATATGAGGGGGCTTTTTATGCTACTTTTGTATTTATTGTTTTATTGTTATATAAATCTAAATTTAATTCACCTTCAGAATTAGCTACTATCAATGTTCCTATTGCATCTCCCGTAATATTTACAGTAGTTCTTACCATATCAACTAATCTATCTATACTTAATACTAAAGCTACACCTTCAAGTGGTAATCCAACTTGCTGTAATACCATTGATAACATTACAACTCCTGCACTTGGCACACCTGCTGTTCCTATAGACGCTAAAGTTGCAACTAAAATAATCATTATTTGCTGCTGTAAAGAAAGATTAACTCCATATATCTGAGCAATAAATATAGCCGCTACCCCTTGCATAATTGCAGTACCATCCATGTTTATTGTAGCTCCTAATGGAATAGTAAAGCTTGATACAGTCTTTGATGCTCCAAACTTACTTTCACAAGTTTCCAAATTAATAGGAATTGTAGCATTACTACTTGATGTACTTAATGCCACAACCATTACTGGCCAGAACTTTTTAAAGAAAGTTATAGGGTTTAATTTTCCTACTAATTTTAATGCTCCTCCGTACACAAATAATACATGTATTATCATTACAAATAAACATACAAAGAAATACTTTAATAAAGGTATAAGAACCTTTAATCCTTGACTCATAACCACATTAGAAATAAGAGCAAATACTCCATAAGGTGCTATATTCATTATTATTCCAATCATTCTTAAAAGAACTGAATTTGCTTGATTCATAATATCTAATAGTGGTTTAACTGGATCTCCAATTAAAGTCATAGCTACTCCAAACAAGATAGCAAATACTATAATTTGAAGCATGTCCCCTTTTACCATAGCTTCAATAGGATTGGTAGGTACCATGTTCACAAATATGTCCATTATAAATGGTGCTTTAGCAGCCTTAACTGCGGTTGCTGCTGGAAGCTGAACCCCTACACCAGGTTTAAGTAAGTTAGCAAAAAATAAAGCTATTGTAACAGCAAATGCTGTAGTACACATATAATACGTAAATATTTTCCCTCCAACTCTACCAAGTTTTTTAACATCACCTACACTAGCAGCTCCACAAATTAATGAAAATAGTACTAATGGTACTACTAGCATTTTTATTCCTCTTAAGAAGATATTGCCTACAGGCTCTAATGCAAATTTACTTAAATTAGTATTTACCCATTGAGGGAAAGTTAAATTAGCTACTAATCCAAATATAATACCTATTATAAGTGCAAAAAGAATTTTTGTAGTTATAGAAATTTTTTTCTTCTGCAATCCAACTCACATCCCTGCATTTATTTTTTGGTCAAAGTTTCATTTACCAATGTATATAATAACAAATGAAGACCAAAATTGCAAATATTAATTATGTTTAAATTAGTATTAGCAATTTTCCGACTCTTTTATGAAGTTTTAATTTTTTCCCCATTCATAAAGCTAATATTGTTACTACGAATCACTATTTTGTATAAATAAATATAGATAAAAAAATAAGGTATTGTAAAATTATATTTTACAATACCTATATATATCAACCCTTTGCGTAATGCCAAATATTCTTATGGTGCGCCCAACAGGAGTCGAACCTGCGACCTCCGGATTCGAAGTCCGTCACTCTATCCAGCTGAGCTATGGGCGCTTAAAGCCCTAGAGTAAACTTAAATAAAAATTGGAGCGGGTGAAGGGAATCGAACCCTCGTAACTAGCTTGGAAGGCTAGCACTCTACCATTGAGTTACACCCGCATATTGGAGCGGAAGACGAG
>NZ_KK211043.1:0-104885 GCF_000619945.1 Clostridium lundense DSM 17049 | reverse complement strand
GAGTTACACCCGCATATGCTGGTCGGGGTGACAGGGATTGAACCTGCGACCTCATGGTCCCAAACCACGCGCGCTCCCATCTGCGCCACACCCCGATTTTCTTTCGTCAAGAAGTTTTGTTTGTTTCGTTTAACTCCCGACGACATAGATTATTCTACACGAATTTTTCTAATCCGTCAATAGTTATTTTAATTTTTTTTTATTTTTTTTTACCTTATAGCTTTTATACTAGCATTTACCTTATTATCTTTTATCTCTATTAGTGCTATGCTATTAAACCCATCCCTTGATATAACTGGGCTTCCAGGATTTATAAACCATATACCATCCTCATATGATATCTGTGAAATATGAGTATGACCAAATAAGACTACATTAGCTTTTTCCTCTAATGCTTTATATTTTAATCTAGATAAACTATGTTTTACATCATAATGATGTCCATGAGTTATAAAAAACTTCTGGCCTTGAATTTCTTCTATTATATCATAAGGTACACTCCCAGAATAATCACAATTACCTTTTACATTTATAATTGTTCCTTTATAAAACTTTCCAAACTCTTTTACATCTTGTATATTATCCCCTAAATGAATTAGTAAATCTATATTTTGTAGCTTCTCCATGACCCGTTCTATTATCCAAGTATGTCTGTGGGTATCACTAACAACTCCTATTAACACTTTTATTCCCCCTGTAAGTATTTCCTAATTGCTTCTTCTAAATTTATCAATGCCTTTTTTCTATGACTTATCAAATTTTTAGTTTTTGAATCCATTTGGGCAAATGTCATATTATATTCAGGAATATAAAAGAGAGGATCATAACCGAAACCATTTTCTCCCCTTTCTTCTTTTATAATTACTCCTTCTACTTCCCCTTGAACTCTAATAACATTTTCTTTATCAATAATTAAAACCATATTGCATATAAATTTTGCACTTCTATCATTTATGTTCTCCATTAATGTTAATAATTTTTCATTATTTTTTTCTGTATTCCCATGCTCTCCAGCAAATCTTGCTGAATATACACCTGGCGCTCCATCTAAAGCGTCAACAGCTAGACCTGAGTCATCTGCTAATATCATATAACTTTCGTCATTTATAATGTCATATATTTCTTTTGCTTTTTTATATGCATTTTCCATAAAGGTTTTTCCATCTTCCTCTACCTCTACATTAACCCCTGCTTCCTTTAAAGAAATAACTTGTACATTTAATGGAGACAGTATCTCTTTAATTTCTTTTACTTTATTTTCATTATTACTAGCTAATATTAATTTTTTCATTTTTTGCACCATCCTAGCCATAGTATTTTCAACATAATTATACGACAATTTGCTATTTTTTCAAAATTCCAAATTGAATATTTTTTTCTTGTCACCATTTATCATTTTACTAGTGAATGATTTTATTGTCCATAGCAAAAATTAATTAGCACTATTTTCATATATATATCATATTATTTATATAAGGATTAATTTAATAGTAGGTGTTGTATTTGAAGTATATAGGTCCATTTTTAAGGCTTAATAGTTTAAATAAGGACAATATTAAAAATCAACTGTTTCATTTATCAAAAGAATCCATGATGGATATAATATTTAACTCCAGATGTGGAATAACAATTAACACTAAAGAATTAAAAAATAAGCAACTATCAGATTTAAATACGAATATATTAAAATCTACCTATCCATTATTGTGTATATATAAAAAATCTAACCCTAAATTAAAAAGTATAAATGATAAACTATGCTGGAATGAAGATAAGGTAAAAAAAGAAATAAATATTACTACTAATGCCTTTATGACATTATCACTATTAGAGTTATCAGACTACTATAATTTTTTCAAGAACATAGACGATTCCAAGTATGCCCTAAGCATTATTTATGCTAATATAGCAAAAAAACAGCTTCAATTTTATGCATGTAATATGAGAAATGATGATGGAGTATTTGTAGATAAAATTGACCTTTCTGATCCTTCATCAAATGAATTAAAATTAGAAATTAAAAATGAGAAATTTAAATTCTCAGATCAGGCAATGCTAATGGCAGCATTTTATAAAATCTCCCTATTGGATGATTCAAAAGAGAGTATAGAATATAAAAACTTTTCCCTTGACATAATGAACATGTTTACAAAATTTAAACAAGATCTATATTGTCTCTCTATTGATGAATTATTAAAAGTATCCTTAGGCCTTAATATTTTTTATAAATACTCTAAAAACGAAGATGCTAAGGTTCTACTATTAGATATTTTTGATTTAATTACTGAAAACTATTTTAGTCTTGCTCAATTAAGTACAGTAATGAAATTAGAAAGTACCTGTACTTATTATATAAACTCTATTCTTTTATATAAAAACACTAACTATATTGCATGCAAAGATATTGCTGATAAATTATATTTAGAATTAATGAAATCATATAATGATGAACTTGGAATTATTATAAAATATGGCGAAAAGAACTCCTTAAAATTTTCTCCAATAGAAATTTGTTTATATATTTTAAGTCTTATGTTGAATGTTAAGGAATGTGATAATGATTCTGACAATGATTATGCTCATATATTAACAAGTATCTTTAAAAAACAATTGGTAAATTCAGGTATAATATTAAGTTGGCCTGAAACACCTAATTTAGATGACAGAGAAAGATATAAAAATTTCTCTTTAAATTCTGATGATTTATTAGAAGAAAAAGATTTTAAATTGCCTTCTATTCCATCACCAGAAAACAATAATCTAGCACCTATATTTATAAAAAGTATTAGCTTCAACGAAAAAAAACAAGAGTTTAAACAAGGTAAAACTTCCTTTTATAGCGAAAAAAATATGCCCATATTTTTCTATATAATATATCTATATAATAATTGTTACCTATAGAGTAAATAATTTAATAAAATAATAATATTATATGTGCATATAATATAACTGTCAGTACAAATACAGCATTTTATACTTCATCAGAATAAACCTATTGTGAGGAGGTATAAATTATGATGAACATAAATTGCTCTGAAAATTGCATCTACTGCAAAAATGGTACCTGTACTTTAGATAATGTATCTACCTTTTCCAACAACATTAATTTACAAAATAATTGTGCTTATTTTGTAAAAAAAGAATCCAACAAAAAAACTTCCCAGAACATCTAACTGGGAAGTTTTTGTTTACTTAGAACTATAGTAGAATTTATTAAGCAGTATATTGCTATTATAATTCATTTCTAAATCATATATATTCTCATTTTTACATATAATATTTCTTTCAATATATAAAGGAATAGCAGGAAGATCACTAATTAATATTTTATCTGCTTTTTTAAATAATTCTTTTTGCTTAGTCTCATTTATCTCCATTTTTGCTTTATATATTGTATTATCATATTCTCTATTTTTATAACTAAAAAAATTAAAATAATTATGGCTTAAAAACTTTTCATAATAACTTATTGGATTTTTATATTCCATTATAAAATCCATAAGAGCCATATCATATTCATTTTTCTTAACCTTATCAATAAATTCATTATTTTCACAAAAAACTATTTGTAAATCTATATTTAAATTTGTCTTTAATTCTTTTTTTAATTCTTCAACAACTTTCTTACTTTTTATATCATTTAAGCATAAAATTTTAAAACTACTGTAATTAGATTTCTCATCACCCTTAGCTTTCTTATTATCTGATATGTTATACTTCCAGGGCTCTCCTGTATTATCTAATGCATCATCACATATTTTCTTCCTATCTATACAATTATTTATGGCATTTCTTAATTCTTTATTCATAACCTTATCACTACTAAAATTAAATGTTAATACCTTCCCAGAATGAGATGAACTCTCCATAATAAAATTTTTACTCCTTAGTGCTTTTATTTCACTTAAAGGTGGTGACACAATAAAATCTACTTTAGAAGATTGAAATGCAGCTAATGAACTTTCAGTATTTTTATTATCTAATATAACAATCTTATCACTTATAACATTCTCCTTATCCCAATAGTACACATTCTTTTCTAGCTCTATTTCTTCATTTTTAATATGTTTAATTTTATACGCCCCAGAGAAACCTATCTTATCATAATTAAAAACCCAAGTTTTAAGATTATTATCTAATTTTCTTAATCCATATATAGGGCTGGATAATATATCTAATAAATAGTTACAGGGCACATTTAATCTTATTTCCAGTACTTCATCATCAACACTTCTTATTCCAGTTTTATTGAAATCTATTTTACCTTTTCTATAATCTTCTGCTCCAAATATATAAAATAATTGATAATCATATATATTATTTACATTACCACTTAATATTTGTGAAAAAAAATCCACAAAATCTCTTGCTGTTATCTTATCACCATTACTCCAATTTGCATCATCTCTTATTTTAAAAGTATATACTGTATTATCTTTGTTTACACTCCAACTCTTTGCCAATCCAGGTATAACCTTACCCTCTATATCCTTTTTTACTAATCCTTCAAATAAATTGACTAATATATCATTATATCTTATGTTTAAATTATTTAGTAATGTTAAATCTTCTGGTAAATCAGTTACACCATATATAGGATAATTTCTGCTATTAATATAATTAACACTTGTTTTTTTCTCTACACAACCACTAAACAAAACAATAACTACTAAAAAAATACTAATTAACTTTTTCATTAACTTTCTCCTACCATTTATGATAATTTAATACTTTTAATAATTATTTCCTGGTAAGAGGAAATTTAATCAAAATATATCTTCTTTAATTAGGTAAGTATTTATATAAATTAAGTTTTCCTCCCTTAATTTCATCTGTAGCTTTTCCTTTTATACCCAACTGATCTTTTATTAAATTATATTTGTCTACCAATTTAATCTTTTTATATATAGATATAATACTGCACCTATTTTTTATTTTTTCTTCAAATACTCCAGTGGTTATATACACCCCTTTATTAGCAGAATATTTATAAAAAAAATTTAGGTAACTATCGAACTCTTCTAAAAAAACCATATCCTTTTTCTCAAATTTTAATAAAACCTTATCTTTATTTCCTTTTAATAATAATAGTAGTATTTCTGAATTTTTTAATATAATCTCATATTCTATTCCACTACTCCAACATATTTTTGAGATTCTCTTATTTACTTCTTCTATATCTAATCTCTTTATTATAACTTTAGCTTTGTGAACTTCTTTTTCCCTTAATTTGAAATATACTTTGTCATATATATTTATCATTTCCCCCTCCATAATACTAGGTATATTACATTATATGTAATATGTACTTTTTTATTGCCATAGCATTTACTTATATAAGGCTGTGTTATATACTAAACTTATAAGTATAATATTAGAAATTATCACAATACGGAGGGAATTTTGTATGATTCTAGCAATAGAAATAATAGCTATAATAACTATGTGTGTATTAACTTCAGTTGCTGTTTGGAGCTTCATAACATTGAAACAAATATTTAACCAATTAAAGTATAAAAATTATTTATTAGAAAAACTTAATTTACATATCTATAATTTGTCTAAAAATAACGCTATTAAATTTAAGGATAATGATATATCGAAAAATGAAGACGTTTTTAGAGTATAGAAAAGAATAGAAATGAGTACTACACATTTTTAGAACGTAACCAATAGAGCATAAAATACAGATGCTTAAAGATAAACAAAAAACCTTACGGAATTCACCATAAGGTTTTTTATATTATAGTTTTGCAACCTGTTCATTAACAAGTTTATTAACTATTTGAGGATTTGCTTTTCCCTTTGTTTCTTTCATTACTAAACCTACTAAGAAACCAATAGCTCTCTTTTTACCGTTCTTATAGTCTTCTATGGATTTTGGATTTTCAGCTATTACTTTATTTACAACATCAAGTATAGCTCCTTCATCATTATTTTGAACTAATCCTTTTTCTTCTACTATTGACTTTGGAGCCTTTCCTGTTTTAAACATTTCTTCAACAACCTTTTTACCTATGTTGTTTGAAATTGTTCCTGAGGAAATTAATTTAATTAATTCTGCTAAATGTTTAGGTGTAAATCTCAATTCTTCTACACTCATAGCATTTTCATTTAACAATCTTGATATATCTCCCATTAACCAGTTTGATGCAGCTTTAGCATCTCCACTAACTTTGGCAGTTTCTTCAAAGAAGTTAGCCATTGTCATAGTTAACGTTAATACACCTGCATCATATTTTGGTATATCATACTCTTTTACAAATCTCTCTGCTTTTTCATGAGGAAGTTCTGGAATAGTTTTTCTTATGTCTTCTATCCATTCATCAGATACATTTATAGTAACTAAATCCCCTTCTGGAAAATATCTATAGTCATTTGCTTTTTCCTTACTTCTCATAGCAGCTGTAACATTATTAGCTTCATCCCATCTTCTAGTTTCCTGTTCTAGCTTTTCTCCGTTACTTACGGCTTCTACATGTCTACCATATTCATAAGAAAGTGCTTTTTCCAAAGCTTTAAAAGAGTTCATATTTTTTATTTCAGATCTTACTCCAAATTCTTTACTTCCATTAGGTCTAATAGAAATATTACCGTCACATCTTAATGAGCCTTCTTCCATCTTACAATCAGAAACTTCTATAGATGAAAGAATACTTCTTAATTTTTGTAAATATAATGTAGCTTCTTCTGGAGTTCTCATATCAGGTTTTGAAACTATTTCTATAAGAGGTACACCTGCTCTATTATAATCTACTAAAGTTCCTACTTTAGTATGCAAAAGTTTTCCAGCATCCTCTTCTATATGTATTCTTTCAACACCTATCCTTTTCTTTTCTCCATTAGATAACTCTATCTCTATGTAACCCTCACCACAAAGTGGAACTTCGTCTTGAGTTATCTGATAATTTTTAGGACAATCTGGATAAAAATAATTTTTTCTATCCATCTTGCTAACTTTATTTATTTTGCAATTAAGAGCTAAACCCGCCTTTATTCCATAGTCTACCACCTTTTTATTTAACTTAGGTAGTGAACCAGGAAGTCCTAAACATACAGGGCATACATGAGTATTTGGCTTACCTCCAAACTCTGTAGTACATCCACAATATATCTTAGTCTTTGTAGAAAGTTCCGCATGAACTTCAAGACCTATTACCGCTTCAAATTCCATCTGTCTTTTCCACTCCTTTTCTCAACAACTAATAAATTATAATTCAGGATTCATCTTATGCCACTCTGTGGATTGCTCATAGCTATATGCTAAATTGAAAAGAGTATCTTCTTTATAATAGTTTCCTATCATTTGCAATCCAACTGGAAGCCCATTAACCATTCCACAAGGTATAGATATAGCTGGTAATCCTGCTACACTAACTGGAACAGTATATACATCAGATAAATACATGGACAATACATCATTTGTTTTTTCACCAATCTTAAAAGCAGTTGTTGGAGAAGTTGGTGATATTATTGCATCAAACTCTTTAAATATTCTCTGATAATCTTCTTTTATTAAGTTCCTTACTTTTAAAGCTTTTTTATAATATGCATCATAATATCCTGCTGATAATACATATGTTCCAAGCATTATTCTTCTCTTAACTTCTTTTCCAAAGCCTTCATCTCTAGATTTAAAGTATATATCAACAGCATCTGTATACTTATCTGTTCTATGTCCATATCTTATTCCATCAAATCTAGCTAAATTTGATGATGCTTCAGCACTAGATATAATATAGTAAGCTGCTAAAGCATAATCTGTTAATGGTAGGGAACATTCTTTAACTTCTGCACCATTACTTTGTAAAACTTTTATAGCCTCTTCTACAGCTTTACGTACATCATTATCTAAGCCTTCTCCAAAGAATTCTCTAGGAATTCCTATTCTCTTTCCTTTTATGTCTTTATTTAAAAAAGCGCTATAATCTGGTACAGGTATATTAGCAGTAGTAAAATCTCTACTATCTAATCCTGCAATATTTCCTGTAAGAAGCGCACAGTCTTCTACATCCTTTGAAAAAATTCCAACTTGATCTAAAGTAGAACCAAAAGCCACTGCCCCGTATCTTGATATTCTTCCATAAGTTGGTTTAAGACCTACGATACCACAAAGTGCTGCTGGCTGTCTCACTGATCCACCTGTATCTGTTCCAAGAGATAATGGTGTTTCTAATGCTGCTACTGAAACTGCTGAACCACCTGATGATCCTCCCGGAACTCTTTCAGTATCCCAAGGATTTCTAGTCTTCTTATAAGCACTGTTTTCAGTAGATGATCCCATGGCAAACTCATCCATGTTTAATTTACCTAAGATTACACCATCTTCTCCTTTTATTCTTTCTACAACATGAGCATCATATGGTGCAGTATATCCCTCTAACATCTTTGATGCACAAGTATTTTGCATACCAGTTACACTTATATTATCTTTAATTGATACTGGAACTCCTCCTAAACCTTTTAACTCTTCACCTGAAGCAATTTTAGCATCCACTTTTTTTGCCATAGCCAAAGCTTCTTCTTCTCCAGTATATAAAAACGCTCCTAACTTTGTATCCAAAGTTTGTATTCTATTTACATAGTTATTAACAACTTCTTCAGCTTTTACTTCTTTCTTTTTAATCATATCTTTCAGCTCGTGGGCTGTAAGGTTATATAACTCCATTATGTACAATACCTCCTTTTGGGTTAACTAACTAGCCTTCTATTATTGTTGGCACTAATATGTATTCTTCAAGCTTTTCTGGTGCATTTTCCATTACTTCATCTAATTTCATTGATTCTTGCACTTCATCTTCTCTAAACTTATTTTCAATATAGTATGGATTAACTATTATATCAACATTATCTGTATCCAACTCATTTAGCTTTTCCATATAAGCTAACACTTTATTTAAATCCTCTATCATTCCTTCTTTTTCATCTTCCATCAATTCTATTCTAGCTAGTTCTGCAACATATTCTACATCTTTTTTTGAAACAGCCATTGTATATTCCCTCACTTTCTTTATAAAATAAATAATATATTAGTAAATATTAACTAATACAATAATTTTAAACTTAATATTATAAAGTTATACTATTTTGTGAATAACAACTATATTGTATCATAAAAATTATTTTTTATATACTTAAAATCATACAAAAAGATATCAATAACACCAGCGGATATTGATATCTTTTACCTTACTAATATACCTTCATAAATATAAAAAACATTGTACCTGCTGCAAAAATAATGCATAATACAGGATATAATATTTTATTATTTAAACTACTTTTTAAATCAATTAATTTTAAAGACCATACAATCATTGTAAAAAAAATACACCATTGTAATGTGAAGTAACTATTAAAATATTTAATGTAAATAAACTGGCATGTAGTAAGCATGGTTAGTATTAATGCTATAGTAGTTAAAAACACTGCACACCATCCTAATGCTCCTATGGCTTTTCGCATCATAAACTCCTCCAATTCTACTTTTTCATTGGAATTTAGCCATTGATTAGTTGCTCAAATTCTTCTTCATTTATAATTTTCACACCTAATTCTTTGGCCTTATCAAATTTTGATCCTGGATCGTCGCCTACCAATACATAATCTGTTTTCTTACTTACACTACCCGAAACCTTAGCTCCTAGTGATTCTAGTTTTTCTTTTATCTCTGTTCTACTATAATTAATTAAAGAACCTGTCACAACAACAGTTTTATCCTTAAATGGACTTTCTTCTTTAATTTCTAGATCATCAGTAATAGGTACTATACCTAACTCTAGCAGCTCATTCATACTTTTTATTATTTTTTCCTGTTTAAAAAATTCTATGATACTTTTTGCTACTATTTCTCCAACATCTTTTATAGATAACAATTCATCAAAAGTAGCCTGTTGAATATTTTCTAAGGTCTTAAAATGTTTAACTAAATCTTTAGCAGTCTTTTTACCTACATTAGGTATACTTAATGCATAAATAAATGAAGATAATTCTGGAGTTTTACTTTTTTCTATAGCATTAATAATATTATTAGCTTTTTTCTCTCCAAACTTCTCTAAGGTTAATAGTTCTTCTTTTTTTATTCTATACAAATCTGGTATAGACTTTATATTTAATTTTTCAAAAAACTGTTCTGCAGTTTTTTCACTAAATCCTTCTATATTCATTCCTTCTCTGCTTGCAAAATGCACTATACTTTTAACCATTTGAGGCTTACATGATAAAGTATTTTCACAAAAGAAGTGAACTCCTTCCTGTATAAGCTCACTACCGCAATACGGACAATATTTAGGAACTTCTATTTCTTTACTATCTTCTAAGCTTTCTTCAACTGCACCCATTATTTCTGGTATTACATCATTAGAACGTCTTACAAATACTTGACTTCCTATTCTTACACCTTTTCTATTTATATCATCCATATTATTTAAAGTAGCCCTTTTCACAGTAACACCTGCTAATTCAATAGGCTCCAAAATAGCTGTAGGTGTAACTCTTCCACTTCTTCCTACATTCCATTCCACATCTAAAAGTTTTGTAGTAGTTTCTTCCGCTTCAAACTTATATGCAATAGCCCATTTAGGGAACTTAATTGTATATCCTAAAACTTCTCTTGTTTTCATGTCATCTATAGCTATAACAATGCCATCTATATCATATTCTAAATCATTTCTTATATTATTAATATATTCTATTTCCTTCTCTATTTCTTCTACTGTATTACATCTTTTAATATACGGTTCTACATAAAGGCCCATTTCTTTTATAAAATTAAGCATTTCCATATAACTTTCAAAATTCTTTCCCTCATTATAGCCTACATCATAAAAAAACGCAGAGAGATTTCTTTTGGCTGTTTCCTTTATATTTAGATTTCTAAGAGCACCTGCTGCACCATTTCTTAAGTTTTTTAAAGGTACATCTGCTACTTTATTATATTCTTCGAAAGCCTTTTTGGTCATTATAGCTTCACCATGAATCTCAATTAAATGATTATTATTTATTTTTAAAGGTATTGTTTTTATTGTTTTGGCTTGTTCAGTTATATCTTCGCCTATTATTCCAGTACCCCTAGTAGCTGCCTTAGTTAAAATACCACTTTCATCATAAGTACAGTTTATTGTCAATCCATCAAACTTTTTCGTAACAATATAAGATACATTAGGAAGTTTATCTGTATGAGTTTCATTATATTGTGATATTGCCTTTTCATTTCTATTATGCCATTCTCTCAAGGTTTGGATACTTTGCGCTTTATCTAAGCTCCAAAGCCTTCCTTTATGTACATATTTCTGAAATTCAGACAACACCTTATCTCCTACTCTTTGAGTAGGAGAATAAGGTAATATATATGATGTTTCATTTTCTAACTTTACTAATTCATCGTAAAGTTTATCATATTCTCTATCAGATATTGATGGATTATCCAGCACATAATATTCATAAGCACACTTATTTAAGCTCTCAATTAATTCATGTATTCTTTCTTTTTTAGTTTGTTCAATAGACAATTTTTAATTCCTCCCCTAAACTGCTTCTAAAGGAGCCACGCTAAGCATAAGTATTTTAACACCCATTCTATCAAAAGCTACTGTCAATTTTATATCATCACCATTTTGAGTAGCACTGACTATAGTTCCTATTCCAAACTTACTATGTCTTACTTTCTTTCCCGGCGTAGCCTGTTGTATAGTTAATTTATCAGAATCACTATTCTTTTCTTCTCTAATATTATCCAAAGCACTTTCATTAGCGCTTGAATATTTTCTATCTAAATATACGTTTTCTTTTCTATAAAAATTTTCTCTATTTAAACTTTTTCTTCCTTCTCTTATAGATTCCTTTAAATCATTTGAAATTTCATTTACAAAATATGATTGCTCATAAGCCACAGTTCTTCCAAACATAATTCTTCTTTCAGCAGAAGTCATGTATAATTTTTCCTTTGCTCTAGTTATTCCTACATAACAAAGTCTTCTAGATTCTTCCATCTCTTCCTCATTATCTAATGATTGTACTCCTGGGAAAATTCCATTCTCCATTCCTGCCATAAATACCACTGGGAATTCAAGTCCTTTGGCACTATGTACTGTCATAAGCACAACCGTTTCTGCTTCTTCATCAAAATTATCTATATCTGATACTAAAGTAACCTGCTCAAGGAAAGCAGAAAGGCTTTTATCCTCAGAATAAGATTCGAAATCTACTGCTGCGGAAACCAATTCCTTTAAGTTTTCTATTCTACTTAAATCCTCTATGTCATTTGTTTTTTGTAATTCAGCTAAATACCCTGTAGATTGAAGTATTTCCTCAATTAATTTAGATACAGTTACCTCATCCTTTTTTCTAATAAAACTATTTATTAAACTAACAAATTTATTAATGGATGAAGTTGCCCTTCCGGATAACCCAATGTTATCCACATCTAACAATACACTATATACACATTCCTCCATAGAAGATGCAAAATCCTGTATTTTATCTAATGTACTATCTCCTATGCCCCTCTTAGGTACATTAATAATTCTCTTTAAACTTATATCATCAAGAGGGTTGTTTATAAGCTTTAGATATGCCATTATATCTTTTATTTCTTTTCTATCATAGAACCTTAATCCTCCAACTATCTTATATGGAATATTATTTCTCATAAAAGATTCCTCAAAAATACGTGATTGAGCATTAGTTCTATAAAGAATAGCAAAATCCTTATAGCATTTACTTTCTTCTTTTATTATTTTATTAATTTCCGAAGCTACAAATTGTGCTTCATCCACATCTGAATAGGCTCTATATATTTTTATTTTTTCACCTAATCCATTATTAGTTCTAAGTACTTTACTTTTTCTATTACAGTTATTTTTTATAACTTCATTTGCTGCATTTAATATATTAGCCTTTGATCTATAATTTTCCTCTAATTTTATAATGTTAGCATTTGGATAATCTTTTTCAAAATCCAATATATTTCGTATATCTGCTCCTCTCCAAGCATATATACACTGATCATCATCTCCAACAACACATATATTCTTATGGGCATCTGCTAATAACCTAACAAGTTCATACTGTGACCTATTAGTATCCTGATACTCATCTACCATTATATATTTAAATTTTCTCTGATAAAACTCTAAAATTTCTGGGTTCTTTTTAAATAATTCTACAGTTTTGTATATTAAATCATCAAAATCCAAGGCATTACTGCTTTTCAATTTTTTTTGGTATAGCAAATATAAATCTGCTACTTTATTTAGTTTAAAATTATTTTCATGTTTCTTTTTAAATTCTTCTGGAGAAACTAAGTTGTCCTTCGCTTCTCCTATCTTATTTAGCATATATCTTTCATCGAAATCTTTATCATTAATATTTAGTTCTTTTATACATGTTTTTACTAAAGTCTTTTGATCATAACTATCATATATAGCAAAATTCTTGTTGTATCCAAGTTTTTCTGCTTCTCTTCTTAATATTCTTACACAACTGGAATGAAATGTGGATATCCACATGCCATCTGCTTCATTCCCTACTATGTTTCTTACCCTTTCTTTCATTTCATTAGCTGCTTTATTTGTAAAGGTAATCGCTAGTATTTGGGAAGGATAAACATTTAAATTTTTAATTAGATTGGCTATTCTATAAGTAAGAACTCTTGTTTTCCCAGAGCCCGCACCTGCTAATATGAGTAAAGGGCCCTCAACGGTAGTAGCCGCTTCATACTGCTCCTTATTCAATAATTTCGTTAAATCCATATATATTCACTCCCTGATTTTGCTATTAGTATTATTCAATTAATCACTTGTTTAATATTATAACATTTTAACTACCCTTTAATCATCCTTAATTTTATTTTTTATCTATAGCTAAAAAGATTGGCTTTTTTAATAAACCAATCTTTACATATTCCTTTAAATTTAATATGTTACATTATTCTATTTTAAAAACTCCATTGCTACACCGCATAAATCTTTTATACCAATAGGTATAGCTCTTTCATCACATATTAATTTTGGATTATGAAGTACAAAACATTGTTCATTTATATCTGATTTACAACCTAACCACATAAAAGTACAAGGAATATGTTTACTAAAGAATGAAAAATCTTCCGCACCAGTAGCTGGCTTATCTGGAATAATAACATTTTCATCTCCAATAGACTGTCTTAGCCCTTTCATTACTATTTCTGTTAAATTTTCATCATTGTAAGTAAGCGGATACCCATTTACATATTTGAATTCATAATCACATCCTAAAGCATAACATATATTTTTTACAATGTCTTCTATTCTTCTTGGCATTACTTTCGATACATGAGGTGCAAAAGTTCTTACAGTACCCTCAATATTCACCTCATCTGGTACTACATTATATCTATATCCACCTTTTATTACTCCAAGGGTAACTACAGCACTATCTAATGGATTTATATTTCTACTTACTATAGTCTGTAATGCTGTAATAACATACCCTGCTGCTACAATAGCATCTGCTCCTTGATGGGGAGCTGCACCATGAGCACTTTTACCTTTTATTTTTATAAATATTCTATCCGATTGTGCCATCATTGCTCCTGGTTTTAACCCTACTTTACCTAAAGGTAAATCCCAAACATGAAGTGCTACTGCTCCATCTACCTTAGGATTATCTAACACTCCATCTTCAATCATATAATTTGCTCCACCAGTAGGGTTACATTCTTCTGCTGGCTGAAATACAAACTTAATATTTCCATTTATATATTCTCTTAATTGTGATAACACCCTTGCAGTACCTATAAGTATTGACGTATGCATATCATGACCACAAGCATGCATAACCCCCTTATTCTCAGACTTAAAAGGTAAATCAGTAAGTTCATCCATAGGAAGAGCATCCATATCCGCTCTTAACAACAAAGTTTTTCCAGGATTTTTTCCTTCTAATAATGCTACAACCCCTGTCCTTCCCACACCTGTTTTTATTCTTAACCCCAAATCCTTAAGATTATCAATAATTACTTGGGCAGTTCTATGTTCATTCATTCCTAACTCTGGATGAGCATGTATGTCTCTTCTTATCTTAATTATTAAATCTAGTTCCTTATTTATTAATTCCTCAACCTTTTCATTAAACATATCCATTCCCCCCCTATAATTTTAACCATTGAACATTGGTCCAATCGGCTTCAATGTTCTATCTTACCCCCATACGAATTTCACCTAAAGGATAACGACTTCTAAGGAATAAAACTCCTTAGAAGCCTGTTAATAACTCTATTAGGAATAAAAACCACTTCTGAAGCCAAGAATTCTGTTTATCTTATTGATGCACCAGGTCCTAATGGTAATCCAATACCAAACCAAATCATGGCAAATACAATCCAAGTCGCAAGCATTATTAAGCTATAAGGTATCATCAAAGACAAAATAGTTCCAACTCCTGCATCTTCATCATATTCTGCTGCCAATCCTAAAATTATTGGAAAATACGGAAATAGAGGAGATATAATATTTGTAGTAGAATCTCCTATTCTGTAAAGCATTTGAGTTAATGCAGGGTTATATCCTAACATAGCAAACATAGGAACAAAAATTGGAGCAAGTAGTGCCCATTTTGCAGAACCACTGCCTATAAATAAATTTATAAATGAAACTAATAATATAAATAATATAAACAGTGGCATTCCCGTAAAATTAGCTGACTTTAAGCTATTAGCTCCATTTACAGCTATTGCATAGCCTAAATTACTCCAGTTAAAGTACGCTATAAACTGTCCAATTACAAATACTAATACTATATATGAGGCCATATCCTTTATAGCAATTGTCATATACTTAGGAATATCTGCAACTTTTTGTATCTTTCCAACTTCCTTGCCATATACATAGGAAACAATTATAAATAATATTAACAAAAGAGGAATTATTGAATTTAAAAATGGCGATGGTACTAAAGAATGAGTCTTAGGATCTCTTAAAAAACTGTTTTTAGGAATTAATATTGCTACCAATATGCCTACATATACAAGTGCGCTAATCCCAGCTTTTTTAAGCCCTCTTTTTTCTTCTGAGGTAATTTTATCACTTGTAATTTCCTTTTTACCATGATAAGTTCCTAATCTAGGCTCTACTATTCTTTCACTTACGATAGTACCTATAATAGCTAAAATAAAGGTAGAAGCCATCATAAAATACCAGTTACAAACTGGAGTTACTGAAGCATTTTTATCAACAATATGGATTGCTTCTGTTGTGATTCCAGCAAGTAGTGCATCTGTTCCAGCAATCATTAAATTTGCACTGAATCCTGCTGTAGTTGAAGCATATCCTATAGCTATACCTGCTAATGGATGCCTTCCCATAGAAGCAAATATTGCCGCTGCAATAGCAGGAACTATAACTATGGCAGCATCAGAGGCTATATTGCCACAAATACCTATAAGCATTACCATAAAAGTAACTACTTTAGGAGAAGCCCCAAGTATTGTATCCTTCATAAAAGCAGATATAAATCCTACATGTTCAGCAAGTCCTATACCAAGTGTCATTGTAAGAACTAATCCTAATGGTGCAAATCCTGTGAAATTTTTTATCATGCTTTCCAACATGTATCTAATTCCTGCCGCTGATAATAAATTTTTTACTGCAACTACTTTACCATCTACAGGATTCTTCACACTAACACCGGTTAGTGAGCATATTAAAGATGCAATCCAAACTATAACTATTAGCCATAAGAATAATATAAATGGATGCGGAATTTTATTTCCTACTCTTTCTACCCAACCTAAAAAACCACCAGTGTTTCTCTTTTCAATAATATTTTTTTCCGTATTCATTTTAACCCCCCAATGCAAAAATAAATTTATCCGATGACTACCCACTCTAATACTCCCATCTTTTTCAAAGTGGGAGTAAAGAGCGGCTACGTCCCTGGATAACGATTTCTAAGCTTCAGTAGGAGTAAAAACTCCTTCTGAAACCAAGAACTCTGTTTATTAATAAAGGCTCAAGCTAAAAGATAGTCCCCCTATATTCTCCCCCTTTCATTTATCTTAATAGCAGAAAGCACATATACCTTTGTAGCAATTTTTAGAACTCCTTCATCAAAATCAAAAGAACTATTATGATGATCCGCTGCTTTTTTTGTTCCAAACATAAGATAAACTGCTTTTCCACCATTTTCTTGAACCTTATTCATCATATAAGTAGCATCCTCTGAACCAGTAAGCTTAGCATATTCTACTATTTCATCAACTTCTCCTATATTTTTAGCCTGCTCCTCAATTATCTTTGAAAGTTCCTTATCGCTTTTTCCTCTTTGAGCTCTTCCAACTACTTTTACCTTATACTCTAAACCATGCATCATAGCAGCACCTTTTATAATATCAATAGCTCTACTAGTTACATATTGATTTAAACTATCTGTTTCCCCTCTAGTTTCTAATTTCATTTCTGCATATTCAGGAACCACATTTCTTCCTGTACCTGCATTTAAAACCCCAACATTTATTCTAGTGGCGCCTTCCTCATGCTGACATAAAGTATGCAAATTTAAAGCTGCTGACGCTGCTCCTAATAATGCATTTTTACCATTTTGAGGTGAAGCTCCCGCATGAGAACTTTTTCCTTTAAAACTCACATCAAATTTTGTTGTGGACAAAAATCCATCTGTATTGCATACTATTTGTCCCAATTTGTTGGCTGCAAAACCTATATGTCCACTTAAAAAATAATCTACCTCGTCAAGCAATCCACTTTTCACTATAGAATAAGCTCCTCTTGCGCCCTCTTCTGCAGGTTGAAAGATAAATACAAATTTACCACATAATTTGCTCTCCATACTTTTTAAGACTTTTGCTACTGTTAATCCTATGGCAGCATGGCCATCATGACCACAAGCATGCATAGCTCCACTATTAACTGAAAGAAAACCTTCTTTTTTCGGTCTATGATCTAATGAATTATTTTCAATGCCATCATTTGCATCAATGTCAAATCTAAATGCAGTTGTAGGTCCTTGAATTTTTGTATCTAATATTCCAACTACTCCAGTTAATCCTCCATACATTTTTTCCGTATATTTCTTAACTGCTCCTTGTTCTAAAGCTCTTTGCATATGTTTTTTTAGCTCCTCTTCAGAAGGTACTCCCATCATTGATTCTTTATTTAATATTTCTCCACCTAATTTCACTTCTAAACCCATTTTTTCTAAATATTCTGTTATTTTTGATGATGTTCTAAATTCAGTCCATCCAACCTCTGCATACTTATGAAAATCTCTACGAAATTCTATAATCTCCTTTTCTAATAAATCAACAACTCTATCAATGTCTTTATATATATTATTCATTAAAAATCCCCCTAAACATGTAAGTATGTATATATATTTATTTATGACTTATATTATTCTTGAAATGTTAATAAATTCCTGCAGCTTTAAAAAATATTAATTTTACCCAGTTGATCCAGTAACATTTTGCCATTTATATAAAAAAAGAGCTGATAATAATACCAACTCTTCTTCTACTCTTAAACGTTTACTAATTTAATTTTATAAAACAATCCTTAATAATATTCTAATCCTTTTTTAAAGTTTGTCTTGTAATCTTTCAAGAACTATATTGTATCCATCACTACCATAATTTAAACATCTATTTACTCTGCTTATTGTAGCTGTACTAGCTCCTGTAGCATTTGATATATCTTGATATGTTTTCTTCTCTTTAAGCATTTTTGCTACCTGCATTCTTTGTTCTAGAGCCTTTATCTCATTTATGGTACAAATATCGTCAAAAAACCTATAACACTCTTCCTTTGTTTTTAATGTTAAAATGGCTTCATATAAAAAATCCATTTCTTCACTATCTACCTTAGATTTATAGTCCCCCATGCATTTCAGCTCCTTATTAAAAATAATAATAAATAATTCCTTGTATAAATTTTAACATTATTCTTAATATTAATCCATATAGAAACTGCAATTTTTATACACTTTTTTAAAATTGCTCAAAAAAGTAAAACAACCCATTGGGGCGTGGGTTGTTCAATAAATAAAAGGGGGCTATTCATTCTTTTATTTATTCTTGCAATATTATTATATAAAAAATATACTAAAAATTCAAGTGTTATTTGCAAAATATATTGTAAAGTTTTTATTAAAATGCTTGAAATAATTCATATTTTATTCATGTTGCCTTCATAAAAAATTCATTATACCTCTTTTAGTGCATTTAATTCCTCTTCTGTTAACTCTCTATACTCTCCTTCTTCTAGTGTTTCATCTAGATCTAATCCACCAAATTTAACTCTTTTTAGATAGACTACTTTTTTATTTACTGCTTCAAACATTCTTTTAACTTGATGAAATTTTCCTTCTTGTATAGTTACATATACCTGTGATCCATCTTCATCGGCTTTAACAATCTCAAGTTTTCCTGGTAAACATTTATAATCATCATCTAAAGTTATTCCTCTTTTAAAAGCATTAACATCATCTTCATTCACAACTTTATCTATTTCAGCATAATATACCTTATCCACATGCCATTTAGGTGATATAAGCCTATGATTCAGTTCACCATCATTAGTTATTAACAGCAGCCCAACAGTATCTTTATCTAATCTCCCTACTGGAAATGGTTTAAATACCTGATATTCTTCATCTAATAAGTCTACAACTGTTTCATCATAATTATCAAAAGTAGCAGATACAACTCCATCAGGTTTATTCATCATTAAATATATATATTTTCTATACCTTATTATTTCTCCATTAACTTTTATTTCACTTTTCTCAGGATCTATATTCATTCCAGAGTCCTTAACTAAAACTTCATCCACTTCAACTGCACCACTTTTTACTAGTGCCTTTACTTCCTTCCTTGTTCCATATCCTAAATTAGCCAAAACTTTATCTAATCTCTCCACAAACAATTACCTCCATATATATAGATATTTTTATTATAATGATAATATATCATTTATATACTACCTAAAGCTACTCTTTTGTAGTATCAACAGAAGAAAAACCTCCTTTATCATTAACTCTTCCCTTTCTAATTTATGGTTTAAAAATCTCCTTCTCTTAGAACTTTTATAAATTAAAATTCTTAGCTTATTATAAAAAACAAAAACAGTCTTTCGACTGTTTTTATTTACCATAATATTTCATTACTTTTCTTACATAATCTCTAGTTTCATAAGGTAATCTTTCTATATCAGATTTATTTTTTACTCCTCTATTTTGTAAGGTGCCTGGTCCTGCATTATAAGCAGCTAAAGCCAATTCCTTTGAGTTACCATACATATCCAAAAGGCCTCTTAAATATTTTGTTCCTCCATTTATATTCTGTTCTATATCATAAGGATTTGTAACTCCCATTTCGCTTGCAGTCTCCGGCATAAGCTGCATAAGTCCCATAGCACCAGCTTGTGATACACAATTAGGCTGAAAAGAAGATTCCTGTTTTATTACTGCCATAATTAAATCTTTATCTACACCAAATTTTCTAGAAATATTTGCTACAATCTCATTCACCTTAGGATTATTGCTTTTTATATTTGAAGCTGCATTTTTTATATCTTGAACTAATTTTTCATTTCCACCATATCCTATGTCTTTTAAATCTATGCTACCTAAACTTAATCCTCCATTTTTATCTGCCATAGCCTTTGTTAAACTTTCTAATACCAAATCAAAAGTAGGAGAGTCTCCTAGAGAACTTTTAAGTACCTGTGTTAATAATTGTGTTTGAAGAAGCTGTTCTACTTTTTTATTATTATCTATTTCCATTTAAATTCACCACCATCTTTTTAAATACCATATATTGTTATCGTGATGAAATATTTTTTCTTTATATGTCTATTCCACATGAAATTGAAAAATATCATAATCTTCATATGCTGATTTTTTATAGCTACTTTTACACAAAGCTAATATATTATATTTTCCCTTTGAAAATGGAATAAAACTATAGTAATTTTTCTTACTATAATCCTGCACCTTAATCCATTCCTCTTTTTCCATTATATAAAATTCGTACATATTATCTTTTCCACCACTATTTTCAACAGAAAATATAACTGGTTCATTTTCACTTATTGTATTCTTATTACATTTTATTTTTGTATCTGTTACTGGCAAAGCTTCATTAACTAATATTTTAATATCTTTTTTAGTATCAAACAATTCCTTACTATTTTTGTTTTTGGCATATATTTGAATTATATATAATCCACCACATTTAGGCGTAAACATATATTTTGTACTAAAGGAAAAATCACTTTCCTCAACTTTATGCCCATTTATTTTCAAAATATACTTTATTAAAGTGTCCTTTGTATTTGTAGTAATAACTTCCACAGTAATATTGTCACCACAAAGAAAACTTTCTTTTATTGGACACAATACATAATCAATAGATGCTGGAAAATACTCAAATACATCCACATATATTATAGAATGGCTATCAAACAATCTTGTAGAAAATTTATCTTTTACTCTTACTTCAAATTGATATTTACCAATTTCTTTTGGTATAAATCTTATCCAATTGGTGGTACCATAATCTACTACTTGTTCTTTTATATCATCATTCTTTTTTACTATAAAACTATATCTTAAATCCATTCCTCCTGAAGCCTTTACTTTTATAGTAAGAGCATCATTTTTTAAAATCTTGTCTCCTTTATCTAATATTATTTCATCAATATTTATTGGCTCCTTGCTTTTCTCATCTATTATAAAAGTCAATTCCTCCTTAGCTTCATAGTTGCCATCATAAGAACTATCTTTTACCAGTAATGTTATTTTATATTCACCAGGCTTCTTTGTAAGCCATGAATAAGTGTCATTTCTTATATAGCCTGAATCTTCTCCATAATCTCCGTCTATTATATATCTATATAATAACTCTCTGCCACCATATACTACTGATTTAAGAACTATTTCACTTTCACAAATCTGGGGAGATATTTTATCTGTTGTAAAACTTTTTATTTGTATTTCCTTATATTTTTTTACTTTAAAATTCATTATCGCTCTATCATCATATTCCCTTTGTGAATACATATCTCTTACATAACATAAAAGTTTGTATTCTCCACCTTCATTTTCAACATAACTTACTATTCTTTTAGTAGAATAATCTTGTATACATAAAGATGTACCATCACTATATATTTTAATGAATTTATAAAGTATTGTTCTATTATCTTCGCTGTCTACATCCACTTGAAAAACTAAATCTGACTCACATAATAGTTCTGTAGATAAACATTTAAAATCTTTTATTTCTATATTTTTTAATGGCATTACATTAAACTCTACTTTACTAAAATCATCATAATTATTTTTAGAATCAATCTCCTTACATTCTACTAATACTTCACTTTTTCCAAGTTTCTTTGTAGTTAGCCTTAAAGTATTTTCTGCTGAATAATCCTTTATCATATTCCAATTTGAATCTTCCCTAAGCCAATATCTATACATAATAGGAACTTTATTAGAATTTACTGTTATATTAATTTTTTCACCAATCTTTACTTTATTTTTATCTATATTAATAGAATATATTAGCTTCTCGTCTTCTTCCCCTATTATAAAATCCTTTCTACATACATAATCAAATATCTTATTACTATCTAATTTCTTAGCTTGTATCATTATTGTATATTTGCCATTTTCTTCGGGAATCCAACTAACACTACTATTTTCAGAAAAATCCTGTAAAGTATCCCATAAACCATTACATCCTATAAAAAATTTATATAATAAATTATCCTGTAAGGTATTTTCAATGCATATTATTATTTCCTTACCTTTTTCTTGAGGACTATTTAAATTAAAGTTAATATTTATTTCATCCATCTAACTCATCCCCCGTTTACTATATCCCTATGATATATTATACTATAATACCATATTTTGTAATAGGTTTTTATTTACTTTTCCATTAATTTCTAATATTATAATGATAGTTACCTTTAAAGGAGGAATATTTAGTGACTATATATAATGTTGTTGTAACAAGTTTTAACAAAATACATTTTGTTGTAGATGATTCTTTAAATTTTAAAATTGATCATTTCATTATAAAAAATGGTGACAATATATTAAATATTAATCATTATGAGGTTTGTGGAAATAAGTTTACAGCCCTTTTAAATTCAACAATAAATATAAAAAAAGAATGTTTTGTCATATATGAAAATCTAAAAGTTAAAGCTAATTATAGTACCTTATTTTCTTCAAAGGAATTCAATGATAAATATTATTGCAATTGCCATTTAGGTTATAACTATACTAAAACCAGTACTACATTTAAGGTATGGTCCCCAGCTGCTGAAAATATATGTTTATTAATATATAAAGAAAGTGAACCTTCCCCTAATGAAAAGCCTGAAAGGGTAAAACTGAACGAACTTTTAAATGGTTTGTGGTATTGCACCATACAAACTGATCTAGAAGGTTACTACTATACCTATGAAATAACCGTATATGATAATTGTTATGAAGCTGTTGACCCATATACAACAGCTATAGGGGTTAATGGCTTAAGAGGAGCAATTATTGATTTATCTAAAACTAATCCTGAGAATTGGAATTATGATATTTCACCACGTACTAGATCTTTTACAGATTCAATAATATATGAAACAAATATACGTGATATATCTATTCATCATAATAGTGGAGTTAAAAATAAAGGAAAGTTTATAGGGCTTACTGAAGATAACACATTTTCAGACAAAAATATATCCACTGGATTAAATCATATAAAAGAGTTAGGAATAACCCATATTCAACTTATGCCTATATTCGATTTTTCTCATAAAAGTATAGATGAAAAAAATCCTACAAAATACAATTGGGGATATGATCCCCAAAATTATAATGTACCTGAGGGAAGTTACTCTACTAACCCCTTTAATCCTTATTGTAGAATATATGAACTGAAATTAATGATAATGAAACTTCACAAAAATGGCTTTTGTGTAAATATGGACGTAGTTTTTAATCATTTATGGCATCATATTGACAACAACTTTCAAAAAATATTTCCCGGGTATTATTTTAGATATTATGAGAATGGTTCTATGTCGAATGGTAGCGGTTGTAGTAATGATACTGCCTCTGAAAACCTAATGATGAGAAAATTTATAATTGATTCGGTAAAATTTTGGGTAAAAGAATATCATATAGATGGATTTAGATTTGATTTGATGGGGCTACATGATATAGAAACTATGAACTCTATAAGAAAAGAATTAGATACTATAGATCCTAATATAATGCTTTATGGTGAAGGGTGGAACTTAAATACAGCTTTACACGATGATAATAAAGCTTGCATGAAAAACTCATTAAAACTTCCTAAAATAGGACATTTTAATGATGTAATCAGGGATGTCATAAAAGGAAATATATTTATTCCTAATGATAAAGGTTATGCTACTGGCAAATCTAATTTAGAATCTTTATTAAAAAACTGCATTGCTGCTTCTATAAAAAATGAGGAATCTAATATTGGAATTTTCTACAACCCTTGCGAAACTATAAATTATGTTTCTTGCCATGATAATTACACACTTTGGGATAAAATATGTGTTAGTTGTGAGAATGAAAGCCTAGAAAATAAAAAATATATTCAAAAACTCTGTAATGGAATTATATTAACCAGTCAAGGTATAGCTTTTCTACATTCTGGTGAAGAATTCTGCAGAACAAAGAATATGATAGAAAACAGTTTTACTTCTCTTGATAACATTAATTGGATTGATTGGGACAGAAAAGCTTTATTTATGGATGTATTTCAGTATTATAAAGATTTGATAAGCCTAAGAAAATCACATTCAGCCTTTAGAATGAATAAAAAGGAAGATATAAATTCTCATCTATTATTTTTAAATGATATGCCTCAAAATGTTGTAGCATTTATTTTAAAAGGTTATGCCAATGGTGATACATGGAAAAACATTCTTGTAATATATAACTCCAATAAAAATGCAGAAATAATTAACATCCCATATAATTCATGGAACCTAGTGGGAACTAGAGATACAATTAGTAACTCTCCATTGAAAATAATAAAAGGATCTAAAATGCAATTAGACCCTATTAGCATGACTGTTTTGTATTCAAATGATTAAAAAAAGTGAAATGCACTTTTATAGAGCACAGATACGGATAATTTTTCTCCGCTATTGCTACGAAAAATTCTTACTTATAGAAAATACAAAAGTATTTTTCATACTTTTGTAAATAAAAATAATAAAGAATAAATATGGAAAGAAATTATCCTTATTTATTCTTTATTATTTATAATTTAGTTTTTTCCGTAATGTAGTGAACGAAACGCCTAATCATCTCTGCTCTATACTCTATCATCTGAAAAAGAGCTTGCGGCTTCTTCCTGTGATCTTTTTATTAATAACAGTATGTTTTCATATAAACGTTCATCATCTTCAGCGGTTCTTTTTTTAGGATTGGAAGTTTTTCCTCCACCTCTTCTAACCTTTGCATTTATATGTCTTTCAAATAGTAATCTATCTATATTTTTATCACTATAAATGCGTCCCTTAGGACTTATTGCATAAGCCTTTTTCCCAAGAACCATAGCCGCAACTCCATAATCTTGAGTTACTACTATATCTCCTAATTTTGTTGCATTAGCTACAGCCATATCTACACTTTGAAAGCCACTTTCTACATATTTTACTGTGCTATAGTCACTATGTAAAATATGATTCATATCACAATACATTATAACCTCTATTTTATATTTCATTGCTGCTTTTTCTATTAGTCCTCTTCCTGGACATGCATCTGCATCTACTAATATCTTCACGCTTATTTTAGTGAAAAGTGAATAATGAATATTAATTCTATCCTTTACTTTTCATTCTTCAGCTTTCACTTTCTCCTCTCTATAATCTGCTTTTCAAACTTTCCCTAAGCTCTTCATAACCTGGTTTACCTAGAAGAGCAAACATATTCTTTTTGTAGTCCTCAACTCCTGGTTGATTAAAAGGATTAACTCCTAAAAGATATCCACTGATACCACAAGCTTTTTCGAAGAAATAAACCATATATCCAAAATAATATGGAGTTAATTCTGGAACATTTATAACTATACTAGGAACTTCTCCATCATTATGAGCTAATACTGTTCCTCCAAAAGCCTGTTTATTTACAAAATCCATAGTATTACCAGCTAAGAAATTCAACCCATCCACATTATCCTTCTCTTCTTTAATGGTTATATTTTTCCTTGGACTTTCTACATTTATAAAAGTTTCAAATATTATTCTTAATCCATCCTGTATATATTGTCCCATAGAATGGAGATCTGTAGAAAAATCAACTGCTGCAGGAAATATGCCTTTTCTATCTTTCCCCTCACTTTCTCCATAAAGTTGTTTCCACCACTCTCCAAAATAATGTAAACAAGGCTCAAAATTAGCCATAATCTCTATATTCTTGCCTTTTCTGTTTAGAGCACTTCTTGATGCAGCATATCTATAACAAGGATTTTCACTTAAATCTAATTCCATAAAATCCTTTCTTGCCTCTTCTGCACCCTTCATCATTTCCTCAATATTAATTCCTGCTACTGCAATAGGCAAAAGTCCTACTGCTGTTAATACAGAATACCTTCCTCCTATATCATCAGGAATTACAAAAGTTTCAAAATTCTCTCTATCTGCTAAAGATTTTAATGCTCCTTTTTCTTTATCTGTAGTTACAAATATTCTTTTTTTAGCTTCCTCTTTTCCATATTTATTTTCTGCTAATTCTTTAAAAATTCTAAAAGCAATAGCTGGCTCTGTAGTAGTTCCAGACTTTGATATAACATTTATTGAAAAATCCATATCTCTTACTAATTCTAATAAATCCGCCATATAAGTAGAACTAATATTATTTCCTACGTAAAATATAGCTGGATTCTTTCTTTTTTCCTTATTTAAATTATTGTGAAAGCTATGACTTAACATCTCTATTGCTGCCCTGGCTCCAAGATATGATCCCCCTATACCTATTACTATTAAAGCGTCTGAATTATCTTTAATTCTTTCTGCTGATTTCTTTATTCTTTCAAATTCTTCTTTGTCATAATTAACCGGTAAATCAACCCACCCCAAAAAGTCGTTCCCTGCTCCTGTACCTTCATGAAGCCTTTTATGAGCTTCTTTTATAAAAGGATCTAAATTTAATATTTCCTCTTCTTTTAAATAAGGTTTAACATAGCTTAAATCTAAACTTACTTTTTTCATATAAATCCCCTCCTGCAAAATTCTCTATCTAGTATTGGTCAAAAATACTATAAATATAATTTTTTGCACCAAACATTGCTATATAAATTTTATAATAATGAAATTTTTAAATCAAGGGCTTTTTCCATATTATGTAATTTTTTACAAATCAAGATATAGATTTACTTACTGAAAATTTTATATATGCTTATCCTATTCTCTTCATTGAATTATTTGACTTAGTTTCCAATATGTAATATACTAATTTTACTGAATTATTCATATTATTACTAATTTAGAATAAATAATACTAATTGCCCAAAAGTATAAACAATAATTTTCGGCAAAAAAGTTAGTTTTACACCATTTATTTCATATATAACCCTATCTTTATATCTAAAAACTTGATAAATTTAATTAAATAAATATAAAAGTACTTGTAAGTAACATAGGGTTCGTACATTGAAAAATATACTCAAACCCATACTTAACATATCTGGAAACAACATCGAAAACAGATTTATCCCATGGCTATCCGCTTTTTACTCCCATCTTCTTCAAAGTGAGAGTAAAAATCGAATATGTCCCTGGATAACGATTTCTAAACTTTAGATGAAGCAAAAACTCCCTCTAAAGTTGCGAACTTTGTTTACTCTAAAATAAAATTAATGTGGGATGATAAAATTATGAGATATTTTAACTATATAAACAAACCAGACTCTATTTTTTATAAAAAACCATGCCCTTTTTCTTTAAATTCTGATAAAGAACTTCTGTCTCATGCTTTAGGTGCAACTATATATATGGGTGCAGACAGAAATAACCTTCTTAAAGATATTCTTTCCGTTAGTGCTTGTTCTGTAGTTATATGCTTAGAAGATTCTGTTGCATCAGACAAATTGGAACAAGCTGAAAAAAACGTTCTTGATTTTTTTAAAGATCTTGATAAAATATCAAAACATTGTAAGGATTTCTTAGATAATATTCCATTAATTTTTGTTAGATTGAGGAATTTTAATCAACTTGTAACCCTGCTCAAAAATTCACATCTTGTAGGTCTATGTGGATTTATAATTCCAAAATTTAGAGCAACATCTGGAGAACAATATTTTTCTACAATAAAATCTTATAATATTTTAAACAGTAGAAAACTATATGTATTACCTATCCTTGAAACTCCTGAGGTAATTTTCAAAACCTCTAGAATTGAAGAACTTATAAGTATAAAGAACATCTTAAATACTTACAAAGACCTAGTTCTAAATATACGAATCGGTGGAACAGATTTTTCAGGAATTTACAGTTTAAGAAGAGGACGAGATTTCACCATTTATGATCTAGCTGTAATTAAGGATTGTATCTTAGATATCCTTAATATTTTTCAAATTGATGGATATGTAATATCTGCACCTGTAAATGAACATTTTAATTTTAATACTGATCTTGATAACAGTGGTTTCTTTAGAGAGATATTGTTAGACAAGCTAAACGGTCTTGTGGGTAAAACCGTAATTCACCCAACTCAAATAGATATTGTAAACTCACTTATGGTTGTATCTAAAGAAGAATATCTTGATGCCGAAGCCATAATGAATTCTTTGTCAGATGGAGCTATTAAGAGCACTTACAAAAATAAAATGAATGAAGTAAAACCTCATTTTAAATGGGCTTATAAAACTATATTACTTTCTAAGATTATGGGGGTACTAAATTATGGAAAAACATACAAAGATATCCTTGAACTATCCAGTAAATCTAACTATATGCCAGAACCTAAGGATATTATTGAATATATACGAAACAAAGTATAGTCTTAACTTAAATCATCTATTTACAATGGCTGCTAGAAAAAATCTAAAACGTGACTTTCTTTTTGTAAGTAAGGTGTTGGGAAAGCACCTTGCTATCCGTCCAATTATACTAAAAATAATTGGCGGAATTCTATGTCGACTTTGGGCAGAAGAAAGAGAAAATTTTCATGATCCTGATACAGATATTTTAGTACAAGCATTAATATCTATAGAAAACAATCAAAGCACTTCTCTTAAATTCATGGAACAAGTAAATAAAATACTAAGTTCCCCTATTCCTTTAAAACACAAAACACTTTTTGTTGGTTTTGCAGAAACTGCTACAGGTCTTGCTCAATCTGTATTTAGTAGCAGTTCAAACTCTTACTATATTCATACCACTAGAGAAAATATAACTCAGATAAGACCTAGCGTTTTCTTTTGTGAAGAACATTCACATGCTACAGATCATATGATCTATCCACTAAATTCTAATATATTTGACGAAGTTGAAGATATAGTTCTCATTGATGATGAATTGACCACAGGAAAAACCTCATTAAATCTAATAAGAAATCTTTCTGATTCTAAAACTTTTGGTATTATTTCTATTCTTGATTGGCGTAATGATGAATACATAAAAATGTACCAAAATGAAAAATCCAGAAATATTAAAGTATGTTCTCTAGTAAAGGGAACCATAGAATGTAATAAATCTGGAGAACTTGCTTTTGATGATCCAGAAGTAGATTATAGTCATTCACCACTAGCAAAACATAAAGACATATGTTTTAATGCACCTGATTTTGTTGAAGGTTTTATTGAGTCTACAGGAAGATTTGGCATTTCAAGTGAGCAAAATCACCTTATAAATAAAGAAATAAAACAGCTTGCAGAAATATTAAAAAAAGAACAGGTTAAAGGTAATTGTCTATGTCTTGGTACAGGAGAATTCATTTATATACCATGTTTATTAAGTGCGGAACTTGGAGAAAAAATATTTTTTCACTCTACAACAAGAAGCCCCATATATTCAATGGATTGTGATCATTACGCTATAAAAAATAAAATAGCCTTTCCTTCACATGATGACAACAATGTTACTAATTATTTATATAATATACCTAGAAACTTTTATGATCAGGTATTCGTTTTTTCTGAAAAAACTTTTAACGAAGAAGCAAAGAAAAACTTTAAAAAGATATTTGGTTACTTCAATATTAATAACGTAATTTTTGTTTCATGGAATCCAACTACATATAAAAGGAATGTGATATAGATGTTAAATAATACATTATCAGGAAGCTATTCAAAGGATGATGTAATATTCTTATTAAAAGAAATAACAGGCCTTATCTCCGAATTAAGCAATGAATATAGAGAAAACGCCATTCAAAATGGTACTCATTATTCTGAAATGCTGCCTATTGAATACCATCCAACAGAAGAATACATGAATTTATTTTATGAAACTTTAGAGCAAACTAAGACAAAAATTGCAATTCTTGTATCTATTGTTAGTGATAAAATTATTAAAAACATAGGGACTAATATTGTTTTAGTTTCATTGGCTAGAGCAGGCACACCAATAGGTATACTTATAAAACGTTATATAAATCATAAGTATAATTTAATCCTGCCACACTATAGTATATCTATTATTAGAGATAAAGGTATAGATAGAAATGCCCTATTGTATATACTAAAAAAACATCCTGATTCTACCCTTCAATTTATTGATGGATGGACTGGTAAAGGGGTTATCCAAGACACACTTATTAAGGCATGTAATGATTTTTATAAGGATACTGGTATTAAGCTAAATACTAATTTAGCTGTTTTATCTGATCCTGCCTATTGTACTAATATTTATGCTACACGAGAGGATTTTCTTATACCAAGTGCTTGTCTAAATTCAACAGTTTCTGGTTTAATGAGCAGAACAGTGTTAAATGAATCATTTATATCGAAAACTGACTTTCACGGAGCTAAATATTATAAGGAACTGGCTTCTATGGATGTGTCAAATCTTTTTATTGATACTATAACTGAGCAATTTGGTTTAATAGATAAATCTCCAAAAACATTTGAAAACGCTGACCTAATACTAGAAAATGAATCTATGCCAAACTATAAAGGGCTGGAAGATGTTTGTAAAATACAGAAACTATTTAATATTAAAAACATCAATCTTGTTAAGCCAGGTGTAGGAGAGACTACAAGAGTTCTTCTAAGAAGAATCCCTTGGAAAATACTTGTAGATTCTTTTAATAATCCTAATCTAAAACATATACTTAAGCTTGCTGAAGATAGAAATGTTCCTGTGGAAATATATAAAGATATGTCTTACTCTTGCTGTGGAATAATAAAACCAAAGGAATTAGGTGATATATAACAAAATTAAGGATGTGATTATAGATGATTTTTGCCTCAGATTTAGATAGAACACTTATATATTCAAACTTTTTTTTAAAACCAGATATTACAAATACTGTATTAGTAGAATCAAAAGCTGAAAAACAGATTTCCCATATGACTGAAAAATCTTTAAAATTATTAAATATTATAAACAAAAAAATATTATTTATCCCAACAACTACCAGAACCACAGAACAGTTTAAAAGAATTTCTATTTTTAATAATAGCATTCCTTTAAAATATGCAGTAGTAGCTAATGGAGCTATAATATTGAAAAATGGACTAGTAGATTTACACTGGCAAAATTATATACTATCACAAATGAAAAACCTTATTCCTCCTATAGAATTAATCCATAAATGCAGATTCTTTTTAGATAGTGAGTATGTAAACTCATATAGATGCTGTGACAATTCATTTTTATATGCTGTTTTAAAAAGCTACCTAATAACCTCTGAGGATTTTGAGAAACTAATTTTAATTGCCAATAGAGAAGGCTATTTAGTCACTAGAAATACTAAAAAAGTATATATGATTCCAAATTTCATTAATAAGTGGTCTCCAATTAAATATATTATGGAAATTGAAAATGAAGATAAACTTATTGCTGCCGGAGATTCCTATTTAGATTTGCCTTTACTCAATAACTCCACACATGGAATAATACCTTCTCATGGAGAATTGAAAAATCGTTATAAGGATAACTTAAAGAATCATAAAAATATATATTACACAAAAGAACAAGGTATTCTGTCAAGTGATGAATTTCTAGAGAATATACTTCAACTAATTTCTTAACATTTTCTTTATATAGTCGTACATATTATGCAGTTACATTAAATACTATTATTCTATTTAAATTAACAACTCTGCACAATGTTATATTATTTAAAAGTGAGACCATTATATTTTATACTGGTCTCACTTTTAAAATGCATTTTCTCTTTTCTATAGAGCATTAAATTATTTAACAGTTACTTTTGTTATACTTTAACTAAGCAGCTACTTTTTCATTGTCATCTACTGACTTATTAGAATTTGTAAACTTTCTAAGTATAGCCTTTACTATTTCATTTATAACAATTACTAATGAAGATACTGCAATTACCTTAATCCACATACCAAAGCTTAATGGTACAGCATTGAAAAATCCTGAAAATACTTGAGTTATTATAAGTTGAACCAAAGCAGTTCCAGTGATTATCTGAAGTGCAATTTTATTTTTTGTAAAGTTAGGAATAATACTATCTGTTCCAAATTCTCTACAGTTAAATGCGTTAAATAAAGATCCGAATGCAAATAAAGCAAATAATACAGTCTTCATTTCGCTTGAACCATCCACTATCTTAGTTGATGCACCTAATGGATTTAAGGACATTTGAACTACAATTATTCCAGTCATATATAGCGCATTTAAAATCATGCTTGTAATCATACTCTTAGTTATTATGCTTGCATTTCTATTAACCGGCTTCTTCTTTAAAACAACTTCTCTTACTGTCTCCAATCCTAATGATAAAGCTGGAGGTCCATCCATTATAATATTAACCCAAAGCAACTGAATAGTTGTAAATGGCATATCAAAATTAAATAAAACTGACAGTATGGCAATTAAAAATGCTACTATATTAACAGTAATCTGAAACTGTATAAATCTTTGGAAGTTTTCATATATACCACGTCCCCATTTTATTCCTTGAACGATGGTACTAAAGCTATCGTCTGTTAGTATTATATCTGCTGAATTCTTACTAACTTCTGTACCCGCTATTCCCATTGCTATTCCAACATCAGCCTTAGAAAGTGCAGGTGCATCATTTATACCATCACCAGTAACAGCAATTACCTCTCCATTATCTTGAAGAGCTTGAACAATTCTCATTTTTGTATCTGGTTTTGAACGTGCAACTATAGCAATGCTTTTAATTTCTTCTCTTAATTCTTCATCTGATAATGTATCTATGTACGTTGCTTCTACAGCTCTTTTTTCATCATTAAGTAAGCCTAATTCTTCACCTATGGATATTGCTGTATTAATGTTGTCTCCTGTCAACATCTTTGTTTCTACTCCAGCCTTAGCTGCTGTTTCAACTGCATCTTTAACATCCACTCTAAGTGGGTCCTTTATCCCTACAAAACCTGTAAATACAAGTCCATTTTCCATTACTCCAGCCTCAGTGGTCATAGCTACTTCTTCCATAACAGTCTTATATGCAAAACCAAGAACACGCATTGACTTCTTCTGAAGCTTTTCTATCTCTGCTAGTATTTCATTTCTTCTTTTGTCTGTTATCCTTACAGTATTATCTTCTATATTTTCATAATGACATCCTTTAAGAATAACTTCTGGGGCTCCTTTTATAAGTATTGTACAAGCATTATCATTACAATGCATAACAGTAATCATTTTTTTATTCTTTGAATTAAACGGCACTTGATGAAGTATTTTAGCACTATTTCTATTTTTCATATAATCATGATCACGATGATGAAGTAAAAGAGCACATTCCGTTGCACTTCCCAAATAACTGATTTCATCATCCTTTACTTCTAAATGAGCAGTAGAATTTATTAAGCAATTTTCAACAAAGTAACTTTTATGCTCAGCTTCATCTTCATTAACATAACTACCATCTATATAAACAGCTTCAACAGACATTCTGTTCTGAGTTAAAGTACCTGTCTTGTCAGAACATATAACACTTACAGAACCTATAGTCTCACAAGCTTCTTTTTTAGTTACCAACGCATTTATCTTAGCCATTTTTTGCATAGTGATTGCAAGAGTTATATTAATCATAGTAGGTAGTCCCTCAGGAACTGCAGCAACAATTAAAGCTATACATACTATAAACGCTCGCTTAACAGGATCTATTGAATTAAGGAATGGAATTATTCCTGATGTATCAATATGCAAGGTTTTTGCCATAACAAGTTTTGTAAACATAATTAAGAACAATCCCAATGCAATAATACTTGATACTTTAGAGATTTTTCCTCCTAAGTCTCCCAATTTTATTTGAAGAGGAGTTTCCAAATCACCTTTATCCAAATTCTGTGCGATTTTGCCCATTTCTGAAGAGTCACCTGTTACTGTAACAACAAAGGTACCTCTTCCATAGGCAATAAGGGTACCTCCAAATACCATATTTATTTGTTTTGCAGGACTAGGATCCTGTATTTTCATTTCACCCTTTACATTTAAAGACTCCATTTCAACAATAGCTTCAGCGTCCTTTGCTACTTCTTCTGACTCGCCTGTTAGCATATCCTCACGGACTTTTAAATCAATGCTTTCAATTAATCTTCCATCTGCTGGGACCATATCACCAGTTTCTACAAATACAATATCTCCTGGCACAATTTCATTCTTATTTATTTGAACAATGTGCTCATTTCTTAAAACCTTAACTTGTATATTATCAGTCATCTTTGAAAGCGCTTCAGCAGCTTTCTTTGACTTTCCTTCAGTTACCATTCCAATAGCAATACCTATTGATACAGCACAAACTATTCCTATTGCATCATGTATCTCGCCAATAAGAGCACTTATTGCAGCAGCTACTAAAAGAATAATCATCATTGGCTCTTTTATACTGTCTAATATGTCCTCCCATATTGACCCCTCTTCTTGTTTTGTAAATTCATTATATCCATATTTCTCTATTCTTTTTTTAACCTCTATATCAGATAGTCCTTTAGAGTCATCTACCTGAAACTCTTTAAGAACATCTTTTATCTTTACATTAAAGTATTTCATTATTGTACACCTTCCTAAATTTTTCACTCTACTTACTTCCTAAAGTCCACTTCATATTCCATCTATAAGCTCTATCTAATTCAACATGTCCAGAATAATATTGAACTACTCTCTCTATTTTAAAGGCTACATCATTTTCATTAGTAACCATAGCAATTCCACACATTCTTTTATTTCTTCTATCATCATCTAATGGTACAACTATTTCCGAACTATCTTTCTGTTTAATTGTAACAACTCCATCTACCTGTTCCCAATTAGACACTCCTTTATAGATATAAGCAAAAATAAGTATCCTTTTCATTTTTGATAGAAACTTTCCATTTATCATTAAATTTTCACCTTCCACCACAGAACCACTTCTATCATCTTTATCAAGAAATATATATGGTGGGGTTGTATAACTTCCAAAAGCATTACCAAGAGCCTGAACGACACCTTTTCTACCATTCTTTAACTCAAATAAACAACCTAAATCAAGGTCTATCTTTTGAGCACTAACTAAACCTCCCAACAATCCCGATGTTTTTATCTTCTGCTGATTCCAATTTAAATTCACCACAATGTCTCCTAGTGTCTGTCCACTCTTCTTTTCCAGCTTAACAGTGTCCCCTTTTTTCTTCAACTCTATTTTACTCTTATTAATTTTAGTTTCACCTGATCTATTACCATGTGTTTCTACCTTCGGAAATATCTTTTCTTCTTTTCTTTTAGTACTATACTCATCTCTATTTATGGACTTAGGGTTATTCATATCTTTTTCTAATACCTCTACTCCAAATTTATGGCATAATGCTGCTAATCCTCCCACAAATCCACTACCTACTGCTCCAAACTTCCAGCTTCCATTTCTTCGATACAATTCTGCAGCAACTATTGCAGTTTCAACAGTTAGGTAACCGCTCATATCATATCTTATTAACTCTTCATCATTTTGGGCATTAAATACCTTAATTGAAACATAGTTTACATTACCAAAGTTTTGCCTCCTTTTTTCAGCATCATGTATTGTTATTGTAAATGATACTTTATCAATATCTATAGGTACTGATGACAACTTTATACTGATTCTTTCTTTTCCACTATTTGATGATGATATATTTCTACTATGTCTTATTGAGCCATTTCCTCCAACTGGATTATTATAAAATATAAAATCTTTTTCAGATTTCACCTTACCATTAGTGCTAAGTATAAATGCGGCTCCATCAATATCATACTCACCCTCATTATCCACTTTATAGTCAATTATTATATAGATTTCATTAATTTCTTTCACTATCTTTAGAATATCTATTTTTTCACCCTTCTGTATAGAAATAGACAAATTATGCACCTACTTTCTATGTTTAGATTATTCTATAAATATTCCTGCTTTGTTTTTAAAATAAACTTCAAATTTAATTACTATTTAGACTCATATAAAATATAATTGTATTTTCTTTATTAATTAATTCAGCTTTGTACATATCATTTGAGACGAAAACCTCATTTAGATTTCGCATCATAAATGGAAACATGCAAATCATTATAAATGAGGCCTGACAAAATTTTAAGTTTTACTTTTAAAATGAACTTTATGGAACAGTACTATCAAACTCTATATTAATTAAGTTTTAGTGATATTATAGATATTTATTACATACATCTACTATACTAGTGTCATTTGTTCCCTCGCCTATTGCTGCAAATTTCCATCCACCTTTATATCTATATATCTCTCCCACTAAAAGGCCAGTCTTTCCTGAATAGTTTTCAGAAAGATTATACTTTATAAGTTCTTGATTGTTAGCAGGATTGAATACTCTTATAAAAGCATTCTCAATCATTCCAAATTGCTGTTTTCTTGATATACAATCATATATTGTAACTGTAAATAGTATTTTATGAACTTCAGCAGGAACTTTTGATAATTCAACAAATATTTGTTCATCGTCGCCGTCTCCACCACCAGTTAGATTATCACCTGATGACCATACACTTTTGCAATCACTACATGGATTATTATAAAATACAACATAGTTTGGTCCTATAAGCTTACCATTTTCACCTAGCAATAATGCGGAAGCATCACAATCTATATCTGCTTCTCTTCCTCCAAATAATCCACCAAACATTCCACTACTTTTACTTTTACTTTCTTTCACTGGGTCCCAGCCAAGCCCAACTACTATTTTTGATAAACTATCTCCACTTTTTGCAAGATCTACTCTTTGTCCTTTTTGTAAATTTACACTCATTTTCTTGCCTCCATTTCTTTTCCCCGGTTTTTCATTAAACATTAATGCCAAAATTTAAACATAACGCTCTTAAGCCACCTTTAAAACCACTTCCTATGGCATTAAACTTCCATTCACTTTTATGTCTGTACAATTCACCTACAACCACAGCAGTTTCAACACTAAAATCTTCTCCAAGATCATATCTTATTAACTCTTCTCCTGTTTCTTCTTTAAAAATCCTTATAAACGCATTTGAAACTTGTCCAAAATTTTGTCTTCTTTCCTCTGCCTCATGAATTGTAACAGTAAATGCTACTTTACTAATATTTGATGGAATCAAAGATAGATCTACTTTTATTTGTTCATCATCCCCATCTCCATCCCCTGTAAGGTTATCTCCCATATGCTCAACAGCTCCTGAATTATGTATTAAGTTATTGTAAAATACAAAGTCTTCATCATTTAATACTTTTCCATTTTCACCTAGTAAAAATGCAGCTGCATCTAAATCAAATGCATATGAACCATCATATTTATTTGTATCCCAGCCAAGCCCTACACCAACTTTAACTAAACTTGCATTTCCTTTTGTTAAATCAACCTTTTGACCTTTCTGTAAACTAATTGCCATATATATCATTATCCCCCTATTATGCTTTAATTTAATAAATATCTAAAATATATAAATGTTCCTAGTTAAGATTTATATGTCATTTTTTAATCTATATGTTTATCCCAAAGTTACCGCAAAGTGCTGCAAGTCCACCTTGAAATCCACTTCCAATAGCATTGAACTTCCATTCAGACCCATTCCTGTAAAGCTCACCAACTATTACAGCTGTTTCAATGCTAAAATCTTCTCCAAGATCATATCTTATTAACTCTTTTCCAGATTCCTCATCATAGATTCTTATAAACGAATTCGAAACTTGTCCAAAATTTTGCTTTCTTGATTCTGCTTCATGAATAGTTACAGTGAAATCTATCTTGTGTATATTAGCTGGTACAGATGTAAGATCAACTTTAATCTGTTCATCATCACCGTCTCCAGCCCCTGTTAAATTATCACCTAAATGAATAACCGCTTGAGATGGATGTTTAGCATTATTATAAAATACAAAATCTGTCTCAACAGTTACTTTTCCATTTTCACCAAGACAAAACGCAGCTGCATCTAAATCAAAATCATGACCTCCATCATACTTGTTTGTATCCCAGCCTAAACCAACAATAACTTTTTTAAGTCCTGGATTAGTTTTAGTTAAATCTACTTTTTGACCTTTCTGTAAACTAATTGCCATATTACCTTACCTCTTTTCTTATTAATTTTTAAATCAATGTCTTCCATATTCACAAACATTGATAACCTAACCTTTAAGCTGTTAGGCCTTTATATTTTCCTCTACTGTAGCATAAATAGAAGTACACCACGTAAATCAAAATACCACAGGAAGGTTTTTAGCATATTGTCTCTTAGTAAAACTATCCAATCTGTATACCTATAAAAATAACTCTATCTTGTCATTACATGACATGAAATATATAAAAGTCATATAGATTTTCATATTTACTACATTATTCCTTCAATGAATTTTTTAAACTTTTTTATAAGTTTGTATCACATTTTAATTAATATTGTCAATTACTTGTATTCTTCATCGAAATGCAAATACCCTCTTTTCAACTGCATATTTCTATAAAAATCGTTCGTACTAAATTTACATCATTCGACTTATAATTACCATCCATCACAACTTCTATATCACTGTAAAAACATATCTTTTACAATTATAAAAAGGAAACTACAGTAATAAAAAATATCTTTTAAATAATAAATTATTTAAAAGATATTTTTGAAAAAACAAAAGCTATATTAAAATTCTTTCATTATATTTCATCTCTGCAAACCGCATGACTAAGCAGCATGCCAAATACAATAAACATTAAAACCATATCTAGCATAATAGCATATGGTCTCCAAAGCCACATGTCAAAACGAAATCCAGGTATCTCATATATCACCTGTGATGATGCCATTGGAAGAGCATTTAATATAAGTTGAAAGAATCTAAATGGTATTTTGACAAAGAAAGCCGTAATAATATAGAAAATATTCATCCCAATTCCTATTGCTATAGCTAAGGTTGTCTTTCCCGCCTTATAAGATATCCACCCCATAATTGTGGTTAAAGCCAACACTCCTAAAATTTCACTTATAAACATTAGAATTATTCCATCTCTTAATGTGAAGTTTCCTATAGAAAATAGTGTAATCACTTTGAAGCTGCTCTTCAAAGCCTGAAAACCTGTAGCTGAACCTAATATTAACATTGTGCCAAATGTTGCAACCAAAGTTAATAACAAACCATATATTATGACTGGTATAAGGCGAACACCCATCATCTTTTTGCCAAACTTTGTTGCATAGATAATTTCCATACTTCCATCTTCTATACTATCAGAATAGGTGGATGCTGCAAAAAATGTTACCATAAAGAGAATTACTACATAAATAATCTGCAGATTGTCAAGTGCTATGCTCCAATAATAACTACCTGGATATTTAATAAAAGGTGTTTTTACTTTATTCAGTTCTGTCAATGCTTTTCCATGATACTTTTGAGGAATTTTTTCTATAAGGGCCATAGATTTTTTTCTCCAGCACTCATAAAAATCTTTCCCATAAGCATCTGGAAAGTCTTTAACTCTGCCTTCAGTATACAACACCCCCGGATAACTGCTAATTAAACCATATATAAAAGATACAAGGGTTGCATATCTTATTTCTTCTGATTTTTCATCTCTTACCTTGCTAAGCCCAAGCCATAATTTACTTTCTGTCATTTCGCCAGAATAAATAGCCTCTTCTTTCAGCACTTCAGGTAGACTTTTCTCCCCGCCTAACAGTATTGCGCTTAAACCAACTGTTATAACGAATATGCCTATTATTGAAAAAAGAAGAAATTTAGTAAAAAGTCGACGTTTTAATTCCTGATATATCATCTCTTTATCTCCTTATATAGTTTATAACAGTGAATACTGTACTAAATAAAAATATAATTCCGCTTGCTGCGAGTGAAATCAACGGTATCCAAAAAGCTTTTCCCAAAACCGTTATGATTGGAAATTTTGTAAATCTAGGGTATGAAAATACTATTCCCCCTGGTAACAATATTCTAATTACATCTACAATAGAAGAATGCATATCAATAAATAAAGCAAACAGAAATGTTCCTAATACTGCTAATATTGAAATTCCCATTGCTTTTGATGATTTTTCGCATATAGACGAAATCCAAGTAGAAAAACTTGCTATAGTTAAAACCCCAATTAATCCCCAAACAAACAGTTTTCTAAGTAATTCACCTATGTTATAAGGAAGAAAACTTAGATTAACAATCTGCATTGATGTGTTTAAAGCATCCACAGGCAATAGCTGTTTCAGCATCACAACATAAACACCAACTCCACAAAGATATATAATAAACGCCATAATCCAAGGTATAACAATCTTTGCTACAGTGAGACTTTTCCTACCCCTCACTGTAGTAGTTATAATTTCATCTATTCCGCTTTCTTTGTCCTTTACTATCATTGAACCTGCAAAAATCCCCACCATAATTAAAATCACAAAAGAAAATAATTGTATATGTTCAATTCCTTCTCCCCATTGTTTGAATCCACTATAATAGGTGTAAGGTTTTTTCACCTTATTCCACATTGACAAAGCCAATATCTTTTCACTTTCATTATGTGCTTTCTTATCAATATAATTACGATAATATAAGTCTTCATTTTCATAAAAATGTCTTCCTGCATCCTTAGGAATATGCAAAATATTTTTTGTAGATTCCCCCCTTACCTCTCTCAATTCAATCTCTTGCGTAACCAATGCGTCAGCATAGATAGCATATTGCAATAAGTCTTTGTTCATCACAATATCTTCTTCATCGTCACCCTTTAATGAATTGAGAAACACATCACAACCTCTTTGAAATTTATCTTCAGTCATTTCTCCTGCGGTAACGTTTCTATCCTTAGCTGCCACTTCTATTGCTGCTTTACCTTTATAACCTTTGTAACATCCTGTCTGCATAAAATTTTCAACAGCTCCCCCTACGATAAACCGTGTCCATAGTACTGCCAACGTAATTGAAATTAGAACATATGTGGTTAGCCTTTTAAACCTAAACTGTCTTTTTAATTCTTGAAAAAATACATCCACTTTTATACCTCCTTCACCTTTGAAAGATAAAAGTCATTAAGAGAAGGTGAAACTACTTTACTATCTGCCAATGGAGTATCTGCAACATAACGAATTGTAACCCGACCACCACCTTCATTACGGAAATTCATAATTCTATATTCATTTTCTAGCCTCACCACATCATTTTCTTCAACAATTGTCTCAAATACATTACCTCCAAGTGTTCCAATTAAAGAATGGCTTTCTCCTGCTGCAATCACTTTACCTTTTTCCATAAGTACAAGATAATTAGCAATAAACTCAATATCTGAAACAATATGTGTAGACAAAATAACAATTTTTTCTTTGCTTATTTTAGCTAAATATTGACGGAATTTTCTCCTCTCTTCAATATCTAGCCCAGCAGTAGGCTCATCTACAATTAAAATCTCAGGATTATTTAGCATAGCTTGACATATCCCAACTCTACGCTTCATACCTCCTGAAAGCTTATCAATATTCTTCTGCCTAACTTCTGATAAATTAAATTGATTTAATAATTCACCGATTCGTTCATTTCTTAATTTCTTATCAATGCCTTTTAATGCTCCAATATAATTGAGAAAATCCTCAACTGATTGGTTTTTATCATATCCAAATTGCTGAGGTAAGTACCCTATTTTATCCAAATAGGCATCCCCTAGTTCATCAATACTCACACCATCTAACATTATTTTTCCCTTACTAGGCTTCATATTTCCAACCATCATTCTCATCAATGTGGTTTTTCCTGCACCATTTGGCCCTAAAAATCCCCAAATTCCTGGAGTAAACTCAATATTTACATCATCAACAGCCTTTAAATCTTTAAATTTCTTAGAAATATTATGAACAAATAATTTCATATCTTTTTCCTCCTTATCAAGACAACAAAAAACCTTTCTTTTATCCTCAGTATAACTAAGATAAAAGAAAGGTTTATTCATAATTTATTTAGTGTTTATAAAGATTTTATTAAGAATTAGGCAGAGTAATAATAAATACAGTATGTCCATTCTTGCTTTCCGCGTCTATTGAACCCTGATGCTTTTGTACAATTTCTCTGGCAATTGCCAAACCAAGTCCTGATCCAGCGGCTTGGCTTCTTGACTGATCTCTTCGATAAAACTTTTCAAATATAAGTTTTAATTCCTGCTCACTTATTACATCCCCATCATTTTCTATAAATAATTTTATACTATTTTCTTCTATTGTCCCATTTATTTTTATAATAGAATCCTTATGACTATATGCTATAGCATTCTTTAATAAATTGTTTAACACTCGAGCAAATAATTGACCATCTACATAAATCATCATACCATCAGGCAGATTTATATCAAACTTTAAGCTTTTCTTCATAAGTAAAGGATATAGTTCTTCAGTCAACTGTTCTAAGAAAAATTTTGCATCCAATGAACTTTTGTTCAAAGGAATTTCTTGAAGATTAAAGCGAGTGATATCAAAAAACTGATTGGTTAGATCCTCAAGACGATAGGATTTTTCTAAAAGTTTTTTTATATAGCTCTGCCTCACATTCTCTGGAACCTCAGATTCCTCCAAAATTGTAAGATAACCAATAATACTTGTTAATGGAGTCTTTAAATCGTGCGCTAAATAAGTTACAAGATCATTTTTCTTGCTCATCTCCATTAACATCTCCTGCTTTACAAGTTCATTCTCGCTTATAATTTTATTTATTTGAGAATCAATTAGTTTTAGTTCTTGAACTTTTTCAGGTATCTCTCCTTTGGTTAGCAAAGATATTCTTTGCTCTAACTCATTTATTATCCTTTTTTGTTCTTTATTTTGTGAGTATCTTGATGTCCAATAAACAACAATCTCTAAAAGAACAAAACCTCCAATAGCCATATCGGTCAATATTCCTCTAAGTCGTGGCCAATAAAAGGTTCCCCTGGTAATCTCCATACTTCCACAAAACAACACCTTTTCTCTGTCAAATAACATTGTTCTTTCAAAATACTCTGCTACAGTTCCTTCCAATTTATTATCAATAAATAACATTAACCCTATAAACACACAAAATGATAAAATATAATAATTCCATTTCCATTTCTTACGCTTCAATTATATACCCTACCCCCCAAACAGTTTTAATATATTCTGGATGCTCAAAAGAATCTTTCATCTTTTCTCTTAAATTTCGAACATGAACTGTTATTGTATTTGTAGATTTCGAATAATACTCATGCTCCCACAATAAATGAAACAATTTTTCTCCACTTAAGACTTGTCCTTTATTTAATAATAATATTTCAAGAAGATTAAATTCTGTAGGTGTTAATTTAAGTTCTTTATTATTTAAATTAACCTGCCTACTCTTCCTCTCTAATATTAACCCTTTATAATATATAGTATTATCATCCCTTATGTCTTCACCATATTGCTTATATCGTCTAAGCTGTGCTTTAACTCTTGCTAAAACTTCTAAAGGATTAAACGGTTTAGTAATATAATCATCTGCACCATAAGTAAGTCCTATTATTTTATCTTGATCTGCTGTTTTTGCAGTGATCATTATTATAGGATAGTTATACTTAGTGCGTATATTTTTACAAATATTTAGCCCATCTATATCTGGCAGCATTAAGTCCAAAATAACTAAATCTGGCTTTTTATTTTCAAGAATCTCAAAAGCTTCCTTACCATTTTCCGCTTCCCATATTTCGAAGAATTCACCTTCAAGATAAATTCTTAATATATCTCTAATGTCTTTATCATCTTCTACAATTAAAATCTTATCCATATAACTCCTCCATATTATTGATATCCAAAACTTATACTAGCGTTTATGCCATATAAGTATAATTATATCAAATGTAACTATCATATCCACAATATTTTGCATCTTTATCATGTTAACCATGGATTTATTACCATATGAAGTATTTAAATTATTAGTAATCCATATACCACTATTAACTATATTTATTCATTACTTTTAACAATAATAAAAGCACCTACATTAAAGTAAGTGCTCTATCACTTGTATTATAAAATAAGCTTATATTATCTAATAGTATAGCTAAATTCTTTGTTATTTAAATTTATAACAACCATCAATGGTTTATTATCTTTTTGAACTTCTTCAGGAACTTCAGCTATGAAATGAATTATTCCCTTTTTCAGCGGTTCTATTGATGTTATGTTTGTATAAGTAAAATCTGTACCACCTTTTTCCTCTATTGTAGAGAATGTTTTATACTCATATTTATTATCATAAATCACCTTAACTGATAAAAATTCACTAGATCTTCTTCCTTCTGTCAAAAGACTTTTTATGTCTATTGTGGTGTCAAGATAGATTGTCCCAGGCTCTTTAGCTTCATAATAAGTATACATATCTCTTGGGTTAGGTGGATTAATTCTCTTTCCAAATTTAGTATTAGTTATTTTAAATTCACAATAATTCTCTATTTTATTTATAGTATCTTTTTTAATGGATTGAAATTTAGGTTCTTCTTTTTTAGCTTCATTTTTACTTGCTTGAGCTTTTTCCTCTGCATTATTTTTAGAAGTTGTTTGTGTAGAATTTCCTGTTCCACATCCACTCATTGTTATCATGAATATTACAATAAAAATAGTGCTTAATATTTTTTTCATGCAACCACACCTCCAGTTATATTATTCTAATAATAACAAATTATACATAATTTTTCAATATTCTCTTTTATTATCTAACATTACTTTTAGATAATAATAAAAGCACTCCATTCAAGAGTGCTTAAACCTATATTCTACTCAACTAATATATTAACTATTTTATAAGGGTATTCTTGTTTTTCCAATATAATTAAATAATCTTTATCATATGCTTGAAATGTTAACCCATTCTTCACAATGTGATTCTTCACAATCTTATCCTTCACAATCTGAATTGCTGTTAATTTTTTTAAAGGTATTTCAAATCCGTTTTCAAGGGAAATAAACAATACCCTTTTATTAGTTATAAATAAGCTACCATTAGTAAAACAATTTACATTTGTTCTTATTGCTTCTGAACCACCTCTATAATTTACTTCTGATGACCTGCTTTGATAGACAACAACTTCATTTTTAGTAATTATTCTCTGAGCTTTTGAACCATAATGGCATATTTCATTAGGTTTGTATATAAATTCATTTGTTTGTATAGTTATCAACTATCCTGATTCAATTTTAGCTAAGTCCTCATCACTTAAATAAGGATTATTCGCCTTACTAGTTAGTTGTTCCATATATCTTATACAGGAATATATAATATATACCAAGCCGAATGTAACCATAATCATCATTATTCCTATGTATTTGTTATTAGACTTAAATGAACATATACTTGCGGAAAATGTTATCAAACTTATAATACTACATATGAATATTGATAAACAATATATGATTTTTTTTATAATTTTACTCATAATATCGCCCCTGCTAAATCATATTAATAGTAACAAATTATGGTGTATTTTTCAATATTATCATATATTTTTTTCTCATCAAAATACTTTGATTCTATTTCTTCAAAATAAACATTCACAAGCTCTGCAACATATCATTTATAGAAAAAGCATATAAAAAAGTGGAGTAAAACAAATCCGAATACATGATTTAAGGCACTCTCACGCTTCCCTATTAATCGAACTTGGTTTTACTCCACTATTATATTGATTTACAAAGCTTTATATAGATTTTATCTTTTATTCCCACTCTACTATTGAAGTTTATCTTGCCTTAATAACTGCTTGTTATTGAGGCTTTTATTATTTATTTTACTTCTATTATTTGAGATGATTAAGGTATTTGAAAGTTAATAGAATCATCTTAGAATCACTATAACATAGATTTTGAAGTCTCTTTTCTATTAATGAGATTTCCAATATAAATATAAGATAAGTTGCAAATAATTCTCTTTTTTACAACTCGTAGATATAAAATTCTAAATATCAAACAATGTAAAAATTTTAACTTATCTATTTAGTCTTATTCTAATATGTAATTCCATTAATTTTACAATGAATTGTTTCCTCTATCGCAATCTCCTTATAATATCTTTCGTTTATACTATCTAACAATAAGTTACTCCCATTACGTTCAACAGATAGTAAAATTTCTTTCTTTTGATCTCTAGTATACGAATATGTCTTCTGTTGAACTAATTTTGAATCTTTATCAAATGCTAAAACATTTTTAATAATCTCTATATTTTGGGAAGGCATGTACTTTTCTTTTTGTAATTGAGTCCCACTACTTTCGTCAATCCATGTACAAAAACAATACTTTTTTAATTTACTTTCAGCATTTAATAATATATCTGTGTTTTCAATCCAACCAGTCATGTAACCTAATTTTATATCTACTAACAATAACGAAACATTACTTAATTTAGTTGAACTCAAAGTCTCATTGTAATTAACAGCTAGTGGGCCTGCATTATGCCAGAATATATCTGTAGACTTCATAAAATTTAAAGCTTTCTTATACATTTTTGAAGTAGTAGCAATATTATTAGGTATTATTTTATTTGATACTCTTATACCACTTATTATATCTTCATATAGCCTGTTTGGATTCCTGTAACCATTTGATTTATATACTGCTTTATTAATACCCATCAAATGAGGAAAATTGCCTTTTTCAGCAACCAACACAAAACCATTTCCATAAAAAGTCGTTATTATATAAAATTTCTCCATATATTCTGTTTTATAAAAGCTAGCGCACTTTTGTATATTGGTTATATCCATATTTTCTCCTTAAACGAAATAAAAACTCCCGTTAAGGAGTTTTTACCAATGGCTACCGTTCACGATTATTTTTTTAACAGGGGAGTGCCCGAATCGGCCATTACGATTTCCTCAGCTAGTGAGCCTGCATTTATATTATTTATTTTCATAAAAATTAATATACATCCAAAAACATTTAATTAAATTGATTATTTTACTTGTTAATATTATTATACTATAATTAAACAAGAATGCAACTACTTTTTAATTTATATACCTATTAATTTAAAGATTATATTATTAACCAAAGCTTCATATAAATATTATAAGAAGCTGATATATTTTATATAAAACTAATTACTATTCCAACTAAAATTACTGTTGGTAAATAGAATATACATTCTGATATTGATAAAAAGCACTTGACATACGTGGTCTTATCCGATAACAAATCACTTGTTATTTTCATTGAAAAGTCAATCTCTTCATCTTCCAAATTTCTAACTTTATCATATAAATTTCTGTATCTTCGCTCTTGTTGTAAATAATACGTATCTAACATCCAAAAAATTATTAAAGGAATATATGTTATAAGAAAAAATTTCTGATTACTATCTTTAGCTGCAAGCGCAAAAATAGCAGCTACTAATGTTATTGACCAACCTTTTAGCAAGAATGAATTTGAAGCCATTCTTTTTATAATTTCCTGAATCATTTCTAGATGTTTGATTTTCTTATCCAATTAACACAACCTCCTTTACGCTATTTATTTAGTTTAAATATTTCATAATCGTCTATATTTTCATTTATTTCAACTGCAATATCTATATATTTGTTAACATCTTCAATAAAATCATCCCACTTAACACTATAAATATAAGATGAATAACCAGTATATACCGTTTTAGTACTGCATTCTTTCTGAGTTTTATTCTTTTGATTAAACATATTCTTTTGTAAAATTTTAAACAATATTGGTGTATTTAGCATTCTACATGTGCAAGTTCCACAGCTATTGTCCTCAATATAGTAACTGTAACTTCCATATTCATCAGGAAGAACTACTGCTAATATTGCATTAGTAGAACTTGTTCTTCCATTTCTAGTATGTTCTTTTAATGAATAAGATATTTCCCAAGGTATCCATTGGTCTTCTTCTAGTGCAAAATAGTCTTTCATATTTTTTGAAATTAAAACTATAGTTACACTACTGTCATATATCTTATCACGTAGTTTAGATGCAATTGTACTTTCTTTAAAATCACTTAAATCTTCCCCATCTTTTTCACCTTTGTTTATATGATCCTCCCCTATTTTTTCCTGTAATATATCTACATAATCTCTTACTTTAGTATCATACTTACCATTTACCATTTTAACACTATTATCAGCATATTTATATGATACAAATATTTTTCTCCCCATACCATACCATCTCCCATTATAATTTATAATACTTAAAATTTATAATTTGGCATTGCAACAACTGAATATTCAATATCATTTTCAGTTATATCATCAAAATTCATAAACTTAATATTATTCATCTTAATTTTTAGATGTGTTCCGATTTCTATGTTGTCCATTGTAATTGTTTTATTCTCATTGCATACTACAGCCGGTGCAATATAAAATTCTTTTTGTCTTTCTAATTGCTTTTTAAATATAGCTAGATTATTTCTAAACATATCGATATCCATATATTGATATCTTGAGATCACTGTATACAATGTTTCGTCCATTAAAAACCCTTGTTTTTCTGATCTTTTTATACATTCATCCATATTAGTGGTTATGTGTACAAAATACCCATCTGCAATACCAACATTCTTTTTTTCAATGATAGAGATTTCTATATCTTTAAATACATCTTCACCACAAAGCTTTTTCCAATCTTCAAATATCTTACTTGCACTTTCTTTATCTTTGTACAGCAACGCCATTAAAGGCGGAGATTCATTTTCTGGATCAAACATATATGCTACACCACTCCACTTAGCTTTATCCCAAACCTTTATGTCAATCATCGACGTAACAAACATATTTTTTCTTTCTTTTGGTTGTAATATATTCTCCTCTACCTGGCCAAGTGGTGGCTTTATAGTATTCTTTATACCTTTTAGTCTATTGCATAGCTTTTTAAAATCCTTTTCTCTGTCTACATAATAATATGTTGAATTTTGTAGCGGCTTTAATATCTTTGTTGTACCATAATCATTAAATACTATTGGTATAAACTTCGTGTTGTTACAACATGATTCATATAAATGTTGATATATAATATTTAACTCCCAATTTACACCTTTTCCTTCTCCTGATTTAAAATTCATTACCTTATCATAGTACAACTGTGTACATACTATAAGTACATACTCTGAATTCTCAATTTGATTATCCATCCATCTTGGCCATCCTTCTGGTGGACTCTCCTCATATTGATCAATATTTGCGTCTATGTTATGCCTTCTTAAGGTATTTGAAAACTCTAATATCTTATCTGCAAATTGTTCCGTATCATGAGCATATGATATAAATACCTTTGGTATAGCCATATATATTCCCCCCTTAATCCCCATTTATTAAACTATTAATTGAATAATTCTCCCTTAAATGCTCTCTGCATTAGTGAATTAAAGTTATTCTCTAACTCTTTTAAACTCTCTTCCATTTCAAATTTCAATTTGTTGACTTGCTTTACGAAATCTGCAAATTGCTTTTGAAGTTCTATTGGCGGTAGTGGAATATTTAATTTCATTAATCTTTCCTTTGATATATTAGACATAGACTTCGCAGAGCCGTTAGATAATGCTTTAATATTTTCTCTAAAAAAATCATGATTAATTAGCTTCCACAGGTAGACCTTATTACACTTTTTATTTGTATTAAGTCTGAATATTAAGTCCGGCATCATTAATTTAGGAGAAGTTTCATAAACATAAGCACTCATTCCTACTAATTCTGGAGTATTTTTTCTTGTAAATAATAAATCTCCATTTTTCACTTCAACGCTTCCAACAAATAAATCTTCACCTGTTAATGCCTTATTCTCAGAAGAATCATAAGTTCCATATGTTACAGCACTTAATTTTAATATAGCTGGATATTCGCCTTCTCTACTAAAGTTCTCACATACAAAACTTTTTCCATTTTCAATATTAATTAAACACTCTGAAAGTTCTTCAACTACCCATCCTTTTGAATTGGTAGCAGGATTCCCAAACATATCGATAAACCTCGATTTAACTAATTGCTCTAATGCAATTAATTGTTTTTTTCTCTTATCAATTAATCCTTGTGCCTTATCCAATACATCGACAATTTTTAATTGAATCTCAATATTAGGGTATTCTATCTCAACTTTAGATAATCCTATTCTTGTTATTTGAGGTTGTGCAGAACCTGATATTGTATCTCTTAACCCCCTATTACTAAGATAATAATATAAGAACTTCATATCAACATCTTTGTCTAAATCATCTAATGCCATTGCGTTCCCATTTATATATGAAAATGGCTTAGAAATATTAAGCGTTCCACATGTAGCACCTCTACAAGTTATCATTAATGTAGGTTCCTTATGTGTATATTCATTATAAAATCCTATTACACCATTTGCTCCATAAACTGAATATCCCTCTTTTAACAAATCGCTTGTGGATATAGTCTTCCACTGCTTAGGTTTACAAATTTCATTTAGTAATTTTTTCATTTCTACACCTCAAGCATTCCTTTTAATTCCGAAAGTCCCTTAGAAATCTCCTCCTCTAAGGCCTCTATTCTTTCCAAAATAACACTTGGTGCATCATACACAACTTCTTCATATTCTATTTCCTTATACTTATTTATAGAAAGGTCATAGTCGTTACCAGCTATATCTTCTTTTTCTACCCAGAACCACTTATCTTCTTTAGTAGGCTCCATTGAGTTATCCTTCTTTATAGCTCTCCATTTTTCAATTATATCTGGAATGTCTCCATCATTATCGAGCTTATTTCTCTTGTCATCTAGTGAGTATCCATCGCTTTGCATATCGTAGAACCATACTTTGTTTGTTTCTCCACCTTTAGTGAATATAAGTATAGCTGTAGATACTCCTGCATATGGTTTAAACACTCCTGAAGGCATAGATATTACCCCTTCCAATGCATTTTCTTCTACTAAGCTTTGTCTTATATCCTTATGTGCCTTAGTCGATCCAAACAAAACTCCATCAGGTACTATAACAGCACATCTTCCTCCTAAGTCTAATATTCTATTTATAAGCTTCATAAATAATAATTCAGTCTTAGTTGTTTTAGCTCCTTTTGCAAGGGTTGGATTTATATCTCCCTCATCTATGCTTCCCTTGAAAGGAGGATTAGCGAGTACTAGAGTATACTTATTTTCTTCTTCATACCTCTTTGACAATGAATCCATTTGTCTAACATTAGGATTATCTAAGCTGTGAAGCATAAGGTTCATTGAAGCTATTCTAACCATTGATGGGTCAAAATCAAAGCCATAGAACATTTTTGTTCTAAAATGCTCCCATTCCTCATTGCTCATCATATCTCCAATTCTGTTATGAAGATTTCCTTCCTCATCAGTAAACACACTTTCTGGTCTTGTGTATTTTTCAAGTATATATTCTAATGAATTAATTAAGAAGCCCGCCGTACCACATGCTGGGTCGCATATTTTATCTTCAGCTGATGGGTCCATAAGCTCAACCATCATTCTTATAATGTGTCTTGGAGTTCTAAACTGTCCATTTACTCCTGATGTAGCAAGCTTTGATAATAAATACTCATATAAGTCACCTTTTGTATCTGCATCATCCATGTTTATTCCATCTATAAGTCTAACTGACTCCTGAAGTAAGGAAGGCTTTGGTATCATAAATACAGCATCCTTCATTTCTGCTGTAAAGCTTGATTCTTCTCCTCCCATAGATTTAATAAATGGAAATACCTTTTGTGACACAACATCAAACATTTTTTCTACTTCTAAATGCTTAAATTGGCTCCACTTTAATAGTTCCCAGCTAAAATCTGCTTCAAATTTCCCATCTTCTTTTAACTTTTCAGTTAATTCCATAAATAATGATTTATGTGTTCTACCTATTCTATTCGCTCTCTTTTCATTAGCATTATCTATATCATCTAATCTCTTTATAAATAGAAGATATGATATTTGCTCTATTACAGTCAGAGGGTTAGATATTCCCCCTGACCAAAAGTTGTTCCATAGTTTATCAATTTTGCTCTTAATTTCTGCATTTAACATTTCTTCAGTTCCCCTCTACATTTAAGATATAACACTTACTTTGAATGGTGCTATCAAATCAAATACCTCATCAGCCATTCTTCCAAATATGCCATCAACTCCATTTGGATTAAAGGATGTATATGGAGCTGCAAATAATGCTGCAAAGGATATTCCTTTATTCTTGGCAATATCATTCTTAATTATTTCTAAAGTCTTAATCTGTGTTGCACTCATCTTATTATGATGCTTTTGAATGAACTCTTCAAACCTTTTATTTAATTCTGCCTCATCAACACCAACAAACTTTCTTATTATACCAACTATATCTTCTTTATCTATATCTGTTTTACTTGAAAGCTCATCTATACTATAAACAAAATCATCTCCAAATATTGAATAGATACCATCAATCTCAGTTTGAGAAAGCTTTTCCCCTTTTCTAATTTTATGAATTACTAGCTGGTCCTTTAATCTATCTTCGATAGCTGTTCTTACTCTTTTTTCATAAGGTTCCATATTAGCACCATAAAGTACAGAACCAGCACTTATTTCTTTTACTACAGCTCCAGTATCTTTTATATCAATCACTACAAAATGCCCTGCTGTAGATCCCTTATGTTTCATTAAATCTCTTAAGTCTATTCTTATTTGCTCTAGCTTTTCATAACTAAGATTATCCCATCCTGAAGGTTCTAATAGTGATTTTATAAGTTCTCTCTTACCATCAAACTGATTTATATTTGTTTTTAATCTTGCCAGCTTCTCCATTGTGGCATTGATTTCTCTAACTAATGAATCCTTATCATTGGTCGCAAAGTATTGAAGTATTCTATAAATTGAGTTATCAAATAAGATAGCATCTTGATTGTCCTTTGCTTCAATCCATTGTATCAGTGGAGCTATCTCTAATTTCAGCTTCTTAATGAAATCTTCACTCAAATGACTCCAGTATTCCTCTTTTTTAACTTGCTCTATCTTCTTTCTATTCTTCTTTATTTCAATACTCTCTGATGGAAGTTCATCTATATCTACTTTCAGCTTTTCTATAAAAGCATTACATATATCCACTTTGTTTTTTGACTTATAAACTTCTAAAAGCTTGCACATAAGTTCAAATCTAACCTGCATAGAGGTTTTTTGAGGACTTGGTACAAATCCTTTTGAATTCATCTCAAAGAATTCAAAGTTCTTGTAGCAATCAAAGATAGCAAATTCTTTTTTATCTACGTCATCTCCAAACAAATCATCACATCTTCTAGTTCCTCTACCTATCATTTGCCAGAACTTAACCTTTGAATAAATAGGCTTTGCAAATACCAGGTTAACTATCTCAGGTACATCTATTCCTGTATCTAATAAATCTACTGATATTGCTATTCTAGGGAATTCTTCATTTTTGAAGTTCTCTATAAGTATTTCTTTATCCTTAATACCTGAATAAATAACGGCAGTCATCTTTCCTTTATATTGAGGATACATTTCATTAAATAAAGAATCTAAAAGATTGGCATGATTTTTATTTTTTGCAAATATGATTGTCTTACCCAAGTGATCTCCAACCTTAATCCCATTATCCATCAAGGTTTTTAATATATATCTATTGGTATCCTTATTGGTTATTTGCTTTTCCAGAGCATCTTTATCAAACTCAAAAACTTCACCATCATAGCCTTCTTCATCTACCTGTCTTCTTTGCTCTTCTGTCATTTGACTATACTTTATCCCTTTTCTTAAAAAGTCAGTTGTAGCATCAATTACTCTTGGCTCAATAAGATATGGTGGTATATGGCTCCAAGCCTGATCTACAGAAAAATTAAAAGTTGGATCTTGAGTCTCACAATTAAATAAATCAAAAGTATTTCTTTCTATAAAGTCTACAGGTGTTGCTGTAAGTCCTATAATATGAGCATCAAAGTATTCTAATATATCTCTATAGGTCTTATATATACTTCTATGAGACTCATCACAAATAACAAGATCAAAGAAACCTACACTAAACTTGCTGTAATAATTAATCATAGTTTGGTATGTTGAAAAATAAAGAGTAGCTTCTCTATTTTCTGAGTTTTTACCGGTAAATCTGCAGGATATTTGTTCCGGCATAAAAGTTTTGAAACTATTCTTGTCCTCCTTAGCTTGCCTAACAAGTTCATCTCTATCTGCTAAGAATAAAACTCGCTTAGCCCAGTTTGCTTCCATCATACCTTTAGTAAGTGCTATAACCGTTCTTGTCTTTCCTGTTCCTGTTGCCATTACTAAAAGAGCTTTTCTATGACCATTAGAATATCTTTCATATACTCTTTTAATACCTTCTATTTGATACGGTCTGCCTGCAATATTTTTATCTATTTCAACTTTATTTAAATTCTTCTTATACTTATGCTTAAAGAATAACTCTTCTAAATCTTCTAAAGTATAGAATCCCCAAATCTGTCTTGGCTGGCTATACATATCATCCCACATATATATTTCATAACCGTTAGTATAGAAAACTATAGGTCTAACTTTATAGTCTCTTTCAATAGTATTAGCATACTCAACTGCCTGCTGGCGACCTATAATAGGATCAACTGACGATTTTTTAGCCTCAACAACTGCAACTGGTTTGCCTTTTTTATTAAACAGTACATAATCAGCAAAACCTTTTTTACCTGCTTCTTTATGGTTTTCTAGAGGAAGCTCTAATTTAACAAATTCAGTATTGTTAACATCCCATCCAGCATCCTTAAGCATTATATCTATTAGCTTCTTTCTAGTTTCAGCTTCATTAAGGTCTAAGCTAACTTCAACTTCTTTTTCCACAACTTTATCGTCTTCAGTTACAACTGCTGTTTTTGTTTCTTCCTCAACGGCCTTTACTTCCTTAGTATGCTCTTCCTTAATATCTTCCTTTTCCTTAGCATAATCTTCAATATTATATACTGAAACTTTAGTTGTAACTGGTTTTGGTATCTTATATGTTAATGGTTTTATTGAAGTATCCTTTGTTACTTTAATATAAAACCATGCTGCTACCTTATACATAGAAACTAAACACTCTAAAGCATCCTTTTTATTTTCATACCCTTCATGGTTAGCCTTATTGCCATAACGTCTTACTATGTCAAAAAGGTCCGGAATAGCTCCATTAATACCTGTAGCTCTTAAAAGCTTAATTTTATCATCTTGAGTTGCAAATTTAGGTATTTCAACTTTCAAAGCTGTAAGTATATGATCAATTATTTGCTCTCCAAACATACGCATCTTTAACATTGATGCGTTATTATCTGTATGTATATAATTTTCTGCTTGGCTACCTAACTTTGCTAACGTTGTCCATTTCTTATTTAAAAAAGTAAAATTAGACATCTAAATCCCCCTCATCTTAACTTGGTTAATTCAAATAGATACAGCTACTTATTTTAAATTATAAAACAGCTGTTTATTTGAACTAATAGTGTTATTCTGCGTTAAACCCTTTATTTTTACTAATATCCTCTTTCTTTCTGGAAGCCTTACGTCCAGCTCGTCCATCTACAGGTTTCTCAACCTCCTGTGGTATAAGCCAAACAGAAGCTTTTTTAACTGCTCCTTCAATACGCCCCTGTGAACACAATAGTTGAACCCGCCTTGCAGTAATTCCCCATTTATCTGCTGCCTCTTGAGTAGTTATATATTCGATCATATTTAGTGCACCTCTACTTTTTGGTGTATATAATAATATTTTATTCGTTTTGACGAAAACATTCAACATATCACACAAATATTGTAAATATTGCTAATTTGATCTCACCTGTTTACATATAATTTATTAAAAACTGTCGTATTTGACATATATTTTACATTGTTGACTTTTAATGTAATATGATGTATTGTTAAGTTGCTGTATCATATTCAAAATATTATTTTAATAACTAAGGAGGTGTTTGATGAACGAATTGATTTGTAATTTTGATGCAAGCAACAATGAAGCAATAGGAATGACTATAGGTATTCAAATAGTGAACACAACAACATCTGAAGAGTTTCTTTTTTCTGAATGTATTGGACCTTTTGGGGATTCTAATTTTGCCGAAGGTCAAGCCATTATTAAGTCTTTATTAAAGCTTGCAGAACTTTGTAAAAAGGATGATATTATTACTATTTGTGGGGACAACCAAGATGTAATTGATAAAGTGAATAAAATACTAATTGGAGGTGTGAAAAAGACCAAAAGAAAGCCACCTGAATATGTGCTTAATATCATCAATCTTATGTCTAATTTTCAAAATATAGAATTAAAATGGATTCCAAGAAATCTTAATCGCAAAGCTCACTATCTAAGCCAAGAACCATTCTTAGATAAGTATACTGAGTATAGATCAAAGAAAATCAATGTTAAATACATCAACGATAATATTTTTTTAGCTCAAAGTAGTAAAGATAAAAATATATATTATACTGTTGATTTAGAGCTTTGCACATGTACCTGCCGCTTCTTTAAGCTGCAACATTGGTGGCAAAGAAAAAAGTGCAAGCATATCATTGCTGCTGAAAGTTTTAATTTTCATAGGAACAACTTTAATGTCAAAAAATCATAAAGGAGATAAGAGAATGAGTGTATATGAATTAATGTTTCTACTTAACGAAGATCAAAGAGAGGAACTAACAAAAAAACTTGACACTGTACTGGCTGTGGATATAGGTAAATCATTTGTAAAGACAAACACTGGTATTATATTTCCAAGTAATGTCTATCTTGGCGAAAAGACTTCTAATTCAAGCTTAGACTCTTTCCAGGTTACTTGGATGGATAAGACTTATACAATTGGTGATAGTTCGAGACCTCAGAATATTATTTTAACTGATTATAGTAGTGATGAATATAAGATTTGTATACTTACTGCTATTGCATTAGGATTTGAAGGTGAAGAAAATATACAGGTAAGACTTGGTTTAGGCTTATCCCCAATGTACTTTCGCGATCATAACGAAAAACTAAAGGAAGAAATAATGAAGCTCAATAAGCAAACAGTATCCATTAATATTGGGGAAGAAATCAAAAACTATAACATAGAAATATTAGAAGTCCGAGTATTTAAGCAGGCTTGTACATTACCAGATAAATATCTCAAAAGAAGAGATTAGATAATATTTTTAAGTACAATTAAATGGTAATAACTTTATTCAAAATGCCTATTAAAAATTAATTTACACAGGAAAGCAATTAGCTTCTAAATGTTTTCCTGTATAAGTTAAATGTCAAATCCGACATAACCATTTCTATCATAATTAATTACAGGTTTGGTTTCTTGCATTTATTATCTGTATTAATAATATTAATTGAAACTTTTTAAAGACGTGTCCTCATATATGCTATACCCTGAGTCGAATTTGACGCACCCCTACATAGTTTATCTAATAGCAACTATCAATATGTTTTATCTTAAAAAAATATATAACTAAAAAGAAAACAAGTAGCTCCAACTACTTGTTCTCGGATTAATATTACAGCACTGACAGAAGCCAACGGCTCTATCCAATTAATATTATACCAAAATACTTAAAATTATAAATATCTATCTGTATAATATTTAGCTTCAACTCACTTATATAGTTATAAAATCACATATATTTTCTCTCGGTACCAGGCTATATAAATCAAAATCCAATTCTTAGTTTCATGCCCCACCCCTCTATAGAATTACATGGTTCATTTTGACCTATCCAAAGCCTTCGGCTTAATTCACAACAGCTTCATCTAATTTGGCTTATACCATAAACCATTTTTTAACTATTCATCTTCCTTTTGCAGATTAAAGATTTAGCCCTTAGCAGGGCACTGGTGGTTCTTTTTTAACTTTTTATAAGTATGCTTAAACCTTCATAAAGCTCACCCTTATTTAAAGTATTGAATAACCATTAATATTTATATATAAAGGAGGATTCATAATGAAATCAACTGAAAAATCTATTAAAACTTCAACTCTAATTAATCAGAAAGGTCTTAAGAAGATTAATCCTAAGCATGACTATAAGGCTGAATACACAAGACTTTTCCCTACTAAGATGTCTAGTTCAAACTTCTTATCTTTCTACATCCTTCATGTATTAGCCAAACAAAACAGACCTCTATATGGCAAAGAAATACTATCCTTCCTGCAAGACACAATAGGATCTGCTGTTTGGAAGCCATCACATGGAACTCTATATCCTATTTTAAACAAGCTCACAGCAAACAACCTTATTGAGAACATAAAGATAGAGGAAGATAAGAAGTATTATGCCATTACTGAGCTTGGAAGAGAAGAATTAGAAATAAAAATGAAGGAGTTTAAGCCTATGATAATTGAATCCTATAACTTCTTTACTAAGCTTATTGAAGAAATATATGATTTCAATGAGGATCAAAAGGATACAACTACTTATTAAAATACGTTTATGCTATTATAGTGACTTAAGCAGTAAACCCTGAAAGTACCATTCCACCTGCTATATCATAAATCAAAAATATTATTCTCTTAAAGTAATAGCAAAAAGGCTATTCCTATGTAATCATCTACAAATGTCTATAATGTAGACAAACATTTATAGACAAATATATATAGATAAATATTTATCTAAAAATCTTTATAGACATATATCAACATAGAATTGGTTCAAAATGACCCTCTGGTGTTTTGTGATGTTATCTTTATAGCTACTCTCTTTGCACTAAGGTATACTGATGATCAAAATGAACCTATGTATCAAAATGACACAAATATGATTAATAATTATAGACATTGCTATGTAATACTTATGGCAGGTTCAAAATGAGCCAAGCTATATATAATACCTGCTTCTCAACAGCAATGTAACTTAGTAGTAATTATAAAAACAAAAGCTCCCTCATATTTATATTTGTGAGGGGGCTTCTCCTTATATATTATGCTATTTAAAGCGTTATACGCTTTATTTAAGACCTATTTAATTAAAAGATATTTTTATATTACCTATGCTAATTCAATATATTCTAGAGGGCATATAGCTACTCCAAAGGTCATAATAAATATTACTATTTCTATATACTTTTATACAATCCTGTTGTTTCTTTGGGAGGTGTTTTATTATATCGTCTATGGAAATAGGCTTTATCTCGACATCAGCATATATATAATGATATCCTTTTGATAATATCCATCTTTTATACTTCAATATTGTAGATTCTGCAGGTACTTTAATATGTGGTACTTTATTTAAATAATTCAATACCAATTTAGCTGTATGCTTCTCATTTTTACTTAAACTACTACCATTTATAACTGAGAAAAGTTTAATCTTTGTAGTCATTGTCTTATCTAAATGAAGTAGTTTTAAAACCTTATTCATAATATTTACCTGGCTGTTAAAATCGAATACTTCCTCTAATATAGCTACAGGTCTTGAGGAAGGTTCTATTTCAAGCTCAGTAGCTTTGCCATCACTCGTAAACTTTGTTACAATAGGTTTAAAAAGCTTATATATTCTGTCTCTTTTTAAAGAAACTTCTATGCGTAATATATCCTGTCCAGCTTTTAAACATACTAAATCACTATCATAATAATCATCTATTTGCTTTTCTGGATTTGTATTAGATATTTGTCTAAGCTTTAAGTATATCCTAATTATGAAATCACTGTTCTCCATATCTTTCCCATTAAAAAAATATATAGTGCCACCTCCTTCACTTATATCTTTCTTCAACTTACCTATGTTTTCTAGCTTCGAAATCACATTATATAGTGCATTAATCTCATCGCTGTCTTTAATGATATTTATGTTATTCTCATAATAAGAAACCATCCAATATCTAAGATTAGGCACTACACTTATATCTATTACCAATTTCAATTTATCTCTAATAATACTATGCAGCTGCTGTATATTGCAGGAGTATATAGAAGCTATATTATCATTTTGAAGAAGATAAACCGGATTAAAATCAATATAAAGAAGATCATCCTTATGCATAGGCATATATTTGAGGAAGATTCCATCTATATACTTGTAATAATAAGAAAGACATCTATTATAATTCTCTTTATAAAACCAATTCTCCCTATATCTCTCTTTAAATAATTTATCCTTAACTAGAGATACATTGGTTATATATGTGCTTACTTTATCTATTGCCATATCAGTACCTCCTATTCTTATTTCCAGTTAGGCTTTGAAGCACTCAAAATGCTTCAAAGCCATTGATATTACTAGCTTTATATAGTATACCTATATAGTAATAAGGGTCACCCCATAGAGAAAATACTCTTTTACTGGAAATTTAACTCTTATTTATTTTGTCTTCTATCTTCTATTTCCGCAGCGAACCTTAAAGCATCAGCATATGTTTGTGTACAATTTAATTCTCTTAACTTAAGTTGTTCCTGTATTTCATAAACTTTGTAATATATGCTGCGCAAATAAAAAACCTTTTCTCCTATCATGTTATTTAATACTAAGTATAATTCTAATTTAGTTAATAAATAAAAAAGCTTATCTTTATTTTAAATATTTATGTGAACACTTTATACAAAACTACTATGACTCTGCAAAATTGTAGAGTCATAGTAGTTTTTATATAATTTCTGATACCTCCAAATTAATGCTCATACTACTCACCTATAATCTTTGAAACTTGTCTATTATCTATTAATGATTTTTCATCACTTTTAAAAATATCAAGATACCTCATCTTACTTTATTCATCCATAAATTAGATCATTTTGAACCTGTTATTTTTTCTTTCATAAGCTTCTTGTTAACTAATCTTTATATTTCTATCTCTTCTAATTCCCTAATCAATAACTCATCAGTTATTGGTTCATTTTGACCCTTTCCTAAAACGAATGACTCTTCCAGCTCTGTAGTCTTATTTTCTATTACAATCATGTTTTCAATAGCTTCATGATTTAAGGAATACCAGTTAGTATTATTCTTTGCTTCTTCACTATAAAATCTCTTTATCTTAATTAAATTCTGCTTCTTCAATCTGGTTATAGCTCTTTTTACAGTACTTAAACTCATATAAGGAAAGTACCTCTCACATAATTCCGATACAGATTGATTGATCCAAATAGAACCTTCTTTAAAATACCTACTATCGTTTTTCTTATGTTCCATCAAATCATTAAGTTTTTGAAGAATTATAGCTTCATTAAGACCAATAGCTTTTGCAAGTACAGGTGAAACAACAGCACAATCCTCTTTATGTTCAAATATATAATGCATGAGTATTACCCCTTTTGTAGTTTTACAGTTGAATTTAGGCCCCTCTGCAAAATTGCAAAAGAGCCTTTAATCCATACACGCTTATAAAAATTAAATGTATCAGCTTAACTAAAATCGCCCAGCAGCATATCTATCATGCAAAATCTTTGCACTGGTAACCAGATATTCTATATCATCAAAACTTAAATAAATCTCCTTATTACCCCAATCTGATTTCTCAGCTCTTATAAATTTTATTAATTTATCCATAAACTCAGAAACTTTATCTGAATCACTATCATAAGATGCATCAAAATTAAATAAGTCTTTATAGTTGTCTGAATTCATAATGCCTTGGTTTTTTTCTGCAAAATCATAATCTAAATTTTCAAATCTGTCCTTACCTGTCTTAATTAACATTGCTACCATCCTCTCTATGTAAATATAATTCCATTAAACTACATGTCGGATTTGACATCTAAGAAAGCTATTTGCTCTCTATGATTACATAGCTTTCAGTTGTTGTTTTAATTCATCTACATCACAATAATACTTTTCCATAAAATACTTTTTAGGTACCTTTCCAGCAACAACAATATATCCTTTTTCCTTCAATTCATTATTAAGCTGTCTAATTATCACATATGCTTTTGATGCGCTTATTCCTAAAATCCTTCTAACATCTGTAACTGTTAAATAGCTCATTTTCCTCATGCCTCCTAATACGTATTACCCAAATTGATACTTTTAAATATCAATATGTTTCAAGTTTATTTTTGAATAAGTTCTTCTACTGGAACGCCTAGTGCTTTCGAAAGCTTTCCCACTGTTTTAGGCATTAATTCCTGATTACCCTTTCTTAATTTAGTTAACGTAACGATGTTAACTCCTGACTGCTTTGACAGTTCATTTACACTAAGGCATGCTTTAGCCATAGCAATTTCAATTTTTTTGTTATCAATTCTCATGTAATCACCTCTTGTATACATAATTAAAATACGTATTATTATTTTTTAAATTAATATTAACTTAATTAAATTATATATAATTAAATTACACTTGTAAATATTTTTTTATATTTTTTATTGAATTTAATTACGCATAATGATATATTATTTTAAGAAGGTGGTGAGAAGAATGAATAAAGAAACCATAGGCAGCCGCATAAAAGAAAAAAGAAAAAGCAAAAATATTACCCAAACTCAATTAGCCAACATATTAGATAAATCACTTAGTTCAATACAAAAATATGAAAGCGGAGATGTGGAAATACCTCATAGTATTGTAGAAAAGATTGCAGAAACTTTAGATACAACTGTTACCTATCTGCTTGGATATGATAAACTTCAAAAACAGTTAGATGAATTAAGATTATTTAAAGAAGAACTAAAATTACTTGGCTGTAATTTAGAAGAGATTAATTGCATTAAAGAAGATAACCCAGAAGTTATTAGCTGCAAACTTAATGACACAGAAAGATATTGCGCTAATTGTGATATAAAAGAAACATGTTATTTAATAACATATAATAATACTACTGTAAAAGTTCCTATTCATGATTTTGAAAATTTACGTGAGCATTTTAAGTCCTATATGCGATTCATGTTGATGGAAATAATAAAAAAATATCAATAATATTATTATCCTGCTATTTATGGGGGTGATTATTATTCCTGCTTATAAAGATGAAAAACAAGGCACCTGGTATGTACAGTTTTATTACACTACTTGGACAGGTGAAAAGAAGAAGAAACTTAAAAGAGGTTTTAAAAAAAAGGGAGAAGCATTAGAGTGGGAAAGAGAGTTTCTGAGTAAACAGCAAGCCAATCCGGATATGTCCTTCGGGTCTTTAGTGGAATTATATTTTGAAGATATGGAGAATAGGCTTAGGAAATCTACTATAGCTAATAAGAAATATATGATAGAGTTAAAGATCCTTCCTTACTTTAAAAACATGCCTATAAATACAATAAAGGCTACACATATAAGAAAGTGGCAAAATAAGTTGATGAAGGATGAAAAGGACTATTCTGAAACCTACCTTAAAGCAATTAACAATCAGTTAGTTGCTATATTTAATTATGCTGTTAAGTACTATGATTTAAAAGAGAATCCTTGTCATAAAGCCGGCAGTATGGGTAAGAAAAATGCTGAAGAGATGTTGTTTTGGACAAAGGATGAATATATGAAATTTATAGAGTGTGTCGAAGACAAGCCTCAATCAAAAATAGCTTTTGAAACTTTATATTGGACAGGCATGAGGATTGGAGAATTAATGGCTCTTACTCTAGCTGATATAGATTTTGATAACAAGACTATAACTATTAATAAATCTATACAAAGATTGGGAAAAGAGGATGTAGTAACAGCTCCTAAAACACCAAAGAGCAATAGAGTTATACCAATAACAGATTTCTTATGTGAAGATTTGAAGAGCTATACTAACACCCTCTATGATGTTAAGCCTAATGATAGGATATTCCCCTTCACTAAGTACTTCTTGCATCATGAAATGGATAGAGGTTGTAAAAAAGCCAACGTCAAAAGAATCAGGCTCCATGATTTGAGGCATAGCCATGCCTCCTTATTGGTTGAGCTTGGCTTCACACCTTTATTAATAGCTGAACGGTTAGGCCATGAAAAGATAGAAACTACATTAAATACATACTCTCATTTGTATCCTAATAAGCAAAATAAAGTAGTAGATGCCCTTGAAAAATTAAAGTAGAATCAAATTAGAATCACAGCATAAAAGAAAAGTCCGCAAACCCTTATTTCATAAGGCTTGCGAACTTTATATATCCTATTCCCACTCGATAGTAGCAGGTGGTTTTGAAGTTACGTCGTAAACAATTCTGTTAACTAATTTAACTTCATTTACAATTCTTCTTGAAACTTTATCTAATACTTCATAAGGTATTCTTGCCCAATCTGAAGTCATTCCATCTGAAGATGTTACTGCTCTTAAAGCTATTGTATGACAATATGTTCTTTCATCTCCCATAACTCCTACAGATTGAATGTTTGGAAGACAAGCAAAGTACTGCCATATCTTTTCTTCAAGACCTGCATTAGCTACTTCTTCTCTGAATATAGCATCTGCTTCTCTTACTATTTCTAATTTTTCTTCCGTAACTTCACCTAAAACTCTTATAGCAAGACCTGGTCCTGGGAAAGGCTGTCTCCATACTAATTTATGAGGTATTCCAAGCTCTTCTCCAACAGCTCTAACTTCATCTTTAAATAATTCTCTTAAAGGCTCTATAAGTTTAAATTGTAGGTCTTCTGGAAGTCCTCCTACATTGTGATGACTCTTTATAGTAGCTGAAGTATTAGTTCCACTTTCAACTACGTCTGCATATATAGTTCCTTGAACTAAGAAATGTATTTCTCCTAGTTTGTTAGCTTCTTCTTCAAATACCCTTATAAATTCTTCACCTATAATTTTTCTCTTTCTTTCAGGATCAGATACACCCTTTAGTTTACCTAAGAATCTATCTTGAGCATTTACTCTTATTAAGTTCATATCAAACTGCTGTTTAAATACTCTTTCTACCTGATCTCCTTCATCTTTTCTAAGTAAGCCATGATCAACAAATATGCAAGTTAACTGTTTTCCAATAGCTTTGTGTACAAGTACAGCTGCAACAGATGAATCAACTCCACCTGAAAGTGCACAAATTACCTTCTTATCTCCAACTAATTCTTTTATCTTAGCTATTTTTTCTTCTGCGAAGGAAGTCATTGACCAATCTCCCTTTAATCCGCATACTCTAAATAAGAAGTTTGATAACATTTTTCTACCAAAAGGAGTGTGTTCAACTTCTGGATGGAACTGTACACCATATATTTTCTTTTCTTCATTAGCCATAGCTGCTACTGGACACTGTGAAGTTGTTCCTACTATTTTAAAACCCTCTGGAGCTTCTGATACAAAGTCTGTATGACTCATCCAGCATACTCCGCTTTCTTCAATTTCATTAAATAAAAGACAAGTATTATCTAATTTAACGTCAGTTTTTCCATATTCTCTAATTTCCGCACTTTGAACTTTTCCACCTAAAGTATATGAAGTTAACTGTTGTCCATAACATATACCAAGCACAGGAATTCCCAAATTAAATATTTCTTTATCTACTTTTGGAGTATTATCTCCATAAACACTGTTAGGTCCACCTGTAAAAATTATTCCCTTAGGATTTTTTTCTTTTATTTGTTCTATTGTATAATTATATGGGATTATTTCACAGTAAACATTATTTTCTCTAACACGTCTAGCTATAAGCTGATTGTATTGTCCTCCGAAATCAACTACAAGAACTAATTCTCTTTCCATAATTAACCTCCAAATTATTGATTAACACTATAGTTTGGTGCTTCTTTTGTTATTGATATGTCATGTGGATGACTTTCTCTAAGTCCTGATGATGTTTGTTCAACAAATCTTGCTGTTTTATATAGATCTTCTAAAGTTTTAGCTCCCAAATATCCCATACCTGAACGTATTCCACCAATTAATTGGAATATAGTCTCTGAAACAAGTCCTTTATATGGTACTCTTCCTTCTACTCCTTCTGGTACTAACTTTTTGCCTTCTTCTTGGAAATATCTATCTCTACTACCACAAGCCATAGCCGCTAATGAACCCATTCCTCTATATACCTTGTAGCTTCTTCCCTGATATATTTCTGTTTCTCCTGGTGATTCTTCACAACCTGCAAACATTGAACCTAACATACAAATCTTAGCACCAGCTGCTAAAGCCTTCACTATATCTCCTGAATATTTAAGTCCACCATCTGCTATAATAGGAACTCCATATTTATTAGCTTCTTCTACACAATCCATAACTGCAGTTAATTGAGGTACTCCTACTCCTGCTACAACTCTAGTAGTACAAATAGAACCTGGTCCTATACCTACCTTTACACAATCAGCTCCTGCAAGAATTAAATCTCTTGTAGCTTCAGCTGTTGCAACATTTCCTGCAATAATTTGAAGTTCAGGATATTTTTCTTTTATTATTTTCACTCCATTTAATACTCCTTGAGAATGACCATGAGCAGTATCAAGAGTTATTACATCTACATTAGCATCTACTAAAGCTTTTACTCTTTCTAACATATCCTTTGTTATACCTACAGCCGCACCACATAAAAGTCTTCCTTTTTCATCCTTAGCACTATTAGGGAATTTTCTTACTTTTTCTATATCTTTTATAGTAATAAGTCCTCTTAAATTATTATCCGCATCTACTAATGGAAGTTTTTCTATCTTATGTTTCATTAATATTTCTTTAGCTTCATCTATAGTAGTATTTTCTGGGGCAGTTATTAAATTTTCTTTTGTCATAACCTCGGAAATCTTTTTAGAATAATCTGTTTCAAATACTATATCCCTATTAGTTATTATGCCAACTAATTTGCCATCTACTGTTACTGGAATTCCGGAAATTCTATATCTGCTCATTAAGTCTAAAGCATCTTGTATAGTATTTTCTGGTGCTAAAAAGAATGGATCTGTAATTACTCCATTTTCTTGTCTTTTTACTCTATCAACTTCAGCTGCCTGCTGTTCTATAGTCATATTTTTATGTATTATACCAATGCCACCTTCTCTTGCTATAGCAATAGCCATCTTTGATTCAGTAACGGTATCCATACCTGCACTCATTAGCGGTATATTTAATTTTATTTTTTTAGTTAAATTTGTAGCTAAACTTGCATCTTTAGGTAATATTTCAGATTTGTTAGGCATAAGTAAAACGTCATCAAAAGTATAACCCTTTTTTAATATGATTGCCATTGTGTCCACTCCTTTATTATAATTTAACACTATATTTATATTTACCTATATGAAAAAAAACATGCTGATTTTTCTTATAACCATAAGTGAAATTAGCATGTCTACATAGGCAGACTCAAATTTCACCCATAGTCGGGAATTTACGGCTCCCGGTAGATACTCCCTGCCATATTCAGGGAATATATGAGTAGAATATACATTATTAAACAACTTGTTTACATTATTTTATTTGTAATTTTGAAGTTTGTCAATCATTTTATGCAAAACTTTTAATTTTTTATATAAAACTTAAATACCATAATAATATATTATCTCCAAAGATTAATGTGCATAATGTTCCTAATGCAATAAATGGACCAAAAGGAATAGGATCCTTTCTTGTCTTTTTTTCACACAAAATAAGCCCTAGAGAAATTACGGTTCCTATTATAAATGATAATAAAAACATAAGAAGAGACCTTTTTAATCCAAGAAATATACCTGAAATAAAGCATATCTCTACATCTCCCCAGCCCATACCTCCTGTTAATAATATTATTAATGATATTATTCCTGCAGGAACTATGCCTCCTAAAATATAATATATATAATCTTTTAAAATATAATTTTGCAAGATACCTTGTGTAACTAAAAAAATCAATCCAAAAATAACACCTGTTACTGTAATGCTAAAGTATACATCCATTGTCTGCATATCGATGAAACTAATAACAATTAATATAGAAAGTAATGTTACATATTTTAAATAGTTTAATGAGACCCCATATTCAATGGCCACTATTAAATATACTATTCCTGTAAAAAGCTCAATCAAAGGATACCTAACTCCTATTTTTTCTTTACAATATCTACACTTACCTTTTAGAAACATATAACTTATTATTGGAATCAAATCTCTCCATTTCAATTTATTATTACACTTTGGGCAATGAGAAGAGGGATATGCTAAACTCTCCTCTCTAGGTATTCTATATATACATACATTTAAGAAACTACCTATTATACTCCCCATTATAAAAGAAAAAACATAATAAATTACTAAATAGTTTCCCATATTATCTACTCCTTTTTTTACTTCCAAACATATCTCCTATAGATCTAAACCCTATTTTTTTATTATAAAAGCTATAATTTTTAATAGAATCATAGTTTTCTTCACTTACCCTTATATACTGATAAAATACTATTTCACATGATATTACCTCGTCCTTTACTAAAATAAAACTATCTTTTTTTAATGAATTATTATTTTCCTCAAAATCCTCTTTATCCTTATTCCCCCCATTATTGAAATTTATATCTTCCTTGTTTTCTAAATTATTATTGATTATCAATTCATCTTCCCTTTTGCTTTCTTCTTCTATCTTTGAAAAAAGCCTTACACTTTTTACATTCAGCTTTCTTTCAGTAATACCATTTAAATTATTTATATATTTCTCTATCTTATATTTATTACCGCTTACTTTTAAGGTTAGTGATAATCTAACAATATCATCAGATATATAATTTATCTCAGAAGAATTATCTTTTTCTTTTGAACTGTTTACACTCTTCTTATTTTTATCTTCTGCTTTATTTTTCTCTTGTTTTTCATCTTTTCCATCCTTCTCATACTTATTATCTAATGTAAATAGATCGAACTTCATTTCTTCTCCGTTTATACCATACTTAATACATGAATAATAAAAATCATATATTAATTGAGGCGTATCTATTTGGTTAGATGTAAGTTTATTCATTAATTCTATATCTTTTTTTAGCTTTTCATTCTCTTTTTTTATCTCTTTTATTTTCTTCTCTGTTAATTTTAATTTTTTTATCTTGTCCTCTTTTTGTGTGAACTCTTCTTTTTGTGCTAACAAATTATTATATCTAGAAAAGAAAAAACACCTATATGTAACATAATTAATAAGTAAAAAAATTAATATTACTAAAAATATTTTTAACTTTTTTTCTTTGTTCATAAGAATCACACCTTTATAAAGGATCTTTAATTTTTAATGTAAACTTTGCTTCATTCTCACTATTATCTAGTTTAATGGAGTCTAGTTCAATATGTTCAAAGATTCCTATATTATTTATTGCTATAACTAGCTTTACCTTATCTAATGTACTATTATTTATATTTACTGTTATATCTACCTTTTCTTTATCTACATACACATCACTTACTAATACATTTGAAGGCAATCCTTTTTTTAATTCCTGAAGATAATAAGTGTATTTAAACTCATCCTTATTTATAATATCAATAGCCTTTTCCTTCTTTTCATATTCTGACTTTCTGCTCTGTAAAGAATCATATTCTTTATTAACCTTTTCTAATCTCTTGATTTCTTTATCTAAATTAGTAGTATTATACTTAGGTAATTCATTATTTATATAATACTGTGCTACAGATATCCAAGCTATTGTAATTATTGAAAAAAATATAATCATATTAGTAATTATATTTCTTTCTTTTCTTTTACTTACATCGGATTCTATAACATTATTAAAATTTATGGTTTTATTATAAATCTCTTTAAGTCTTAAATTACATCCTAATACATCTCCATATTCATTTATACTCATATCTACATCATCACAAATAGCAGTATTCTTCACAATATCTGTAATGCCTTGTTCAATAAATATATTAAACTGTTCATTTAACGTGCTTATGAAACTTTCTTTATAAAAAGCTTGTCCTAATAAATAAATTTTATCTAATTTATTACCAAAATGTCTTGTAGAATAAAAATTTAAAAAATATCCTATATTATCCAATAACTCTTCATAACTTTCTTCATAACTTTCTTCTACATTATCTAACATTTCCATAGGAAAATTAGAATGAAGAAATATCCTATTTCCCTCTAATATAGTTACGTTAGTTCTTCCTCTGATAAAATCTATTACAGCTACATTTTCATCTTCTCTTAAATTAAATAAATCCCCTATACAATCTGGATAAATAGTTATTCTTTCTATATTAATCCCTGAATTCTTCATAAAAAATGATATATTATTTAATTTTGCTTTTGGAATAACTATTAAAAGTATATGAAATTTCTTTACCTTATCCTTTTCCATCTGAGCTATTTTATAATCATAATAATACTCATTCATATTTACTGTAAAATACTCATCTATATTATTCTTAATGAAACTTTCAATATCCTTTTTTTTCATAAAAGGTATTTCTACTAATCTTGTAATTACTCCATCAAGAGCTATAATTGCTATAGCTTTTTTATTTATCATTTTATTTTTCTTTAAAAATACTTTAGTAAAATTTATATTTTCTTCAGTACTAAAATGATTATTTTTCAAACTCTCATTTGTAATAGTTTTTACTTTTTTTATTATAGATTTTCCAAGTTTATACTGTAATAACACAATATCTATAGACCCTTCATTAAATCTAAATACTATCTTATTTTTTGCTAGCAAATTAAATTCCCCCATTATAAGAGTTTATTATCTACTTAATATTATTTGACATTTGAAATATAGGCAAAGCTATTCCGATTATTACAATACCCACCAAAAAACCAATAATTAATGTGAATGCAGGTTCTACTAGAGACATTACCTTATTAATACCATTGTCCACTTTTTTATCATATATATCAGTTAATTTAAAAAACATACTCTCTAGCTTTCCTGTTTCCTCCCCTATTCGTATCATTTGAATAGTAATTGGATCAAATATCATTTCTTTTTCAAAGGAATCCGCTATTTTAGCCCCATTTACGATTTCTTTTTTAGCATTCTCTACCTTTTTAGAAACAAAACTATTACCAACTATGAGCTGTATATTTTCTAATGAATTAATTATAGGAACTGCTGATTTTGTAAATATAGCCATACTTCTAGAAAATCTATCAGTGATTATATTCCTCTTTAACTCCCCTATTACAGGAATTTTTAAAACTACCCTATCTAAATATAATTTTACATGAGGAATTTTAAAAATGTATTTTAAAACCATTATGAAAATTATTATTTCTCCTATAAATAATAAAAAATTATTATTTATATAATTCATAAATTTAATTAAAAATATTGTGACTACAGGTAAATCACTATTTCCTTCAAATATTTCACTTATCTTCCCAAGAATAAAGAAATTAAAAAACAGCATCATTGCAACAGTTAATATTAAAAGAATAGACGGATATATAGCTGCACTTTTTACTTTACTTTTCATAGTGGCTTCCTTTTGATAATAGCTTTCCATATTAGTAAGTATCTCATCTGTATTACCACTTAATTCACCAGAAGACACCATATCCGTTAAGATATTAGGAAAGAATCCTGAATTTCTCATAGAATCTCCCAATGTTTCTCCTTTTCTTACTCCTATAATAACAGCCTCCGCAGCCTTTTTTAATTTTTTGTCTTGTTCTTCAATTATTTCAAGCCCTTTTAAAATACTTACCCCAGTATTTATTATTACTGCCATTTGACCGCAAAAAGAACTTATAAGTTCATCCTTAAGTGTAGTTCTGCCAATTTTTATTTCACTTAGACCTTTCTTCTTTTTTATATATATAATTTTTAGGCCCTTTAATTTAATTTCTTCTATAGCAGACTCCATAGATTTTTCTTCTATACAACCCTTTATTATATTAAAATTGTTATCAGTAGCTTTATAAACAAATCTTATCATAATTATTACCTTCTAATATCCATAGGTTACTCTAAGCATCTCTTCAACAGTAGTTACTCCTGCTAAAACCTTTCTTATACAAGCTTCCCTTAGAAGTACTGTACCATTCTTTTGTGCCTCTTTTTCAATAGCTCCTTCTCCTCTTTTGTAGTCAATTAATTCTTTTATCTCTTTGTTTATTTCAATTACTTCAAAAATACCTGTTCTTCCTTTATAGCCTGTTCCACTACAAATGCTGCACCCTTTGGCCCTTTTAAGTTTTACTTTTTCATTAATACCTAATAATCTCATTTCCTTTGAACCACTAATATACTCTTCACTACAATTAGGACAAATTTTTCTAACCAACCTTTGTGATATTATCCCTATAACTGTAGATGAAATTAAAAAAGGTTCCATTTTCATATCTTGTAATCTGGTTACTACCCCAGCAGCATTATTGGTATGTATTGTTGATAGAACTAAATGACCTGTTAAAGCGGATCTTATGGATATTTCCGCGGTCTCATTATCCCTTATTTCACCTACAAGTATTATGTTTGGGTCCTGTCTAAGTATACTTCTAAGTCCTGATGCAAAAGTAAATCCAATTTTATTATTTACCTGCATTTGATTTATTCCTTTTAAATTGTATTCTACTGGATCTTCTATAGTAACAATGTTCTTATCATTATCATTTAATCTATTTAATATAGTATACAAAGTTGTGGTCTTTCCACTTCCTGTTGGCCCACACACAAGTATTATGCCATATGGCTTGCTTATTATATTTTTTAGTTTGTCTAGTTCATCTGAATCTAACCCAACCCTTTCTAAATCTAATGAAAAGTTACTCTTATCAAGAATCCTCATAACTACTTTTTCCCCTAAAATAGTAGGCACTATAGATATTCTTAAATCAATATTGTTTTGCTTAGATTTAAAGTTAATTCTTCCATCTTGAGGTATTCTTTTTTCTGCAATATTAAGGTCTGACATTATTTTTATTCTACTTACTACCGCCTCTAACATGCCTATATCAACTTTCATTATCTCTCTTAGCACACCATCGATCCTATATCTTACTCTCATTTCTCCTTCATATGGCTCTATATGAATATCTGAAGCATTATTTAATATAGCATTATCGATTATAGTGTTAATGAATTTAATTGTAGGAGCAGAGGAACTATTTTCATATTCTTCTATAGGTTCATTGTTTGATTTTCTATATCCATAAATTTTTCCATAGTTTTCTGCTGCTTTTTCTGCCTTGCTTTTTCCATAATATTTTTCTATATTTTCAAGAATAGAATTTCTTAATGATATAGCTGTTTTTACCGCATATTCTGTAGCTACCCTAATTTCCTCTATAGCAAAATAATTTAGAGGATCACTCATAACAACTAATAACCTACCATTTATAATATCTATAGGTAATAGTTCATGCTTTCTAGCCATTACCTCTGGTATTATATCTATTACCTCTTGTCTTATGCTTACCTTATCTAAGTCTATATAATCTATTCCTAATTGCTTTCTTATAGCTTCTACTATTTGTTCATTTGTTGCAAAACCCTTTGTTACAAGAAGTTCTCCTAATTTTTCTCCTGTTTCTTTTTGTATATCTAAGGCTTTTTTCAATATCACTTCAGTTATAAGACCTGAATCTATAAGTAGTTCTCCTAGTCTTTTTCGTGGTTTGACCATAAGATAATCCTCCTTTCATATTTTAAAATTTATTTTATGATTATTGTCCCATTACCTTCCTCATTAACAAAACTCTTATCAGTACCTCCAACAGATGATATTTTTATATTAGAGTTACTATTTCCATTTCTATTAGCAGATAAATTTGAAAAACTACAATTCACATTTCCACTAGCTGTTATATCTATTGTTGAACTTGCATTACCATTAGAGTTAGATTGTAGCTTACAATAAGCTAATATAATACTACCATTAGAAAGAATATTTATTTCTCTACTTCCACTTCCTGCACTATTACATATTATGTTAGAATAATTTCCTTCAATACTGCCCTTTGCACTTATATTTATGTTTCCTTCAGCCCTGTTACTTCCTTTTCCTTTAACCTTTAACTGAGCATAATTAAAACTTACTGTTCCATTAGCCTGAATATCTATGCCTCCTGATTTATTTCCTTGTGTATCAGTACTTATTATTGTGTTATTCATTATTATATTCTTTGTTATTAACTTTATATTTCCATCTTTACTAGCTTCTAATGTAACATCTTTATCTACTCTAATACCATCTCTTGCAATACAAGTTATTGAATTACTCTTAACAATAAAGTCCGAAGGAAAAACTAGAATTCCTTTTACATACTTCTCATCCTTTTTCCAATCATAAACCCCATTAATAAATTCAATGTTATAATCACTTCCATCAAACTTGCCATTGTTATCTATATCTATATAAGGCTTACTCGGATCTCCATCTCCTTCATCATCTCCTGGTCTATCAGCAATAGCTGAATTGATTTTACTACTTACATCAAATTCTATTATTTTATCATTGTTTAACTTATCCTTTATTTTAATAGTTACATGATAAAGACTATTTTTATTTTCTATATTAAATCCTTCTTCAGGAATATTTTCTAGCATAACAAACTCTTCATTATCACTTTTTCTTATAATTTTATAAATCTTATTATTTGAAATCTTTCCTGTTTCAGCTTTTATATATTTTACTGTACTATTTCCTTTTTCTACAATATAGAGTATATTTCCTTCATTAAGTCTATTAAAACTTACAGATTCTTTCAAATCCCTAGTAATCCAATCTACTGTTGTTCTAATATCATTTTGAGCATTAGTTGTATTAACTTGTCTCAAAACCAATCTAGAAGAGGAGTTTATAAGAGAATATGCCGTTCCAATTATAAAAGTTAGTATAACTATAGAAATCATAAGTTCTACCAGGGTAAATCCTTTTTTATTATTTAACATTTTCTTTAATTCACTCACTCTTATTCACCCCTATCTATTCATGACATACAAAAAATATTTGTCTACTCCATATTAAATGGCACTCATTATTTTTCTTCTTTCCACTGTATAATTTTCCCGCTTTCTATTTCTAAACTAGCTATTATTTTATATTTAGATCCTCTTCTTGTACTTCCTTCCCCTATAAATACTCCTGTTTTTTCTTCACCTTTAACTGGAGCTTTGTAACTGTAACTATAGCTTCCTATTTGCTTTATGCTACTACTTCCTTTAAAACTTTTTACTTCTTTATCTTTAATTAGCATAGTATTATATTCATATAATCCATGTTCAACAGCCCCTTCTGCTAAATTCTTAGCAATTATTCTTTCTTGAGAAGCCTTATTTATTTTTATTTCATTATTTACTGTAGTTAAAATCACTGCACTAAGAGATACTAAAAGTATTCCTAAAAATATAGCTAACGGTAAAGCAGCCCCTCTCTTTTTTAAAGATCTAAACTTCATTTTGTACCTCACCTACTTAAACTCTTATCATTTTTCTGCCACAAGAGTCTTATCCCAATTTCAATACTATTGCCATTTTGAGGCTTTACTTCTACTATTATTTCTACAAGTTTGCCTTTTTCATTTTCCTCAATCTCTGTACTAGTTACTAAAATACTATATTTTATATTATCTTTTATTTCTTCTTTAGGTAAACTATCAATGTACTCATCTAATAATATATCTTTTCTATCTCTAGCAGCTCTTATTTGTTCTAAATAGTTTTGAGCTATAATAGTACCTTGCAAACTTTCCTTATTGCTATTACCTGCTTTTAACCCAGAAAAAGCCACCTTTGAAAAAATAGCCACAGTACCTGAAATCAATACCATGGCTATTATTACTTCTACTAGGGTAAATCCTTTTTTACATTTTTTAAATTTAAACATACTACCAGCCCTTTATTATATTTTAACTTTTCCTTACCTATATTGTGAAATATCATATATTGAAAACATTCGAAAATTACTACTTTTTATTGGGCCAGTCTGCTATTTTTAATGTAACTTTTTTCTTATCAGTTATATCATCTTTTTGTACTCCATCTTCATTATTATTGCCACTTTTAACAACCTCAAAAGGACTTTGCTTAACCAATTGTTTTGCACCATTTTCTGTTACCCCATGAATAGTGATATATATACCTGCATCCGCTCCATTGGCATTATCACTTGAAGATGCCCATGCTTCATAATCATATGTTCCACCCCAAGCTGTAGCTTTGGAAAGTGGAGAATCTAAATACGGTCCATTCCAATTTGAGTTTATTTTTTCCTTATAATCATTCTTAGAAAAGCCCATATCTTCTATTGACTTGTCGATATATTTAATATTCTTTAAATCACCTTTTGTACATCCAAAACCCGGATCTGTTCCTTGATTAACATCAGCAGGAAAAAATCCTACATCGGCATAAAACTGTAGTGCTGCTGTTTTAAAAGCTTTCATATCACTTAAAGTTCTGCTTACTTTAGACTTTTCTATAGCTTTAAATGCGTTTGGTGCTATTATTGCTGCTAGTATTGCTATTATTGCTATTACCACTAAAAGCTCTACTAAAGTAAATCCTTTCTTTATTCTTTTAACCATGCCTGTTCCCCCATCATTTTTTAATTTGTAGATTTAATAATTTATTGTTCAGAAATTATTAAATCTAAACATTTCTCATCGCCTCTGACTATTTCATTCCCTCCATTTAAATCTGCCTTAATTCTGTCTACAGCTTTTTTAGGAACGTTATACATTCTAATCCAAGTCTCACCTGTTCCATTTGTAACATTACTAAGAAACAGATACTTTTGTCCCCAAGGGTTTTTATTAGGCCACTTTTCAATATAGGGTCCATTCCATCCATCTACTCCATCTTTAGGCTCTTTCACAAGTCCTGGATCTGAGCCTCTATTGTCAGAATTATCTGGCCACCTTCCTGTATCTGCATAATAACTCAACGTTGCTGTCTTTATTGCTTTATAGTCTGACTCTATTGTAGCTACTTTACTCTTTTCAATAGCCTTAAATGCATTTGGCGCTATTATTGCTGCCAGTATTGCTATTATTGCTATTACCACCAAAAGCTCTACCAAGGTAAATCCTTTCTTAATCTTTTTACCCATAAATATACCTCTTCACATTAAAAATTTGATATCTATCTTTTTAAGTTATTCTTTATAAGCACCACTAAAATTTTTTAAAAAGAGTATCAGAGCATTATCTGCTCTAATGCTCTTTTCTTATTACTGTTCAGAAATTATTAAGTATACTGTATCTCCCTTGTATCTAACTACACCGGTATCTTCATTACCATTTCCTCCATCTAAATCTGCTTCAAGTCTATCTCTTGCTGATGTAGGAACCTTAGTTAATTCAATATACTTATAATTTTTCTTGTCTTTATCATCCTCCACTGGAACATTACCATCTTCATTGTTCTTGAATGTGTAAGTTCCTCCCCAAGGATTTTTAGTTGGCCATTTTTCTAAGTAAGGTCCATTCCATACTTTTTTCAAACTCTCCTCACTTGGCTCATCTACTAAATTTGGATCATTATTAGATTGTCCTTTAGGCCAATCTCCTGTATCTGCATAATAACTAAGTGCTGCTGTTTTTATTGCCTTATAGTCTGACTCTGCTGTAGCTACTTTGCTCTTTTCTATAGCTTTAAATGCATTTGGTGCTATTATTGCTGCTAATATTGCTATTATTGCTATTACCACTAAAAGTTCTACCAGAGTGAAACCTTTTTTTACTTTCTTAATCATAGAACTACCCCCTCACTTTAAAAATTTCACCTTTAATATTTACTCTTTACTAAAAAACATTTTATGCTCCATTATATATGCTTCAAAAATAATTTCCTTAAATTATTGCTGTTCAGAAATTATTAGGTATACTATATTGTTTGCATCATACCTAACTATCCCTTCTTTCCCATTCTTATCACCATCTAAATCCGCCTCTAATCTATTAATTGCATTAGAGTTAACATTATTTAGCTTTAACACCTTAGTACCATTTTCTAATTTTAAATTAGTGGTGTTTAAATCTTTTGTAACTATGAAATAATACTCTCCTCCCCATGGGTTTTTAGTTGGCCATTTTTCCAAGTATGGTCCATTCCAGTTAATTTTATTGTCCTTATCACTGTTGTTCTCCATAAAACCAGGATCTCCACCTTTATTCTTGTCATTCGGCCATGTTCCCATATCAGAGTAATAACTTAATGCCGCTGTTTTTATTGCCTTGTAGTCTGACTCTGCTGTAGCTACTTTGCTCTTTTCTATAGCTTTAAATGCATTTGGTGCTATTATTGCTGCTAATATTGCTATTATTGCTATTACCACTAAAAGCTCTACCAGAGTGAAACCTTTTTTCTTATTTTTCATAATCCCCCATCCTTTCATAATATTAATTACAAAACTATTTTTACAGTATATGCTGTATACCACTAATAAAAAACCCTACATTCATAAAAAATTATGAATGTAGGGTGGGTTGCATCATTAACTCCATACATACAAGATGCCCAAAATAAGCATGTACTTCTTTGTCCCCCTAACAGTAAAAGCTATACTTTTATCCGATGACTACCTGCTCTAATATCCCATCCTCTTTAAAGTGGGAGTAAAGGACGATTACGTCCCTGAATAACAACTTCTAAGGAGTAAAACTCCTAGAAATTCTGTTTATAATGGAATATTATCACCTAATGGAAATTATTTCAATGGATTCTTTAAAAATTTACAAACTTGTAATTAATTACTACAGTTTGAAAATGAGAAATAGGTGTCTCCGCCTTTACTTTTTGCTATATACATTGCTTTATCTGCCTTTAATACCAGCTCATCAATAGTATTTCCATCATAATTCAATAAACTAATTCCTATACTTAGGGATATTTTTATTTCTTCTTGTCCACAACTTAAAAATTTATTTTCCCTATTAATAATTCTTGAAGCTACAGCTTCACAATCATCATAACTTTTTACAAATGGTAGTAACACTAAAAATTCATCTCCACCAAATCTGGCAATAATGTCACCTTTTCTAGTATATTCTTTTAATATATCAGCTACATTAACAATAACTTCGTCACCTTTTATATGTCCATAAGTATCATTAATACTTTTAAATTTGTCTACATCTATAAACATTAAACCTAAAAGTTTATTGCTTCTTTGTGCATTTGCATAAAGCTTATCTGCAATTTTATAAAACAACATTCTATTTGCTAAACCTGTTATTCCATCATAATAAGCTAATTTATTAATAGTTTTTTCTTTGTCTTTTAATTCTTTATTTAAAAAGTACAATTCACCAATATATTTTTTTAATTGCTTAATACGTAAAAATTGATTAGTTACATCAATAAACTCAATAAGTATAAAATTTAGATTATCTCTCTCTATTTTACTTATCTTTAAATTTAAATCTTTATTATTATTAAGTATATTTTTATGCATAGCTGCTGAAAGGAAAATGTTTCTTCCTTCATTAATTACACCATTCATTAATTTTTTAACATAACCTTTATTTAGAGTCGGAATAACATCATATATACAATTATCTAGTACATCTTCTTCATTAATATTTGTTAAACGTTTCATGTGATCATTCCAAAATAGAATTTTTAAATCTTCGTTCAATATTATTATTCCTTCATTTATATTGCCTAATATATGATATAAAATTCTATCCACAGAAATCATCTTCTATCATTCCTACTTTATTTAATAGATCGTTTAATGAACTCAAAGTAAGATTAATTATTATAGCCCCTACTATTTCTGAGCTGTCTATTTTAAAGGTTATATATAACATTAATATATGGATATAATCTTTGCTCTCTATGCTTGATTTAAAGTCCCTTTTATTAAATACTCTTACTTCTGGCAAGGTATAACTTAATTTTATGTTTAAATAATTTCCTATCTCTCCAATAATTGAATTCAATGTTATATTCCCTATCTCTTTTATAACATCAAAGTCTATATCCGTAAAATCCATATCAGAAAATTCATTTTTATTGTTTTCATTTAAACAAAGATTTATGAAGGTTCTCATTTTGTCAGCTGGAAAAATTAAGCTTGCCTTTCCTTTTAACTCTTTCCGGAAACATATGGAAGATACCATTATAGTTCCCTTTAATGCTTTAGGAAGTGAATCATCTATGTCTATTTTTTTATCATTCAAATTATAAATCTTTAAATTAGGTACAGTCAGCAATATTTTTTTATTAATTATTTCTGAGAGAATACTTGCCGATTTTCCTACACTTATATTAAATAATTCTTTTAATATATCCTCTGTTAACGCTCTATCCCTCATTTTTTTCATTCCTTATTATTTCACATATAGTCTTTGCCTTTTCTTCAGTAAAAGGCTTATTTATAAATTCTATTACTCCATGTGCATTTATTTCTTCCTTTATACTTTTCTGAACATCTGCTGAAACCACTATTATTTTTGCATCAAGGTCATATTCATTTATTAATTTTATTAATTCTTCTCCATTTAATTTAGGCATCAATAAATCTACAAATGTATAGTCTGGTTTAATACTTTTGTATTTTTCTAGTCCCTCTTCTCCATCTTTTGCAAAATAAGTATTTACATTATCTAAATGCTTTGCAATTAAGTTAGCTATTATTCTTTGAGAAAAAACAGAATCATCAATAATTAAAATGTCCATTTTAACTATACCTCCTATTTAAAATTATTTAATAATTTATATTCTAAAAAATAAAAAACCCTATATTCATAAAAATATATGAACATAGGGTGGGTTGCATCACTAACTCCATACATATTAGATGCCCAAGTTGAATATGTATTTCACAGTTCCCCTCATATTTAAAACTTCTCTAAATTATAACAGTTAAATATTATCATTTAATATAATTTGTTGCAATAGGTATTCAAATTAATTTTCAAAGTTACTTTATAATTTTTTATAATAATTTCTTATTAATCTTTAATTGTAGATAGACAACTTAATTATTATATTATATATTTAAAATTATTATGATAAAGGAGGACTTTAATTTATGATAATTTTTGAAAGAAAATATAATAGAATGTTTTTAAGAGACGTAAGAGATACTATAGAAACCTATAAAATGATACAGCCAGAAGATAAAGTAGCTGTAGGATTATCTGGTGGAAAAGACAGTGTATTTCTATTATTTGTATTAAGGTTAATTCAACTAACAGCCATAAAAGATTTTACTTTAACTGGTATTACTATAGATATGGATTTAGGTATGGATTTTTCCCCTTTAAAACAATTTTGTGATGAAAATAATATACTATTAATAATAGAAAAAACTAATATAGCAGATGTAGTATTCAATGAAAGAAAAGAAAAAAATCCCTGTTCATTATGCTCAAAATTAAGAAAAGGTGCTTTAATAAGAGTAGCTAAAGAAAATAATTTTAATAAATTAGCTTTAGGACACAATAGTGATGATGTAATAGAAACATTATTTATGAATGTTTTAAAAGTAGGCAAACTAGGAACTTTTCATCCTAATATTTACTATAAAGATAAAGATATAAACATTATAAGGCCCTTAGTTAAGATTAGGGAAGATTTCATTGAAAAGTTTGTAAAAGATAATAACTTTCCTATAATTAAAAACTTATGTCCCGAAGATGAAAAAACAACAAGGGAGGAAATGAAAAATTTACTTATTTCCTTAGAAAAATTATATCCAGATGCTCAAGAAAAGATATTAACATCATTAACAAATGTAGACTTGAAAAATATGTGGTAAAAATAAAAAAAGTGCTTTGCACTTTTTTTAAGAGTACAGATAACAGAGCACAAAGTACAGATAAGGATAATTTTCCTCCATTACATTACGAAAAATTTTTAAATTAAAGATTTTCTGTAGAGTAGTGGAAGAAAATCCTCCTTAACTGTCAATTGTCCTCTGTCAACTGTCAATTAAAAAGTGTGTAACACTTTTTTAGTACATTCCGTCCATTCCCATTCCTGGTGCTCCTGGCATTGGAGTACTATTCTTTTCTGGAATATCAGCAACAGCAGCTTCTGTTGTTAAGAATGTTGATGAAACAGATGCAGCGTTCTGTAGTGCTGATCTTGTAACCTTAGTTGGATCAACTATACCAACTTTAATCATGTTTACATATTTATCATGTAATGCATCATATCCTGTACCTGGTTCGCTATTTCTTACTTTTTCGATTACAACTGAACCTTCTACTCCTGCATTGTAAGCTATCTGTCTTACTGGTTCTTCAAGAGCTTTTCTTATGATGTTTATACCAACTCTTATGTCAGCAACATCTGAAGTTAATTTTTCAACTTCTGGAATTACCATTGCATAAGCTGTTCCACCACCTGGAACTATACCTTCTTCAACAGCTGCTTTTGTAGCTGCTAAAGCATCTTCTATTCTTAATTTTCTTTCCTTTAACTCAGTTTCAGTAGCAGCACCTACTTTAATTACAGCTACTCCACCAGCAAGTTTTGCAAGTCTTTCCTGTAATTTTTCTCTATCAAAATCTGAAGTAGTTTCTTCTATCTGAGCTTTTATCTGAGATACTCTATCATGAATTTCTTCTTTAGATCCTCTACCATTAACTATAGTAGTGTTTTCTTTTGTTATCTTAACAGATTCTGCTACTCCAAGCATATCTAATGTAACTTCTTTTAAATCTCTTCCTAATTCTTCTGATATAACTTCTGCACCAGTAAGAATTGCTATGTCCTGAAGCATTTCTTTTCTTCTATCACCAAATCCTGGAGCTTTAACTGCTACACAATTAAATGTTCCTCTTAATTTATTAACAACTAATGTAGCTAATGCTTCTCCTTCTATGTCTTCAGCTATGATTAATAATCTTCTTCCCTGCTGAACGATTTTCTCAAGAACTGGTAGTAAGTCCTGAATATTTGATATTTTCTTATCTGTAATTAATATATATGGCTCATCTAATATAGCTTCCATTTTTTCTGCATCAGTAACCATATATGGGCTTAAATATCCTCTGTCAAACTGCATACCTTCAACAACATCTAATTCTGTTCCCATACTTCTTGATTCTTCTACAGTTATAACTCCTTCGTTACCTACTTTTTCCATAGCATCAGCTATAAGCTTACCAATTTCTTCATCAGCAGCGGAAATAGCAGCAACTCTTGCTATATCTTCTTTTCCTTCAACTGGTCTTGAAACATTTTTTATTTCTTCTACTGCTTTGTCAACAGCCATCTTGATACCACGTCTAATTAGCATTGGATTTGCTCCAGCTGTAACGTTCTTTAATCCTTCTCTTATTATAGCCTGTGCTAATAATGTAGCTGTAGTTGTTCCATCTCCTGCTACATCATTAGTTTTTGTAGCAACTTCTTTTACAAGTTGAGCACCCATATTTTCATATGCATCTTCCAATTCTATTTCTCTTGCTATAGTAACACCATCATTAGTAATAAGTGGTGCACCAAATTTTTTATCTAAAACAACATTTCTTCCCTTAGGTCCAAGTGTAACTTTAACTGTGTTAGCTAGTTTGTCAACACCTTTTTGCATAGATCTTCTTGCTTCTTCACCGAATAATAAGCTCTTTGCCATATCAAATACCTCCTCAGTATTATATTCTTTTTAAATTTAATATTTTCTAATCTAAATTATTCTAATACAGCTAATATATCGTCCTGCTTTAAAATTGTGTATTCAGCTCCATCAACTTTAACTTCATTACCTGCATATTTAGAGAATAACACTCTGTCTCCTACTTTAACTTCCATTTTAACTTCTTTTCCATTAATCATTCCGCCTGGTCCTACTGCTACTACTTCAGCTTCTTGTGGCTTTTCCTTTGCTGCTCCTGGAATAACTATTCCACTTTTAGTAGTTTCTTCAACCTCAATTCTTTTAATAACAACTCTGTCTCCAAGTGGTCTAACTTTCATTTAAACCCCTCCTTAATATATTTTAAAATATATGGTATATTAATAATAACTTTTTTGTTAGCACTCATTAGTTATGAGTGCTAATACAATTATTATAATAAATAATAGCATTTATAATATCAACTTTAAAAGAATACTATATTTGCTATTTAATAACTATTAAGTGCATTTATATGCAGATACCTACTTATCTTATTATATTGCTATGATTTTCTTTATTTTATATAATAATAAAATATTTTTTCATTTATAGATACAATTAGCTATTATATTTTAATAATATTTGTACATAATAACACATAATGCTGTTCCTAAGGAGCTTATAACATTATGGAAAAATTAAAATTATCATTTAAATTTATTTTTATTAATAGTTTTATATTATTTTTTATAATTCTTTCTATAAAATTAACAGTAAGTCTTAAACCACTTTATTATTTTGATATTAATTATTTAAACATTCCAGAAGACTCTGGATTTAACACTAATGATATTAAATTAAATTATAACTATCTTATAAATTTTATAACCTCTAAAAATAATATAAATTTTAATATTCCTACACTTTCCTCTTCACCCGAGGGGAAAATTCACTTTTATGAAGTAAAAACTCTTTTCACAAAAATAGATTATTTATTTTATATAACTAGTTTTATTTCTTTAATAGGAATATATTATTGTATTAAATTTAAAGACTTCTCAATTTTTAAACATGTAAGTAGGACATTACTATTAATACCTATATTACTTATTATAATTTTCTTTATTAATTTTCATAATGCATTTAACATATTTCATAAACTTCTTTTTAACAATAACTACTGGATTTTTGATATAAACAAAGATCCAGTAATAAAAATGTTACCTGAAAGATTTTTTCTTCATTGTGCTATGGCAATTAATATATTTATAATAATTTTTAGTTTAATATCTACTATTATATATAAAAAGAACCCTAACATTTAAATTAGAGTTCTTTATATTTCGTTATTTTTTTCTTTTCTTGACAAGTTTCTTATAATCTTTTCTCCTTTAAATACTCCAATTACAAATAACATTATCATAACTATAGCTATAGTAGCCAATAATGGTATATTCCTTGAACCTATTTTAGCTCCAAAATAAGCTGACATAACTATTCCCGGTATTCTTCCTACTGTTGAATAGATTACAAAATCCTTAAAATTAATCTCTGATATACCACATATATAAGCTAAAGCATCTTTAGGTATACCTGGTATTAAATAAAGAAGAAATACTACATAATTTATGCTGCCAAATTTTAATATCTTATCAAAAAACTTAAGTTGTTTTTTAGATATAATCTTTTGCACAAAAGGCTTCCCATATCTCCTAGATATAAGATATACCACTACACCTCCTAGAGTTATTCCTACTAAAGATATTATACTTCCATAAATAGTTCCAAAAATATATCCTCCTGCTATTTGAATTATTTCCCCTGGTATAAAAAACACTATAACCTGTATCATTTGTAATACAATAAAAGCAGGCACACTATACTTACCATAAGCCATTATGGCATCTTTTATTTTATTTGGATCCCTTAATGTGGGGAAATACTTTATATAATATTCATAGCCAATATAAATGAATAACAGACCAAATATACTTAAAACTATATGCCCCTTATATTGTGATAAATACTTGTAAATTTTTTTTAAAAAACATTTTATATTATTCGCAAAATTCTCCATAATGTCTTTCACCCTTAAAACTATTAATATTGTAATTAGTATTTACTTTTAATTTTTTAAAATACTATTATTAACAATAATAGTATACCTCTCCTACAAATATTTTTACATATATATAATTCGACATAAAACCCAAAAATCATTTTTTAATAAAAAAGGGCACTCAATCTAAAGAGTATATGTTACCCTTTAAATTAAGTCCCTATAATCTCAGTTAATCTATTTTTTAATTTTTGCTCATATTTAACACCTTATTTATTATTGTAGGAATTTATCCGATGACTATCCGCTCTAATACTCCCATCGCACTCTGTTTATATTATTTTTCTTCCCATTCTAATGATCTATTTACTGCTTTATGCCATCCTGCAACTAATTTTTCTCTTTTATCTGCTTCCATCGAAGCTTCAAATGTCTTTGATATGGCCCAATTTTGAGCTAATTCTTCTCTATCATTCCAATATCCTACAGCAAGTCCTGCTAAATAGGCTGCTCCAAGAGCTGTAGTCTCAATTACCTCTGGTCTATCTACATTTACTCCTAATATATCAGACTGAAATTGCATCAAGAAATTATTTGCACATGCTCCACCATCTACTTTTAAAGATTTAAGTTGTATTTCTGAATCTTCTTGCATAGCTTTCAGAAGATCATATGTTTGATATGCCATTGATTCAACAGCAGCCCTTATAATATGCTCTTTCTTAGCACCTCTTGTAAGACCAACTATTGTTCCTCTTGCATATTGATCCCAATATGGTGCACCTATGCCAACAAATGCAGGTACCACATATACCCCATTTGAATCTTCTACTGCTGTAGCATATCTTTCTGATTCTGCAGCACTTTTTATCATTCTAAGTTCATCTCTCAACCATTGGATAACTGCTCCTCCAATAAATACACTTCCTTCAAGAGCATATTCAACCTTGCCATCAATTCCTACCGCTATTGTAGTAAGTAGTCCGTTCTTTGAATCAACTGCCTTTTCCCCTGTATTCATTAATAAGAAACATCCAGTACCATATGTGTTTTTAGCCATACCTGGTTTGAAACAAGTTTGTCCAAATAATGCAGCTTGCTGATCTCCTGCATCTCCAGCTATTTTAATAGATGTTCCAAATAAAACTTCATCCGTTTCGCCATAAACACAACTAGAAGGCTTTACTTCTGGAAACATTGATTTTGGTATATCAAAAATTTTTAAAAGTTCTTCATCCCATTTAAGCTCATGTATATTATATAACATGGTTCTTGATGCATTGGTATAATCTGTTACATGTACTTTTCCATTTGTTAAGTTCCAAATTAGCCATGTATCCATATTTCCAAATAGCAGTTCCCCTTTTTCAGCCTGTTCTCTAGCGCCTTCAACATTATCTAATATCCACTTTATTTTTGTAGCCGAAAAATATGCATCTAAAACCAAGCCTGTCTTTTCTCTTATTTTCTTATCTATTCCTTTTTGCCTTAATTCATCACACATTGAAGCAGTTCTTCTACATTGCCATACTATAGCATTGTATACTGGCATTCCTGTTTTCTTATCCCAAACTACTGTGGTTTCTCTTTGATTCGTAATACCAATTGCTGCAATTTGCTCTGGCGAAATCCTAGCTGTCATAAGAGCCTCTCCTGCAACTCCTGCTTGTTTTCCCCATATCTCCAATGGGTCATGTTCTACCCATCCCCCTTTAGGATATATTTGTTTAAACTCTTTTTGCGCTACACTTACAATTTCACCCTTTTTATCGAATATTATGCATCTTGAACTTGTAGTGCCTTGGTCTAACGCCATTATATATTTCTTTTCCATAAAATGTTTCCTCCTACACAATTATTTTAGAGTTATTAACGATCTAATTTTTTCACAAAAATAGTAATAATTTATAAGAGTAGTTATTTAACATTGATTTAACTTTAAACGTTTTTTAAAATAACATCTTAAAAATTACTGCTCCTACTATTCCACCAAGTATTGGTCCAACTACTGGTATCCATGCATATTTCCAATCGGAATCCCCTTTACCAGCTATAGGTAAAATAGCGTGTGCTATACGTGGTCCTAAATCTCTAGCTGGGTTAATAGCATATCCTGTAGGTCCTCCAAGAGAAAGTCCTATTACCACTATAAATAATCCAACTACTAATCCACTAATTCCATCTACCATTTTAGCTTGTCCTAATCCCATTAATCCAAAAACCAATAATCCAGTTACTAGGAACTCTGTTAGAAAGTTTGCACCAGTATTTCTTATTGCTGGTGCTGTACAGAAAACACCCAGCTTTGTGGCTTTGTCTTCTGTTTCTTTCCAATGAGGTAAATAAGTTAACCATACTAATGTAGCTCCTGCAATCCCCCCTAACATTTGCGCTCCTATGTAAGAAGGCACTTGAGCCCATTCAAAATTACCAACTACTGCATTTCCTATGGTAACTGCTGGATTCAAGTGAGCTCCACTAATCCCTCCAAAGATGTATACAGGAATAGCAACTGCAAGTCCCCAAGCAAGTGTTACAACTATCCAACCACCATCCTTACCTTTGCTTTTATTAAGTGCTACTGATGCAACTACACCATCACCTAACCAAACCAAAAGCATTGTTCCTAAAAATTCTGCCATAAAATTGGACATTTTCATTCCTCCTTTTTATCTGTTAATATAATATTTAAATTAGTCCTACCATTGTAAACGTTTTTTTAAGGCACAAAAATAGAGCCACTTAATAAGACTGAATTTAATATCAAAAATTAATTTTGATACTATCTCACTCATATTAAAAACGGCTCTTTTATCTCTGCCTTAATTTATTCATTTGTATTACTCTAATATTACAATATTTCTGAAAACTTTTCAAGTATTTTTTTACATTTTTCTTCAACAATCGATCTCTAAAAACGTATATATAAATTTATAATAAGTATAAAATAAATAAAAGCCTTACATTGTGCAAGGCTTTTATTTATTAATTTTTTATATTACTTATCTTTCTAAATTAATTCCTTCATAGTTCTTTAATTTCTCATTATCCACAACATCTTTTGTAGCAGCTTCTTTGCTAAACTTCATTAATTGTGCTCTTGATTTTACAATAGGCACCATAGTAGCTGGTCCACCAATGCAGCCTCCTTCGCACATCATACCTTCTATAAAGTTTCCTGAAAGTCTTCCTACCTTAGCCATAATCATTGCTCTCTTTATTTCAGCTGGTCCACTTACTCTAACTGGCTTAAAGTCAATTGATACTTCCTTGCTCTTCATATAATTTTGAATTGCAGCTATTACTCCACCACCTTGAGCAAAGCCTCTTCCTAAAACTGAAGCATCATTTATCTCTAGTGCTTCGCATTTTTCAGTTTCTACATCATATGCTCCCATAAGAGCTACTATTTCTTCAAAGGTCATAACATAATCTACTGCATCTTTTACACTAGGTCTTTTTATTTCATTCTTCTTAGCAGTACATGGGCCTACAAATACTACTACAGCCTCGTTGTCCATTTTCTTGATCATTCTTCCTACTGCAACCATTGGTGATACAGTACTTGAAGCTCTCTCAATCTGATCTGGGAATTTCTTCTCTATATAACTTAAGAACCCTGAACAGCAGGAGTTTGTCATGTACTTGTCTCCCTTTTCCATTCTTTCAATAAATTCATTTCCTTCATGAACTGCTACTGCATCAGCACCACAAGCAGCTTCGATCATATCTTGGAATCCTACTTCTTTAAATGCTGCTTTTATTTGTCCTACAGATACATTTGGTCCAAATTGTCCTGTTATAGCAGGTGCTACTACTGCATATACCTTTTTCTTTCCCATTAAAGCACGAGTCACATCTACAATATAACTCTTATCTGATATAGCTCCGAAAGGACATGCACCCATACAAGCACCACAGTTTACACATTCTTCTTTATTTATTCTAGCCTTACTGTCTTTAGGATTCATTTCTAAAGCTCCAGTTGGACATACCCTTTTACAAGGTCTCATAACTTCTGCTACAGCATTGTATGGACACACTTCTTTACATAATCCACATTCTTTACATGTTTCATGATTTATATAAGCTCTGCCTGCTGCTCTTGTTATGGCACCTGCTGGACATACTTCCATACACTTATGTTGTATACATCCTCTACAAGCTTCTGTAACAACAAATCTATTTATTGGGCACTTGTCACATGCTGCGTCAATTACATATATAATTTGATCATCATCTTCTACATTTACAAATTCATCAGCCATTTGTCCATTTGGTAAGCAACCCATAGCAAGTTTAGCTCTTTCATAAACTATAGCTCTTTCTTTGTAAACACAGCATCTATATTCTGCTTTATCACCCTGTATTATTTCAAAAGGAACTTTTTCTAATTCCTCTTTGTTAAGTCTATTTTCTAAAGTCATTTTAGCTATTTCTTTTAATACAAGATACTTTAACTTTTTTAATTGAGTTTCAAATGTTATCATTATTTTAATTCCTCCTAATTTTCAAAAAAGTGATTCAACTTTGAAAATCATTACTTTTTGTATTAGTACAGTTGACTAACTTCGTTAATTTCTTAACATATACTATTATAACAGAAACTCAAAAAAAATTAATACATATTTTAATTCCTTTTTAAGAGAAATTTATGCATTTATCTACATTATATGAAACTAGCTTTCGATTCCACTTCCTTAGTACATATTTTTATACTATAATATGATTTTCTCTAGCATAATAAAATAAATATTGTTGGGCAAAACCTGATAGTTCACCAAATTTATTTCTTGCGAAATCCCGTATCTTTTTTAAGGATACATCTGGTGCCAAATAAAAATGTTGCATAGCCCTTTTCACCCAAACATCTACTGGAAATGCTGAATATTTTCCCATAGAAAATAACATAATACAATCCGCTACTTTAGGTCCTATACCCATAAAATTTTGTAAAGAAGTATGACATTTATCATCATCTTGAACCTTAATCCAATTTATATCAAATAGTTCATTATACTCAACAGATTGAGGATTTATGTTATTATGTATTTTTTCTACAGTATCTTTTATGTATTTAGCTCTAAATCCTGTTCCACACTCCTCTAATTCTTCTTCAGTTGCCTCACTTAACTTATCTATAGTTGGAAAACTATAATATATATTCCCCTTATATGATATTGCCTCTCCCCATTTTTTGCTTATATTTTCTATAGCCCTTTTTATCATAGGTATTCTATTATTAGCTGATATTATAAATGATACTATAAGTTCAAAAGGATCTTGCTGCAATAATCTAATTCCATATCCAAAATCTACAGATTTCTTTAATAAATTATCCCTACTTAGTATACTTTTAATTTCTGAATAATCCCTATGTAAATGAAAATAATTTACCCATATCTGGCTAAATTCTTTTTTATCTGTATTATATATTATTACATCACTATCTTTTTTCTCTATCTCTATAACTTTTCCAAATGCAACTCCAATATAATTTCCATTCTCTTGTTTATTCCATCTAAAACATTGACCACATTCAAATATATGTGGTAATTCAAAATTTTGTACATTTTTAACTATAACAGCTTTAACATCATTTTCTACTAATTCTTCAACATATTCAAAATCCATTTAATATCACTCCTTTTAAAAAATTGTTTCCAATTTTTTAAGAGTACAGATTACAGAGAACAGCTAACAGATATTGAGTCTTTTCTTCCCTTAACACTACAAAAAACTTTAATTTAAAATTTTTTTCATAATATCAATGGAAAAAAATTCTCCTTATCTGTACTCTGTGCTCTTCCCTCTATACTCTAAAAAATTTGCTTTATAATCTTTTTATTATTGTTCCTATTTATTCATTAATAATTCATCTATAGCCTTAGCTGCTTTTTTACCAGCTTCCATGGCAAGAATAACTGTAGCTGCTCCTGTTACAGCATCACCACCTGCAAATACAGCTTCTCTTGAGGTTATTCCTGTCTCATCACTAGCACAAATACATCCCCACTTATTTACATCTAATCCTTTAGTAGTCGATGCTATAAGAGGATTTGGCGAAGTACCTAAAGACATTATAACTGTATCTATTTCTATAATAAATTCTGATCCTTTTACCTCTACAGGTCTTCTTCTCCCTGATGCGTCTGGTTCTCCTAGCTCCATTCTTATACATTTCATGGCTTTAACCCAACCATTTTCATCTCCTATTATTTCTATAGGATTAGTTAAAAGATCAAATATTATTCCTTCCTCTTTAGCATGATGAATTTCTTCTCTTCTTGCTGGAAGTTCTTCTTCTGATCTTCTATATACTACATGAACTTCTGATCCTAATCTTCTTGCAGTTCTAGCTGCGTCCATAGCCACATTTCCGCCACCAACAACAGCTACTTTCTTTCCAGATTTTATTGGAGTATCATAATCATTTCTAAATGCCTTCATTAAATTATTTCTAGTTAAAAACTCATTAGCTGAAAAAACTCCATTGTAGTTTTCTCCTGGTATTCCCATAAACTTTGGTAATCCTGCTCCAGAACCAATAAATACAGCACTGAATCCTTCTTCCTGCATAAGTTCATCTATAGTTACAGTTTTCCCTATAATTACATCTGTTTCAATCTTTACTCCTAATTTTTTTACGTTCTCTATTTCATGTTTAACTACAGTATCCTTAGGCAACCTAAACTCTGGTATACCATATACTAAAACTCCACCTGGTTCATGTAGGGCTTCAAATATAGTTACATCATAACCTATTTTAGCTAAGTCTCCAGCACATGAAAGTCCTGCTGGACCACTTCCTATTACAGCTATTTTTTTATTTTTTCTTTCAGACTTTACTGATAGATCTATATTATTTTCTCTTGACCAGTCACCAATAAATCTCTCTAATTTTCCAATTGCTACTGGTTCTCCTTTAATACCTAACACACATTTTCCTTCACACTGTGTTTCTTGAGGACATACTCTTCCACATATAGCTGGAAGTGAGCTTGCTTCATTTATTATTTCTGCAGCCTTTTTAAAATCTTTTTCCTTAATGCATTGAATAAATCTAGGTATACTTATAGAAACAGGACAATCAGATACACAAAGCGGATTTTTACAATTTAAGCATCTTGATGCCTCATTAACTGCCTCCTCTTCTGAATATCCTAAGCATACCTCATTAAAATTTTTTATTCTTTCATCTGCATTTTGTTCTCTAACAGGTATCTTCTTCATTCTATCCATTATTCTTCACCCCCAAGACCCACATGGCACACGTGTCCTTCTTCTCTTTCTTGTTGTTCTAACAATTGTTTTCCTTCTTCTGTTTTGTACATTGTTTGTCTTCTTATAGCTTCTTCAAAATCTACAAGATGACCATCAAATTCTGGTCCATCTACACATGTAAACTTAGTATGTCCTCCTACAGTTACTCTGCAAGCACCACACATTCCTGTACCATCTACCATTAAAGTATTTAAACTTACTACTGTTTTTATTCCATATTCCTTTGTAAGTTTTGTTACAAACTTCATCATAATCATAGGGCCTATAGCTACCACTAGATCATATTTTTTATTTTCATTTTCTACTAGGTTCTTTAATATGTCTGTTACTAATCCTTTATTTCCATAAGAACCATCATCTGTTGTTATATATAAATTCCCTGCTTCTTTTTTCATTTCTTCTTCTAAAATTAGAAATTCTTTTGACTTGCTTCCAACTATTACATCAACCTTTACTCCTAAAGAATTTAACCATTTAACTTGAGGATATACTGGTGCTGTACCTACTCCTCCTGCTATAAATACAATATTTTTCTTCTTTAATTCTTCTACACTTTCATGTACAAGTTCTGAAGGCTGACCTAATGGTCCTGCAAAATCTTGAAAATACTCTCCTACTTCTAACTTTGCCATTTTCATAGTGGAAGATCCTACTACCTGAAATACTATAGTTACTGTTCCCTTTTCTTTGTTATAATCACAAATAGTAAGTGGAATTCTTTCACTCTTGTCATCAACTCTTACTATAACAAATTGTCCTGGCTGAGCTGATTTAGCTACCCTAGGAACTTCTACATCCATTAAATAAATATTCGGAGCTAATATTCTTTTTTCTAAAATTTTATACATTCTTATTCCTCCGTATCTTCTTATAAATATTTCTGCTTAAGATATACAATACTAATTATATATAAATTATATGCAAATTATCAACCTTATTTAAATTAAATATTAAAAATATTATAAACCTTGCAGAAAACTCTCTTAAGTGCTACATTAAGAGAGTTTTCTATAAGTTAAACTATTTAATTACTTTTAATATTTTAGAAATCTATTTTTTTGCCGTAATATGCATAAGTATACATCTTAACCATTTGTTCTTCGTTAATCTTTCTTGGATTTGAAGAAGTACATGCATCTAATACTGCATTATGAGCCATAAAGTTAACCTTATCTTTAAATTCATTTTCATCTATGCCATAATCCTTTAATGTTAATGGTATGTTTAATTCCTTATTTAATTCTTTAATCATATCAGTTAAAGAATCTACTAATTCGTCCTCAGTACTTCCACTTAAGCCTAAGTATCTAGCAATAGTTGCATATCTATCTTTGCATGCCTGTTTATTGAAATCTATAACATAAGGTAAGAAAATAGCATTAGCACAACCATGAGGAATATGGAATACAGCTCCTATTTTATGAGCCATACTATGAGTTATCCCAAGTAATGCATTTGAGAATGCCATTCCTGCAAGACATTGAGCTTCATGCATTCTTTCTCTAGCTTCTTTATCACCTTCATAAGATTTTATAAGATAGTCTTTTACCATAGCAATAGCTTGCATAGCTAATGGGTCTGTAAAGTTTGTTCTTAATCCTGCTACATAAGCTTCTATTGCATGTGTTAACGCATCCATTCCAGTATGAGCAGTAAGCTTTTGTGGCATAGTTTCTGCTAATTCAGGATCTACTATGGCAATATCTGGTGTTAAATTAAAGTCGGCTAAAGGATACTTTATTTCTTCTTTATAGTTAGTTATAACAGCAAAAGCTGTAACTTCTGTTGCTGTACCACTAGTAGATGGTATAGCAATGAATTTTGCTTTATTTCTTAATTCAGGTAAAGCTAATACCTTTTCAGCAGCCTCCTTAAAAGTAAACTCTGGATGTTCGTAGAATAACCACATAGCTTTAGCTGCATCTATAGGAGAGCCTCCACCTATTGAAACAATCCAATCAGGCTCAAATTCTCTCATAACTTGTGCACCATTCATTACAGTTTCTACTGATGGATCTGGTTCTACTCCTTCAATTAATTTTGTTTCTATTCCAGCTTCCTTTAGATAAGCTTCCACTCTATCTAAGAACCCAAATCTTTTCATAGAGCCTCCACCTATTACTATAACAGCCTTTTTACCCTTTATATTCTTTAAAACTTCTAAAGAACCCTTACCATAATAAATATCTCTTGGAATAGTAAATCTATTCATTTGTCATTCCTCCCATTCTCATACTATGCTTTGATATTTTTTTAACATTTATATTTAAAGCAATATTCATGCCATTGACAAATCCCTTAATTATCAATGATTTAAAAATGTTCTGAATTTATTTTCTGTTAAACTGTTAACTATTTTAGCATCTATACTAAATAACATTGTTAAAAAATCTACCACTGTTCATTTTTTTAACATATTTAAAATTTTCATATTTAACTATTTCCCTATATAAATTATTTTTTTATTCTAAATTACCTATTAATATTATATTTATTTAATTTGTTATATAAAGTATTTCTACTAATACCTAATACCTTTGAAACCCTTGATACATTATTATCAAATCTATCCATACAGTATGTTATTGCCCTTTTTTCCAACTCTTCAAGTGAACATAAATAATCACTACATGTATTTAGATGATTACTTTCTTTTACTACCTTATCTTCTTCCAAATCAAAACTACTATCTCCATCAAAATTAACAAGATTTTCAATATAATTTTCTAGTTCCCTTACATTTCCTGGCCAATCATATATTAAAATTTTTTTATGTAAATCTTCCCTAATTTTAGGCACTTGTTTATTTATTTCTAATGATTTTTTCTTCAAAAAATGTTCCACTAAAGGATTAATATCATCTTTTCTTTGCCTTAATGGTGGAATAGTTAGAGGAATAACTCTAAGCCTATAATAAAGATCCTCCCTAAATCTATTTTTTCTTACTTCCTCCTTTAAATTTTTATTTGTAGCTGCAATAATTCTCACATCAACAGGTATTGCTCTATTCCCTCCAATTCTTACTATATATTCTTCCTGTAATATGCGCAGCAACTTTACTTGAGCAAATAAAGACAATTCTCCTATTTCATCTAAAAAAATAGTTCCTCCGTCAGCCATTTCAAATTTACCTATAGCCCCTCCTCTTTTAGCTCCAGTAAAAGCTCCCTCTTCATAACCAAAAAAAATGCTTTCAATTAAATTATTAGGAATAGCACCACAATTAATGGGAATAAATGGTTTATCTTTTCTACTACTATAATTATGAATAGATTGAGCAAATACTTCTTTTCCTGTTCCACTTTCCCCTTCTATAAGAACAGTAGATTTACTACTTGCAATTTTTTTTCCTTGGTCAATGATTCTTATCATTTCTTTATTTACAGTTACTATATTATCAAACATATATCTAGTTCTAAAATTGTTGCTTTTATCATTCATATCTATTAACTTAAAGTTATCTTTTTCATAAAACATGTAATTCCCCACCCTTAACTACTTTTTTCAGAGCACAGATGACAAATACAGAATTCATTATTATATTTTATTTATTATTTGAAAAAAAGCCATTGGGATACCCCAATGACTTTTTTTAAACTATTTTGCGTAGTTATGGAATCCTCTTCCACTCTTTCTTCCTAACCAACCAGCTCTAACATATTTTCTTAATAATGAATGAGCTCTGTATTTTGAGTCTCCAGTTTCATTATATAATACGTCCATGATTGCAAGGCATACATCTAATCCTATAAGATCTCCTAAAGCTAGAGGTCCCATTGGGTGATTAGCACCAAGCATCATAGCCTTATCAATATCTTCAGCTGAAGCTATACCTTCTGCATAAATACCAACTGCTTCATTGATCATTGGTATTAATATTCTGTTTACAACAAATCCTGGAGCTTCTGCAACTTCTACTGGATCCTTTCCAATTGCTACTGATACTTCTTTAACAGCATCAAAAGTTTCCTGTGAAGTAGCCATTCCTCTGATTATTTCAACAAGCTTCATAACTGGAGCTGGGTTAAAGAAATGCATTCCTATAACCTTCTCTGGTCTCTTTGTTGAAGTAGCTATTTCAGTTATTGAAAGTGAGGAAGTGTTTGAAGCTAATATTGTTTCTGGCTTACAGATTCTATCTAATTCTGCAAATATTTCTCTCTTAAGATCCATTCTTTCAACAGCAGCCTCAACTACTAAATCACAGTCAGCAGCCATGTTCATGTCTACTGTTCCTGTTAATCTTGAAAGTATGCTATCCATATCTTCTTGAGCCATTTTTCCCTTAGCAACTAATTTTGATAAACTCTTGTTGATTCCATTTAATCCTCTTTCAACAAATTCATCCTTAATGTCTCTTAAAACAACTTCATATCCTTTTGCAGCAAAAGCCTGAGCTATTCCTGCTCCCATTGTTCCTGCACCAAGTACACATACCTTTTTCATTGTATGTAACCCTCCTTATAATAATTTTTGCATTAATATAATGCACATAAATTATATTAAAATATACATGTTTGCACTAATTAATAGTACAAACATGTATTTTTAATTTCTATTAGTTCTGAGTAGCTTTTATTTGAGCTATTAATTCAGGAATTACTTTCTTGTAATCTCCTACTATTCCAAGATCAGCAACTTGCATGATTGGAGCGCTTTCATCTTTGTTTATAGCTATTATAAAGTCAGAATCCTGCATACCAGCTAAGTGCTGAATAGCTCCTGAAATACCAACAGCTATATAAACTTTAGGTCTAACAGTTTTTCCTGTCTGTCCTACCTGATAAGCTTTATCTAACCAAGCATTATCTATAGCAGCTCTTGATCCAGCTAAGCTACCGCCCATTAAATCTGCTAATTCTTTTAACATTTCGAAGTTTTCTTTTGCTCCTACTCCTCTACCACCGGATACTAATACTTCTGCTTCTCCGATATCTGCTATGTTCTTAGCAAGTTTTACAACATCTTCTACTTTAGTTCTGATGTCTGAAGCTTCTACGCTAGCAGTTACTTTTTCAACTTCACCTTTTCTTGAAGTATCTTTAGCTAATTTTTCGAAAACTCCTGGTCTTACAGTTGACATCTGTGGTCTATGTTCTGTACACATGATTGTAGCCATTAAGTTTCCACCAAATGCTGGTCTTGTCATTAGAAGGTGGTTTGTTCCTTCTTCTGTATCAAGTGATGTACAATCTGCTGTAAGTCCTGTATTTAATCTTGCTGCTACTCTTGGTCCTAAATCTCTTCCAATAAAGCTAGCGCCAACAAGAATTATTTCAGGCTTTCTTTCATTTGCTAAATCACAAATAACTTTTGTATATGCATCAGTTGTATAGTGTTTTAATAATGGGCTCTGAGCGTATAATACTCTATCAGCACCATATGCAACTAATTCATTTGCAATTTCATCTATGTTATCTCCAAGAAGTACAGCTGTTAACTCTACTCCTATTTTATCTGCTATTTCTCTACCTTTTCCTAAAAGTTCTAAAGCAACTTTTTGTAACTGTCCGTCTCTCTGTTCAGCAAATACCCATACGCCTTTGTAATCTGCTATATTCATTCCAAATCCCTCCTATATTAGATATAGTGTTTTTCCTTTAATTTTGCAACTGCATGTGCTGCTGCTTCTTTAGCAGGTTGATTGATTATTTCTCCCTTGCCCTTAGCTTCCTTAGTAGCTGATCTCTTAACCTTTGTTGGTGAACCAGCAAGTCCAAGAAGGGATTTATCTACTCCTAAGAAATCTGCACTCCAAACTTTTACTTCTTTATCAAATGCTCCAAAGATATGTCCTACATGCATATATCTTGGCTCATTTAATTCTTTTATAGCTGTTAAAAGAACTGGCATTTTAACTCTGATGTTTTCATAACCATCTTCCCATGCTCTCTTAACTACTAATTCTTCTCCTGCAGCTTTAACTTCTTCAACATAAGTTATCTGAGGAAGATTTAAATGTTCAGCTATTTCTGGTCCAACCTGAGCAGTATCTCCGTCAATAGCCTGTCTTCCAGCAAATACGATATCGTAATCTAATTTTTCTATTGCTGCTGCTAATGCTCTTGATGTTGCTAATGTATCAGCTCCTGCGAATGCTCTGTCTGATATTAATATAGCTTCATCAGCACCCATAGCTAAAGATTCTCTTAAAGCAACTTCAGCCTGTGGAGGTCCCATGCTTATTACAGTAACCTTTGCACCATTTTCATCTTTTAATCTTAAAGCTTCTTCTAAAGCATTTTTATCATCTGGGTTAATTATGGATGGAACACCTTCTCTAATAAGAGTTCCTGTAACTGGATCTATTTTTACTTCGTTAGTATCTGGAACTTGTTTTAAACAAACAACTATATTCATTTACGTGAACCCTCCTTATTATTTAAATATGTTTCCTGAAATAACCAATTGTTGAACTTGTGAAGTTCCTTCGTATATTTCAGTAATCTTAGCGTCTCTCATCATTCTCTCTACTGGATAATCCTTAGTATATCCATATCCACCGAATAACTGTACAGCTTTTGTTGTTACGTCCATAGCAACGTTAGCTGCGTGTAATTTTGCCATAGCTGCTTCTACACTGTATGGCATCTTATTCTGTTTCTTCCAAGCAGCTTTGTATACTAGAAGTCTTGCTGATTCTATAGCAACTTCCATATCAGCCATCATCCAAGCTAATCCCTGGAATTTGTAAAGCTGTTTTCCAAACTGCTTTCTTTCTTTCATGTAGTTTTTAGCTTCTTCAAAAGCACCTTCTGCTATTCCTAAAGCTTGAGCTGCTATACCAATTCTTCCTCCATCAAGAGTCTTCATTGCTATACCAAAGCCTTTTCCTTCTTTTCCTATTAAGTTTTCCTTTGGAACTTTAACATCTTCAAATATAAGTTCTGTTGTTGATGATGCTCTAATTCCTAATTTATCTTCAACTTTACCAATTGAGAATCCTGGCATTCCTTTTTCAAGTATGAATGCAGATATTCCTTTAACACCTTTGCTTCTATCAGTCATAGCGAATACTACGAAAGTATCTGCTGCTCCACCATTAGTGATGAATATTTTTGAACCATTTAATAAATAATGGTCTCCCATATCTACAGCTATACTCTGCTGTCCAGCAGCATCTGTACCAGCATTTGGTTCAGTTAAACCAAAAGCACCTATTTTTTCACCTTTTGCAAGTGGAACTAAATACTTTTGTTTTTGTTCTTCTGTACCATGTTCATATATTAATGAAGCACATAATGAAGTGTGGGCTGAAAGAATAACACCTGTTGATCCACAAACTTTTGATAATTCTTCTACTGATAGGATGTAGGATAATACATCTCCACCTGCTCCACCATATTCCTTTGGAAATGGTATTCCCATCATTCCAAGCTTAGCCATTTTTTGAACATTTTCCATAGGGAATCTTTCAGTTTCATCAATCTCTGCTGCTATTGGTTTTACTTCATTTTCAGCAAACTCTCTAACCATTTGTTTTACAAATTCTTGTTCTCTAGTTAATGCAAAATTCATTTATTCTTACCTCCTATCTATTTTTAAAGCATTTATCTCTTTTTTCAACAAATGCTGTCATACCTTCTTTTTGGTCTTCAGTAGCAAAGCATTCACCAAATACTTCTGCTTCATACGCTATAGCTGTATCTATATCACACTGCATTCCTTTGTTTATAGCTGCTTTACAAAGTGTTACAGCGATTGGTGCATTATTAGCTATTTTATTAGCCATTTCTTTAGCTTCATCCATTAATTTTTCTGGTTCTACAACTTTATTTACAAGTCCTATTCTTAAGGCTTCTTCAGCATTAATTATGTCTCCAGTGTAAATTAATTGTTTAGCCATTCCCATTCCAACAAGTCTTGGAAGTCTTTGAGTTCCTCCGAAACCTGGAGTAATTCCTAAACCTGATTCTGGCTGTCCAAATTTAGCTTTTTGTGAAGCTATTCTTATATCACAAGCCATTGAAATTTCGCATCCACCACCTAAAGCAAAGCCATTAACTGCTGCTATAACTGGTTTCTCTAAAGTTTCCAACTTTCTGAATACTTTATTTCCAAGAATACCAAATCTTCTTCCCTGAACTGTATTTAAATCTTTCATTTCAGTTATATCTGCTCCAGCCACAAAAGCTTTTCCTGCTCCAGTAAGTACTACTGCTAAAACTTCATCATCATTTGCTAGTGTATCAACTACTATATCTAATTCTTTTAAAGTTTCTGAATTTAGAGCGTTTAAAGCATTAGGTCTATTAATAGTAACGATGGCAATTTTTCCATCTTTTTCAAGGATAACATTTTTTAATTCCATAATAAACTGTTCCTCCCTAATTATAATTGTTATAGCATTTTGTTAATATTATAACAAACCGCAATAAAAAATAAAATACATATACCAACATTTTTATTATATACTTTAATGATTTATTTTTCAACAATAAACTTTCTATACTTTTATTAATTTTTTAATTTGTTTCACTATTTAAGTAAATTTAAATACTCAAATGATTTTTAGACAAAAATTTGACTTTAAGGATAAATAAACTATTCACCTTAAAGTCAAGCAAAACTTCCAATATGAAACAAATAGTTTCATATTATTCTTGATTCATCAAGTAACTTAATGTTAATAAACTATCACTTAAATGAACATTTTCTGTAAACACACCTTCAGGCACAATTAGATCTACAGGTGCAAAGTTCCATATGCTCTTTACTCTATTCTTTGTAAATACATCACATACATCCTGTGCACTTCTTCTTGGTACACATATTACCCCTATATCTATACTTTTCTCTTTCAAGAAATCTTCTAAATTATCTATATCCTTTATTTCAATATCTCTTATCTTTATTCCTACTAATTTTGGATTTATATCAAATATAGCTCTAAGCTTGAATCCCAACTTATCAAAATTAGAATAATTCGCCACAGCCTGACCTATATTTCCTGCTCCTACTATAATAATATTATATTGTCTAGTAAGCCCTAAAATATTGCTTATCTGTGCATATAATTCTTTTACATTATATCCATATCCTTGTTGTCCAAAATCTCCAAAACAGTTAAAATCTTGTCTTATTTGAGAAGCTGTAAAGCCAATCTTTTTGCTTAATTCTTTGGAAGAAATTCTATCCACGTCATTTTTTAGAAATTCAGACAAATATCTATGATATTTAGGCAATCTTTTAATAACTGCCATTGAAATATTTTTTTTCTTGTCCATTATCACACCTCTTATGTTAATTTTAATATTAATATAACATCAATTTTATATTGTATCATATTATCACTTTTCATACTATAAAAAAAGTACGACAGACTTTTTTTTAAAACTTTTACTACAAAATTCTGGCTTTACATAGTAAAATAATAAAAGTAAAGAGGTGAATATTAAATATGATAATTTTAAGTTGTAAAGATTTAAATAAAAGCTACGGTATAGACGTAGTTTTAGAAAATATTACTTTTAGCATAAATGAAGGAGATAAGATAGGATTGATAGGTCCTAATGGAGCTGGTAAATCTACTTTATTCAAAATACTTACAAATGAGTTGGATTATGATAGTGGAGAACTATTTATAGATAAAAACAAAAGATTAGGATATTTATCTCAGCACCTATCATTAGACTCTACTAACACTATTTATGATGAAATGCTATCTGTATTTAATGAACTTATAGCATTAGAAAATAAGCTAAAAGATTTAGAAATGAAAATGAATGAACCTTATGATGCTTCTAAGGCAGAGTATCATAATAAGATAATTAAAGATTATACTTTAGCTACTGAATTATATAATAATAGGGGCGGCTACACTTATAAAGGTGAAATAAATAGAGTATTAAAAGGATTAGGATTCTCAGAAGAAGATTACCTTAAATCTATAAACATATTAAGTGGAGGACAAAAAACTAGAGTAGCTTTATGTAAACTCCTACTTAACAATCCTGACATTTTACTTTTAGATGAGCCTACTAACCATCTTGACTTAGAAGCAATAGAATGGCTAGAAGAGTATTTACGTTCCTATAAAGGTACCATAATAATAATATCTCACGATAGATATTTCCTTGATGCCATAACAAATAAAACTATGGAGTTATTAAATTCACACATTCATTTTTATGATGGAAACTATACTAAATTTATAGAACTAAAGAAAAAAGATTATGAAACACAATTAAAATCCTATAATTTACAACAAGAAGAAATAAAAAGACAAGAAGAAATAATAGAAAGATATAAATCCTTTAATAGAGAAAAAAGCATAAAAGCTGCAGAAAGTAGACAAAAAGCTTTAGATAAAATAGAAAGAATAGTAGCTCCTGATAAAGATCCTACAGCTGCAAAAATAAAATTTAAAACTATGATAACTAGCGGAAACGATGTACTTCACATAGAAAACTTAAGCAAAAGCTTTGGAGATAAACACCTATTTAGCAACATTAACTTAGATATAAAAAGAGGAGAAAAAATTGCTCTAATTGGAGACAATGGTAGAGGTAAAACTACATTATTTAAAATAATAATGGATAAAATTAATCCAGACAACGGAATAAAAGTTCTAGGCAAAAATGTCTTTATAGGTTATTACGATCAAGAACAATCAGATTTAACCCCTGAAAAAACTATAATAGATGAGGTTTGGGATGATTTTCCTAAAATGACTACTACAGAAGTTAGAACTGCACTAGGAGCTTTTCTATTTAGAGGAGAAGATGTTTTCAAACAAATATCCAAATTAAGTGGTGGAGAAAAATGTAGAATCAACCTTCTTAAACTAATGTTGTCAGAATCTAATCTTTTGCTACTTGATGAACCTACAAATCACTTAGACATAATGTCTCGTGAAGCTTTAGAAGATGCTATATCTGAGTATGATGGTACTGTTTTAGTTATATCTCATGATAGATATTTTTTAAATAAGGTTATTCATAAAATATACGAATTAAAAGAAGACGAAGCTAAAGAATATCTAGGAAACTACAGCTATTATATTGAGAAAAAAAATAATCCTCATAGATTTGTTTATGAAGAAGAGCTAGAAGGAAAAACTAAAACACAAATTCAACAGGAAAAAAAGAAAAAAAGGGAATTGGAAAAACTTGAGAAAGAGAAGAAATTAAAAATTAAATCTTTAGAGGATGAAATAGCTAATAAAGAAAATTATTTAGTAGAACTGCAAGAACAATTATGCAAGGAAGAAGTATACTCTAATCCTACAAAAAGTGAAGAGATCAATAAAGAGATATTAAATATTCAAAAAGACATTGAAAATCTATATGAAGAATGGGAAAACTTTATATCTTAAAAATAAAAAATGAAGTAAATCTCTACTTTATGGAGATTTACTGAGCCTGTGAAAAAAAGTCTGTAAATTACAAAATATAGCAGCTTTCTATGATAAAATATAAATATCATAGGAGGCTGTTTTGTTATGGGTAAAAGAAAAGAAAGATTAACAGAGGGAAAAAAGAATATTATTGCTGATTTAATTAGGGAGTATGACATTCAATCTGCTGAGGACATTCAAGACGCATTAAAAGACCTTCTTGGAGGTACTATTGAAAGCATGCTTGCAGCTGAGATGGATAACCATTTAGGGTATTCTCCATATGAGCGTACTGATGTAGAAAATGCACGCAATGGAAAGAAACAAAAAACTATTCGTAGTAAATATGGAGAAATGG
>NZ_JHVC01000003.1 GCF_000619945.1 Clostridium lundense DSM 17049 | reverse complement strand
GGCTTTGCCCATGCACCAGATCCTATGGATGATAATAAGTTAAAGGCTAATGGCATGGCTAATGAACAAGCTTTATATGGTTTATCACAATTAATGTACTGTTTAGATGGAAATAAAGGAAGTATATTTAAATGGGCAGGAGAAAAGCCAGAAAAACCAGAAGAACCAAAGAATTTTGTAGTTAAGAGAATAGGAGAAGGAAACTTAAAGAAAGGTTCCAGCGCAGAAGTAAAATTCAATATAGAAAATGTTTCAAAGGAAGCTAAAGAAGTTACATTAGCAATAGTTTTATTTGATAAGAAAACAAATGAAATGAAAAATTACAGCTATGTAAAGAAGAATTTAAATGCAGGAGAAAAAGAAGAATTCGCAGGTGGATTTACAATACCTCAAGAAGGAGACTATGAAGTCAAAGCTATAATCTGTGACGACTTAAATCCAGAAAAGATGAATATCTTAGCAGACCCGGTAAAAATAACTGTAGAGTAGTAATATGAAATAGTATAAAAAATCCACCTATTGAATGGGTGGATTTTTTATCTTAATACTTATTTTTGTATTTTCTTCAAAAGCACTAATATATTATCCAAAAATTTGATACAATAAGTATATCACATAATAACTGGAAAGGAGATAATTTTATGGATTACATGAAAGTTTATGAAGAATGGTTAAACAATGAATATTTTGATGAGGAAACAAGAGAAGAATTAAGAAGTATAAAGGATAATCCTAAAGAAATAGAAGATAGATTTTACAGAAATTTAGAATTTGGTACAGCGGGACTTAGAGGAAAAATTGCTGCAGGAACTAATAGAATGAATAAATACATAATAGCTAAAGTAACTCAGGGGCTTGCAGATTTTATAGTAGAACGAGGTAGTGAAGCTATGGAAAGAGGAGTAGCAATAGCTTATGATTGTAGACATCACTCAGATGAGTTTGCCAAAACTGCGGCATTGGTTTTAGCGGCTAATGGAATAAAAGCTTATCTTTTTGAGAGTTTAAGACCAACTCCAGTTCTTTCATATACAGTAAGAAGACTTAAAACTATTTCAGGTATAGTTGTAACAGCTAGTCATAACCCTAGAGAATATAATGGATATAAGGTTTATTGGGAAGATGGTGCTCAAATACTTTCAAGTATTGCAGATCCTATACTAGAGAAAATAGAGAATATAAAAAGCTTTGATGAAATTAAAAAGATTTCTGAAGAAGAAGCAAAAGATAAAGGACTTCTTAAAATAATAGGCAAGGAAATAGATGATGAATATATAGAAAAAGTAAAAGAATTAAGTCTTAGAGATGATATAGATAAGAATGTAAAAATAGTATATACTCCTTTAAATGGAACCGGTAACATTCCAGTAAGAAGAGTTTTAAAGGAAAGAGGATTTACAAATATTATTGTAGTGCCAGAACAAGAAAATCCAGATCCAGACTTTACTACAGTAGGATATCCTAATCCAGAAGATACAAAGGCATTTAAATATGCTGAGAATTTAGGTAAAGAAGTAGGAGCAGAACTTTTAATAGCTACAGATCCAGATTGTGATAGATTAGCAATAATGGTTAAGGATAAAAATGGAGAATATGTAGCGTTTAATGGAAATCAAACTGGAGCAATATTAATTAAATATATATTAGAAAGTAAAAAAGAAAAAGGCACATTACCTAGTAATGGAGCTATAATTAAATCTTTAGTTACAGGGGATATGGGGAAGGCCATAGGAGAAAAATATGGAATAAAGACCTTTGAAACTTTAACTGGATTTAAAAATATATGTGGAAAAGAAAATGAATTTGAAATAACTGGAGAATACAAGTTTATATTTGGGTACGAAGAAAGTATAGGATACGTAGCAGGGGATTTTGTAAGAGATAAGGATGGAGTTATATCTTCCATGCTTTTATGTGAAGCAGTAGCTTACTATAAAACTTTAGGAAAATCTTTAATAAATGTTTTAAATGAAACTTATGAAGAGTTAGGATACTATAGAGAAAAACTTATTTCAGTAGTACTTGAAGGAATAGAAGGACAGCAGAGAATAAGTAGAATGATGAAGGCTTATAGAAAAGAATTCCCTAAACAAATAGGAGAAGCTAAATTAATAAAATATATAGACTTAGAAGAAGGAAAAGAATACGATCTTATTTCTAATAAGGAAAGTGACAGTGAAATTCCTAAATCAAATGTACTTAAATTTATGCTAGATGATGAATCTTGGTATGCGGTAAGACCATCTGGTACTGAACCTAAAATAAAAATTTATATGTATTCTAAAGGAAAAACATTAGAAGATGGTCAAAATAAATTGAAAGTAATGGAAGAAGTAATTATGGGAAAATTAAATTCAGTAGAATAAAAGTTATATTACTACATGTAAGCAGGCTATGTATAAATGATTTTATATATAGTCTGTTTTGTTTTTTTGAGCATATGTAAAATAAAAGGAAAAATGTAATAAATATAGAATTATAGAAATATGAGTAATTAAACTAATAATTACTAAAAGGAGTTTAGGGGGAGGTTTTTTTATGAGAAATATAGTTGATTTAAACAGCGACCTTGGGGAAAGCTTTGGAAATTATAAAATAGGTATGGATGAAGAAGTGCTTAAATATGTTTCTTCAGCTAATATAGGCTGTGGATGGCATGCAGGAGATCCAATGGTTATGGAAAAAACAATAGGGATAGGGGTTAAAAATGGATTAGGAATAGGAGCTCATCCTGGATTTCCTGACTTACTAGGTTTCGGTAGAAGAAAAATGGACATAACCCCTGAGGAAGGGAAAAACTATGTAATATATCAGCTAGGGGCACTTCAAGCTTTTGCTAGAGCTAAAGGAGCAGAAGTTCAGCATGTAAAGCTTCATGGAGCTTTTTATAATATAGCAGCAGTAGATTATAAATTATCATTAGAAATAGCTAAAGGAATATATGAAGTAGATAAAGATATTATTTTACTTGCTCTTGCAGGAAGTGAAATGGTGAGGGCAGGAAAAGAAGTGGGACTTAAAGTAGCAGAAGAAGTTTTTGCAGATAGAGCTTATAACCCAGATGGAACATTGGTTTCTAGAAAACTTCCTGGTTCAGTAATACATGATAGAGATCTAGCAATAGAAAGAGTAAAATCTATGGTTAAGTATGGCAAAGTAAAAGCTATTACAGGGGAAGAAATAGAGATAAGAGCTGATTCTATATGCGTTCATGGAGATAACCCTGAAGCAGTGGCTTTTGTTAAGTTTATAAGAGAAAAATTGGAGGAAGATGGAATACAAATAAAACCACTTAGAGAGTTTGTTTAATAAAAATAAGGGGGATAATTATGAAGAAAAAGAATTTATCTGCTCTTTTAGGAGCTGCATTTCTTATGGCTACTTCTTCGATAGGACCTGGTTTTCTAACTCAAACTGCAACTTTTACAGAAAAATATAAGGGAGATTTTGCCTTTGTAATATTAATATCTATTATTTTAACTATAGGAGCTCAATTAAACGTTTGGAGAGTTATTGGAGTATCTGGCATGAGAGCTCAAGATATAGCTAATAAGTTGTTACCTGGACTTGGGTATTTTGTAGCTTTTATTGTAGCACTTGGAGGTCTTGCATTTAATATAGGCAATGTAGGTGGGGCAGCTATGGGACTAAATGTTATCTGTGGGTTAAATTTAAAAGTTGGTGCAGTGATATCAGCAGCTTTATGTATTGCCATATTCCTATCTAAAGAAATGGGAAAAGCTATGGATAAACTCACTATAGTACTAGGGGCAATAATGATTTTATTGGTAGCTTATGTAGCTATAGTAACCAAACCTCCAATAGGATTAGCATTACAAAGAAGCATTATGCCTAAGAAAATAGATTTCTTTCCAATTGTTACATTAGTAGGTGGTACTGTTGGAGGGTATATTACATTTTCAGGAGGGCATAGACTTATAGATGCAGGTATAACTGGTAAAGAAAATGTAGGAGAAATAACAAAATCTTCAGGATTAGGTATTACAGTTTCTTCTATTATGAGAATATTGCTTTTCTTAGCTGTTTTGGGAGTAGTTTATGCAGGAAATAAATTAGATCCATCTAATCCACCAGCATCAGCTTTTAAAATAGCAGCAGGAAATATAGGGTATAAATTCTTTGGCATAGTAATAGCAGCTGCTGCAATAACCTCAGTGGTAGGAGCAGCATATACATCTGTATCATTTTTAAGAACTCTATCTGAATCTATTGATAAAAACTCTAACAAGTGGATAATAGGTTTTATTTTAGTATCTACTATTATATTTATTACCATTGGACAGCCAGTTAAATTATTGATATTGGCAGGGTCATTAAATGGATTAATATTACCTATTACCTTAGCAATTATGTTAGTAGCATCTGTAAATAAAAACATAGTGGGAGATTATAAACATCCCATGTGGCTTCTTGTTTTAGGAATAATAGTAGTTATAATTTCAGCTTATGCTGGAGGAAAATCATTAATGGGAATTAAAAATTTATTTGTATGAGGGTGGTGACTTAATTGTACAATGAGCCAAAATATTTAATAGCAGGAGATAAAGCTATTACTGTTGAGTTTGGTAATGAAATAAAAGAGGAAATAAATAAGTTGGTAAGAAGCATGTCTTATGCAATTAATAATAAAAATATTGAAGGTATAGTAGAAATAATACCTACATATAGGTCTATTTCAATTCAATATAATCCTTTAATAATTAGCATTGAAGAATTAATAGACAAGCTAAAGGAAATACATTCAAATATAGATAAGGTACAATTGCCACCAACTAAAGTTATTCAGATACCAACAGTGTATGGTGGAGAATATGGACCAGATATAGAGTTTATAGCTCAACATAACAATATATCTGTAGAAGAAGTTATAAAACTTCATACTTCTGTGGACTATTTAATATATATGTTAGGTTTTACTCCAGGATTCACTTATCTTGGTGGATTACCGAAGGAAATAGAAACACCACGTTTAAAAACACCAAGAACTAAGATACCAGCAGGTTCTACAGGAATAGCAGGAAAGCAAACAGGAATTTATCCAATACAAAGCCCTGGAGGATGGCAACTTATAGGAAGAACCCCTCTAAAGCTTTATGATCCAAAACGTAACCCCCCTATAATATTAAATGCAGGAGATTATTTAAGGTTTGTTCCAATAGATGAAAGAGAATATAAAGAAGTATTAAAATTAGTAGAAGAAAATAAATATGAAATAAGCATAAAAGATAAGGAGCAGGGGAGGTGTTAAAATGAGTGATATAAGAGTTATAACTCCTGGGTTATTAACAACTATACAGGACAAGGGGAGAATAGGATATCAGCAATTTGGTATGCCTGTAGCTGGAGCTATGGATGAATATTCTCTAAGGCTTGGGAATATATTACTACAAAATAGAGAGTATGAAGCGGCGCTAGAAGTTACAATGATAGGGCCTGAGCTTCAATTTAATATAGATACAGTAATTGCAATTACTGGAGGAAATCTTCAACCTAAAATAAATGATATAGAAGTAGGAATGTGGAGGACATTAAAGATAAATAAGGGTGACAAATTATCTTTTGGAAAAGTGAAAGAAGGGATAAGAAGCTATATATGTTTTTATGGCGAATTGAATATTACCGAGGTCATGGGAAGTAAGTCTACCTATGCTAAAGCTGGAATAGGTGGAGTTAATGGGAGAGCTTTAAAGATTGGAGATAAACTTAATCTAATAAAGAAAGAAGAAAATTTTGATTATATTTTAAATAAAAAAATTAAAGAATGTTATATACCTAAGTTTACAGGAAACTATGATATAAGAGTAATATTAGGGCCTCAAAAAGAAAATTTTACTGAAAAAGGAATAAATACATTTTTATCTTCTAATTATGAGGTAACAGATGAATGCGACAGAATGGGATATAGACTATCAGGAGATAAGATAGAACATAAAGAAGGAGCAGATATAATATCAGATGGCATAGCATTAGGTTCTGTTCAAGTACCTGGTCATGGAATGCCTATTATTATGATGGCAGATAGGCAAACTACAGGAGGATATACAAAAATAGCTACTGTAATATCTTCAGATATATCTATACTTGCACAAGCAAAACCTGGAGACAAAATAAATTTTAATAAAGTATCTGTAAAAGAAGCACATAATATTCTAAAGGAATATGAATATAAAATTGTCCAAATTAAAAACTCTATAGAAGATATAAAAGATATAAATATAGAAATATTAAGAAAAAAGGCATATAAGGTGAAAGTGAATGGGGAGAGCTTTAACGTGTTGGTTGAAGAAGTTAAGTAAATTATGACTTAATGCTTTTCATCTTAAAAAAAGACGGTACTCCGTCTTTTTTTTGTTAACATTTTGTTACATGATATCTAATGAAATGGAATTTATTAAATAGATGATGTATGCTTATAAGGTGAAAAATTTGTTTTAGATGAAAGGAGATAGCTATTATGGAAAATGTGGGATTAGTACTTGAAGGTGGAGGAATGAGAGGATTATATACAGCAGGAATATTAGACTTTTTCATGGAAAAAAATCTATATTTTCCATATGTGATAGGAGTTTCTATGGGAGCGTGTAATGCAACTTCTTATCTATCCAGACAAATAGGTAGAAACAAGAATGTAACTATAAAATATATAAATGATCCTAGATATATTGGATATAGAAATTTCTTAAAATGTAGAAGTATATTTGGTATAGATTTTATGTATAATGAGATACCATATAGATTAGAACCATTTGATTTTGATACTTTCTTTAGTTGCAAGGAAAAGTTTGTTATTGTTGCTACAGATTGTAATACAGGAAAGCCTATATATTTTAATAAGGATGAACATAAAGACATATTAACTATTGTAAGAGCATCTAGTAGCCTTCCTTTTATATCTCCTATAGTTAAATATAAAGATATGTGTTTGTTAGATGGGGGCATTTCAGATTCCATACCTATAAATAAATCTATAAAAGATGGAAACAATAAGAATGTTATAATACTTACTCGTCCTAAAGGTTATAGAAAGGAGCCTTTTAAAGGCAAAAGAATATTACGAAGAGTATACTCTAATTATGATGGACTTATTAATTCTATAGAAAATAGATATAGAATGTATAATGCTACTTTGGATTATATAGAAAAGCTTGAGAAAGAAAAAAAGGTAATTGTAATAAGACCAAAAGGTAATCTAAAAGTGGGAAGAATAGAGAAAAATAAGGAAAAATTGCAAGCGTTATATAAAACTGGTTATGAAGATGCCAAGAGACAATATGAGGAAGTTATTAAATGGATTATGATGTAAAAAATGTATTATTGCTGCAATTTTTAAACAAAAAAATTTCATATGTATAATTATAAACCTGTACAAATTAATAAATATTTGATAAAATGAAGGAGTTATAAAAAAAAGTTGCAAGTTTTATAAAAACAATCTTAAAAATTATAAAAGATATATATGCAGGAGGTAATATTAATGAACGTGCAAAACTATGTAAATGAAGTATACAATGAAGTAGTAAAAAGAAATGGAAATGAACCAGAATTTCTTCAAGCAGTTAAAGAAGTACTAGATTCTCTTGTACCTGTTCTAGAAAGACATCCAGAGTATATAGAAGATGGCATAGTTGAAAGATTAGTAGAACCAGAAAGAATGATTGTATTTAGAGTTCCATGGGTAGATGATAATGGAAAAGTACATATAAACAGAGGATTTAGAGTACAATTTAGTAGTGCTATAGGACCTTATAAAGGAGGTCTTAGATTCCATCCAACAGTTAATGCCAGCATAATAAAATTTTTAGGTTTTGAGCAGATACTTAAAAATTCCTTAACAGGACTTCCAATAGGAGGAGGTAAAGGTGGTTCTGACTTTGATCCTAAAGGAAAATCTGATAGGGAAATTATGAGATTTTGCCAAAGCTTTATGACAGAATTATATAGACATGTAGGACAGTTTACCGATGTACCAGCAGGAGATATAGGTGTTGGTGGAAGAGAAATAGGATATATGTTTGGACAATACAAGAAAATTAGAAATCAATATGAAGCTGGAGTTTTAACTGGAAAAGGATTAAACTATGGAGGAAGCTTAACAAGAAAAGAAGCTACAGGCTTCGGTCTTGTATATTTTGTAGAGAGAATGCTACAAGATAAAGGTATGAATTTTGTAGAAAAAACTGTAGTTGTATCAGGTTCAGGTAATGTAGCTATTTATGCTATAGAAAAAGCTGAAGAGTTAGGAGCTAAAGTAGTTGCATGTAGTGATTCTAATGGATATGTATATGACAAAGATGGAATAGATTTAGAAGTTGTTAAAAAATTAAAAGAAGTAGAAAGAAAGAGAATTTCAGAGTACATAAAATATCGTCCACAGGCAGAATATCATGAAGGTTGTACAGGAATTTGGACAATAAAATGTGACATTGCATTACCTTGTGCAACTCAAAATGAAATAGATGAAGATTCCGCAAAAACATTAGTTCAAAATGGAGTCATAGCTGTAGCAGAAGGTGCTAATATGCCTTCTACATTAGAAGCTACAAGTGTGTTTTTAGATAATAAAGTACTTTTTGGTCCAGCTAAAGCTGCTAATGCGGGTGGAGTTGCAACTTCAGCATTAGAAATGTCTCAAAATAGTATGAGATTATCTTGGACTTTTGAAGAAGTAGATAATAAGCTAAAAAATATAATGATTAACATATATGAAAATATAAGTGCTGCCGCAACTGAATATGGATGCAAGGATAATTTAGTTTTAGGAGCAAATATAGCTGGATTTGTAAAAGTAGCAGATGCAATGATGCAACAAGGAATAGTATAATTTAATTAATAATTGATAATTAACAATTTGAAATTATTAATTGATTAAATTATATTGACATTATGAAAATTAACCTATATAATATTAATCAATAATTAAACACTGATTTAAAAAGACAGTGAGGAGAAGAGTAAATATAAAATGTAGTTTTAGCGAGTCGGTGATGGTGAAAGACCGATACGAAGTTTATATTGAAGAACATCTCTGAGTCTCTAACTGAAATCAATTATATTTTGAGAGTAGGCTTAGACGGATCTAGACCGTTACAACTAGAAAGTATTGATTGATACTTTTACTTAAGAGAGCTTTTATAGCTAATCAGGGTGGTACCGCGGAAGTTTAGCCTTTCGTCCCTTTATGGGATGAAGGGCTTTTTTATATTCAAATTTAATAAAAGAGTTTAATAGCGCTGTAACTAACTTTTAATTAAATTTTAGTATTTTTATATTGAAGATAAAGATAATAAATATAAAGAGAAACTATGAATTGTAAGATATTGTTTATTTGGGAGGAAATAATATGAGTAAATATGATGAAAGATTAATAATACCAGAAGACTATAAAACAGAATTAGATTTAAAGGAAACAGAAATAGCAATAAAAGCTGTGAAAGATTTTTTTGAAAGATCTTTAGCGAAAAAGTTAAATTTAATTAGGGTATCAGCTCCATTATTCGTAAGATGTGACAGAGGGCTAAATGACAATTTAAATGGAGTAGAAAGACCTGTAAGTTTTACTATAAAAGATGATAATGAAGCTTCAGCAGAAATAGTACATTCCTTAGCTAAGTGGAAAAGAATGGCATTATATAGATATAATTTTTCTGTAGGAGAAGGACTATATACTGATATGAATGCTATAAGAAGAGATGAAGATTTAGATAATATTCATTCAATTTATGTAGACCAATGGGATTGGGAAAAAGTTTTAACAAAAGAGGATAGAAATGAAGGATTTTTAAAAGAGACTGTTAGGAAAATATATGAAGCTTTTAAAGAAACAGAAGAATATATTTGTGGTATTTATCCATTCTTAGGCAGAGAGTTACCAGAAGAAATAACTTTTATTACTTCTCAGGAGCTAGAAGATATGTTTCTAGGACTTACTGCTAAAGAAAGGGAAGATGCAATAACAAAAGAAAAGAAAGCTGTATTTTTAATGAAAATAGGAAAAGTATTAACTTCTGGAGAAAAACATGATGGAAGAGCTCCAGACTATGATGATTGGGAGCTGAATGGAGATATACTATTCTGGAACCCTATTTTAGGAAGAGCTTTTGAATTATCATCCATGGGAATAAGAGTAGATGAAGAATCTTTATTAAAACAGCTAAAGCTAGCTAACTGTGAGGAAAGAAAAAATTTAGAGTTTCATAGATTATTATTGGAAAAGAAACTTCCATATACTATTGGTGGAGGACTTGGTCAATCAAGAATATGTATGTTTTTCTTAAAAAAGGCTCATATAGGAGAAGTTCAATCTTCAATTTGGCCTGAGGAAATGATAGAAACTTGTGACCAACACGGTATTAAATTACTATAAAGAGAAAGCCTAATTGTGTTTAAGCACAGTTAGGCTTTCTTTTTCATAAAATGCTAGTAATAATACATTAAATTTATTATAAAACAAATAATATTAATATAGGTATTTACAAAAGGAAAGTAATATAGTAAAATCATAATTGAAAATGATTATCAATATCATAAGAATAAAGGAGAGTTAATATGACACAATTTGAAATTATATCTATATTAAAAATGATAAATAGCTTGGGTGATAGAGAATATATGTTTTATATGACAGCTTATAATATAGCGCCAACTATTGAGGGAACCAAACCATCTAGCATATTGACTTTTTCTAAGAATAACAGAAACTTATATGAAAGTTGGATAAAATATAAAGAACAGTTTATAAAGTATTTTAATGTTGAAGCTTTTCAGATAAAAGATACAGGTGATACACATACAATATTATTTTATAGACAAAATGAATTGTATAATCAAATATTTAAAAAAGAAAATATAAATTTTTTAAAAAGATTTGGATATAAGGAGGATATGCAATTAGAGGAATGTTTACAATTGTTAAAGAAAAGATATGAAAATTTTTGTCCTCATGAAATAGGTATATTTTTGGGAATACCATTAGAGGATGTGAAAGCTTTTATGAATTGCTCTAATAAACCTTGTTTAACTTGTGGATATTGGAAAGTATATAGTAATTTAGATAAGGCTTTAGATACATTTAAATGTTATGATGAAGCTAAAATGAATATATTAAAATCTGTAAAAGATCAATTAATTTTAAATAATAATGACACAAATGTTAAGGCATAATTTTTTTATTACATATATGATAATGAATATCAATATCGTATTGTAAATGATTATACATAATTAAGGAGAGTTTTAGTATGAGTGTAATTGTTATTGGTGGAGATAGGCTTGGAAATATAAAAGATAATCTTAAAAGTAATGGATTTGATGAAATTAAACATATAACAGGGAGAAAAAGCTTTGATAGAAAAGTTATTATACCAGAAAATATGGATTTAGTTTTGGTGTTAACTGATTTTATAAGTCATAAAACTATACAAACTTTAAAGTCTCAATTTAAAAAAAGTAATGCTAAGATATTGTATGCTAAACGATCATGGATCCATATCGAAAGAACCATAAATGATTTTATTAAATAAAAAGGTTAGAAGAAAATTTAAATTTCTTCTAACACTGTTATAATACATTGTTTTTTAATTCTTGTCGTATATAATTTTTGCTTATAGGAATAATATGAGGCTTTCCTGTTACAGGATTTTTTATTATATAAGTATCTAAATTATAGGCATTTCTAATATTCTTTTCTGTTAATACTTCTTCTACAGTACCATGAGACACAACTTTGCCATTATTTAATAGTATTAGTGAATCGCTATATTGTGCAGCTAAATTTAAATCATGTAAAACAGCAATTATAGTAACATTTCTATTTAAATATTTTATAGTATCTAAAATTTCAATTTGATGCTGGATATCAAGATTAGAAATAGGTTCATCTAAAAGTATTATTTCACATTGTTGAGCTAGTGCTCTGGCTATAATCACTCTTTGGCGTTCGCCACCACTTAGTTCATTTATGTTTTTATCTTTAAGATGCCATGTATTTGTCATTTTCATTGATTCTTCAACTATTTGCAAATCTTCATTTCCTTCAGTTTCAAATCTTTTTAAATAAGGAGTTCGTCCCATAAGAACTATATCAAATACAGTAAATTGAAAATCAATATTTGTATTTTGAGGAACAGAGGATATTTTTTGAGCTAGTTCCTTGTTCTTAAAACACGTTAAATCTTTTGCATCTATATAAATACTTTTACTTTCAACAGGGATGGTTCTTAATATATTTTTTAATAAGGTGGTTTTACCAGAACCATTAGGACCTATTATACTGTAAAATTTATTTTTTTTAAATTTAATATTAATATTATTTAAAATATGAGTTTCTCCATAATTATAATTTAAATTATTTATAATTATTGGATTACAATCGTTTTTATTCATCACATCACCTTCTTTTTATTTTTAATCAAAAGATAAATAAAGTAAGGTGCTCCAAAAATTGAAGTAATGGCACCTACTGGGATTTCAGCTGGTGGAATTAGAGTTCTTGCTAAGGTGTCAGCAACTATCATAAATAGGGCACCTCCTAAAGTAGTGAAGGGCAATAAAACTCTATGGTCTGGGCCAACAAGCATCCTTACCATGTGAGGAATAATTAAACCAACGAATCCTATAATTCCACTTACTGATACACAGGCTGCTATAATTAATGATGAAATTACTAAAAGTACTTTTTTAACTTTTTCTACTTCTATTCCTAAATTAGCAGCAGTTTCATCTCCTGTAAGCATTAAATTTAAATCCCTTGCAAATATGTAAATTAATATACAGCCTATTAAAACAAAAGGAAGTAATGAAAAAACTTGTTTCCAATTAGCAGAAGATACACTACCCATTGTCCAAAAAACAATTTGTTCTACTTGTTCTCTGTTAAATATCATTATTAAAGATATAATTGATGATAATAAAAAACTAACAGATACGCCAGCTAATAATAAGGTATTGGTAGGTAATTTAGTACCAACTTTTGCTATACTATATACTGTAATAGTTGTAAGTATTGCTCCAAGAAAAGCAAAAGTAGTTATTCCACCTATTCCCAGAACAGTCATTTGGAATCCTATTACAATAGCTATTGAAGCACCTAAGGCAGAACCAGAGGATATTCCCAGTACATAAGGATCTGCCATAGGATTTTTAAAAATTGCTTGAAATACACATCCTACTATAGATAAGCCAGCACCTATAGTAGCAGAAAGAATAATTCTAGGTAATCTAATATTTGAAATTATTAAGTTATGAGTGTTAGAAATATCTTGTAAGTTTATAAATTTACCTACTAAAGGGAACTTTGACAAAAGTATTTTCATAGTTTGAATAAAAGTTATATTTGCTATACCTAATGTACTAGATAGTATAATTAACATAAAAAGAATTAATAATATTATAATTAGTAAATGGTTATAGTATTTTTTTTTATTTATAAATGACATCAAAATTCCCCTTTTCATTACTATTTAAAAGCTTCAGGGTGTATTATTTTAGCTAAAGCTTCTAATCCATCTGCAAGTCTTGGTCCCTGTCTATCAAGCATATTATTGTCTATTTCATATAATTTATCTTTTTTAACTGCATCTAAATCTTTATAGCCATTGGTTTGTTTAATATTTTTTTTGCTATCAAAATATTTTGAACAAATAACTATTTCAGGATTTTTCTCAAGTAATTTTTCTATGCTGTATTTCCAGCCTACTGCATCTTCAGCAACATTTTTTCCGCCAGCCATAGTAATCATTTTATCTATGAAAGTATCTTTACCTGCAGTAAAATCTCCAGTTTTACCAAAGCCTATAACATAGTAAACTGAAGGTGTTCCTTTATTGGCAACTTTGGATTTTATATCATCTACTTTTACTTGCATATTTGTTACAATTTGTTTTGCTTTAGGTTGAACATTTAAAATTTCTCCAACTTTTTGTATAGTGTTATAAGCTCCTTCAAAACTTTCTTCTCCATATAATACTACAACTTTTAAACCTAAATCTTCAAGTTTTTTCAAAACATCTTTTTTAAAGTGAGTTGATGCAATAACTAAATCAGGTTTTAATTCTACAATTTTTTCCATATTTGGATCCTGCAAACCACCTATAGAAGTTACATTTTTAGCTTGTGCAGGATAATCACAATAGTCTGTTCTTCCTACTAATTTATTTTCTTTGCCTAATGCATAAATTGTTTCAGTTATATTAGGGGCTATGGATATTACTTTAGAAGGTTCTTTTTCAATAGTAACTTCTCTTCCATAGGAATCCTTTACAGTTAAGGGAAATTTAGTTTCTGTAACTGTTTCAGTAACTTTGTTTTCAATTTGTTTTTTATCCTTATTAGTACAAGCAGATAAACAGAAAATCAATATTAGTGACAAAAGTATTGATAATATTTTTTTACTTTTGAACATTTTAAGCTTTCCTCCTTTGAATTTTTAGATTAAGTATAAATAAAAGCCATTATCAAATAAGATAATGGCTTAATATTATATGTTTAAACCATTAGCATATCCTCGTAGGCTAAGTATATGGTTTATAGGCAGGTCTCCTGGCTTAGAATCATTATTTACTAGCGCCTTCCCCAAAAAAGTGAGTGGCAAATTGCTAGTAAACTCCTCAATACAGTGGCGGGACCGCAGAAGCATTTGACTTCTTTCCCATTTAAACCTAAATTAAGGTACCTATAAACTACTAATATTATATTTAAATATCATTATAAATCCATTTGAGTCTAACATTGGATTATATTTATGTCAATATGATAATATTTTTACTTTTTAATATATACTATGGCTTGACAAAAATAAACTGATTAATTCATTTTAACTAAGTTTAGTTTTATCTATTTACATACTAACTATCCATTGTTAAAATAAAAATTGCATAATATTTTTAGAAAAAGCAATTATAAGGAGATTAGTTATGGAAGCTGTAGTACATTATCCGGCAAGTTTTGGTGAAATAATTCAAGGGAAAATAAATGATAAAGATATTTTATGCTCATGTCCTATAAATTTATTCACAAGAGTGAAAGTTTTTGAGAGTAATGAACCGAGCTTAAAATGTAATCATTTAAAGTCTTCAAGATTTTTAAGTAACTTGCTTACAGAATGGGGATATGAAGATTATATAAAAAATTTTGATATAGAAATAAAATCAAATATACCTGAAGGAAAAGGCTTTGCTAGTAGTACTGCAGATTTGTGCGGAGTATATTATTCTCTTTTGAAATTATTTAATAAAAAATATGAAGAGGATGAGATTATAAGAAATTGCATAAATATTGAGCCTACTGATAGCATAATATTTAAAGATATGACTATATTTGATTATAAGGAAGGAAAATATAAAAAGAAAATAGGAAGCTACTGTGAATTTAATATATTAGTTTTTGAAGGAAATAGAATAGTGGATACGGTGGAATTTAATAAAAAGCCTTTACCACCATTAAGTAATATTGAAGATTTAGCAGAAAAATTAATAAAGGGAATAGAAAATAAAGATATAAAAACTATAGCATGTTGTGCTACTGAGAGTATTATCAGAAATGAAAAAAGATTAAGCTATCCTATATTACCGTTAGTGTTAAAAATAAAAGACGAAATAGGTGGATATGGGATAATAGGTGCTCATAGTGGGGATGCTTTAGGAATAATATATGAAGGGGATTTAGATAATAAAGCTTTAGATAAATATTTAGGTCTTATAAAAGGCTATAAAGTATATGATACAAAAACTATCAAGTGATTCTTAGGTTTACATAGAGGCACTTTATTTATCTAAACCTCATTAAGAGAGTTCTTGAGAACTGTGATTTTTATAAATTCTTATTCTTTTTAGAAAAAGAATTTATCCATAGTTAGAGCTATGGAATAAAAATATAGGTTTTGGGGGATGAGAATTATGGGGAAAAAGTTAATTGGTATTGTTGCAGATATAGAAATTGTTAAGAGAGATGGATTTCCAAGTTATCAAAGAATATATTCAAATGAAGATTATATAGAAGCGGTAATACAGTGCGGAGGAGTTCCTATAATACTACCATTTTTAAGGGATTATTCAACAGTAAAAGAGCAAATAAAATTAGTGGATAAAGTTATAATAACAGGTGGTTGCGATGTTAATCCACTTATGTATGGCGAAGAATCAGAAATTTTATCAGGAGAAATAATACCAGAAAGAGATAATTATGATATGATGGTTATAAAGTCCTGCGAAGAATTAAAAAAACCTATTTTAGGAATATGCAGAGGTGTACAATCTTTAAATGTAGCTTATGGTGGAACTTTATATCAACATTTACCTAGTAGAAATGAATTTTATATACAACATAATCAAAAGTCAAGATATGATGTAGGAATACATACTATAATTATGGAAAAAGGAACAAAACTTCAACAAATATTAGGAGATAGTATAATAGTTAATAGCTTTCATCACCAAGCTGTAAAGGATTTAGCGCCAGGATTTGTGGTTTCTGCAAAGTCAAAGGATGGAGTAATAGAAGGTATAGAAAAATTGGGCGATGTTTCAGTAATAGGTGTGCAATGGCATCCAGAAAAGATGTTTTTAAAATGTGAACAAATGAAAATGTTGTTTTATGAATTTATAAATAACATTTAGTGGTGATTTATGAAATTTTATTATTTTTGCTAGTTAAATTTTTGTAAATATTTAAAATATCTAAATTTAACAAAAAAAATTTGGTTTGGTATTTCCATATTAGTTCTTTTCCTGTATACTTATAGTATAGAAGATGGGAAAGGGGTCATATGCACATGCATTTTGGACAAGTTTTAGGCAAATATGGTGGTAAGGTTAAAAATAAGTTGAATTTATTAGATTATATATATTCTTTTGTAAGTATGATTTGCGTATATTTGTGGATAAATTTAAAGTAAAATGTATATAATGTAGAATTATAAAGTATAATAGAGAATAATACATATATAAGTTAATATTTACATAAAAATGCGTAAATTTTCACTTGTATATTAGATACTTTTCTTATAAAATATGTATAAATAATTGAATATATAAAAAATAATGAAGGAAAAAAGTAATTATATTTAAATTATGAAGAGAGACGGTGGTTGGTGCAAACCGGATAATGAGTATAATGAAAATTCATTCCTGAATTGTAAGCTGAAAATATTTTTATTATTAAGCTGAGCCGGATTCCTAACGTTATCAAGGATAGAGAGGATTTATTTATATCAAATTGGGTGGTAACGCGAATATTTCGTCCCTTTACAGGGGCGTTTTTTTATTGGATAAATTAGATAATTCTTAGGCTGAAATGAAGCTTGTTTATGAGAATTACTTCATTCATATGAATTTTGTTAAAGGAACTTTCAGAAAAAATTTATTCGTAGGTATTCATTATTATTTCCAATTTTGATAGAAGATGAGGTATTAATAATCATATCTATCATATAAATCAATTAGGGTGGTAACACGAAGCATTCGTCCCTTTAGGGATGAATGCTTTTTTTATTATTAAAAAAGACTGTAAAGCAACTTTTTACTAAAAAAATTAAATGTGATTTTTTATAAATATTAAGGGGGTTAATTTATGAATAAGAATTTTAAAAATGTACTAGTAACAGGTTTTGCACTATTTTCAATCTTTTTTGGTGCAGGAAATTTAATATTTCCTCCAACATTAGGATTTATTTCAGGAGATAAATGGTTATGGACTGCTTTAGGTTTTTTACTTACATGTATAAGCCTTCCTCTTTTGGGTATAGTAGCAGTAGCAATAGTTGGGGGAAGAACTGAAGATTTAACAAATAAAATAGGAAAATCATTTGGTACAATACTTTGTTCTATTATAATGTTATCTATAGGACCACTTTTTTGTATACCTAGAACAGGAGCAACTACTTTTGAATTAGGAGTACAGCCGTTATTAGGAAATGTAAATCCTATATTAGTATCAATAATTTATTTTACTATTACCTATATTTTCACTATGAATGAGTCTTCTGTTGTAGACAAAGTAGGATCTATATTAACACCAATTTTACTAATAGCACTATTTACAATTATATTTAAGGGTATTATTACACCTCTTGGAAATCCTATTAATACTGGCTTAGATAAGGCATTTTCTAAAGGGTTTACAGAGGGATATCAAACTATGGATGCCTTAGGTTCTATCATTTTAGCACAAATGGTTATAGGAAGTTTAATTTCAAAGGGATATAAAACTAGAAAAGATCAGATAGATATTACAATAAAATCTGGTATAGTTTCAGCTATATGTCTTGGAACAGTTTATGGAGGATTGCTATATATAGGATCCACAGCTAGCGGAGTTTTTCCTAAAGATACTACAAGAACTGAATTGCTTATTCTTATAACACAAGGATTATTAGGTGATTGGAGCAAGGTTATTTTTGGAGGAGCTATTTCTATAGCATGCCTTACTACATCTGTTGGGCTTACAGCGACTACAGCAAATTATTTTAGTAAGTTGAGTAACGGAAAAATAAGTTATAAATCAATAGTTTTAGCTATATGTATATTTAGTTGCTTTATTTCAAATTATGGAGTTGAAACTATAATTAAATTAGCAGTACCAGTACTTGTAACTGCTTATCCTGTAGTAATTGTGCTTATTGTTACTAATTTATTATGTAAATATATAAATAAAAAGGGAATATATACAGGATCAGTATATGGAGCTTTATTAGTAAGCATCTTTGGTTCATTAAGTTCTATTGGCATAAAAATTTCCTTTGTAGAAAATATTATAAATAAACTTCCATTAGCGGCTCAAGGTTTTTCTTGGATATTACCTGCTATAATTGGAGGAGTTATTGGAGCCTTAATTCAGAGTACAGAGAATAGAGTACAGGGTACAGATAGTAGAGAGCAAAATACAGAGTGCAGATAACAGAGAACGGTTTTTATTTAGTTGAGAATTAAAAAGAATTTTTTAAAACAATAAAGGATAAATAAAGAGAGAATTTTTGCTTATAGCAAAAATTCTCTCGCTTTTTAACTTTTAATTTATGGTAGTGTTGACAGAAGAAAATTTTTCTTCATTATTAACCATGTTAAGAATATAATTTGTATTCTATAAAAAATTCCAAATTATTGTTGACTAAATTAAATATTTATTATATAATATTTGAGTCAGATGAATTAAATATTATGGCTCCATGGTCAAGCGGTCAAGACGCCACCCTCTCAAGGTGGAATCAGGGGTTCGATTCCCCTTGGAGCTACCATATGTTGAAATGCAAGAGTTTACAGAGAGGTAAGCTCTTTTATTTTTCAGTTTTTGCATTTTTTTCGCATTAAAAAGTATAAGAATAGAAATAAGTATAGTAAACCTGAAAAATGATATATAAATTAACGAATTAGTTATAAAAGAAATATAATTATAGCCATAGATTATGAGAATAATCCATGGCTTTTTAGTTTTAGTTGACAAAATTGTTAAATTATAAGTTTAAGAAGTAAATTTTATAACCTTATTAATTATAGTATGAAATTTATTAAATATTTAAATCTTCAGCGCTTTTTAAATCATTCCTTAACTGATCCTGTGGAGAGGAGTAAGCAGGATACCATCCTTTATGTATAGCCATATCAGATAATTTAAAGTGGTCGGCTATGCAAGAATTTAGTTGGGCAGTTAACATTTGTCTAAGCTGTGGATTAGTAGTTTCAGGTATAGCTTTACTTAATAGAGATATATCTGTTTTTGAAGCTGCTAAAGTGTCTAGAGCTATATCTTTGTCATCCATAGAATTTATAGTGTTGTCGTCCATATCAAATAGTCCCATATTATTAACCTCCTTTAAATTATAGGTTTTGTTTTAAAAAATCTTGCAGTTCCTGAATAGTTGCTTTTTTACTATCTAGAGAACATTGTAAAAAGTTTTTTAATTCCTGATCATTTACCATTGATAGAGTCGCATTAGTTTTTTTAGCTGCAAGGACACTGGTTGTTAATAATTCATGAAGTTCTAGTGTTTCATGAGGAGCTAATTTTGATCTGTTTTCCATAGTATATCACCTCCATACAAATTAGTTTAACTATATAAAAAATAAATATTCTGTTGAAATATTGGTAAGATACATTGTGAAATTTTAGGTTTATGTTTTTAAAATTAATCTATAAAAAGTGGATTCAATTATTGTCTCATTCTATTTTTTTGGTTTTTATCATAATATATATTAACTAAATTTTCACTATCAACTAAATTTCTACTGCATAGTATAGTATTAATAAGGATAGGGGGAATGCTTCTTGAAGAGGACCTATGTACTGGATACCAATGTTATTCTGTATTCTCCTGGTGCCATTTTTTCCTTTGGAGAAAATGATGTAGTTATACCAGAAGTGGTATTAGAAGAATTGGATTCTTTCAAAAAGGATAAGAATGATTTGGGAGCAAATGCTAGATATGCTTCTAGATTGCTAGATAAATTAAGAAAAGAGGGTAAATTGAATAAAGGGGTAGAATTACCTGGTGGAGGAAAGTTAAGAGTTGAAATGAACCACCAGGATACAATAATACCCATTCCATGGGATAAGGCTAAGCCAGATAATAGAATAATACAGGTATGTAAAGGTCTAAAAGAGCAAGGAGAAGATGTATGTTTAATTACTAAGGATATATTTGAAAGAATAAAAGCAGATACCGTAGATATAGATGTAGAAGATTTTTATGAAAAGGTAGTGCCTGAGAATGATAGTCAATATACTGGAAGAATAGAACTATATGCCTCATCAGATAAGATAGATGAATTTTATCACAATAAAGTTATAGATATTAAGGATTTGGTATACTATTGTAGCAGCAATGATGAGTATAAAATTCCTAATTTATATAGTAATGAATTTATAATACTCCATTCATTAGATAATCCAAGAAAAACAGCATTGGGAAGATTCGATGGGAAAAAAGTTATTCCATTGTATTATAAGGATATGTGTCCATTAGGATTAACTCCAAGAAATGTGGGACAAAAATTTATGTTAGAATCATTGTATACTAATGCTACTACAGCTCCATTAGTTATTGTAAAGGGACCCGCAGGAACTGCTAAGACTCTATTTTCTTTAGCAGTAGGATTAAATAAGATATTAGAAGAAGGAACTAATCAATATAGAAGGGTGCTTGTATGTAGACCTAATGTAACCATGGATGAAGATATAGGATTTTTACCAGGAACGGAAGAGGAAAAAATATCACCATTTATGAGGCCGGTTTTTGATAATTTGGAGATTTTAGTTGATTCTGACGAAAAAGAAAGATATAAAAATGAAAAAGAATTAACAGACAAAATAAGGGAACTATTTGATAGAAGAATAATAACTACAGAAGCTGTAGCATACTTAAGAGGAAGATCTATAGTAAAGAATTGGGTTATTATAGATGAGGCTCAAAATTTAACTCCTAAACAGGTTAAAGCAATTATAACTCGTGTAGGAGAAGGAACAAAACTTATGCTTATAGGAGATCCAGATCAAATAGATCATCCATTTTTAGATTCTAGATCTAATGGATTATGCTATGCTTCAGAAAAAATGAAGGGTAGCGATTTGTGCTATCAAGTTACTTTAAAATATGATGAATGTGAAAGATCACCATTGGCTTACGAAGCTTCTAAAAGATTATAAAAATGAATTAATAGAAAAGTTACAGTTAGGGATATTTATCCCTAACTGTAACTTTTTGTGATCAATATATAACCTTTTAAAGTATATTAACCATATGTTAAAAGAATATTAATAATTTACATGTATACAATTTAGTATAAATAAAGTATAAATATATTAATTGCTATTTAAAAATTATAATATTTATTGTAAAATAAAAGTATCTATGTATTGAGAAAGGATAGGTTGAAATATGGCTAAAAAAAGAAAAGCAAAGAAAAAAAAGTTTTCTTTTAAAATATTTATGCTTTTTATATTGTTTGAATTTATATTTACAGGCATTACTGCACCTTTAATATTATTTTATGGACCTTTTAAGAATGTAAGAAAAACTTTTGTTGGTGCAGCGATGAGTACTCTAAGTCATCAATATTTTGCTACTACATTTTTATCTGACAAAAAGATAAAAGAAATATTAAATGAAGATGTAGTACAGGTAATTGATCAGGGAGATGAAGTTAAAACATTACAATTTGAAAATAAACATGACGATAGTATAGAAAGATATGATGTTGAAGGTAAAAAATTTAAGGGATATATGTTGGTAGTTCATGATCCAACAAGGGTAAAAGTTGGGTATAGTAGTAAATTAGGTAAATCAGGAGAACTTACTAGTCAAATTGCAAGATCTAATAATGCAGTAGCAGCTATTAATGGTGGAGGGTTTACTGATAAAAACAACGATGGAAATTGGACTGGCACTGGAGGACAACCTGTAGGTATATTAATGAGTGATGGTAAAATGATTCATAATGATTCTAAGAATCCAGATAAAAGAGACGATGTAGTAGCTATTACTTCTAAAGGAGTTTTGCTTGTAGGAAGACATAGCATAAATGAAATGAAAGCATTAGGTGTTACAGAAGCTATAACCTTTGGACCAGCACTTGTAGTTAATGGTGAGCCAGCAATAAAGTCAGGTGATGGTGGTTGGGGAATAGCACCAAGAACAGCAATAGGACAGAGAAAAGATGGAGCTATGCTTCTTTTTGTAGCAGATGGAAGACAACTTACTAATCCCGGGGCTACACTAAGAGATGTGCAAGATGTGATGTTGGAATATGGAGCTTATAATGCAACAAATCTAGATGGAGGGTCTTCTGCAACAATGTATTACGAAGATGAAGTAATAAATAATCCTTGTGATCCACTTGGAGAAAGAGCTGTACCTTCTATTATATATGTTAAGCCTTAGAATTGGAGGAAAAAATGAAAAACTTAAAGAAAATAACTATTTGGATAGGTATATCGCTATTAATACAGTTTATAGGTTTTTTCTATGTAGATAAATATTATCTGGCTACAAATGCTACCGTAAAAGTTAAAAAAGTAGAAAATAAAAATTCAGATAAAAAACCAGAGGTAAATGTAAGTATTCCAGATAATGCGGAACATATTAGCGTATCCTTTGATGGTAAATATGTAGCTTATTATGATGGAGATAAATTACAGGTGTGCAATACAAAAACAGGACAAAATATAGATGTATCTTTTGCAGAAGGGGTAAAAGTATCATATTATAAATGGCTTTCTGATAGAAATAGAATGTTAATAGGAGAAAAGCACAATAATGATGAAGGTGCTGGATTTAAGTTGTCTTATTATGATGTAGATAAGAATACTAAAGAAGAAATAAAAGATTTAACTTGGGCAGATGAAAATTCTGAAGTGGAAAACATACAAGCATCTACTTTAACTAATGTAATATATGTAAAAGTAGCTAGAAGTGGTGGTAGAAGCAGTCTTTATTGGATAAATATTATGAAGGAAATGAAAAAAGTAAACACAAAAGCTTATTTAGTTGGAAAAACAGCTATACTATATCATGATGATAAGCTTTTATATGAAGATGCCACTTACAATAGAATATATGCTACTAATATGGATGAATCTATTCGTATAAGTGGAGTTGACAAACCAAGAATTTTAGGAGTAGATAGTGATGATAATGTATATATAGGTTCTATGGAAAATGATAAGATAACAAAAATTTATTTTGGAACATTAGACAAGCAAACTAGTCAGTGGAATGTAATTCCTTTAAGAGAACCAGCAGATAAAAAAGACATATTTGTATCAGAACAAGGAAAAATTTTGATAAACGATAATTTAAAAGGAATAATAAAAGAAGTTTCTACAGGTAAGGAAACTTCGTATACAGGAAAATTCCTTCAAATATATTCTACTGGAGTTGCTTCAATAAAGGATGGAAAATTAGTAAAGACAAACTTTAAATAAATTGTGTGGCAATTTTTTAGAGTACAGAGCAAAGAGTATAGAGTACAGATAAGGAGAATTTTACACCATAAAAATTTAGTCCATAGATTGTAAATTTAGCTGATTTAGGAACTGGATTTAGTATTTATTGCAATAAATTATATTAATATTAAATTTACGCTTTTTTGTAGTGTTAACGAAAGAAAAGCTTCTTCATCTGTACTTTGTGCTCTGTCATCTGTACTCTAAAAAAAAGTGCTTTGCACTTTTTTTTTATATTTCCATTCATTGAGAAGAATGACTGCCTTTGATATAATAATTTTACATCTAATTTAAGAGAGGATGATTTTTTTGACAAAGAATTTATTAGAGACTATATTAACTATACCTGCAATACTTATAGCTTTTACTTTTCATGAGTTTGCTCATGCATGGGTAGCTGATAGATTAGGAGATAAAACTCCTAAATTTCAAGGAAGACTTACTTTAAATCCTATATCACATATAGATCCTATAGGATTTATATTCATATTATTAACTCATTTTGGATGGGCAAAGCCTGTGGAAGTAAATCCAAGAGCTTTTAAAAATTATTATAAAGATGATTTAAAGGTATCTATTGCAGGACCTATAGCAAATCTTTTAACTGCTTTTGTATTTTCAGGAATATTGTCTGCTATACTTAAACTAACTACCATATATAGTGGAAGTGTCATGTATATTATAATTATGATATTAAATAAAACAGTATATTTAAATTGTATTCTGGCATTTTTTAATATAATGCCATTACCAGGATTAGATGGATTTCATGTACTTAGAGATATAGCACCTGCAAAGTTTTATCAAATTTCTGATACAATATATAGATATCAATTTGTAATACTTATACTATTCATAGCAATACCAGGAGTTGCGGAGACTTTAGTAGGAAGACCCGCTACATATGTATATTCTTTATTTTTAAATATATTTAGTATATAAAGAAGGATTTAAATGAATAAATGGATAATATTTAACAAGTTCATTATTTTAATATATTGTGCTTTAAAGTATATTCAAGGTGGTTATGGAAAAGATTCTTTAATAATACTAGGAGTGCTATTATATATAGCCATTAATATGATTTACTATATAATGAACAAAAAGGAACTTAAAAATATGGCGGATATTTTATCCATAGTTTTAATAATATGTTTAGGTTCCTATGTTAATAGTATCTTCTTGTTTATTATTCCAATTAATTATATTCAGTTTATATATAGTAACAATTTTAACAATACATATACAATAGGGTTAATATTTATTTCCCCCATTTTTATACATAATAGTATAAGGGGAGAATATTTTCTTATATTACTTTTTAGCTATTTGATATATATACTGGCTTATAAAAGTAATTATAGGATAGAAAAACTTTTAGAGGAAAATGACATTTTAAGAGAAAAAAATGATATATTATTTAATAAAATAAATAAGGATTTAGAGTATGAAAATCAAATAATGTATACGTCTAAGCTAGAAGAAAGAAACAAAATTGCCCAGGAAATGCATGATAAAATAGGTCATACTATATCAGGTAGCCTTATGCAATTAGAAGCAGCAAAATTACTTATGGATAAAGATAAAGAAAAAGCAGGTCTTTTCGTTGATAATACTATAAAAGTATTAAGAGAAGGCATAGAAAGTATAAGAATAACTTTAAGAAATATTAAACCTGCTTCAGAGCAGATGGGTATAAATAGAATAAGACTTATGCTAAATGAAGTTTCTTCTAGAACTAATATTAGATGTAATTTAATGCATAGCGGAAACCTTCAAAATATAACTTATGCACACTGGAAGATAATTTATGATAGTATAAAAGAATGTATTACTAATACTATAAAATATTCAAAGGCTACCATAGTAACAGTAAATATTCAAATATTTAATAAGATTATAAAAGTAGAAGTAAGGGATAATGGGATTGGAAGTTTTGATATAAAGAAAAGTATGGGGATAAAGGGAATGGAAGAAAGATGTGAAGAGATAGGTGGAAAAGTAGTAATAGATGGATCTAAGGGGTTTTCTGTTATACTAATTTTACCTATTAAGTAGGTTCATAATTTTAGAGGGAGATTTTTATTTATGGCTATTAAAGTTTTAATTGCAGATGATGATTCACTAATTAGGGAAAGTTTAAAAATAATATTAGGCATGGATGAAGAAATAAAGATAATAGATGCGGTAGAAAATGGATTAAAGGCATTAGATGTATGTATAAATTGTGAAGTGGATGTAGCTTTATTAGATGTAAGAATGCCAGTTCTAAATGGGGTAGATGCAGCTAAGGAAATTTTAACAAAAACAAAAACAAAGCCTCTAATACTAACTACCTTTGATGAAGATGAATATATAATGGGTGCTATAAAAAATGGGGCTAAGGGATATATATTAAAAAATAATTCTCCAGAAAAAATAAAGGATGCCATAAAAATGGTTTATTCAGGCAACACAGTATTACAAGACGTAGTGATGGAAAAAGTTAAGGATGGATTATCTTCAAGGGAAGAAGGAAATTTTGATAAGGATATGTTTTCTGAAAGAGAAATGGATGTTATAGAAGCTATATCTGAAGGGTTGTCTAATAAAGAAATAGCTGGGAAATTGTATATATCAGAAGGTACTGTGAAAAATTATATAACATCTATATTAAATAAAACAGGATTAGAACATAGAACGCAAATAGCGATCTATTATATAAAAGGTAATAAATAATATATGACTTTTGTCATAAGTGAAAGTGACTTTCCATACTAAACAGGAAAGTCACTTTTTTATATAATTATTGTAAAGAATGTTAAAAATTTTAGGGGGATTGCTATGAAAATAGTTAGAATAGAAAACTTGACTAAAAAATTTAGAGATTTTATAGCAGTAGATAATGTGAATTTAAATATAGAAGAAGGAGAGATATATGGACTTTTAGGGCCTAATGGGGCAGGAAAAAGTACTATGATAAATATAATATGTAGCTTATTGACTATGAATAATGGTAAAGTATTTATCTTAGATAAAGATATAAAAAAAGAATGTGATTATGTGAAGCGCAATATAGGTATTGTTCCTCAGGATATAGCTATATATGAGGATTTAAATGCCTATGAAAATGTGAGGTTTTTTGCCAGTTTATATGGGTTAAAAGGAGAAAAATTAAAACAAAGCGTAAGTGAAGCATTGGATTTTGTAGGGCTGGGGGATAAGTATGCAAATTTTCCAGATGAATTTTCAGGTGGAATGAAAAGAAGATTAAATATAGCTTGTGCTATAGCGCATAAACCAAAGCTTATAATAATGGATGAGCCAACAGTAGGAATTGATCCTCAATCAAGAAATCATGTACTTCAATCTGTAAAAAAATTAAATAGTTTAGGTTCTACTATAATCTATACTAGTCACTATATGGAGGAAGTGGAGGAAATTTGCACAAGAATAGGAATAATAGATCATGGTAAGCTTATAGGAGAAGGGACAAAAGAAGAATTGAAATCCATAGTATGGGATAAACATAGAGTGCTAATTACAGTGGATTCTATTGAAAAAATTAAGGAAGAAGATATAAAAAGAATAAAGGGAGTTGTATCTGTACAGATAAACAATAACTTAGTAGATATAAGTAGTAATAAGGATATAAATAATTTAGATGAAATAATACTATACTTTATGAAAAATCATATTTCTATAGATAATATTGAGTCTAAAAAGCCTAATTTAGAAAGCGTATTTTTAACTCTTACTGGAAGAAAGCTAAGAGATTAGGGGTGGGAATATGAAATTTATTATTATAGCTATTAAAGAAATAAAACAAAATTTAAGGGATAAAAAATCTATGGCTATGATGGTGCTTTATCCAATACTTTTGATGATAATACTTGGCTCAGCATTAGCAGGTGCTTTTGATGATTCTATAAGTTTTAAGGATACTAAGGTAGTATATAAAACAGAAGGAAAGGAAAGCATAAGCCATAATTTCAAAGGGTTTACGAAGACTTTGAATAATTTAGGAATAGAAACCATAGAGACAGACGATGAAAAACAGGCTATAGAAAAGGTGAAAGATAGCACTTATGTGTGTTATATAAAGGTAGACGAAAAGGATAAAAAAATAGATTTTTATAAAAATACAAGATACAACTTTAAATCGGATTTAATTCAAACTATATTAAATATTTATGTAGATAGATATAATACAGTAATGGAAATTTATAAGGAAAGTTCTACAATGTCAGGGGAATTAATAGATGAAAAAGAGGTTAGCTATGTAAATGAAATAAGTATACAGAAAAACAGATCTCCTAGGGCTATAGACTATTATGCTGTTACAATGTTAACAATGATAATACTTTATGCTGCGTTATATGGTGCGTTTGGTATAGGTGGAGAGTATATTAGAAATACTTTTAACAGAATAATGTGTGCCCCAATAAAAAAAGTTGAAATATTAGGAGGAAAAGTTTTAGGTAATATAGTAGTTAATTTGCTTCAGAGTTTTATAGTTATTCTTTTTAGTAAATATGTATTAAAGGCTTACTTTGGAGATAATATGATACCTATATATTTGGTTGTATTGTCGGAAGTAATAATGGCTATATCTATAGGAGTAGGAGTAGCCTTTATGACAAAGAAGGATACTTTGTCTAGTGCATTATTAAATATAATAATACCATGTATAACATTCTTTGGAGGAGGATATGTTCCAATAGGAGATTTTAAGAGTAACACTATAAATCTTATTTCTAATTTATCTCCTTTAAAATGGACCAATGATGCTCTATTTACTTTTATTTATTCTAATAATATTCAAAATATAAAAATTGCTATAGGTATTAATATGATAATTGCTGTAGTGTTTTTGAGTATTTCATCTTTGATATACAAAAGGCAGGTGGTTTAATTGAGAAATATATTTATCTTATTTATTAATAATGTAAAAATGGTTTTTAGAAAAAAGAGTAATATAATAGTATATTTCTTACTTCCAATAATAAGTTTTGTAATCACTATGAATGTATATAGTAATAAAGCTTCTCAAAATAAAGCTATATTTATAGGAATAAATAATAAAGATGAAAAAATACTGTCAAAGGATATGGTCCATTATTTAATTTCTACTAAGAAGTTTAAATTTATTCAGGTAAAAGATAAGGATATAAAGGATGTTGTAGCTAAAGGAGATGTTGATTGTGTAATTGTATTTCCAAAAGATTTTACTCAAAGTATCTATAATGGTAGTTTTAAAGGAATAGATATGTTTTCAATAAAGGGGGAGGCTGCAACTGCACTTGTAAAAAAGTATTCAAATTATTATATAAAAAATTTATTAGATATAAATAAAGCTTCTAAAGGAGATTTGAATAAGTTTAATAGAATATATAAGGGGTATAAAGATGGAGAAATAAAGATTATTGAAAGAAAGATGGAGGATACTGCTTTAAATAAAGGAGTTACTTATTCAGGTGTTGGATTTTTAATAATGTTTATGATGTTTGCCACAGGAAACGTATCAAGACTTATAATAAAAGAAAGAAGAAATAGAACCTACTATAGAATTTGTGCTGCTCCTGTAAATTCAAAAACTTATGTAGGTGGAAATGTGTTGGCAAATTTCTTTATAGTATGCATTCAGGTAATTACTATAGTTGTTTTGGTAACTAAAGTTTTAGGTATAGCTACATATGTGCCGAGTATACAATTGATTTTTATATTATTAAGTTTTGGTGCAGCGGCGATAGGTATAGGTATGGTTATAATGGCCTTCTCTAATTCTTCTAATCAGGCTAGCTCTTTAAGCACAGTGGTTACTATTCCTACCTGTATGCTTGGAGGTTGCTTTTGGGATCTTTCTATAATGCCTAATCATATTCAAAAGATGTCTAACTTCGTTCCTCAAAAATGGGCTATAGAAGCTATTTATAAATTACAAAGTGGGGCTCAATTTTCGGATATAAAAATGCATATAATAATACTATGGGCTTTTGCTGCAACTTTATTTTTAGTTTCTATATATAAAATGAGTATTAGAGATAAGGTGCAAAATTTTGTTTAGTATATTACAATTTAAATAGACATGATATAATAAATTACGATGTAATTTTTTTAGAAAACGGAGGATAAAAATGAGACTTAGGAAGAAATGGTGGGCAAGACCTGAAATGGAGGAAGCTCCACTTTGTATAACAAATCCAAGAGATTTTAAAGGAAGATGGAAAGAGGAATTTAAAAACAATAATCCTATTCACTTAGAGTTAGGTTGTGGAAGAGGAGGATTTATATCTAAAAAAGCTGATGCAAATAGAGATATAAACTATGTGGCGGTAGATTTAAAGGATGAAGTTTTAATTTATGCACTAAGAAAAGTAGAGGAGTTAGAACTAACAAATGTTAGAATTGTTCCTTTAAATATTACTTTTATTGCTGAACTATTTGAAAAGAATGAAATAGAAAAAATATATATAAATTTCTGTAACCCATGGCCAAAAGATAGACATAATAAAAGAAGACTTACTCATACTAAATTTTTAACAGAATACAAAAAGTTTTTAAAATCAGGAAGCGAAATTTGGTTTAAAACTGATGATACAGATTTATTTGAGGCTTCTCAAGAGTATTTTAAGGAAGCAGGACTTTCTATAGAATATTTAACTTATGATCTTCATAATTCAGATTTTGATAAAAATGTAGTTACAGAATATGAAGCTAAGTTTACTTCTTTAGGTATGAAGACTATGTTTATGATAGGAAAGCTTAATTCAGATAACATGGAATAGAGTGCAGAGCATAGTAGATTAGGACATTCTTTATTTAGTGAAGAGTGAAGGGTGAATAGAGAAGAATAAAGAAAAGAATTTTTTATTAATATAAAAAAATTTCATATAGCTAATGAATCCTTGCATTTTGCAAGGATTTTGTTTTAACTGTCATAAACAAGTAATGTTTAAATAGGTAAAAATCTTAAGTATATAAACTTTGTTTCTACTAAAGATATATTATAAGAATTTATATAATTTTAGGAGGATATAAGTTGGATAATAAAATATATAAAATATTCTTTATTAATTTTATTATTTTTAGATTGTTGTTAAGTCCAATAAATGTATATGCGTTATCTAAAAATGAAACAATCAATTCTTTAAATTTAATTATATCAGTAGACCAATTTGTTAATAAACAAGATAACAAGAGAATATACTTTCAAGATAATAATTTAGAAAAAGCAATAAGAGATAAGATAAATAAGCCTAAAGGAGAAATTTATGTGAGTGATGTTAATGGTATTCAAGAGTTAACTATTCATCATCAAAAAATCTCCAATTTAGAAGGAATACAATATTTAACTGGTTTGAAAAAATTAGATTTATGGTTTGATGAAATAACAAATATTAAACAGCTAAGTAGTTTAACTAATCTTGAGTACTTGCGATTAGGATATAATAAAATAGTTGATATTAGTCCGTTGAGTAATTTAACTAACTTAACAGAATTAAACTTAGAAAGTAATAAAATTACTGATATAAGTGTATTAAATAATTTAACTAAGCTAAAAGCTTTGAGTTTATATAGTAATAAAGTAAGTGATTTAAAGCCTTTAAGTGCTTTGAATCATTTACAAAGCTTAGATCTATATATTAATCAAATTGAGAACATAGATCCTTTAGGAAAGCTAACTAATTTAACAGATTTATCATTAGGAATGAACAAAATATCCAACATTGATTCTTTAAAAAACTTAACTAAGTTAACAACATTAGAGTTAGCTCAAAATTTTCTTGCTGATATCAAATCTTTAAGTTATTTATCAAATCTGGATTATTTAAATTTATATGGAAACCAAGTAACAGATATTAGACCTTTGAATTCTTTGAAAAATTTACAATACTTAGAGTTATCTAATAATAAGATTAATGATGTAGAGGGACTGAGTTCACTTAATAATTTGAAAAATCTATCTTTAGATAGAAATGAGATTAAAGAACTAAAAGGATTAGGTGCTTTAAAAAACTTAAAAAATTTAGGATTAGGATACAATAATATTCGGGATATAGATGAATTAGGCTTATTGCATACATTAGTTAGCTTAAGTGTTAACAATAATAATATTTCTAACATTAATGCATTAAGTAACTTGAGTAATCTAAAAAATTTAGATATATCAAATAATCAAATAAAAGAGATTAGTTCAATAAGGAATTTACCTGATTTATTATTAACATCTATAGATTTTAGTGGCAATCCTTTACCAGAGTATGTATTTAAAGATAAATTGAATCAGCAATTTATTTTATCTATGTTATCTCCATATATTGATGAAGCTGTTAAGAATTATTATGGTGAGTTCAGACAATATATGGATGCTGGGATTTTAGATATTGAACAAACTAAAGAAGGATACAGATTAAAAGTTAAAATAGAAACATTTGTTGGGCCACACAATCCGCCATATGGATTAGATACTTTAACTATAACTAAAAATAATGGTGAGATAAAAGTGGAAGAATTTAAACATGAGGATGTAGATTGAAGTTTTATGTTAGCTGGGAAAATGTTTATAATATATTTAGTGAATAAAAGAGTTATAGTGATTTTATGAAAATATACTATAACTCTTAACCTTTAACAATCATATCTAATTTTTGGTAGATGCCTTTTACGCCTTTCCACCAATTTTTATCTTCTGCATATTTCTTGTTTATCCATTTAAAAGGATCTTCCTTCGGAGGACGATCTTTACATAAATTTAGCACAGTTCGTGCAGCTATCCGCGAAGAATCGCTTATGTTTGTATTATATTCATACCAACTATGAAATACGTTAAAAGGATTATTAGCTATCTTTTTAGCGTTTTTTTCAGATTTAGGTACAAAATTTTGTTCTTGTCCAGTTATAGAAAATAAAATTAGTGGATTTAGGTTAAATTCTTTTGAAGTTTTTAAAATAGTTGAGAAATAAGGTTCTTCCATTAAAAGAGAGTTTTTTTCTTTTAAAAAATTCTTTAAATTATCTTTTTTTATCTCTCTATACCTAAAATATTCAGGTATGCCAGGATAAGTGTTAAGTTCTTCTAAAGATATTTCTTTATTGCTCTCTACCTTTATATTCTTTTTATTTAAAGTTGAATTGAAATAATTTATTTTTTTGTAACTATATCCTGTTATTAAAAAAATTAAGGCTGATAATCCTATAATTTTATATAATTTAGTATTATTGAACTGTATTCTTTTCTCTGTAGGGTTATTTATATTAATAATTTCTGTTGCTGAAGTTTCTTCAATTGCAGTGGATTCAGCTGAAACAGATTCAGCTAATGCTTTTTCAGTGATATCAGCTACATCTATTCCTAGATAGATTTTTAATTCTACTTCGGTTATTGTTTTATCTATAGAAAAGTTTATCCATTGGAGAATTTCTTCTATAGATATCTTGTCTTTGAAATTAGTAGAAATAATTACTAAGAACACATCATAAAAATATATAACATTTTTGTTAATAAGAAATGTATTTTTTAAAATGTCTATTCTTAATTCATTTTTTAATTCGTTTTTTATGCCTTTTAATGAGTTGATGATTACATCATTTATAGTAGAAGACAAAACAGAAGCTTGCTCCTTACTAGAAGAATTTTTAAATTTAATTTCAATATATTTTTTTATTTTTAATACATCATCTTTACTTATAACCTTCTTATTTTTTAAAAGTTGTTCAAAATTATCTATCATTAAAATATCACCCAATAATAAACCCTTATTGTTAGATTTTCGTGCTATTTTTATATTACTTTAAATATTTATATTTTTTTTACTACTAGGAGATACTATATATGTGCGTTTTATGTAAAACATATGGATAAAAAATTAATCTAAATTAAGGAGGAGTTTTTATGTATATAGATCAAACTTTTGCTCACACTATTGTGGGAGTAGTTAGGGATGAATTGGGAGCGATATCAGGGTATAAATTGGAGGATGGAGAAGTAATTACAAGGGAAGAAGCAATGATTTTATCTAAACAAGGAGCTATGAAAGGAATTTCTGAAGAAGTAGCTCAATTAGGGGAAGAATTTTTAAATAGTCTTCCTGTTAGTGATGGATACAATAATTTGGAGAATATGCCTATAGTAAAAAGAGACGATATAAGCCAGTCGTATGATGAGAATGCATAATATAAAAAAAAGAGAGTCTTCACGTTATGGTGAAGGCTCTTCTTAGTTTATTTAGCTTCGCTTGCTGCTTTAAGAATAGCCTCAAAATTAGGTTGATCAGTAATTTCTTCTAAATATTCTACATATACTATTTTGTTATTACTATCTATAACAAAAGCAGCTCTGGTGAGCAATCCTAATTCTTCTATATAAGTTCCATAATTTTTGCCTACTAATCTATCCTTATAATCAGAAAGAGTAGTTACATTGTTTACTCCATGAACGCCACACCATCTGCTTTGTGCAAAGGGTAAATCCATGGATATAGTATATATATATACTCCGTCTATTGATGTAGCTTTGTTGTTAAAAGTTCTTACTTCTAAATCGCATACAGGTGTATCAATAGATGGAACTGTAAGTACTATTCTTACTCCATTAGTATCTTTTAAGGATACTTCTTTTAAATTGTTATCTATAGCTTTAAAATCTGGAGCGTCATCTCCAATATTTATTTTATTACCTACTAATGTTACTGGATTATTTTGAAACTTAACTATCATTATCTGAATCCTCCTTGTAATTTGTATTAATCAATAATAATTATTTGTTAATAATATAATAACATAGTATTAGATTAAAAGTCAAGTTTATTAATTAGAAATTAATAAGAATTGCATTGTGATATCATAACTTCCTTAGTTTAAAAAAGTTATAAAATAATATATAATTATCATTGCTATCTAAGTTAAATATTATGCAATATTAATTAATTATAGAAATGGGAGTGCATATATATGAATATGGGATTATTAACTGGAAAAGTTGCTTTGGTAACTGGAGGGTCAAGAGGTATCGGCAGAGGAATAGCTTTAGAATTGGTTAAAGCAGGATGCTCTGTGGTTATAAATTATAGAAAAAATGAAGTGGAAGCAGAAAAAACTTTAAATGCTTTAAATGAAATAGGATATGCAAAAGCCTTTAAAGCAGATGTAAGCTCTTATTTTGAATGTAAAGCTATGATAGAAGAAATAATTAAAGAGTTTGGCAAAATAGATATTTTAGTAAATAATGCTGGTGTTTCTAAAGTAGGGCTTTTTATAGATGCTAAGGAAGAAGAGTGGGATTACATAATGAATACTAATTTAAAAGGAGTATTTAATTGTTGCCATAGCTTGGTACCTCATATGCTTTCTAAAAATGGGGGAAGTATAATTAATATTTCTTCTATGTGGGGGAATGTAGGAGCTTCATGTGAAGTTATATATTCTGCTTCAAAGGGAGGAATTAATTCATTTACTAAAGCTTTGGCTAAGGAACTAGGACCCTCCAATATAAGAGTAAATGCTATTTCACCTGGGGTAATAGATACAGAAATGAATAGTTGGCTATCTGAAGAAGAAGTAAGTGAATTACAGGAAGACATACCTCTCTGTAAATTTGGTGAATGTGAGGATATTGGTAATACTGTAGTATTTTTAGCTAGTGATAAATCTAAATATATAACAGGGCAAGTTATAACTGTAGATGGTGGAATGCTATAAAAATAAAATTTTATAATAAAAAAATTCTCCAAATAAAAAATTGATTAACTTTTCAGGATAAACCTCATAAAGATTTGGAAATTAATAACGATTATAATATAGTTAAAAAAAATATTAAAATAATTGAGAGTGATATGTTATGGAGAAAGTTATTATTTTGGAGAATTTGGCATACTCTAGATATAGGTTAAAGGAACTTTTATCACAGAAGGGGATAGAAGTTATTGAGACCTGCACTTCCTTTGATTTTTTCAATAGGTTTTATGAAAATAAAGATTCTATAGGGTTAATAATCTTAGAAATTAATCTTTATGGAGAAGATGGGTTACATGTTATAGAAAAAATCAAAGAGAAAAATATTGATGTACCTATAATGGTAGTTACTTCTGAAAATACTAGAAAAACTTTTGTAAAATCAATAAAAAAAGGAGCTACTGATTATATATTAAAACCCTACGATAGTAATATGTTAATAAATAGGGTAGTAAGATGTATAAAAAGTGGTGGCAAATGGGGAGGATCAGAAGAGACTATATATATTGATTTCAGAGATTATTTAGAACAAGAAATTATAACAGCTAAAGAAGAAAATTATGAAATATCTATTTTAATAATGTCATTTGTCAAATCTAAAGAAAAAGAAAAAATTAAGGTCAATGAAGAATATTTAATACTGAATGATTTGTTTTATAGAGAGATGGAAAAGATATTTGATAAAACAGAATTATTTGCTAAGCTTGGATTTACTACTTTTATAGGAATAGTACCTAAGTGTAGTAAACAAGAAGGGGAAGAAATTAAGGAAAAGATAAAAAATGCATACGAAGAGTTAAAATTAGTAGATGTAAGATTAAAAGACTATTTTATTGAACAAGCTTTAGTAACCTTTCCAGAGGATGGAGAGGAAAAAGAAGAATTGATAAATAAAGGTGAAGAATTATTAAAAGAAAAATTAGAAGAAGAGGAATAATAAAAAAGCTCAGGTATGAAACCTGAGTTTTTTTAAAGGTCTTTGTTTTTGTATATGGCTATAGAAAAATATAAAGAAATAATGAAAATGCTTAAAGCAAGTGTAAATAATATTAATAGTGTTTTTTGAGGATTTGTTAAAGTATATTGAACAAATTTATGAAATATATTACTATTTTTCATCAGTTTCTGCAAAAAGCCAGGTATACTAAACATTAAAATATAAAAAATAAAAGAAAAAACTCTCATAGAATTGTACCCGTATTTAAAATATAGTGGATAATATATGGAAAATAATATGAGAAGTAGAGCAATAAATACTGTTAAAATACTATAATTTAATGAATATATTTGATTATTTCTAAATATTATCCCGAAAATAAAAGTTGGTAAATATAATGTTAGTGCATTTACAATAGTAAAAAATATTAAAGAAATATATTTGGAAATAACTATTTGTGATCTTTCTAAAGGTAAACTATTTATTATCACTAAAGACTTATTTCTTTCTTCTATACCTATCATATAAAATATAGATAAGTAGGTAAAAAACACAATACCGAAAATAGGGAGAATTTCTAGTTTATCTAAATTAGATGAACTAAGATAACATGTTAAGTTGAAAACTAATGCGTAGGCTATGGTAAATAAGGTTATTTTCTTTTGAAGTAAGAAGTCTTTTAAAATTAAATTAAACATACAATCACCCTTTACTTAAAAGTCTTTATTTAAAATAAACTTGGATATGAAAAAGGAAGTAATAAATATCCTAAATGTTATTATAGTAAAAGTAAGGATATTTTTAAGATTTAGATTAAATAAATAATTTATCAAATACCGTATTTTACTCCACAGATTAAAAAGAAACATTATAAAAAGCCAAAATGCAACCTTTACAGAGGAGTTTAATATTTTATTATTAATAAAGCTAATTGGATAATAAGCAGAAATCAATACAATAAATAATAGTAAATTTATAAATATTAACTTAGGATTGATAATTATATTAGAATAAATATTTGAACCCAAGAAATTATAAAATTGGAATATAACAACATATATGCAATACATGAAACAACTGGATAGGTATTTTGATAGTATTACTATATTTTTATCAATGGGTAAACTTCTCAATATAACTAAAGAGTTATTTTTATTTTCTCTATCATTAAATTCCATAGTAGCTGCAAAACTAAAAAGCATTATAAGCACTGAAAATGCAATATAATTACTATTAATATTTCGAAACGGGAAGGATAGCAAGACTAAAATGAAAGTTAAATGAACTTGAAGATAAAAGTCTTTTAAAATTAAGTTAAACATACAATCACTCTTTCCTTATATTTTTAATTTAGCTCTTTGGATTCATATATTTTTATTGAAACATACATAGATAAAAGATAGATTATAAATACAATAGCTAAAAATATAAGGTTGTTATTAAAAATAAGTTTTAAAAATCTGCCAGTTATACTTACAGTATTTTCTTTTGAACTAGAGCTTAGGGAACTTGTGAATGTAAAGAATGAAAAATAAATAATAAATGTTAAGAGTTTACTCTTTGTAACAGTAAATTTTGAATATATAGGGAACATAATAGAACCTAAAATTAATGATACAGTAAAAATATTAATTACGTCATTTAGCGTAAAGAATTCAGTAGTTAAAGGTAGATTAAGAAGTTTTGCTAAAAGGATAAATATGAATACTACGAATAAAGACACTATATTATAAATTATTATGGAAATATACTTTGATATTATAATTTCTTTTCTAGTGATGGGAAGACTACTTATCATTAAATGACTTTTATTTTTTTCATCATAGGAATAAGATCCAGTAATAAAAAAGAAAATGTAAGTTAAAGTTATTACATATAATATTGCTTGGCTAGGCATACTCCTAAATGCAAATATGCATATAATAAGATACAATAACATAAATAATAGATTTCTTTTTTGAACTATTATATCTTTAAAGATAAGATTTAACATACTAACACCCCTTTTATTTATTTACAGTATAAACCATAATGTCTTCTAAAGAAGCTTTATCTATAACTACATCTTTTTGGAAAAGCCTTTTTATTTTATCTACATTATCTGTTAAAGCTTCAAAACCAAATGAATTTCTTCTAACTTTTATGAATTCTTTTTCGGTGTCACTATCTAAAAGTTCTTTAGAGCCTTTGATGATAGCATATTTATCTAAAATTTTATCTTTGCTTTCTGAAAAAACTATTTCACCATTATTAATAAAAGTAATATAATCTGCTATTTTTTCTAAGTCTGTGGTTATATGAGTAGAAAAAAACACGCTTTTATTTTCATCTTGAATTAGCTCGTATAATATATCTAATATTTCACATCTAAATACAGGATCTAGTCCTGAAGTGGGTTCATCCATAATTATCAAATCTGCATTATGAGATAAGGCAACAGCTAAAGAAAACTTCATCTTCATACCTTTAGATAGAGTTTTGATTTTCTTTCCTGGATTTAAATTAAACTGTTTTAAATACTTATTGAAAACTGCTTCATCCCAGTATTTATAAAAGGGAGCTACTATTTTTTTTATATCACTTATAGTCAAATCTTCATAATAATAGTTTTCATCATATACAAATCCTATCTTTTGCTTAATTTCTCTTTCATCTGTTACATTGTCCTTGCCAAAGATCTTTATTTCTCCAGATTGTTTTTTTATAAGATTCATTATAAGTTTTATAGTTGTGCTTTTTCCCGCGCCATTAGGGCCTATAAATCCCATGATGTAGCCTCTTTCTAAATTAAAGCTAATATCTTTTAATGTAAAATCATCATATTCTTTTCTTAAATTTTTTATTTCTAATATATTACTCATAATACATTCCCCCTAAATTTCTTCATATAATATTTTTAGCATTTCTATAAGTTCATTTAAGCTAAGATTTATTAGTTTACTTTCATCTACAACTTGTGATAATTTTTCTTCAATGAGCCTCATTCTTTTTTCTTTTAGTAATTCTTTATTTTGACTTGCTATAAAAGAACCCTTACCAGGGACAGTTTCTATAAAACTTTCTTTTTCTAATTCCTCATAAGCTCTTTTAGTTGTAATAACACTTATTCTTAGCTCTTGGGCTAGGTTTCTTATAGAAGGTAAGGCATCGCCTTCTGTAAGTTCTCCTATAAGTATTAAGTTTTTTATTTGCTTTACTATTTGTTCATAAATTGGCTCTCCAGAAGAGTTAGATATAATTATATTCATTTTAATTCTCCTCTACTTTGTGTATATATCGTATATACTGTACATGTTGTATATATACAGTATATACGTTGTTTTAAATATTGTCAATATATAAAAAGATTACGAAATAAATTTTTGAAAAAGATTTATAAAATTAAGAAATTATTAAGAATATAAATAACTATTTTATAATGTGTTTATGTTAATATGTAGTGGACAGATTTGGTACAATGTTAATAGGGAGGATGATATTTATGGATAAAGAAACTATTATAATTGTAGATGATGAAAAAGAGATTAGGGATCTAATAGGAATATATCTGGGAAACGAAGGATATAAGGTGTTGAAAGCTGAAAATGGAGAAGAAGCACTTAATGTATTAGAAAAGGAAAAGGTAGATTTAATAATTTTAGATATAATGATGCCTAAAATGGATGGTATAGAAGCTTGTATGAAAATAAGAGAAGAGAAAAATATGCCTATAATCATGTTGTCGGCTAAAACTCAAGATATGGACAAAATTTGGGGACTTACTGCAGGGGCGGATGATTATGTAACTAAGCCATTTAATCCATTAGAATTAATAGCTAGGGTAAAATCTCAGTTAAGAAGATATAAAAAGTTTAATGTACCTATGACCATGAAAAATGAAAATATTATAGAAATAGATGAACTTATAATAAATGCAGATACACATGAAGTTACTGTAGGGGATAGGGAAGTGAAGTTAACTCCAAGGGAATTTGATATATTAGAATTATTAGGAAGAAATAAAGGCATCGTATTTAGTATAGAAAAAATATATGAAAGAGTTTGGAAAGAGGAATTTTTCAAATCTGATAATACGGTTATGGTGCATATAAGAAAACTACGTGAAAAAATTGAAAGTAATCCAAGAGAGCCTAAATATATTAAAACTGTTTGGGGAGTAGGATACAAGGTGGATAATTTGTAAAATACTATAGAAGATATGAGGTGAACTATGAAACTAAGACTTTTTAGATGGTTATGGAGATTTTTCACTAAGCCTTTCAGAGTTATTATAGGTAAAATGAAAAAAATATACTTTAATTTAAAAGAAAGGGTTAATCAAAATATTAGATGGGAACTTATTGTAGTATTTGGTATATGTTTATCCGCAGCCTTTATAGTGTTTACATTTACTAATTCCTATTTTTCGAGGACTAGTACCTATTCTGTAATAAACTATTCTAATAGCATTAGACAGATGTTAGAAAGAGCATCTAATATAGGAAGTCAGTTGGATGCACAAAAAATTAGTATTAATGATAGTAGTAAAATTGAGAACATAGTAAATTCATACAATGAAAGTAGATATAAGATTTTGATAACAGATTTATCAGGTAAGGTTTTATATAAAACTTCAAATGCAGATGAAACACAGGTAGATATACACACTGTAATTAAGAATGCAACTACTTTTAAATATGATTTCTATGAATATAAGGATTATAATCAAAATGGAAAAAATTTAGGTGAATTTATAAGTTTTTATCCTGTTGATTTTAATGACAACAGAGCTTATGTTATAGTTAAAGGAATACCAGAGGGAGAAATACAAACTAGATATAATCAACAAGAAAAATCTTTTTTTGCTCTGTTATTATCTGTAGTGTTTTTTATATTTCTATTTTATTTTATTGCAGGAAGAAAAGTAAGATATATTCAAGATATTGCTATAGGAGTTATGTATATGGCTAAGGGAGAATTAAAATATAGGATTGATAAAAATGGAGAAGATGAGTTAGCACATTTGGCTGACAATATAAATTTTATGGCAGATGAATTAAATAATAAGATAGAAAGAGAAAGAGAATTAGAAAAGACAAAAGGAGAACTTATAACAAATGTTTCTCATGATTTAAGAACTCCACTCACATCTATATTAGGATACTTGAACCTAATAAAGGATAGAAAGTTTGAAAATGAAGAACAGATGATGGAATATATTAATATTGCTTACAATAAATCAGAAAAGCTTAAAGTATTAATTGAAGAACTCTTTGAATATACCAAGCTTTCTGGAGGGGGAATAAAATTAAATGTAAGCGATATAACTTTAAATGGACTTTTGGAGCAACTTATAGAGGAATTTGTACCGATTTTTGAAGAAAATAATACGTTTGTTACAAAAGATATGGTAGCAGATGATATTATTGTTGAAGCTGATGGAGATAAATTGGTAAGAGTTTTTGAAAATCTAATTATGAATGCTATTAGATATAGCTATAAACCTGGAGAAATTAAAATAGGTTTGAATAAAAAAGATGGGTATGGTATTTTCTATATAAAAAATAAAGGAAAAAGTATACCTAAAGAAGACTTAAGCAAACTTTTCGATAGATTTTATAGGGTGGAAAAGTCTAGATCGGAGTCTACTGGAGGAAGTGGATTAGGACTTGCTATTTCTAAAAATATAGTGAAGCTCCATGGCGGAGACATATGGGCAGAATGTGAAGGGGATGAAATAACATTTTATGTAAAGTTAATAAGTAAGTAAAGCTAAAAATCTAAATATAATTTAATGGTATTTTAAAATAAGAAGACTCTCGGAAATGGGAGTCTCTTTTTACGTTTTTATGTAGAAAAAATGAATATGAAAATGTAATCCAATATAGTATTTATTTAGTATAATTATCTATGTATAGTTTTGGAATCAAAATATAAATATTCTTGCAGATAAAAAAAGATTTAATAATTTTATTGTTGTTTGAAAGGGGATTAATAAAATTATGATTTTTTATAATATGGATGAAGGCCTAAATGAAAGGGGGGATATTGATGAAATTTTTAATATTGAAAAAATTTCATTAGAAAATTTTTTTAATGAGTTACTTAAATTATCAATCATAAATTGTGAAGCTGAAAGAGGATGTTTAATAAAAACAAAAAATATAAATTTGGAAAATGAAGTGCGTAATAATGATGAACCTAGGTATTGTGTTAATTTAGATGAAGTAGATAATGTCCCCAAAAGTATCGTATATTATGTAGTTAATACTTTAAATACAGTAGTAGTAAATGATGGAGAAAAAGATTATAGATTTAAAGAGGACAAATATATTAAAGAAAATAGAGTGAAATCTATACTATGCATTCCAATATTAGTTAAAGGAAATTTAAAGTCTATTTTATATTTAGAAAATAATATACGTACGGAGGCTTTTAATTTAGATAAAATAAAAATGATACAACTTTTATGGGCACATGGAGTAGTTTCTATAGAAAATAGCATTATGTATAACAGAGTTAAGGAACTAAATGAACAATTGGAAAAGAAAGTGGAAAAAAGTACGGAAAGTTTAAAAGTGGCCATAGTGAAATTAAAGGAAGAGATATCTCAAAGAAAACAGGTAGAAAAAGCCCTACAAGAAAATGAGGACAGGCTAAGAACCTTAATTAATGCTATGCCTGACTGTGTATGTTTTAAAGATGGTGAAGGCAGATGGGAAGAAGTTAATGATGCTCAGATTAATTTGTTTGAAATAGATAAAGAAAAATATATAGGAAAAAATAATATGGAATTAGGAGAAATTAATCACTTTCATAAAGATACCCTTATTAAGTTAGAAGAGAATGAAAAGGAAATATGGAAAGAAGGAAAAATAAGAAGAGAAGAAGATTTTATACCTCAAAAAGATGGAAAAGTCAAAATATTTGATTCTATAAAGGTACCTCTTTTTCATGAGAATGGAAACAGAAAAGGTTTACTTATAATTTCTAGAGATATTACTAAACATAAACAGTCTGAACTAGCATTATTGGAAAGTGAGAAAAGATACAGACAGTTAATAGAATGCTTACCAGATGGTGTATTTTTAATTTATGAAGATGAGATAATATTTTGTAATAATGCAGGAGCTAATTTGATTGGAAGTAAGAATGAAATAGAGCTTAGAGGTGAAAATATAAAAAAATACCTAATTAATGATTATTATGAAAAGTCTAAGGAGCAATTGACAAAGGATGAGGGGTTTATACCTTTAAGAGAAGAAAAAATAAAGAAAATAGATGGGAAGATAGTAGATGTAGAGGTTATGTCAACTTTTTATCCCTTTGGAGGAGAAAATGTAATATTAAACGTAGTAAGGGATATTACCGAGCGTAAAAAAAATCAGAAACTTAATAAAAAAATAAAAGAAAAAAATAAATTGTTAAAGGAAGCAATGGAATATGATAAATTAAAAACTGATTTTTTTGCAAATATTTCTCATGAAATAAAAACACCTATAAATGTTATATTTAGTGCTCTTCAAATGTGTTGTCTCATTGTAAAGGGTTCTGATGAGGAAAATATTAATAGGTTAAAGAACTATATGAATATGATGAAACAAAATTGCTATAGATTAGTTAGATTAACTAATAATTTAATAGATATAACTAAAATAGACTCTGGTTATTTTAAGCTTCATTATGAAAATGCAGATATAGTAACTGTAGTGGAGAATATTACTATGTCAATTGTTCAGTATGCTAAAATTAAGGGCATAGAAGTAATATTTGATACAGATATAGAGGAAAAAATATTAACTTGTGATGTTGATAAAATAGAACGAGTAATGTTGAATTTACTTTCTAATGCTATAAAGTTTACAGAATCAGGTGGAAGTATTTATGTAACTATAAAAGATAAAAATGAATATATTGAATTATATGTAAGGGATACTGGAATAGGTATACCTAATGAAAAACGAGCTTCTATATTTGAAAGATTTATTCAGGTAGATAAATCACTTTCAAGAAATAATGAAGGAAGTGGTATAGGGCTTTCTTTAGTTAAAGCTTTAGTAGAAATGCATGGTGGAAAGATATATTTAAATAGTGAATATGGAAAGGGAAGTGAATTTGTTATAAAGCTTCCTGCTAAGTTACATCCAGATAAGGAAAGTAAGAAATGTTTACATCAACATAGCAATGTAGAAAAAATAAGAATAGAATTTTCAGATATATATTTATGATTAACTCATATATTAATATTATATATTGTGAACATAGCAATCAATCCAGGAGGAGAGTTTATTTTTGAATCATTGGAGTAAAAGTAAAAAAGCAGTATTTTATATGATTTTATCATCCTTTTGTTTTGCTATAATGGCAGCTCTAGTAAAATTATCAGGGGAAGTTCAGACATTTGAAAAAGTTTTTTTAAGGGATTTTGTAAATGTAACTATAACTGTAATGATTATAAAAAAAAATAAAGAAAAAATTTGGGGAAGTAAGAAAAATAGAAAGTACTTAATGTTAAGAGGTGTGTTTGGAGCTTTAGGGGCTATATGCTATTTTTATTGTATAGACAACACTACGATTTTAGCTGATTCTTCTATGTTAAATAAGATGCATCCTTTTTTTGTAATAATTTTTGCTGCATGTTTTTTAAAGGAGAAATTAACAGGAACACAGGTGGTTACATTAATACTATCTTTTTTAGGTGCACTATGCATAATTAAACCCAAATTTGATGTAAGTGTATTGCCAGCTATAGTAGGGATTTTGTCTGCTGCATTTGCTGGGGCTGCCTATACTCTAGTTAGATATTTAGGAGATAAGGAAAATTCTTATACTGTAGTATTTTATTTTTCATTTATATCATCATGTATTTCATTACCTTTTGTCATTTTTAATTTTCAACCTTTAGCAATAGAGCAATTATCATTGCTAGTAGCGTCAGGATGTCTTGCAGCTATGGCTCAATTTTCGTTAACTGTATCTTATAAATATGCAGAAGCATCTAAGGTGTCTATATATAACTATACAAATGTAATTTTTTCTCAAATGATCGCATTTGTATTGTGGAGAGAGATTCCGGATTATTTAAGTATTTTAGGTTATATGCTAATAATAGCACCTTCTGTATGGATGTTTTTAAAATGTGAAAAGCAGGATAAAGGGTTAAGTGTATAGAGAGGATATTGTTAAAAAGATTGCAAAGCAACTTTTTAGAGTACAGAGCGCAGATGACAGAGTACAGAATCTGTTATCTGCGTTCTGATATCTGTACTCTAAAAAAGTGCGGTGCACTTTTTTATTTACAATTGTTATTGCATTTTGAGCAGCCACTGCCACAAGAGGAATTATCTCTATGAGTATTATTGCAAGGAAAGCTACCATCTCTAGGTAATGCTTTTGCTGCAAAGCCATTGTTTTTATATATCAATTGAATTTCACTAATATTATTTAGTAAATTTTCATCATAGATTATATTAAGATCATCAATCTTATCTATAATATTACTTTCATTCATATTATCTAATAATATGGATACTTTAGGAGATTTGCAGCAGCCAGGAGAGTATGAGAATTTCACACAGTCATATTCTTTATGAGTATCTAATAACTCAGTAATTTTATTATAAGCTGTTTCAGATATTTTTATTTTTAATTTGTTTTCCAATATATCACCCCATAATTGTTATAGTTAATATTTATATTACCACAAAAATTCATTGATTAGTCTATAAGAAATTATAAAATCTCAAATCTCAATTTTAAATTTACAATGCTTTTACAAATTGGGAAGAAAGGTATCCTGTTAATCCTTTATAATTTACTTTATGCCATCCATTAGTAGTTCCTAATATTTCGATTTTGGTATTATTAGGTATAGAATTAATAATCTTACCTTTTTCAGAAGGTGAATTTCTAAGATTCAATCCTGAATTTTTACTACGTAAAACTACTAAGCCATATTTTTTATTTGAAGTAGTGTTAGGTGTATTATTAGATGGTTTTGTAGGAGCTGGTCCTTTATTAGTGAGCGTTACATATTCACTATTTACATAACCAGTAGTAGAATTAAATTTTATTTTATACCAATCTGCTACTTTGGAGAGGATTGAGAATGTATCTCCTTTTTTTAAAGTTCCACATATTTTAGAGCTAGTTGAAGGGTTTAGTCTTATATTTAAAGTAGATCCATTACTTATTTTAGGTATACCATATTTGTATTTTTCAGTTATAGAAGAAGCTTGTTCAGGTGATTCGTTAGAAGTATTTTTATCAGCTTCATCTAGGTATATATAACCCTTAAGATATAAGTTTCCTCTTTGTTTCATACTTTCCTTAGAGAGATTTTTTAATTTTTGATCGTAGTCTCCTCTTACAGAAAAATTACCTTCATTAAAATAAACAGTATCATTTTCTACTTTTTCAACAAAGGCTACATGACCATATCCTAAATTTCCACCAGACCAAACAACTATAGAATTAGCTTTTGGTTCCTCTCCATAAGGGAAAACGTTTTTATTAACGTTATCGTACCACCATTCTACTGCATTACCATAAAAGGCATTAGGCAATTTAACATTTAACTTTTCTAAAGCTCTGCCATAAGTAAACCAAGTACATTGTCCTTTATAACCATAAACGGTAAATATATTATTTTTATTATAGGCATCGTTAAGGGTATTTGGTAGTAAGTTATCGGTATAGGCTTTTACTGAAATAGTAATAGGATTACATATAATTGAAGCGGTAATACAGGAAACAATAATCAAGTTTTTTAATTTGTTCATTTCGTCAAACCTCCAATGTAAAAAAGTTGCGACGCAATCTTTTTATAATACTATTTTTATTCTCTAAATTTATCGTAAAAAAATTGAAATGATTAACATTTTATTTTAAAAAATTTTAATTATTTTATAAATTAATGGATTTATCTTTTCAGATTGAGTTTAATTAAAAGGAATAAATAAAAAAAGATACATGGGGGGCATGTATCTTTTTTTATAAGAGTAAGAGGGAAAGATGAAATTATCTTTCTGACTTTAGCTCTTCAAGGCAACTTTTACAAATGTTTTTACCTTTATAGTTTACTACATCTTTTGCATTTCCACAGAAGATGCATGATGGATTGTATTTTTTAAGTATAATATGTTCTCCATCTACAAAAATTTCTAAAGAATCCTTTATTTCGATATCAAGTGTTCTTCTTAACTCTATTGGAATAACTATTCTTCCAAGCTCATCTACTCTTCTTACAATACCAGTTGATTTCATATTAAAAACTCTCCTTTTTAAACAATATTCGACTTTATTTAATTAAATAATAGCAATAATAACATAAAAAGTCAATATATTTTTTTCTGTAATTTAAATAAATTTAATAAAATTTTTATTTAAATGCAACTTATACAAAATATAGACATTTATTATAGTTTTTAAAATAAATATAAAAAAACTTTCATATTTATGGCATAATATAAATATAATAAAAAATGTTTTTTTATTAATATATTACTAATACTATAGTTTATAAGATATTAGAGGTATTAAATGAATGTTTAAATTAAAATTGGAGGAGGTAAAAAAATGAGTTTAGAAATAGGAAAAGTTTATAGTGGATTTAAACTATTAAGCGAAGACGAGTTAAAAGAAATTAATTCAAAAGCATTAATGTTTCAGCACGAAGAAACTGGAGCTAAACTATTAAAATTAGAAAATAAGGATGATAATAAGGTGTTTTCTATAGCCTTTAGAACTCCGCCAAAGGATAGTACAGGAGTTGCGCATATATTAGAGCATTCTGTATTATGTGGATCAAGAAAGTTTCCAACAAAGGAACCTTTTGTAGAACTTATAAAGGGATCTTTAAATACTTTTTTAAATGCTATGACTTTTGGGGATAAAACAATGTATCCTGTAGCTAGTAGAAATAAAAAAGACTTTTTCAATCTTATGGATGTTTATTTAGATGCCGTGCTTTATCCTAATATATATAAGCATCCTGAAATATTCATGCAAGAAGGATGGCATTATGAATTAGATGATAAAGAAAGTGATATACAATATAAAGGTGTAGTTTACAATGAAATGAAAGGAGCATATTCTTCTCCTGAATCTATTTTAATGAGAAAAATATCAGAATCACTATTTCCAGATACTACATATGGAGTGGAATCTGGTGGAGATCCAGAGGTTATACCTGAACTTAGTTACGAAGAATTTATAGATTTTCATAAAAGATATTATCATCCATCTAATAGTTATATATTCTTATATGGTGATGGAGATGTTTTAGAAGAATTGAAGTTTATACAGGATAATTATTTAAAGGATTTTAAAATGCTTAATATTGATTCAAAAATAAGAATACAGCCTACTTTCTCTAGTATGAGAGAAGCTGTAGTAGATTATCCTATATCACCAAATGAAAAAGAAGAGGATAAGACTTTCCTTAGCCTAAATTTTACTGTAGGAAAATCTACAGATAAGGAATTATATCTTGCCTTTGATATATTAGAGCATTTACTTCTTGAAACACCAGCAGCTCCACTTAAAAAAGCTCTTATTGGAGCTAATATAGGAAAAGATGTATTTGGAAGCTTTGATAACAGCATTTTACAACCTACATTTAGTATAGTAGTAAAGGGTTCTAATGAAGATAAAAAAGATGAATTTAAGTCAGTTATACTTAATACACTAAAGGATTTAGTGAAAAATGGCATAGATAAAAAACTTATAGAATCCTCTATAAATATAAAGGAATTTGCTTTAAGAGAAGCTGATTTTGGAGGATATCCTACAGGACTAATATATGGTATAAAGTGTATGGATAGTTGGCTATACGATGAAAATCCGCTTATACATCTTAACTATGAGCCACAACTTGAAAAAGTAAAAGAAGCTTTAAAATCTAATTACTTTGAAAAGTTGATAGAAAAATATATTTTAAATAACAGTCATAGTTCTCTACTCATGGTGAAACCTAAAAAAGGACTGGGAGAAGAAAAGGAGAGAGAGCTAAAAGAAAAGCTAAAAGAATATAAAGAAAAGCTTTCACCAGAAGAATTAAATAAGATAATAGATGAAACTAAAAAATTAAAGGAAAGACAAATGTCTTCTGATTCACCAGAGGATCTAAAGAAAATACCACTACTATCCATAGAAGATATAGATAGAAAAACAGAAGAGTTACCTTTAGAGATTATAGATGAATCAGGTATAAAGGTTCTTAAGCATAATTTATTCACAAATAAAATTGCATATGTGAATCTATATTTTAATACTACAGTGGTGCCTCAGGAGCTAATACCTTATGTAGGGCTTTTATCTAGTGTATTAGGAAAGGTTAGTACTGAAAAATACAGTTATGAAGAATTGTCTAATGAAGTAAATATACACACTGGAGGAATATATTATTCTGCAACAGCTTATTCAGATAGTAAAAATCCAGATCAATTTATACCTATGATGAAAGTAAAGTCTAAGGCTTTAATAGGAAAGCTTCCTGAAATGTTTGAACTTTTAGGAGAAGAGATAAGTGGAAGTAAATTTGATGATTATAAGCGTATAAATGAAATAATTTCGGAGCTTAAATCTAGAATGGAAATGACTATATTTGATAGAGGGCATATGGTTACTGCTGCAAGATTGGCATCATACTTCTCACCTGTAGCAAATTACTTAGAGGGTGTAACAGGATTAACATTCTATCATTTTATAATGGAATTAGAAAATAACTTCCAAAGCAAGAAGGAAGATATAGTAAATAAGTTAAAAGAAGTTTCAAAGCTTATATTTAATAAAGAAAATCTTATTGTAAGTGTAGCACTACAAGAAGATGAATATAAATATTTCAAGGATAATTTTTCAGTACTATATAATAAGCTTGGTAGTAGAGACTTACAGTATTTTGAATACTATTTCAATTTAAATCCAGAAAATGAGGGATTAATGACATCAGGTAAAGTACAATTTAATGCAAAAGGATATAACTATAAAAAATTAGGATATGAATATACAGGAGCTATGCAGGTACTTAAGACTATCATAAGCTATGACTATCTATGGAATAATGTAAGAGTACAGGGCGGAGCATACGGCTGTTTTGGCGGCTTTAATAGAAATGGTAACATGTATTTTGTATCTTATAGAGATCCAAACTTAAAGGATACTCTTAAAGTTTATGATGGAGCAGTTAAGTATATAGAATCTTTTGATACTGATGAACGTGAAATGACAAAATATATAATAGGAACTATAAGTGATATAGATTCACCTCTTTCTCCATCTATGAAGGCAGACAAAGCTGCAGCTAACTATTTTAGTAATATAACTATAGAAGATTTACGAAAAGAAAGAGAAGAAATAATAGACTCTAAAATAGTTTCTATTAGAAATTTAGCTAATATAGTTGATAGTTGTATGAAGGAACAATATATATGTGTTTTAGGTGGTGAAGAAAGAATAAAAGAGAATAAAGAATTGTTTAATAAGTTAGTAAATGTATTTGAATAAGTTATTTAATTAATATTCAACTGTAAACAGTGGAAATAGAGAAGCAGAGATTCTTTAAGCATAATGCAAAGAAGAATTTCTATCTCAATTTTCACTGTTTTATTTTTAATGTTAACTTTATAACATAAAAAAAGGCAAGTTTTATTTGTGATAGAATATGAATATATTAGAAGTTAAATGGGGGGATAAAATTATGAAGACTAGTCACTTTTCTTTTAATGATAGTGAGGGCATAAAAATTTATGTTACAAAATGGCTTCCAGAAGAACAACCTAAAGCAGTGGTACAAATAGCTCATGGTATGGCAGAGAGAAGAGGAAGATATAAAAGGTTTGGAGAAGTTTTAACAAGAAATGGATTTGCTGTGTATATAAATGATCATAGAGGTCATGGAGAAACAGCAGGAAACTTGGAAAACTTAGGTTATATAGGAGAAGGGGATGGCTTCAAGTGTATGGTTGAAGATATGAAAGAATTAAACAATGTTATTAAAGAGGATTATACAGAAATCCCTGTATTCCTATTTGGTCACAGCATGGGCTCTTTTCTATCTCAAAAATATATATCACTTTATGGAAATGAATTAAAAGGGGTTATTCTTTCTGGAACTAATGGAAAAGCAGGAACTATATTAAATTTAGGTATTTTAATAGCTAATATTGAAATGAAAAAGCATGGAAGTAAGGCTAAAAGTGAAAGATTAAATAAGTTATCCTTTGGTAATTATAATAAAGCATTTAAACCAAATAGAACAGAATTTGATTGGTTAAGTAGCGATGATAAAGAAGTAGATAAATATATAGAAGATGAATACTGTGGTACAGTGTTTACAACTTCATTTTATTATTATTTCTTGAAAGGCTTAAAAGACATACACACAAATGAAGTGATAAATAATATAAATAAAAGTTTACCTATTTATATTTTTGGTGGGTCCAAAGACCCTGTGGGCAATAATGGAAAAGGCATTGTAAATTTATATAATATGTATAAAAGAAACGGGATAAGAAATGTGAAATATAAAGTGTATGAAAATGGTAGACATGAAATGCTAAATGAAGTCAATAGAACAGATGTTATGGAAGATATTGTGAAATGGTTAAATGAACAGCTTTTACTATAGAATTTAACATTATAGAGCACAGAGTATAGACAAAGAGCACAGATTGCTAAGTAATTTTTTTATCTGTGCTTTTATTATCTATAAAAAAGTTATTTAACATTTTTTACAGAGTATTTCATCTCAAGTTTTATAGGATTATAATTAAGTTTTGCATTTCTTAATCCTTCTATACCTAAATCTTGTTCTCTATTTATATATGTTACATCATTTAGAAATTCTTCTACAAAAGTTTTGTTAATATAAGCGTAAAGTCCTCTTATATCAGAATCAGCTTTTTCAATATGAATTATGGCCATATCGGTATTTACTTTTTCTCCTATAGTGAAGGCAGATATTTTATCATTTACATATACAGCCATTCCAATAAAGTCTAATTTGTTCATGTTTTTAAGTAAATCTTGAATTCCATATAGTTCGTAAAGTATATAACCTTTGCAGTCATTTTTACGGCACCATTCCTTAGAGGCTTTTATACAATCTTCTATAATATCTTCTGTTAGAGGTACCCATCTATGATCAAATTTTTTCTTGAATGCATTATAGTGATTTTTCTTTCCGTGAAATTTTCTGCCAGAAAGATTTAATAAGTCATCCTTTAAGTATATATAGTCTGCATTATCCCTATCCTCTTCTATTATCAATGAATCTTTATAGAGCTCTTTAAGATCCCGTATAAAAGGTTCTTCTGCATCTTTAAACAAATAATCTAAATTATTTTCTTCTTTATATTTTATAAGTTCATCTACAATTTCCTTTAAATTTTCTTTTTTATAACCTATTGGTTGCATAAAATGAGATGAATGATCAAAATCTATTTTTTTTATTATTAACGTATCATTTAAAATAGCATATTCTATATTACATCCTTTTTTCCATAAATATAAATTTGTAAAGGAATATTCACAAGTAGAAAAAGTATATGGATTTAAAAAACTATTAAATAAGTCTTTATTTTCTATTGAGATAGGTTTAAAATTTAACATAACAACACTCCTTGTTAGCGTGTAATTGATATTAGTTAATAATATATATTTATTATAGTACAAGAAATGAAAAAGTGCAAAGAGGAAAAATATCGAAGCATATTTAAAAGCATATTGACAGGTACTATTTTAAATGATAACATAAAAATATAAATTTAAATAAAAGAAATTCAGTGATAAGGAAGAGTAATTAAAGCTGATTATTTAAAGAGAGCTGAGGATGGTGGAATCTTAGCAATATAGGTTTTAACGAATGGACCTTATAGAAGTAAACCGAAATCTTTTAAAGAAAGTAGTATTTACCGGAAGCCTACCGTTAAAAAGGACAGGATATGTATGTATCCCAGTAATGAGATATGCATTTTTGCATAATTTAGGTGGTACCGCGAAATAATACCTTCGCCCTATATTTAGGGTCGAAGGTTTTTTATTTGTCAAAAAATAATTTAATGAAAGGGGGAGTGGTTATGTTATGAAGTGAAGCAGTTTTGTTAGAGTATTTTATTAAAAATATAAAATTAGAAGGGAAGTTATTTAATATGAAATTAAAGAATTTTGTTATGTCCTCATTATTTTTAGCTATAGGATTCATACTTCATCAAATCACTCCGCCATTATTGTTTGGAATGAAACCAGATTTTTTGCTTATAATGATGTTTATTGCTATATTTTTAGTTGGTGATTATAAACTTACTATTATAGTAGGTATAGTATCAGGGATTTTAACAGCAGCAGCTACTACTTTTCCAGGTGGACAAATACCTAACTTAATAGATAAAATTATAACTTGTCAAATAGTGTTTGTATTATTTAAGGTATTTAAGAATAAGATGAATAATAATATTACAATTATATTGGTATCTATTATAGGAACATTTATAAGTGGAATGGTATTTTTAACTTCAGCATTCTTAATAGTTGGACTACCAGTTTCATTTGAATCATTAGTTTTAACTGTAGTTTTACCAGCTACATTAATTAATGCAACTGTATCATTCTTTCTATTTAAAATTGTAACTACTGCTTTAAGATATTCCATGTGAAATCAAATAAAAAAAGTGCATTGCACTTTTTTTATTCTTCATCTATGTTTTTATATACAAACCAATCTGATAGTGAATAGATTCCTTTTTCTTTATCTTTTTTTGGATCTAAAGGTTCTGTTGGATGAAATAGAACTCTATCACCTATGACTTCATTATGAGGCCAATTTGCAGGTGAAAAAACTTTTTTTATTGATGCCATTTTAAGTACTGTTACAGTTCTTAAAATTTCATCTATGTTTCGTCCTATTTCCTTTGGATATTCAAAAGTAGCTCTTACGTTTCCTTTGTGGTCTACTATTATTACAGCTCTTACTGTATCTGTATCTCCAGCATTAGGATGAATTAAGCCTAAAGTAGATGATATTTTTTTATCTTCATCACCTATAACAGGAAATTGAATTCCAATATGAATATTTTCTTTTATCCATTTAATCCATTCATGATGAGATTCTACACTATCAACACTTAATCCTATAAGTTCAACACCTAGTTCTTTAAATTTTTTATATTTCTTTTGAAAGGAAACAAATTCAGTAGTACATACAGGTGTAAAATCTCCAGGATGACTAAAAAGAACGAACCATTGTCCTTTATAGTCATCAGGTAGATGTATAGTTCCTTTAGTAGTTTCTACTGTTAGATTTGGAAAGTGATCTTTAATTAATAATTTCATAAATTACCCTCCTTCGATTAAATAAAGAAATTATATCTAATTGGTGTAAATTTAATTATATACCATTAAATAGTGTACAACAAATATTATGAAAGGGGGGTTAAACTATTTTTTAATATATTTATTGTATTTTAGTGGCTTATTTTCAATCCAAGGCATATATTTAGAGGCAAATTCTATTCTTTCATAATATGAAGGATGAGTATAATACCAAATTTCGTATATTTTGCTTGGATGAGGTAAAACCAAACTATTTTCATGAAGCTTTATAGTAGAGGTTATAGCTGAATAATTATTTTGTGTCAATTCTAATTCAAAAGTATCTGCATCTCTTTCTAGAGATCTAGAGTAAGTATTCATCACTGGGTTCCCTAAAAACATAAAGACATTCATAAGAAGTACAATAAGAGGGAGAGCAGCAATATCATATAAATTTCTAAAGCCTAATATTTTTCCGAAGTTTTTTATTATCCATAATCCACTTTTATTTACTAAATATAAAATTAATATAGTAAAGATTCCACCTAATATTATGGATTTCCAAACATGACCCATAACATAATGGCCAATTTCATGAGCAGTAACTGCTAGTGTTTCTTTTTCAGCTAAGTTATTTATGGTAGTATCCCATAGTACTATTCTTTTAGATGAAAATACTCCTGTCATATATGCATTCATTTCTTTAGTATCTACACTTTTATTTACTTGATAAACTTTACTGTCTTTTAGTCCAACTTTGTCTAATTGATTATATATTTTTTTTTCCAAACCTTTATTCTCTAAACTAGTATATTTATTAAATATTGGATCTATATACATAGGGGATATAAATGTAGTAAATAGGAGTATTGGTATAGATAAAAGACCTAAATAAAGCCACCATCTTTTAGGGCTGGATTTTATTATAAAATATGGAATCCATAAAAAAGCTGCACCAACTAAAGTAGATAAAGAGAAACTTTTTAAATAATCACTAAGCCATTTCGCAAAAGTTTGATTAGATAAACCAAAATTATGTTTATTAATAAACCTACTATAATAGTCTAAAGGTAAAGTTATTAAACAGTTTATTATTGTAAACAGTATAAAGTAAAATGCTATTTGCAATATGAAACTTTTAGTTGTATTTTCTACAAAAGATTTTAATTTTAAAGAAAGTCCTGTTGTTAAAAATAAAACAGGAATAGCAAAGGTCAAAAATAAATTTAATGACCATATATTTAAATTAACTTTTTTATAACTTATAGCTTTATCAGATATCTTTGGTAAAGTTACAATAGTATGATTTTGTAGGGATATAGTTTGTGATGGATTGGATTTTAGATTTTCCATATTTTTATATTCAGCAAACCTTACATAAAAAATAAAAATAAATATAAATATAAAAAATACTGTTATAGTGGTATATAAGGATTTTTTCAAAAATATCGCTCCTTTCGAAAATTATATATATTTAAATATAGTATATTATTAAAGTGGAAATGATATTAGTATTAATAATAAATAAAAGGCAAATAGTTAATATGTTTTTTTAACCATTTACCTTTTATTCATGTTTGAGGAGATCCTAAGCCTTACTAATAATTTTAATATATTTATAAAATATTGTATAGTAAAATTTACTGATAATTCATTATTTAATTAATAGAGTTTATTATTGGAGTATAGGTAAATAAATTATTTAGTTATAAAGGAATTTTATTAATGAATGTCGAAAACTAATAATATAGATAATATAAAGAATAAAAAAATATTGTCTTGAGGTGATAATATGTATATTGATTTAGATTATAATGAAGTACAAAGTATACAAAATTTAATTAATAATAGGATCAATGAATTAAGGATAGATATAGATGGAGATACAGAAAATGAAGATGAATTTAAAGAAATAATTAGATCTTATAAAAAGTTATTAAAGAAAATGGAGAGTTTTAAAAATGAAGAAAATAATATTTTAGTAAAGGACATTGAACAGGTTTCTCATAATGAAAATTTAAGAGAAAAAATTAATAAAGAGGTTTGGAAGAGGGTAAGAAGTGCAGAAAAAGGAGATAAAACCTTTGAAGACATTCTCCCATCTGGATTTGAAAATATTTTAAAAGTATACGTTTATAATAATAAGGAAAAGATTTCTAAAGATATCAAGGGATTTATGCAGAATGATAAAGTAAATAATAAAATAAAAGATGAAATTAATAAATTTATTAATAGTTCTAATCCTATGATTAGTAAATTTATTAATGGAGAAAATATTTCTAATAAAATAATTGGACGAATTAATAATTATTTTGATGATAGTGCAAATATGATGGAAGTTATTATAAATATAAATAGTATTATTGATAAACTCAAAAGTAAAAAGGTTGCCGATTTCTTAATGTATGTTCCATATGAAGGCAAGAAGTCACTATGTAATTTTATTGCAGATAATATAATTCATTTTTTAGACAATAAGGAAATTTATAAAGAAATATGTTTTCATAAATAAAGGTTGTAGCAATATATATAGCTGAGATTTTGATTATTTGCTAATTGTAATTTATAGAAAAGGAAGTATAACTTCCTTTTTTTATGTGTAAAATTCATTAGTAAATTAATAAAAGTTTTATATATAAAATCTATATTATGGAAGATAAATGTGGTAATATATTGATATATGGGCATAGTAGTTACTATACTTATTTTAATAAAATGTAATTGGGTTAAAACGGTCATTACTTCAATTAAGTAGGTGATATATAATGCAAAATCCTATAAGAATGAAATATGACAGACTTACGAGCATATATGAAGAATTATCTACAACAGAAGAAGAACTTAGAAATCAATATAAAGAACTTAAAAGAAACCAAGAGGCATTAAGAATAAGTGAGGAAAGATATAGATTAGCAGTAGAAGGAGCAAATGATGCACTTTGGGATTGGGATTTTCTAAATAATGAATTTTTTATTTCAGAAAAGTGGAAAAATGAAATAAGTAATAAAGATATAAATGATAATCTAAGTATAATAGGAAAATTAACTAGGCTTATTTATCCCCAAGATTTAGATAAAGCGTTTGGCACGTTAAAGGATTACTTAAGAGGAAAAACCCCTTATCTTATGTGTGAATACAGGATAAAATTTAAAAATGAAGAATACAAATGGGTATTAACCAGAGGAAAAATATTGAGAGATAAGGATGGAAGGCCTATACGTATGGCAGGTTCTCTATCAGATATAACAGATAGAAAGTTGTATGAAGAAAAAATAAAACAACTAGCTTATTATGATAGGCTTACAGGATTACCTAACTTTCATTTTCTAAAAGAAAGAATTAAAGAACAGATTAATAAAGGAACAGAAGAGACTAAATTTGCACTTATGTTAATAGATTTAGATAATTTCAGAAATATAAATGATACCTTAGGGCATGAATTTGGGGATAAAGTTTTGATTGCTATAGGTAATGAACTAAAAGGTATTTTAGGTAATGAAGATATCATATGTAAAATGAGTGAAGATGAATTTTTAATATTTAAGAATTCAATTAAACACAAATGTGATATGGTTGCTGTAGCTGAAAGAATATTAAAACAGTTTCAAAGTCCTATTATGGTTGAAGGGCATGAAGTCTATACTACAGCAAGTATAGGAATAGATGCATATCCAAATGACGGAAGTGATTCATCTACGTTGTTAAAAAATGTAGATAGCGCTATGTACATAGCTAAGCAAAGAGGGAAAAATAGATATGAATTTTTTCATAAGTCTATATATAATAATATTTTAGAAAGAACAAAATTGGAGAGGGATTTAAGAAGAGCTATAGAGAATAATGAATTTCTATTATATTATCAGCCTCAGATGAGTTTATCTACCAGGGAGATTATAGGAGTTGAAGCGCTTATAAGATGGAAGCATTCTCAAAGAGGTATAGTATCCCCTGCTGAATTTATTCCACTAGCAGAAAGTACTGGACTGATAGTTCCTTTAGGAAAATGGGTGCTGGAAACTGCTTGTAGGCAGAATAAATTGTGGCAAAAAATGGGGTATAAAAATATTAACATATCTGTAAACGTATCTGCTCTTCAGATACAACAAGGGAATTTTATAAATATGGTTAAGAATATTTTAAGTGAAGTAGATATGGAGCCCAAATTCCTAGATATAGAAATTACAGAGAGTACTTTGATGCAATCAATTGATTCCGTTGTAAAAAAGTTACAGTATTTAAGAGAAATGGGGATAAGGATATCTCTAGACGATTTTGGAACAGGATATTCATCATTAAATTATTTAAAAAAGCTGCCTATAAATACACTGAAAATAGATAAAGTTTTCGTAGATGATATTAGAGATGAATCAATAGATGAAGCTATAACAGGTGAAATAATTCAACTAGCACATAAAATGAGGATAGATGTAGTAGCGGAGGGAGTAGAACTAGAAAAACAGGTTGAATTTTTAAAAATGCAAGAATGTGATAAAATACAGGGCTATGTTTTAAGTAGACCGTTGCCAAATAAAGAAATAGAAATGTATTTTAAAAAATTGTGACCAATTTTTCTTAGAGTACAGAGTATAGATCACAGAGTACAGATAAGGAGAAATTTTCTCCATTGACATTACGAAAAATTTTTAATAAAAGTCTAGCTTACCTTAAAGTTAAGCTAAACTCCACTAAGAGGCTTTTCTTTATAGAAAAGCCTCTTAGTATATATGTTATCTTTGCTCTGTAATCTGTGCTCTAAAAAATTACGTAGTAATTTTTTATGGTAATCTTAAATTTTCTAATAATATGTTTTCGTGATCAAATATTTGAAGAATTTTATTTTCTTCATCTACTTTTGCTATATTGAAGCTTTGATGAAAAGCATCATCCATGGATTTGTAAAACTTTATACTATAGTCATCTTCTTTTTCTATATGAGATATAGGATAACCAAATGCTTCTACTAAAACCTTATATTCATTTTTCATACTAAATCACCTCGCTTTATTACAAGAAAAAATCAAGTAATATTATATAATTTTTTAAAAGAAAAGTACAGAATAATACTCAATAACATGTTGACAAAATAATCAGAATATTGTATTATAGAAATAACAAAACAATTAATTATCAAAAAACTCAAGAAGATTAATTAAATTATAAATAAGTGTAAGGAGGTTAATTAAAAATCAATATAATCTTATCTTATTTATAAAATATACTATGGATAGGGGTGATTCCACCAAAATATTAACATAGACCATATAAAAACACTAATAGTTATAGGTATCCTCCAAGGAAAAGTAATGGATGGTACCCGTAGATTCTAATTCTTTACTATATATCCCTTAATAATTAAATATGAGCCTTTACTCTTATTTAGACTAAAGAGTTTATGTGTTATAAGGTTATAGTAATTAAGTTAGAATTTTAGTATTACAAGGTAAATTTTTATTAAAGTTTAAATTGTTCTATTAGTGCGAAGGGCAGAAAGGAAGGGTGAAATTCAAATAATTAGTGAAGAATTTATGCAAGAATTAGAGTCTACTTTATAGCTGATTTGTATATTTAAGGGAGTATACAAATCAGCTGTTATTTTTTTGAGGGTGTCTAAGAATTCTTGTTTTTAAACGCTAAAAAACGGAAGAGCTCTCTTCCGTTTTCTATAAAGGGGGAGGTCGTGTAAAATAATGTACAATTGCATTATCGACTGTATAATTATTATATAATTTAATTATTAACATTAAATTATGAATATATTAATAATTGATAAACATTTACAAATATTAATTATTTTTATTTCTTTTGAATGGGTTTTTTACTTGTATATGTTTCTTTCTCAATATATATTTAGTTATAAATGTAATGGGTACTATTATAATTAAATAAGGTATAAGGCTAACGACAGTTATTAATAACCATTTTAGTATTGAGATAATATTTTCTATAGAGTCTTTAAAACTTTTATAAATTTTATCATTTAGGGAAACAGGATTAGCCTTTTGAAATTTTTCAACTTCTTGTAATTTGATATTTATGGTGGAATATTGAATTAGGCTATCAAATTTTTTTAAACTACCAGTTAGGTTTTCTACTTCATATCGTACTCTCGTTAATTCTTTTTCTATTTCTAATATATCCTTTAATTCCCCAGACTTTTTTAAAAGTTCTAGTAATCTATCCTCTTGAATTTTAAGAGCTTTTAAATGAGCTTCGTTATCAAAATACTGATCTGTAATGTCTTCTCCAGTTAAGCTTTTATTTAGAACATTTCCTAGGGTTCCAACAGAGGACATAAACTCTTCTAATTTTTTTTCAGGAATCCTTAAAGTTAATGATGCGGTTCTATTTTCACTACTGTTCTCATCTTCAATTTTATTACCATTTATATTAGAACTTTCTACATATCCGCCAATAGAATTAACTTTTGATATTATTTCTTTAATAGTTTTATCAAAATCTAGGGCTTGAAGTTGAATACTTCCTCTTTGAATAATTTTTCTTCCAGAAGGGTTACTTGTATTTTTTGTTTCTTCTTTTTTTTCACTTTGTTTTTGAGAAGATTCCTTGCTTCCTATGTTTAGATTGGTATTGGATTTTTCTACAATAGCAGAGCCTCTTTTTATATTAGGAACAGAGTTGGGAGATAATTTAGATTCTTTACTTCCGCAACTAGCAAACAATAAGCTGCAAATAATTAAAGCTAAAAAAATATAGCTAAAATACTTTTTCATAAATTCACCTTCTTAATAATCAATATTATAAGTTTATACGATAATTATATGGGAAAGTACTAGATAGCAATTGTAAATTATAAACTTTATAGTAAAATATATTAGTAAAGGTTAAGCAAGGAAATGTTTTTAGAAAGGTATCAATATTATGAGAGAATATTCAAATAGAAGAAGATCACACATTCATTTTATTAAACAATTTTATAGTGCTAATGGAGAATATACTGGGACTAGAATAGTAATTTTTACAGATGATAAGAAAAAATATATTTATGATATAGATGACTTTAAAATACATAGATATAAAAATCCTAAAAGCAAAAATAACGGAAAATCGTTATGGAACATAGTACCTTCAAATTTAGAAGGGGTTATAAAAAAGGAAATGATAAATTTTAGTGAAGATAAAAAATTAAAAATGTATCATACAATATATGAATCTATAGAGTTAGATATAAAAGAGTATTATTTAATGGTATTTGAGAAGGAAAATGTACCAATATTTAAAATACACATAGATTAAGCTACTAAAAATACTTAAAAAATGCATTTATGTGCTAGAATCATATATAATTTATATAGAGAAGAGTATTTTTAAAGGGTAAAAACAAATTTTTATTTTCCACTTTAAAAAGAAGTTTTCATTATTAAATTTGATAACGGGGGAATAGATAAAAATGATACTTATAAAAAACGGTAAAATATTTACTATGGCAGAGAAGAAGTATGAAAATGGCTGTATATTAATTGATGAAGGTAAGATAATTGAAGTTGGTGAAAATATAGAAGTTCCAACAGATGCTGAAATAATAGATGCTAAAGGTGGCTGGGTTATACCAGGAATTATAGATGCACATTGTCATATAGGATTAAAAGAAGAGGGCATGGGGTTTGAAGGAAGTGATATAAATGAAACTACAGATCCTATTACACCTCATTTGAGAGCAATAGACGGAATAAATCCATTAGATACAGCTTTTGAGGAAGCTATTAAGGCTGGAATAACTACGGTTATGACAGGACCTGGTAGCGCTAATGTTATAGGTGGACAATTTGTTGTTATGAAAACTAAAGGCATATGTGTAGACGATATGGTAATGAAGGCTCCTGCAGCTATGAAAATAGCTTTTGGAGAAAACCCTAAAAGAGTATATAATTCCAAGGGAAAAATGCCTATGACAAGAATGGCTACAGCAGCTCTTTTAAGGGATACTTTAATAAAAGCTAAAAACTATAAGCAGAAAAAAGATTCTGCCCAAATTAAAGGAGATAGTTTTGATATAGACTTGAAAATGGAGGCATTAATTCCAGTACTTCAAAAGAAAATACCACTAAAAGCACATGCCCATAGAGCAGATGATATTCTTACTGCAATAAGAATAGCTAAGGAATTTGATGTACTTCTTACCTTGGATCATTGTACTGAAGGAGAGATTATATCTGAATATATAAAAAATGCTGAAGTACCAGCAATAGTTGGACCAACTTTAACTTTTAAGGGAAAAATAGAAACAAGAAATAAATCTTTTACAACTCCAAAAAAATTAAACAAAGCCGGAATAAAGGTGGCTATAATGACAGATCACCCAGTTATCCCTATACAATACCTTCCTATGTGTGCAGGGCTTGCAGTTAAAGAAGGATGGGACTTAGAAGAAGGACTTAAAGCCATAACTATAAATGCAGCAGAAATAATAGGTGTAGCTGATAGGGTAGGAAGTATAGAAAATGGCAAGGATGCAGATATAGCCATATTTGATGGAAATCCATTAGATAGTTTAACTAATACACTTTATACAATTATTAATGGAAAAGTTGAATACAAATTATAAGAGAGTACAGATGGATAGTGTATAGTAAAAATTTTTAGGCTAAAGATTTTCTGTAGAGGAGAAAAAATTTTCATTCATTATTAACTTTTGTTAGAAATTGTAAGCGATTTTTAGAGGAGGATTGAATGGATCCCTATAAAAAAATTGAAACTTTTAAAAATAAAGTAGTAGAATGCTTTGGAGAAAGAGTACAATGTATATTGTTAACTGGAAGTTATTCCAGAGGAGAAGAAAGAGAAAAAAGTGATATTGATATGTGGATTTTTCTAGATAAGGTTCAGTATGATGACTTAAACTCTATATCTCAGATACTCTCAAAACTTCCTATAGAGCCTAAGTTAAATCCTCAATGTACATCTTTTGATGAAAGTCTAATTCCTTTTTTTATAAGGGAGTATAGTCCTATACAATATAGTACAGATGGAAAAGTATTATATGGTTCTTTAAAAGTGCCCTACCCTAAAGGAGAAGAGTTTATAGAGAATAGCAAAAAACTTGTGGTTTATGTATTAATGGGTATACGACATTTTATATGTACCAATGAAAGTGAAGAAATCCTACTTAAGAAAAAGCTTGGGAAAAGAATTTTAAAACCGCTTATGTGGGCCTTTAGATATAGATGTGCAGCAAGAGAAGGAATATATCCTTTAAAACTTGAGGAATTAAGAAAATACTGTAGTGAAGATGAGAAAAATATAATTGACATATATGAAGATTTATTAAGAGAGGAAAAAGAAGAATATAGAGGAAGAGTAGAAGAAATTTTAAATAATGTATATGCTATTTGTGAAAAGTTTCTTTGGGAAGATGAATAAATTTATGATATAAAGTCCATTTCCTATTTTAAAATTTGGAAATGGACTTTGTTATAACAAAAAATTTAAAATAAGGTTCCATTCCAGCCCCAGTCTTGTATTTCTTGGAAGGTTACATAAATATTATCCTTAGAAATGGATAATTCTTGTTGAAGTAGAGTACATATACTTTCAGTAACTTTATTTTTATATTTTCTATCTGTGGAACCACATATTTGTACTTGAACAAAAGCAGCTTTTTCCTTTTTTTCTCCTCTAAAATAAAGGGTATGGTTATCATTAAAACCTACCATAAGCCACTCTTCACTTTTGCCTGGTATTTCACTTATTATTTTCCCCAGTTTAGTTTTTATATTTTCTTTTTTTTCCTCTGAAAGCTTTAAGGTTATTGTAGAATTAATGTAAGGCATTTTAAAAGTACCTCCTTTTAGTACATATAATTATTATATTATAAAAATAATTTTACCAATTGTTGGATTGAATTTCAACTACTCTTTACTTTTAGTTTTTCATTATCAACTAAAAGTTACACTGTTTTTTAATTCATATGCTAGTTTTTATAATTTATAAGTTATAATCTAAAAAAATTATTTAATAATTTTTTATAATAGGAACTAAAAAGCTATATAGTTAATATGATAATACTGTAATTGAAAATTATTTTAAGAGGTGCTTTATGGAAAACTATTCTATGATGGGTAATACAATGATGGGGATGGATGAGCACATGCATATGATGCATCATATGTGTCATATGTGTCCAATGCAACATATGTGCCCGATGATGGGAGGCATGTACCAAATGCAGGGAGGAATGTACCCGATGCAGGGAGGAATGACTCCAATGCAGGGAGGAATGTACCCGATGCAAGGCGGAATGACTCCAATGCAGGGAGGAATGTACCCGATGCAGGGAGGAATGACTCCAATGCAGGGAGGAATGTACCCGATGCAAGGCGGAATGACTCCAATGCAGGGAGGAATGTACCCGATGCAGGGAGGAATGACCCCAATGCAAGGCGGAATGACTCCTATGCAGAATACTCCATCTGAGGAGTAAAATCTAATAATTAAGATATATAAATGTAGAAGCATATGGCCATTAGGTTATATGCTTTTATATTAAATTTAAATGTGTTTTCAATAAGGATAAATTATGAGATAATGTAAATAAATATAATGAACATAGCTAAATATTAAAATACTAAGAAAGATAGGAGTATGAATGCATTGGAAGATATTAAAATAAAATACTCAAAAAGAAAAGATAAACTAGACAAATTATTAAAAAAACAAAAACAAACTATAAATTTTTTTAGTACATTAAGATTGATAACTTTTATAACAGGGGTAGTATTTACTCTTTTTTTCTATTACAAATTAGGAAAGTATTATTTTTCTACTGCCATATTTTTAGTTACTATAATTTTATTTATAGTATTGGCTATAACTCATGAAAAAGTAATAAAAAACAAAGAACTTACATATAAGATAGTAAATATAAATGAAGATGGAATAAAACGTATGGAAGGGCAGTGGAAAAAGTTTCAGGATATGGGAGAGGAATTTATAGATGAGAATCACCCATATTCAAATGACTTAGACATATTTGGAAAAGCATCTCTTTTTCAATATATAAATTGTAGCACTACACCTATAGGAAGAAGAAAATTAAAAGAAACCTTTGAAAGTTACAATTATACTGTAGAAGAAATATATAAAAGACAAGATGCAATAGCTGAATTAGGGAAGAAAATATCTTGGAGACAAAGATACATGGGTGAGGGGCTATTAAGAGAGAATAAAAAAAGTAATTTAGAAAGATTATTAAATTGGGCAGGGGAGAGGTATCCATTATATAGCGAGAAATTTTTAGTTTTAATAGTTAATGTACTGCCAATAGTAACAATAGTCTTAAGTGTGTTATTTTTAACCACATCTAAATTACATTACTATATTCCGTTGTTTTTTATTTTTATTCAAACCGTTTTACTTTTTGTTAAAAAGGGCAGTAGGTCAAACTCCTTAGATACAGTATATATACATAAAAAAGATATACAAAGTTATTATGAAATGATTAAACTTATAGAAAAAGGTGATTTTAAGTCACAATACTTAAGAGGGCTAGAAAAAAATCTTGAAAAGAATAATGTTAAAGCATCAGATGGAATAAGAGAATTAGTTAAGATTTCTAATTTAACTTCTGATAGAAAGAATTTTTTATATCTGCCTTTTAATATACTTACTTTATGGGATTATCATACTATGATGAAATTAGAAAAGTGGAAGAAAAACTGGGGAGAAGATTTAGAAAAATGGTTAAATGTCATTGGAGAATTTGAGGTATTATCAAGTTTGGCTTTATTACGCTATGAAAATCCAACATGGGCTATGCCTACTTTTGAAGAAGATTATCTTCTAATTAAGGGAAAAAATATGGCACATCCATTAGTTGGAGAAAAAGCTGTAAAGAATGATTTAACCATAGGTAAAGAAGATAAGATACTTTTAATTACTGGGTCTAATATGTCTGGTAAAAGCACATTGCTTAGAACTGTAGGTATTAATTTAGTATTAGCATATGTTGGAGCACCGGTTTGTTGTGAAAGTTTCCATTGTTCTTTAATGGATATATATACTTGTATGAGAATTAGTGACAATTTAGAAAAAAATATATCTTCTTTTTATGGAGAATTGTTGAGAATTAAAGAGCTTATGGAAGGGGTTAAAAATAAAAAGCCTATATTTTTCTTGCTAGATGAAATATTTAAGGGAACTAATTCTATTGATAGACATACTGGAGCAAAAATATTAATAAATAAATTAAGTAATGAAAAAGTGCTAGGGCTTGTGTCAACTCATGATTTAGAGTTAGGTGATTTGGAGAAGGAAAATAAACAAGTGAAAAATTATTATTTTAGAGAGTACTACAAAAATAACGAAATACATTTTGATTATAAACTTAGAAAAGGTATTTCTACTACTAGGAATGCACTTTATCTTATGAAATTAGCTGGTATTGATATAGAAGATGATGATAAAATTAATTAGAAAAAGTAATGGTATATTTAAAGGACTGCTAACTTGAGCAGTCCTTGTGTTTTTTATGAAACTATAACTTTTTATTAATATTAACGAGTTTTTCTTACAGCCAGTATTACAGGAACAGAGACTAAAATGGCTCCACTACCAGATACAAAACCATTCAAAACAAGGGCAAGTATAGTATTTACAGCAGCCTTGTGAGAAATATGTAATGCATTTGCGTAGGCATTTATATATAAAGCATATATTAAACCGAGTACTCCTAAAGTGTTTGTAAAAGATCCTACTAAAGTAGCAAAGGCAATATTAAACTTTTCATATTTTGTTTTAAGAAATTTATAGGTGTAGTAGGGCGTTATTCCTATAAGTATTCTTGGAAGTACCGCTACTATTGGATTTAAGAATATAAATGATATAGGGGAGGGTGTATTTATAGCTTGAACTATGCTAAAAATACCAAATAGAAAACCAGTAATACCTCCAACGATAGGACCTTCTAGTAAAGAAGCAATAATTACTGGTATGTGCATTATAGTTAATTTAAAAGGTGGTATAGGAATAAAACCTAGACCAGTGGCTCCTAGTACAATAGTTATTGCAAAAAGCATACCTATTATAGTTATTTGTTTAGTGTTAAATTTAGACTTAGACTTTGATAACATTTTTTCTGACATAATAATACCTCCGATCTTATTCCCTAGAGGGATATAAGTCTTTTAATTTTTAGTTTTAATAAAAAGTTCAGTTTCATAAACAGAGTTCTTGGCTTCAGAGGGAGTTTTTATTCCCACTAAAGCTTAGAAATCGTTATCCAGGGACGTAGCCGCTCTTTACTCCCACTTTGAAGAAAAGCAGAGAACCCAAATCTTTGATTTGGTGTGAATCGCTTTCACAGAGTGCGATGGGAGTATTAGAGCGGGTAGTCATCGGATAAAGAATACTGACTGTTAAAATTTTATCATAGTTAAATGGAAAAATAAATACTTTAGTGAATATATTGGAATAAAATTAATAAATACCTATAATTGTGAATTATATTTCAAAGTAAAAACTGCTGACATAGTATATACGCCAACAGTTTGAGGTGTAGTTTATTTACATAATTAAATGAAATTACATTATTTTAATCGTTGTAGTCTGTCTGCATATTTTTCAGTTAATTTTTTATTAAATTCTGGTCCTCCATCCACATTTTCACTCATATATATAGGTGGAGTATATCCCTTTAAAAGCATTATTTCAATGGATTCAAGCACTGCACAATTTAACAAAACTGCTGCTGTAATAGAAGAAGTTCCACAAATTTTAACTGGCAGTCCTTCAAGTTGGACGGCTGCATCTCCCTCAACTCCCATATTATCAAGAACAACATCTGCAAATTCATAAAGGTTCTTTCCAGATGAATGTCTTGAATTTAGAGTTTTTGAAACATCAAGGGATGTAACAACTATTATTTTATTGCCATGTTTCTTTACATGGTTTGCCATTTCAATTCCTAGTGGATTTCGGCCAGAATTTGATATTAGAATGAAGCAATCATTTTCTCTTAGATCAAAACCATCCATATATTTAGTTCCAACACCTTCAACAGTTTCATATGCACCCCTGGAGGGTTCTTGAACTGCCTTTGATGGAATAAGTCCACCTGCTCTGCCAGCAACCTCAATAGCGGCTGCATAGGAATGGCCGCTTCCAAAGGAGTGAATAATTCCGCCTTTCATAATTGAGTGAGCAATAATTTCTGCAGCTTTAGTTATATTTTCTTTTTGGTGTTCTTTTAGATTATTAATCATTTCTGTAATTACATTAAAATATAAATCACAGCTCATGTGCTATCCTCCCATATTATAAATGATTATATAATAAATTATTTGTTAGCTTTTTTAATATAATCCATTAAGCTAGTTGCTGGTTCGTCAGGAACCATAATTGCAGTAATTTCAATACCTAAAGCTGATAATTTTTTGAAATTTTCAATATCAGCTTCTGTAACGTTTATTGATCTTTTAATTTGAATAGTTCTATCCTTATGAGCCATATTACCAACATTAATAGATTTAATATCTACACCTAAATTAATTAAATCTAAGGCATCCTGAGGACTTTTAAGAATTAATAGAACTCTTTCTTTATCATATTTTCCAGCTTTAATATTAGTTGCAGCAGTTTGTTTAGTTATTATTGACGTTCTAACTCCAGCAGGTGCTACCATTCTGAGAACGTTTTTTTGTAGTTCATCTTTTGCAACTGCATCATTTGCCACCATTATTCTATTTGCTTTAAGTGAGTTGCACCAAAAAGCTGCTACTTGACCATGGATAAGTCTATCGTCAATTCTAATATGAATAATCCCCATACTTTCACATCCTTGCATTTAATTTATAAACTTAATTAAGTTTATATTATAATAAAATTAATTTATAGAAACTGCATAAGCAGTTTCTATAAATTGATAATATAATTATGCTAAAATCTTTAAATTAAATAAAACGATTGCAAGTAACATTAAAAGAAAAATTGTTTTTGTTGAAGTCATTTTCTTTTTTCCAAGTATCCAGTAGACTAATGCGACTAATGCTACAGGAATTAGGGCTGGCATAATCTGGTCAAATATGCCTTGAAGTTTCATTTCAACTTTTCCGGTAGTAAATACATAAGGAACCTTTGCTCTTATAACTGTTGGAATAAGTGCACCTATAACAGTAATTCCTAATATACTTGCGGCTTCAGTTATATTCTTTAATTTTCCGCCAAGGGTTGTTACAAGTTTTGTTCCTTGTGAATATCCAATGTTTATGAACCACCATCTTATTACCCATCTAAATAGAAGAAATACTGTCCAAATCCAAATTCCAAGTGAGTTTCCATTTAGAGCCATATAAGATGCTATGGACCCAAATACCGTATTTCCTATAACGCCAAATATTGTATCGCCAATACCAGCAAAAGGTCCCATAAGTCCTGTTTTAATACCAGTTATCGCTTCTTCTGCTTTTAGTCCTTCTTTTTCTTCAATTGCAATATTGGCTCCAAGAATTAAATGGGCCATATCTGGTTCGGTGTTAAAGAATTGTAGATGAAGTTTAAGAGCTTTTTTTAGATCTTCTTTATCTGGATATAGTTTCTTTAAGATTGGAATCATTGCATAGCAATATGGTAAACCTTGCATTCTTTCATAGTTCCATCCTAACTGTCCAGCAAGAAGCCATCTTAAATTTACTTTTTTAAGATCATTTTTAGTTATTTTTTTATCATCTATTTTATTATTATTCATCTTCGTCCATGCCTCCTGTAATAATACTGGAAGTAGCCTCATTTCTTTGATATAAAATATATGCTAAAGCAAGACCAAGCAGGGCAACTCCTACCATAGGGACTTTTAAATAAGCAGCAGCAACGAATCCAATTAGTAAATAAGCAAAGTATCTTTTTACTGGCAAATATTTAAGTAATATTGCGATTCCAAGTGCTGGAAGTATTCCTCCTGCTACTTTCAATCCACCCATTAACCAATTTGGAAATACTTTTAAAAGACCTTGAACAATTTCTGTACCAAATATTAATGCTATAAATACTGGGATAGCACGGGATAAACCCCAAGGAAGAGCACCTAAAAGATTCATTCTCTCTATTCCTTTGGTATCGCCTTCTTCAGCATACTTATCTGCCTTATGCTGAAAATAGGTATTTGTGAATCTTGCAAGAACATCTAGTTGTACAAGGAAAAGCCCAATAGGAACTGCAAGACCTATGGCAAATTCTAATCCTTTGCCAGAAATAACACCTAACGCAGTACCAATAATAGCGCCTGTCATAAAGTCTGGTATTGAAGCACCACCATAAGTTCCAACGCCAAGAATCATTAATTGCAGTGTAGCGCCAACTGCTAAACCTAAGCTTATATCACCCATGATAATTCCTGTGAAAAATCCAGCCTGTATTGGTTTGCTTAAACCAATATTTGTTTCAAGAGAGTCAAGTATTGCTAGAAATGCGTAGATTGTTAAAGCAATAATCTGAAAAGCGCTCATAATAATACCTCCTCCAAATTTTATTTAAAGGTTAATAGGATTAGGATATAAGTTGTTTTACACCTCCTTTTATCAGACTAAACCTAAGAATTACTTTGTGAAAAAATATCTTTAGAGGACCTTTAGCTTAGATAATAAGTTAGACTAATCTTCATGAGATTTAAATGAGTTCTTGTTTAAAATGCAGATAGCATCATTGGTATCCTGCTTTAATTTCAAAACAGCGGTTTCTAAATTTTCATCTCTATATATTATTGATTGGATAAGCATAGGAAGATTTAGACCTGTAAGTATTTGGATTTTGTCATATTTGGATATAAGCTTTAATACAGCTGAATTGCATGGGGTTCCTCCATATAAGTCTGCAAGGATAAGAACTCCATTACTCATATACATCTTTTCACATGCATTAGATATTCTTTTCTCAAAATCCTCTTTTCCTTCTTCTGGTTGTAAACCTAAAGGTAGTATATTATCTTGAGGTCCCATTATCATTTCAAGTGTGTTTAAAAATTCTTGAGCTAAATTTCCATGGGATATAAGTAATAAATTATACATTTAACTCCCTCCTGTTTACTTAATCTTCCAAATTATTTATGAGTTTAAGAACATCCGTTACAATTATTTCACCTGTATCTATTCTAAATGGAGATGACCATGCTTCATAATCACCGTCTTTATAGGAGTCTGGAGTGTAAACGTATCCAAGTAAATTGTTTGTATAATCTACTATAATGGTATTTTCATATTTACTTAAAGATTTTATTTTAAATCCATATTCAGAAAACAATTCAATAGGCAGGCCTACAAAAACAATTTTATTGATTTTAATTATATGAATAAAATCAATTATTTTATTTTCTTTCTTAAAAAGGTCTATAAGCTTTAGCGTAATAGATGCACCTTGATATCTTGTAATTGCTTTTCTAATTTCTGCTGATGAAACATTATTATTTAAAGCTTGTTCTTTTAAAAGTTTTGCTTCTCTATATCTTGTCAAAGCTTCATTATAATTTGGTAAGTCCTTCATAGGAAACTCATAAGTTGTTTTAATACATTCCATGGAAATGGTATCTTCATACTTATTTATTGCATCTGCAATATTGACTACAGATTTATAAAGAATGTTTCCAAGTCGCTTAACTTCTTTAAAACTTTGCTCTTTTCTTGTATATCTAGTGCTTTGATCTCCACAAGCACCATTTGTAAACATAGCAATACAGTTATTTTTATAGTGTTTCTCTATAAGATTTTGAACAACTCCAGCAAAGTCAGCTGTTACATATAGGTTATTAGAACCCATTACAGTAGGGTGGCAAGAATAATTAATAATAAGTGCTAAAATATCTCCAGAGGTTTTTAATATTTTTAAAATGTAAACGTTTTTATCAACTTTAAAGTTTTTATCAATTCTATTGCATGCTATTTCATCACATTGTCCTTTACCAAATCCTATTTTTATTGGTACTAGATTATCTAATGATTTTAATGCATTTTGGGAAATTATATTTATAATTTCTTTTTTTAATTTTTTATGATTTTCATCTATTTTTTTATCGTAGTCATAAATTTCAAATCCCGTTATTTCAGGGCCAGAATGGGTATGAGAAGCACAAATAAATATATTTTTTTCGGGTATAGAATATCTTTCATTTATATTTTCTACAACACCTTGAACCATTTCTTTATCTACAGATAATAAGTCATTAGTTATTATAACTATAGTTTCATCACCATTGGTTATTGTAAGTGATTTAGTTGCCAGCATGTCATGTGTTCCTAAGCATCCAGTGGGCCTGTCACTATAACCTGCTAGGTTTGTGCCTTTAGGAATATGGAAATACGCATAAGAGGCGTTTCCCATTAATTTATAGTACATTATAATTTCCCCCAATATTTATTCTATTTTTATATATTTATATAGCAAACTTTATACCAATGAAGTGGTAAAGCGTTTAATAGCTGAAGTTATCAACTTTATCATGAATTATTTGATATATAATTTGTATTTCACTTATAGGAATCTGAATTTTATATTTTTTCAGTATGACACTAAATGATTTCTTTATTATTTCTATAAAATCCTTATGACACTTAACAAAGCTTTCATCATTACTATATGACACTGAATAATCTTTCATAATAAGCCTCTCTATAAGAACGCAAGTATGAATGTAAAGGCTTATGATTAAATCATTATTAAATTTAACTAGTAAGCCCATTTCTAGCTTTGAAATTACTTCTTCTACTTGATCAATTAATTTATTAGGATTTAGTATAATAAGTTGGTTTAAAACATTTTGTAATGAGAAGGCCTTAACAATATTTTTATTTATTTCTTCCAAGTTTTTATTTTTTATTATATTTTCTAGTACACTGTTTAATATGCTTTTACACTTACCAGAAATTAAATCTTCTAGATTTATATAAGGTATTTCTTTAATAAAAGGATTAACGGTTCCAATAATAAGCATAATATTATAGGTGTTAAATATTTTATCTTCAATACCATTGTTTTTTATCTTATTATAGTCATAGGCTATAATTTCTATATTGTCATCATTAATACATTGTTTTAGTAAATTTTTGATTTTAACAGCAGTGCCTATACCTGATATACAAATAGTAAGTATAGCGTTTTTCTTAAGATGTAATGACTTTATATATTTATAATTAATTTTATTTCTTTTAGTTGTTTCCTGAAGAATTTCTTCAATTGGCTGTCCTAAAATAATTCTATTTCCAACATCAAATGCAACTTGTGTTGTGATATTAGAAACAATTCCAATATCACCAGAGATAACCTTCAATAATGGCTTATATATTTCCATAAGAGATCCCATATCTACAAGAATTATAATACCGTTTTTAGTATTTATATTTTGTAAATACTCAATTAAGTTTTGAATTACTTTTTCTATAGGTATTTCAATAGGCATATTAAAAGATTGAAAAACAAATTCTCCAAGTAGTTTATTTGCAACACTTGCAATGCTGCTTGCTGTAGAGGGACCATGAGCTATTATTATAGAATTTATTTGGCTTGAATTGTTATTAATTAGACTTGCAATGTATACAGTAATATAAATTCTAACTTTAATATTAAAGTTGTAATCAATATTAGTTTCTATTATATCTAAAAACTTATCTGCAATAATATAGGGTTTGGGGAAAATCTTTTTAAGAGAAAAATATATTTCATTATAGACAATTATATTTTCCTTTGAAATTTTATAGGAATTTTCATAAAAATAATTCAATGAATGACATAATATATTTGAAATATTTTCACAATACTTTAATCCATAATTGTTTTCCATAACTTTAAGGGCATTTTCAACGTTGAGTTTTACAATACTAGAATATATTGAATTAGTATCATAGAGTTCCTTTTTAAACATAAGCTCATCAGATATAGAATTTATTGATAATGTTATAGATTTTATAAGTTCTGTATAATTTAGATGGTTACTTTCATAATTTATTATTGAGTTTATTATTTTGCTAAAGGCACTATCAATATTTTCGTCCTTATTTATAAAGTTAATGCTATTAAAGTCGGCATCAGTTTTATGACATATGTGCATAGCATTAAAGTTATAGTCTTTTTTAATTAAAGTATTATCTAATAATATTGTTTGAGGGAGATCACTTAAACGAATAGTAATTTGTTTTGACTTTTTTTCATTATTAATATAAGCATGAGCACAGGTATATTTTATAGTATTTATAAGTGTACCTATATTTCCGTTAATTTTAGAAGATAAAAGTAGATTAAGTATTTGGTTAGTTATTAATATATCTTTTTCAATATGCTTAGCTTCATCTTTATAAAATTCATATATAATTTCTAATCTTTCATTAATAGGCCTATCAGATAAATTAGGCATATTAATAATAACAGGAATTCTTCTTAAAAATGTTGGTAAAAATGCTTTCTCTGGAATTTCAGTTGTAGCGAATATAAATCTTAAAGAAGTAGTTCTAAATTTTCCTGTGTCTCCAAGCCTTCTAAATATACCTTTATCCATAAGCAAAAATAGTTTTTCTTGACCTTCAGGAGGGAGCCTGTGAACCTCATCAAGAAATATATATCCACCATTTGCTTCTTCAATTAGTCCTGGTTTATCTGAGTTTGCTCCAGTAAAAGTTCCTTTTTGATATCCAAAGAGGTTTCCAGACAATAGTTCAGGATTATGTGAATAATCAGCGCAGTTAAATATAATAAAGGATGCATTTTTACCTATAAAACTACAACTTTTAGCATATTCATATGCAAGTTGAGCCATGAAACTTTTTCCAACTCCACTTTCTCCTGTGAGTAAAATTGGAAGACCATTATTAGGATAGGAAGTAGCAGCTTTACATTGTTCTACCTGTGATTTTAAGCTTCCTCTATATCCAATAAGTTTAATAAATGGACTATCCTTTGAAGGCTCCTTGTATTCTTCTATTTTATTAGTTTTAACACTTTTATATTTAATTTTATTATTTTCATAAACACTCTTATCTAAAAAATACACTGGTCTTGAATTTATTTTTAGTATTTTACATTCCTTATATAGTTCATTTAAATAATGACTGACAGTATTTCTTTGTATATTAAGGTAAGTGCTAATTTGTATGGCAGTTACACCAGGTTCACCATTATCAATACATTTCTTAGTAAGATTTTTTAGAGTATCAAAAATCTTATCTTTATTTGTCAAGTTATCACTACCTTTTTATAATTATTTGGTGATTGAGTTATAACAATCATCAATAACTTTTAGAGCACTTGCTGAACTTTCAAATGTTGGAGGTTCTATAAAATTAAAAGTTTTACCATTAATTCTTGACATAAAACAAAATAAAGATGCCATGTGACTGTTTACCATAGTACCCAATGAAAACTTACCAAGTGGCCATAAAAATTTAATATCATCTTCACTATCCTTAAATTTATAGTTTTCACTACTAAGCCATGCATTTTGGTTTAAAATATACAAAAAGCAGCTTTCAGGATTTTTGGTATTAAGGTTTATAGAGCCCTTTGTTCCATATATTATGATGCTTGTATCTTCACCACCACTTGCAAATACTCTTGAAACTTCTATGCAACCTTGTGTTTTTTCATTAACCAAAACATCTAAATGAGCAAAATCATCTACATCTACATTTTTAATACCGTTTTCAGATGGACGTTTGTTTATGAAAGTTTTAGTATATCCTTCAGTTTCTGTAATTGGTCCTAAAATGTATTGAATTAGATCTATTATATGAATTCCTAGATCAATTAAAGCTCCACCACCACTTTTAGATTTTTCAAGTCTCCAAGATATGGGCCTATCTGGATTTAAGTAGCTTTCATGATAAATATGTGCATTAAAGTTTATAATGTCTCCGATTACTCCTTCTTCAATAATTTTTTTGGTTCTTATTACTATAGGTAAAAATCTTAAAACTAATCCAACCTGATTATTTATACTTTTATCTTTTGCCATTTTTACTATTTCTTTTTCCTCATCGTATATGCCTGTAATAGGCTTTTCGCAATATATGTTTTTAATTCCAGATAATATAGCTTCATTTATCTGATCTTTATGCATAAAATTTGGAGTACATATATCAATCATATCAGCATCTTTTAAATCTAATATACTATTTACATGAGAATTGTAACCTGTAGATATAGTGTTAATATCTCTTGTGGTTAATAGCTTATCTAATTCAATGTTGTATTGAAAATTATAATAGCAATAGGGCATACTTTTATAGGAAATGGTGTGTAATTTCCCCATAAAGCCAAATCCTAAAGTTGAAACTTTAACATTTTTCATTTAATTACTCTCTTTCTTTATTAAAAGTTATATTATTAGTAAAATTATATAATTAAATTATTTTTATAGAATCTAAAATGAAATTTATTTTAGGTAGAGTAATAACTTTTGTTAAGTATTGACATGTAAAATAAGAGTAGAATTTAGAAAAGAACAATAATAGAAACTTATGGACAATGAAAAAATGAGCATAAAGCTTACTAGACTTTATACTCATTTTTATTTCATATGTTCTATTGCGGATTATACATCCCTTTACTTTGCATATAATTGAATATGTCTTCTCCATGTTGCTGTTCTTCTTTTTGTATGTGATTTAGGGCCTGTCGTATGTTTGTATCTCTAAATTCAAATATACTAGTGTCATAAGTTCCAGAGACATATTTTTCGGTCATAAGTAAGTCACCACAAAGTTTTGCGTCCATAGGACTGTTTGCAGTAGATTGAGTTGCAGTAAAGTTATTTTGAGAAGCTGAACTAGCATTATTATTTGCATTCCCACTATTTTGCTGCATATTAGGTATTTGGCCACTAAGTATTGTAGTTATAGTATTTAAATGTTGCTGTTCATGTTGAGCATGTTTATTAAACATGTCTTTAAGTTGAGCATCTTGAGCTTTACTTGCATAGTCATTGTATTTACTTATGCATAGTTCCTCATGGCTTTTTAAGTCTTTTAATAGCATAGTTTCTTTTTGAGTTAATTGTATCATAAAAGAACACCTCCTTTAATTAGTTTTATCAATAGATAAAATATTATTCTAGTTAGTAAAAAAGCAGATAGCTTTTAAAAGCTATCCGCAATTTTACGAGGAAAAGTAAAGCAGTTTCTAATCATTAGTTCTGTATATCATTTTGATGAATTAGTGTTTATAGTATATAATATGTCTTAGTTCATTTTTGGTTAATAAATTTATGAAGTTTATTCTAGGTAGGGAGGTAATAGGTTTGAAAATAGCAGTTATATCAGATATTCATGGAAATATTATTGCTCTAAAAAATGCTATAGAAGATATAGAAAGAAGAAAAGTGGATTTAATAATAAATCTAGGAGACTTTGTTGGTTACGGACCATATCCTAATGAGGTGATAGATTACATAAGAGAGAAAAAAATCATATCAGTTAAAGGAAATTATGATGCTTCTGTAGTTCAGAATAAGTTTGTTTATATTAGGGATACAGAAATAAATAAGTTTTCATTACCATATGCGGTTTCAATGCTTAGAGAAGATAATAGGGAATATTTGAATAATTTACCTAAAACTTTGACTATGGAGTTTGAAGGTAAAAATATAACTTTTGTTCATGGTAGTACAAGGTCTATTAATGAATATTTAAAAGAAGATAGTAAAGAAGTAGAAGAAGTAATGCAGGAATTTAAGGGAGATATTTTAGTATGTGCCCATACTCATATACCCTATTTAAAAAAGTATGATAATAAAATTATAATTAATGAAGGAAGTATAGGAAAGCCTAAAATTGGTAGACCTAATTCTACTTATGTTTTATTAAATATTGAAGAAAATAAGGATATTGAAGTAGAATTTATAGAAATAGCTTATAACTATGAAGCTATTATAGTTGAAATGAAGAAAAAGGGTTTTCCAGAGAAGTTAATTCAATCTTATAAAACAGGAAAAGAATAAACAAAAAAGATTGCGAAGCAATTTTTTTAAAAGCTGTACATACCTATAATTAATCAATATAATTATTTTATGGAAATTAAGAATTTAAGAGGTGAAAATATGAAAAGAAGATGTGGTAATTTAAGTAGAAAATGGTTTAAAACTATACAAGCTTTAATTTTAGTAATGTTTGTGGTAGTTATGGTAGGGTGTAGTAGTACACCAACTAGTACTAACACCAAAGATACAAAGGTAAAAGTAGGGGAAAATAAGGACAAAAGTAATAGTAAAATTGAAGGTGATTTAAAGATACATTACATTGATGTAGGTCAAGGAGATAGTATACTTTTACAATATGAAGATAAGAACATGTTAATTGATGCAGGTACAAATGCTTCAACAAACACATTAATAAGTTATTTAAAAAAGGTAGGAGTTAAAAAAATAGATTATTTAGTAGCTACACATCCTCATGAAGATCATATTGGAGGTATGGATGGAGTAATAGATAATTTTCAAATAGGTACTATGTATATGCCTAAAAAGACAGCTAACACAGTAACATTTAAAGATGTGGTACAGGCTATGAAAAAGAAGGGAATAAAGGCCAAAGCTCCTGTAGCTGGAGAAAAATTTGCATTAGGAGCAGTACAATGCATGATTTTAGCGCCTAATAGTAAAGATTATGATAATGTAAATAACTATTCAATAGTGATAAAAGCAACTTATGGTAAAAACTCTTTCTTATTTACAGGAGATGCAGAAAGTCTTGTTGAAAAGGAAATTTTAGCTAAAGGCTTTGATGTAAGAGCAGATGTATTAAAGCTAGGGCATCATGGAAGTCGTACTTCTTCATCCACAGTTTATTTAAATAAGGTTAATCCTAAATATGCAGTAGTTAGCTTAGGAAAAGGAAATGATTATGGACATCCTCATAAGGAGACTATGAACAAGTTAAAAAGCATGGGCGTAAAATTATATAGAACTGATGAAGGCGGAAATATTATAGCCACTAGTGACGGAAAAGACATAAAATTTAATGTTTCACCAGGAAGTTATACTCCAGGAAGAAAATAATAAATGATGTCTAGATATTTTAAAAATTAAGAGGCAAGAGAAAGTATCATATTTAGTGAAAAAGGGTGTAGATTAAATTTTTAATCTACACCCTTTAAATACTCCGTCACGCCCAAATGGTTACGCCGGAGTTGATTTAAGCTTTAATTTGTTCATTAATTTGTGAATAAAATGAGCAACTCCATTGAGATCATTTGATATTGAAACATGGCTGCATATATTTTTTATATCATCTTTAGCATTTCCCATTGCAACGCTTATACCAGCTTTTTTAAACATAGATATATCGTTGTAGCTATCACCCATTGCTGTAACATCTTTTAATGAAATGCCTAAGTAATTAGCTAGATGTTCTAAAGAATTACCTTTGGAGGCATTGCTATTAATTAGTTCAAAATTATACTCATTGGAAATTACCATAGATAACTTTTTAAATTGTTCATAATATTGTCTACCGTAATTAAGTTTACTTTTATTAAAAGAAACTACAGTTATGCTGCAAAAATCTAAATTTGAATTTAAGATATCATCCTTGCATTTTATAAATTTAATACCTTCTTGAGAGAATATTAAGCTTATCATATCGTTGATTATATTCATGTGAATAGAAGGATTATTTATTTTTGCTTCCTTAAAGTCTTTTTCTAATATTGATTTTGTATCATGTCGTAAAAATATATTTTTATCTGTACATATTTCAAAAGCATATTCATTTTCATAAAGCCAATTTAATACATGCTCAAGGGATGACTTATCTATAGTACAGGATTTTAGTTTTTTACCTTCCTTAGAGAATGCTAATGAACCATTATTTGAAATTATATGGGCATTAATATTGGCTTTTTTACATATATGAATAGCATCAGAGTAAGTTCTTCCTGTTGCAATTGCTATTTCTATTCCGTTTTCCTGGGCTAATCTTAAAGCCTCTGCATTTTCTTTACTTACTTCATGTTTTGAATTTAGGAGAGTTCCATCTAAATCTGTGGCAATAAGTTTCATTATACATACCTCACATTATTCAATTACTATTAAATTTACATTGTTTCCTTCCAAAGTTTTCATAAACTCTTTATCAGGATATTGATCAGTAATTATTAAATCTATCTGACAAAGATTACATACTTTAAAGCTTGCTGTTTTATTAAACTTTTTGTGATCTGCTAAAACTATAGACTCTTTAGACTGTTCTATCATTTTTCGCATAACTGCAGCATCCTCATCATCAGCAACAGTAATACCATTAGAAGAGATGGCCAGTGCACCTAAAATTGCCTTGTCAGCGAAATAATATGACAACATGTTTACTGTAGCATTTCCATATAAGTATCTATGCTCATTGTTTAGCTTTCCTCCAAGTAAAAAAGTCTTTATATTAGGCTTTTTAGAAAGTATATCTGCTACATTTATTGAGTTCGTAAGTATAGTACATTCTTTATTTTCTAGTAGTTCTGCACAAGCTTGAACTGTTGTTGAAGTATCTAAAATAACAGTATCCTTTTCTTTTATGAGAGAAGCGCTTAATTTGGCGATCTTATGCTTTTCTTCCACATCAAATAAGAGTCTTTCCGAATAGCTTTTTACATCTTCCTTTGGTACTGGAAGTATTGCTCCACCATGAGTCCTAATAATAGCACCCTGATTTTCTAGATTAACTAAGTCTCTGCGGGCGGTGTCTCTTGAAACATCGTATAATTTACATATTTGATCTACGCTTATTCTTTTATTTTTGTTTAAATAATCTATTATTAGCTGCATTCTCTCTTCTTGATACATGTGAATCACCTCTGAAATATAACACTATATAAGTAAATTATAATGAAGTGTAAGTGATTTGTCAATAATATATAAGTTGTTATAAGTAAATAAAAGTAATTGTAAGTTTAATAGGAAGTATAGCAGAATTAGAAAAGGTTTGTGTAACTATTGAAGTAATAGGAAATTAGTTCTTCTTTTATTTTGTTTAATGCAAGGATTTAGCTGGTTGAGGAAATCAAATTAAAATGGTAGTTTTAGATGATGATTGGTTAAATGTGTTATAATCTAAATTATTAAAAAATACGTTAAACTTTTATAATTTAAACCAAGTAAATTATATATAGTAAATCTACAAAATACGGCACAAAATATCGAGTAGGGTTATTGTAAAAAGGATAATATTGAATTGGAAGTGAGAAGATTGGATTGGGTTAAGCAATTGAATGAGTCAATAAATTACATAGAGGAAAATCTTACAGGTAAAATATCTTATGAAATTATTTCAAAAATTGCGAGGTGCTCTATTTATAATTATCAAAGAATGTTTTCATATATAGCAGACAAGCCTTTATCTGAATATATAAGAAACAGACGTTTAACCATGGCAGCCTTCGATTTATTAAATAGTACAGAAAGAATAATTGATATTTCCTTAAAATATGGATATGAATCTCAAGATTCCTTTACGAGGGCGTTTAAAAAGTTTCACGGAGTACTGCCTTCAAGTGTTAGGAACGAAACGGTTCGGTTGAAATCTTGTCCTAAGCTCTCCTTTCAAATTACAATAAAAGGAGAAAATCATATGAATTATCAAATTGAACAATGGCCTGCATTTATGGTAATGGGAGTATCACACAAAATAAAAACATCAACAGCATTTGAAGTGATTCCACAGATATGGGAAAACTCATGGAAGGATGGAACTATGAAAAGGTTCTTAGAGAATTTTCCTGACTATAAACCCACAGGATTTTTAGGAATCGCTCAAGGGGGTCAATGGGGAGAGTCAGATGACATGGACTATATTATAGCAGTAACAAATTATGTTGATGTACCAAACTGCAAACATGTTCCAGTAATTGAAGGAATGAAAGAAATTTCTTATCCTGCTGCAACATGGGTAATCTTTGAAGCAAATGGAGAATTACCAGAGGCTACACAGAAAGTATATAAACAATTTTATACTGAATGGCTACCTAATTCAGGATACGAATTGGCTGATCTTCCAGTTATTGAATGTTATATGCAAGAGAATCGTCAAGAAGTTTGGATATCTGTTATTAAAAAGTAAGTATAAGAGGAGAATTCTCTAATAATGAGGATTTTCCTTTTTGGTTTTTACTAGGTGATGTGGTTAATTAAGTCAATTGAAAGAAAGATTCAACTATTCAAAGGAAATTCATGAAAAATATACAGGACTTAAGGATATGATATTGTATAAAGATGCACTGTATGCCATTGTAACAATAGCTGGTGACGGAAAACTTATAATAGAGGGAATGTGTAATTACTTCACTTGAATATATGCTTATATTACTATATTATTAAAATAATGAAAAAATATCAAAATATTTCTTTAATAGGCTAGAATGTTAGCTTAAATTAAAGGAGAATACATATGAAAAATATAAAAATTAAGCTAAGAACTAAAATAACATTGTTAAATATAATAGTAGTTTTTATAGCTTTAATAATTACAGTTATATTTATGTTTCAACTTAGAATGTCTTGGGTTAGAAAAGATGCTGAGATAAACCTAATGAATATAAGTAAGATAGTGTCAAAATCTCCTTTAGTATTAGAATCTCTTAAGAATAAAAATAGTAAAGACAAGGTACAAGCGTATATAAAAAATGTAATAGACTCAGCAAAAAATATAGATTCAATAATTGTATCAGATTTAAATGGGAATAGTTATGGTAATTCAGAAATTGAAAATATCACCCTAGGAAAAGATAGGGATATAAGTAGTGAAGTTACTATTGAAAATCAGGATAATTTAAGAGAAATGATACAAAGTTTTGGCAAGCTTATCATATGTTTTGTACCAATAAGAGACAGAAATAATGTACCAATAGGTTTTGTAGTATCAAAGGTACTAACTACAAATTTAGAAGTAGCAAGGTATGAAATAGTTATAGTATTTTTAATGTTAATATTATCCGGATTGCTTATAGGTAGTGTAGGATCTCTTATAATATCAAAAAGCGTAAAAAGTTCCCTTTTAGGATATGAGCCTGAACAGATATCAAAATTATTTATTCAAAAGCAAGAGATTTTAGACACTTTAGAGGAGGGAATTATTGCAGTAGGTGAAAACTTAAAAATAACTTTTTATAATACAGCTGCTGTAAATATATTAAAAATAAAAGAGAAAGAAATATTAGGTGAAGATATTATTAAAATAATACCCAATTCAAATTTGCCAAAAGTATTTATAGATGGAAAAGCTCATTATAATAAAGAAATTGTTATAAGAGATACAGTTATATTAACTAACAGAATTCCAATAAAGCAAAGGGATAAAATTATAGGAGCAGTTATTATATTTAGAGATAAAACCGAATTAACTAGATTGGCAGAAGAGGTAACAGGAGTAAGGCAGGTAGTTGAGGCACTGAGGGCTAACAATCATGAATTTATGAATAAGCTTCATGTAATATTAGGACTTATACAGATAGGAGAATTGGATGAAGCAAAAAAATATATATTAAATCAAACTAAAGCACAGCAACAAAAGGTAAGTTTAGTAATGAACAAGATTGAAGATACAACTATTGCTGCATTAATTTTAGGGAAAATAAGTAGGGCAAAGGAAATGGGAGTAGAGCTTATTATTAATCCTAATAGTAATATAAAAAAAAGAAGAGGAAGAATAAATAGTCATGTTTTAGTAACTATAATGGGAAATTTATTAGAAAATGCTATGGAAGCGGTAAGTATTAGTGAAAAAAATGAAAAAAATGTAGAAGCTTTTGTAGGCGAAAATGAGAAAGAAATATTAGTAAAAGTAAAAGATACAGGAGATGGCATAAGTAAGGAAAATATTTTGCTTATATTTAATAAAGGATTTTCTACAAAAGGGGAGAATAGGGGGACAGGATTAGCTCTTTTAAAGGATGCAGTAGAAAACTTAGGAGGAAAAGTGGAGACCTTTTCAGAAGAGGGAAAGGGAACCGAATTTATAATTAGTATTCCAAAGGAGGAGTAAAAATGATCAATGTGCTGATAGTAGAAGATGATCCTATGGTGGCACAGATAAATAAAAAATATACGGAAAGTATTGAGGGATTTAGTGTAATAGGTATTTCTGATAATGGGAAACAAGCGTTAGAAATGATAGAAACTAATAATATAGATTTAATTATATTAGATATTTATATGCCTAAATTAGATGGAATAAGTTTTTTAAAACAAATAAGAAGTGTTGGTATTAGTACAGATATAATCATGGTTACTGCTGCAGATGAAGCAGATAAATTGAATGAAGTTTTAAAATTAGGAGCTATAGATTATCTTATTAAACCTTTTGAATATGAGAGGTTTAAAGAAGCTTTAAATAAGTTTAAAGTTAGGTACAAGCTGCTAACTACAAAATCTATAGTAAATCAAGAAGATATAGACAAAATAACTAGTCAGAAGAGTATCCCTAATTCAAGTGAAGAACTGCAAAAGGGAATTAATGATAGAACGCTGAAAAGATTAAAAAATTTCTTAAAAGAATGTCATGAGGAATGCTTTACTTGTGAAGAAATAGCAGAAGAAATGAAGCTCTCAAGGGTTACTATAAGAAGGTATTTAGAATATATGACTTTTACTGGAGAATTAAATAGAGATATAGAATATGGAGAAATAGGAAGGCCTAAAACTATATACAAATTAATACATATAATGAATTAAAAAGAATACTTTGAAGTAACATAGAGAAAAAATTAACAATGTATATAAATAATAAAATAGTATTGCAAGAAAAAATTCAAGATATAAAATTTATTCTTGCAAATAATTTGTGGACAACCTTAACAAGTGCCTATATTTGTTAAGGTTTTTATAATTAATGAAATGAATTCTACAGGTAGATTCAGATGTTCTTTATAGTTATCTAAATATTCTCAATATTGAGTGATGAACTTAACAATAATAAATTTATTTACAAAATGGTTACTATAATTACATAATATAGAAAATAATAATTATATAAGGTATGATAAATATAGAAGTAAAATAATCAATTGGCCAATTGATATATAAATAGTATAAAGTTTAACATACTCATTATTTATGATGGGAGAGATTCATATGGACTATAAGGAAATTAGTTTAAAGCTTCACGAAGAAAAACAGGGGAAAATAGAAGTAATATCTAAGATATCAGTGAAAGATAAAAAGGATTTAAGTGTAGTATATACACCAGGGGTAGCAGAACCATGCAAAAAAATTCATGAAAATGTAGATAATGTTTATAAGTATACAGCAAAAAAGAATCTAGTAGCAGTGGTAACAGATGGAACAGCAGTATTAGGTCTTGGAGATATTGGACCAGAAGCTGCTATGCCTGTTATGGAAGGAAAATCAATTTTATTTAAAGAATTTGCCAACATAGATGCATTTCCTATATGTCTTAATACTAAGGATGTAGATGAAATAGTTAAGACAATAAAGTATCTATCTCCAACCTTTGGAGGAATAAATTTAGAGGACATATCTGCTCCACGATGTTTTCAAATAGAGAAAAGACTTAAAGAAGAATTAAATATACCTGTATTCCATGATGACCAACATGGTACAGCTATAGTAGTTTTAGCAGGACTTATAAATGCTTTAAAATTAGTAGACAAAAAAATGGAAGAAGCAAAGATAGTTATAAATGGAGCAGGAGCTGCTGGAATATCTATTTGTAAGTTGCTTATGGGAGCAGGAGCAAAAAATATAGTTATGTGTGACTTAAAAGGAGCTTTGGCAGAGGGAGAAGAATGGATGAATGAAGCTCAAAGAGAAATTGCTAAAGTTACTAATAGAAAATTAGAAAAGGGAATGTTAAAAGATATTATTAAAGAAAAGGATGTATTTATTGGAGTATCAGGACCTAAAGTTTTAACATCTGAAATGGTATCAAATATGGACAAAGATTCCATAGTATTTGCTATGGCAAATCCTGTGCCAGAAATACTTCCAGAAGAAGCTAAGCTTGGTGGTGCAAGAGTAGTAGCAACAGGTAGATCTGATTATCCTAACCAAATAAATAATGTTTTAGTTTTCCCAGGCATATTTAGAGGGGCACTAGATGTTAGGGCGAAAGCTATAACAGAGGAAATGAAATTAGAGGCTGCTAAGGCTATAGCGAGCATAGTAGAGGATAATGAATTAAATGAAGAATACATTATTCCAGATGCTTTTAATAAAAAGGTAGCAGAGGTTGTAGCAAAGGCAGTAGGGGATATAGCTATAAAGTTAGGTATATCAAATTTAAAATAATAAAAGCTAGGGGGCTTTTCTATGAGTAAGAAAAAAATGAGTCTAGTTACAAAAATAATGATAGGGTTGATCTTGGGAGTTATTGTGGGACTACTCTTTGTACCTGCACCTAAGATTGCAACCACTTATATAAAACCTATAGGAACTTTATTCTTAAATCTTATTAAAATGACCATAGTACCATTGGTATTTGCTTCATTAGTTGTTGGTGCAGCTAGTATTGGAGATGTTAAAAAGTTAGGTAGAATTGGTGGAAAGACTATGATATATTTCTTTGCTACTACTGCAATTGCTATAGTAATAGGATTAATTCTTGCTAATATATTTAAGCCAGGAGTGGGAGCTCCATTAGTTCAAGGTGCACAACAAAAAGCTACTGAAGCTCCTTCATTAATACAAACTTTATTGGATATAGTTCCAACTAACCCAGTAGATGCACTAGCAAAAGGAAATATGCTTCAAATTATATTCTTTGCATTATTTACAGGGGTAGGAGCTACCTATATAGGAGAAAAGGGTCAACCTTATTTAAAGTTTTGCGAAAGCTTGGCAGAAATAATGTATAAAATTACTGAGGTTATAATGAATTTAGCACCTTATGGAGTATTTGCTCTTATAGTACCAGTTATAGCTACTAATGGACCTAAGGTATTACTTCCACTTATGAAGGTAATATTAGTCTGTTATTTAGGATTTATTCTGCATGCAATTATAGCTTATTCTTTCTCTGTTAAAGCTTTTTCAAAAATATCTCCATTGGAATTTTTTAAAGGAGCATCACCTGCTACAGCCATAGCATTTAGTACAAGTAGTAGTTCAGGAACATTACCTATAACTATAAAAACTGTAAGAGAAACTTTTGGAGTATCAGAAGGTATTGCAAGCTTTGTACTTCCACTTGGAACTACTATAAATATGGATGGAACTGCAATTTATCAAGGAGTTTGTGCAATATTTATAGCTCAAGCTTATGGAATACCGTTAACTATAGGACAGCAGCTTACAATTTTACTTACAGCTCTTCTTGCTTCAGTTGGAACAGCAGGAGTGCCAGGAGCAGGCTTTATGATGCTTATGATGGTTTTATCATCAGTTGGACTTCCTCTTGAAGGAGCAGCACTAATAGCGGGTATAGATAGAATATTGGATATGGGTAGAACTGCTGTTAATGTTACAGGAAACGTGGCAGCATCCATTGTGGTAGGCGCTACAGAAGGGGAATTAAATTATGACAATGCTTCTATAAAAAACAAAAATAATTCTGCAAAAGCTTAATGTTAAATATGCCTTATAACTAAAATGGGGGAATTGTTATGAGTAAAACTGTAGGTATTTTAGGAGGTATGGGACCTAAAGCAACGGCGGACTTATTTAATAAAATCGTGGATTTTACAGAGGCTGAAAGCGATCAAGAGAACATTCATATACTTATTGATAATAATGTAAGTATTCCTGATAGAACAAGTTTTATATTAGGTAAAGGGGAAAATCCCATAGCAGAACTTGTAGAAACAGCAGTAAGATTAAGAAATAACGGTGCAGAATTAATTATAATGCCATGTAATACAGCACATTATTTCTATGATAAGTTAGTGGAAGCTGTAGAAGTACCTTTTATAAATATGATAGAAGAAGTTGAAAAGTATATTTTTAACCAGTATGGCAAGTGTAAAGTTGGACTATTAGCTACTCTTGGAACCTATCAGGGAAAGGTGTATGAAAAGTATTGCGGGAAATATGGTATAGAGATAGTTACACCTAGTGAAGATGGAAAGGTAAAGCTTTTAGACTTAATTTATAGGGTAAAAGCTGGGGAGAGAAACTTTAGTTTAGATTATATAAATGATATATTAAAAGAATTTAGAAATCAGAATGTTAACGTTATTATACTGGGATGCACGGAATTGCCCTTGGTGTTTGATTCTTTAAAGAAAGAATTAAGGGATTTAGATTTTATATCATCTACAGATATTTTAGCTAAAAAGACTGTAGAAATAGCAAAATAATAAAATTTGTGGAGGGATTTATATGATATATAGAATAGAAAGTGATTCCATAGGTGAAAAGCAAGTACCAAAGGATGCTTATTATGGAGTACAGACTTTAAGAGCTTATGAGAATTTTAGAATAACAGGTAGAAGGATACATCCTGAATTAATAAAGGCTTTAGCTCAAATTAAGAAAGCAGCAGCTATAACTAATATGGAAATAGAGCTTTTAAACAGGAAAATAGGAAATGCCATAGTTAAAGCTTGTGATGAGGTTATAGAAGGAAAGCTACATGATGAATTTATAACAGATGCAATTCAGGGTGGAGCAGGTACTTCCATGAATATGAATGCTAATGAAGTTATAGCAAATAGAGCTATAGAAATATTAGGAGGAGAAAAGGGGAATTATAGCATAGTTCATCCTAACGATCATGTTAATATGGGGCAATCAACTAATGATGTAATTCCTACAGGAGGAAAGATTGCAACTATTAGACTTTTGGAAAAAGCTATTGGACAGTTAAATAATTTAGATGAAGCTCTTATGGAGAAATCAAAAGAATTTGATCATATTATAAAGATGGGAAGAACTCAACTTCAAGATGCAGTTCCAATTAGGCTTGGACAAGAATTTAAAGCTTATTCAGATGTAATAAAGAGAGATATAGTAAGAATTGAAAGAACTATGCATAGTTTAAGATATGTAAGTATAGGAGCTACTGCTATAGGAACTGGATTAAATGCTGATGAAGAGTATGTAAAAAACATTACTCCAAATCTATGCAAGGTTTCATCATTAGAATTAGCTCAATGTGAAGATTTAGTAGATGGAACTCAAAATTTAGATACTTTTGCATCAGTATCAGGAGCTTTAAAGGTATGCGCTATTAATCTATCAAAAATAGGAAATGATTTAAGATTACTATCTTCTGGACCAAGAACAGGTATTGGAGAAATAAATCTTCCTCCAAAACAAAATGGATCTTCTATAATGCCAGGAAAAATCAATCCTGTCATACCAGAAGTAATTAGCCAAGTTGCTTTTAATATAATAGGTAATGATATGGCTATTACTATGGCAGCTGAGGGTGGACAGTTGGAATTAAATGCTTTTGAGCCTGTACTTTATTATAATTTATTTGAATCTATTGAAACTTTAGCAAATGGTGTAGAGACCTTTATAGAAAATTGTATTAAGGGTATAACTGCTAATGAAAAGCGTTGCAAAGATTTAGTAGAGAATAGTGTTGGGATAATAACTGCAATATGTCCTCATGTAGGATATAAAACTTCTGCAAGAATTGCCAAGACTGCTATAAAAACAGGTGAGTCAGTAAGAGAGTTAATATTAAAGGAAGGATTACTAAAAGAAGCAGAGATGGATTTAATACTTGATGCTTATGGAATGACAAAGCCAGGAATATCAGGAAAAGAGCTTTTAAAGAAATAAAATTTTTATATAATTAATAAAGCCTTGCATTTTGCAAGGCTTTATTAATTATACTTATTTTATTTCATGTTAAACTTATAAAATTTGATATAATAAGGTAAAGCTATAATAAAAATAAGAATATAGAGGATTGATTATTGTGAAGGAAAATAATATAAAAGTATTGAAACCTAAGATTCCAAATGATTTATCTGTTTTCAAATTATCAGAAGAAAATATATCAGATTATGATTCAATTTCAGAAGCAATTATAGATAAGTGTCATCTTGAAAATTGTAATGCTGAGAAAGTATCATTTAAAGAAGCTATATTTAAGAATGTAGTATTTAGAGATGTGTCACTTGAATATAGTGAATTTACAGACATAAGATTTGAAAACTGTGATTTATCAAATGTTAATTTTATAGAATCTTCAATACATAGAGTTGAATTTGTAAACTGTAAGCTAATTGGTATTAATTTAAGCGAATCAACTATGAGAAATGTTGTTTTTAATCAGTGTAATGGACAATATTCATTTTTTAGATTTACAAATTTTAAGCAGGTAGTATTTAGTGAATGTGAACTTCCATTTGCTGATTTTCAGGAAAGTGAGTTTTCTAAAGTTGAATTTAAAAATACAAATATGACTCAGAGTCAGATGTATGGTGTTAAGTTAAAGGGAATAGATTTTAGCAGTTGTGATATTGATGGAATGGCAGCAAGAATTGAAGATGTTAAGGGGATTATAGTTACACCTGCTCAGGCTATTTCACTTGCTAGTTTGATGGGAATTATAATTAAAGGATAGAAAATTAGTAAAATTAATAATAAATAATGAGAGGATTTTTGATTACACAAAAATTCTCTCATTAATTTATTTAAAGGAAATTTTAGAAATGTTCATATTTTATTGGTTATCAATATTAATAAGGTATTTAATATAAAATTTCATATCTGAGGTTTTTACAAATTATATTTACATGTATGTTAGTTTTTCATTAATTCTTTCATATGAGTTACTAATGGATCTGCTATAGTGCCAACAACTATTTGGAAATTCTTATCATCAAGTTTCATAACTCCAGTAGCGCCTAATTTTTTCAATCTTGATTCGTCAATCATCTTTCCGTTGTTAACGGATAGTCTTATTCTAGTTACACAGGCATCTAATACATCTATATTGTTTTTTCCACCAATAGCATCTAAAATTTCAGCAGCTTTAGGTGTAAGATCTGAATCACTTAAGCTTGATAAAGTTGAAGTAGTTCCTTCTTCCATGTCTCTACCAGGTGTGGATAGGTTAAATTTAACAATGCAGAATCTGAATACGAAGTAGTAAAGTACGGCATAAATTAAACCTATTCCGAATAAAAGTACTGGCTTTGATGCTATGCCAAAGTTTAAAAGATAATCAAAGAAGCCTGCCGAGAAGCTAAACCCATTTTTTATTCCAAGCAAGCAGGTAATACCCATCGAACTTGCAGTAAGAATTGCATGAACAACGTATAATCCAGGAGCTAAGAACATAAATGAAAATTCTATTGGCTCAGTTATACCAGTTAAGAAAGAAGTAAATGCTAATCCAAGAAGCATACCGGAAAGTTCTTTTTTAGCTTTTAAGTCTTGTATTTTAGCAGTATGAATCATAGCTAAACATGCTGCTGGAAGACCAAACATCATTATAGGGAAGAAACCAGTCATATAAGTTCCAGCAGTTGGGTCTTGAGCAAGGAATCTGTTAAAGTCACCAATAATAGTTTGACCTGCTGGTGTGGTAAATGATCCAAATTGCTGCCAGAATAATGTGTTAAGAACATGGTGAAGTCCAAATGGAATCAATAGTCTGTTAAAGAAACCAAATATTACAGCACCTAATGCTCCAGCATGAGCTAATGTGTTACCAAATGCATTTACAGCACCCTGACAGTGTGGCCATACATAGTATAATGCTATACCTATGAACATGCTGTAAAAAGACATTACTATAGGAACAAATCGTTTACCACCAAAGAAACCTAAAAAGTCAGGAAGCTTAATAGCTCTATATTTATTATATAAATAAGCTGCTAAAATACCTACTAAAATACCTTGTAAAACACCCATATTTAAACTGGCATTAAATCCAGCTACATCATACATTACTTTATAACCTACTATAGCTGCTATGGCTGATACACCATTGTTTTCCTTAGCTAATCCTACGGCTACACCTATTGCAAATATAATTGGCAGATTACCAGTTATAGCATTTCCGGCTGCATTCATCCAACGTATGTTAAGCAAGTCAGCAGCACCAAGTCTTACTAATAAACCAGCTGCTGGTATTACAGCTACTGGAGTCATAAGAGCTTTGCCTAGTCTTTGTAACTTTGCTAATACTTTGTTATTACCTTTAGACATTAATAAACCCCCCCGTAAAATTTATAATAATTATGATTAGCCAATGCCGTACGCTCATCAGTTAACCATAAATAAAAACAAAAAAAAGCCGAAAAGGTTTAAACCTTTTCAGCTTTTGCCCAAAACTAAAATTTGGTTGCACGCTGATAACTTAATTCCATTATAATACATTTGGAACTTATGTCAATAGATAATTTGAAATTTTTAGCCAATTTCAAATATTGACAAATATATTTGAAGGATATATACTTATTAACAAAGAAGGCGTGTAACTGTTAAATCAGGCATAAGTTTGTAACTTATGCCTTTTTTGCATAAATAATTATTTTTAGGGGGGCAATATATGTTTGACGTATTTAAAAAAAATAATTCTGTAATAGCACCTATATGTGGAAAAGTATTAGATTTATCACAGGTACCTGATGATGTTTTTGCTGGTAAATTAGCAGGAGATGGAGTTGCAATTGAGTGTTCAGATGATACTATAGTATCCCCTGTAGAAGGTACATTATCTTTAATATTTAAAACAAATCATGCTTTTGGTATTACTGTTGATAATGGAATAGAATTACTAGTTCATATAGGGATAGATACAGTAAATTTAAAAGGAGAGGGTTTTGAAAGGTTAGCAAAGGAGGGAAGTAGAGTTAAAGTTGGAGATCCTATAATTAAAATAAATAGGGATTTTATAAAAGAAAAAGGGTATTCTTTAATTAGTCCTGTATTAATTACTAATATGGAAAAAATTAAAGAAATAAAGAATAATGTAGATATTAAAGTCACAGCAGGAAAAGATACTATTTTCACTTATAAGATTAAGTAAAAAGGAAAAGCCCTTGCATCTTTGCAAGAGGCTTTTCACATTATTTGTTAGATAAATTCATGAATTTTTCCATATGAATTGATATATAGGCAGTCTCATCTTCTACAACTTTTAGATATAATTCATCTTCAATTATTTTGCTTACTTTTTCCGCAAGTTTATATGATGCGGCATATTGTTTTTTTATTGTTGGTAAAAGATCGTTTTTTATAGGAGTATCATTTAAAATTCTTTCAATGGCAAAGCGAATATGAGTTAAAAAACGTGCATAGTCCAGGGATTGTCTATCAATTTCTATATCTAATTCATCTTCTACAAATTCTATTATAGTATTGCATAAAAAAGTATATTTTAGAGTATTAGACAACTTACCTTGGTTTCTTGCAGAATGTATATGTAAGGTTATAAAACCAATTTCTCCATCAGGTATGGTTATATTTAAACGATTTTCCAGCATACTTACAGCTTTTCTTGCAATTTCAAATTCTTTTTTGTATAAAGTTTCAGTTTCAACAAGAAAAGGATTTTCGATTTCATCATTGTTCATAAGTCTTATTATTGTATAGGAAATATGATCTGTAAGTGAAACATGTATTTTTTCATTGAGTTGTTCTCCTAAGCTATCAGAAATCATTGAAATTACTTCCTCACATAATCCTACAATATTACTATCAGTACGAGAAATAAGTTCTTTAAAATTTTTATAGTTATCTTTATTTTCTATAACAAATATTTTGTCCACCTTTGTTTCTGAAGGAATAATATCACCTGTATGCTTACCAAAGCCTATTCCTTTATAGAATAGTATTTTTTCAACATCATTTTGTTTTACCAAAAGAACATTATTATTAAAGACTTTTATAACTCTATAGTTGCTAATTGATAAATTTTTCATAAAACATACCTCCCATTCACAAAAAAGCAAAACGTGATATTAAGGTTTAATATTTATATTAGTAATTTTAGGTACTTATATTTATAAATAAATAATAAAGATAAAGTATTTGTATATACAACATATCAATATAATGCTATAATAACATATATGGTAATATTTTGTATATGCCTAATTTAAAATTTTATTAAATATATGCAATATTCATAGAATAGATTAAGAATTATTTTAAAATAAAACCTTGGATGAACTAACATATTGTGAGGAGGAACTATAGTGAGAAAGATATGTAAAAGTAGTCCCTTGCCATTGCATTATCAGATTAAAGAAATTTTACAAGAGATGATTGAAAATGAAGAACTTAAAACAGGTGAAGTAATACCAACAGAAAGAGAAATTTGTGAGATACAAGGTGTTAGTAGAATGACCGTAAACAAAGCAATTATGTCTTTAGTGAATGAAGGGTTATTATATAGAGAACAGGGAAAAGGAACTTTTGTAGCTAAACCTAAGGAAAATCAGCAAATATCAGAATTAAAGGGTTTTACAGAAGAAATGGCAGAAAAGGGACTAAAAACTGATACAGAGATTTTATCTTTTCAGATAAAAGAAGTTACTAAAAAAATAAAATCTATGTTATGTATGTCAAACAGCGAAAACAACATTATTGAAATAAATAGATTGAGAAGGAGTGAAGGGGAACCGGTTGCAATAGAAACAGTATGGATACCATATAATTTATGTCCTGACATGACTGAAGAGGTTATAACTGGCAAGTCTTTATATTCTACATTTAGAGAAAAATATGGGTACTGCTTGGTGAAAGCTAAACAGACAATAGAACCTATAATGCTTAATGAGTATGAAGCTGAGTTATTAAATCAAAATGAAGGTTCTTTAGCACTTATGTTTAGAAGAACAACTTATACGGAAAATGGAACTCCAGTAGAATATACAAAAGCTATTTATAGAAGTGACATATATAAATATGAGATAACATTAAAATAATTTTAAGTATAGAAAGAAGATGTGTCTTATGAGTAAAAGAAATGCTAATACCTTAAATTTAGATAGCCTTAGTACTTTTGACATATTAAAAAAAATAAATGATGAAGATAAAAAAGTAGCATACGCAGTTGAAGAAGAGCTAACTCACATATCAGAAGCAGTAGATATTATTGTAGAGAGCATGAAAAAAGGGGGTAGGCTATTCTATATAGGAAGTGGAACTAGTGGAAAGCTTGGTGTTATAGATGCATCAGAATGTCCACCGACTTTTGGAGTAGATGATTCTATGGTACAAGGTATTATATCAGGAGGAGAAAAAGCTATAAGCGGATGGTTAGAGCATACAGAAGACGATGAAAATCTAGCTGTAAAGGATGTTGACAAAAGAGAAGTAACAAAAAAAGATGTTTTAGTAGGAGTAAGTGCTAGTGGAAATACACCCTATGTTAGAAGAGCATTAGAGTATGGAAGAAAAATAGGATGTAAAACTATAGGAGTTATGTGTAATAAAGAAGGCAAAATAAAAGAAGTTAGCCATTTAACTATAGCTGTAGATGTAGGACCAGAAGTAATAATGGGGTCTACCAGAATGAAGGCTGGAACAGCTCAAAAAATGATTTTAAATATGTTAAGTACTACAGCTATGATTAAGTTAGGAAAGACTTATTCAAATTTAATGGTAAATGTAAAGCCTATAAATAAGAAGCTTAAAAATAGAGTAAAAGAGATAGTTCAATTAGCAGTAGGAAAAGAACTGCATAATGTGGATGAAATATTATCTAAATGTGATTATGACCCTAAAATAGCTATAGTAATGATTAAAACTGGAATGAGTTTAGAAGAATCTAAAGTTTGTTTAGATAGAAATAAAGGTATAGTTTATGATGCTTTAAAAAATGTTAAGTAGCTAAAAAGGGAGATGAAATTTGTGAGAGCTATAATTAATGGAAAAATAATAACTGAGGATGAATTGTTAGAGAATAAAGCAATAATATTTGATAAAAAGATATTAGAAATAGCAGACAAGTGTGAATTGAAAAAATTTGATTTAGAGGAAATTATAGACGCAGAAAATAATTATGTTTCTCCAGGTCTTATAGATTTGCACATACATGGCTCAGGTGGAAAGGATACTATGGATGGAGAGATAGAGTCTATAAAAGTAATAAGTAATACTATATGTAAAAATGGAGTTACAGCTTTTTTACCTACTACTATGACTATGAGTAAAGAGAATATATATAATGCTTTTAGTGTTGTAAGAGAATGTATGAATTTGGATTTAGGTGGGGCTAAGGTAATAGGTGCTCATATGGAAGGGCCTTTTTTAGATGAAAATTACAAAGGAGCCCAAAATGCAGATTATATAATAAATCCAGATTTTAATTTTATAAAAGGATTTGAAGATGTTATAAAAATTATAACACTTGCTCCAGAAAAAGATAAAGAGAATGAATTTATAAAAAAAGTAAAAAAAGAAACAGATATAGTTTTATCTATAGGACATACTAATGCTACTTATGAAGAAGCTATTTCTTCTATAGTTAATGGAGTAAGTCATGCTACACATACTTTCAATGCTATGACTCCTTTGAATCATAGAAAGCCAGGGGTTGTAGGTGCTATTTTTAATACTGATGTATCTTGTGAAATTATAGCGGATAAAATACATGTTCATAAAGCTATTTTTAATATTTTAGTTAAGGTGAAAGGAAAAGATAAAATTATTTTAATAACTGATTCTATGCAGGCAGGATGTATGCAAGATGGAGTATGGGAGTTGGGCGGACAAAAGGTAATAGTAAAAGAAGGTTCAGCAAGATTAGAAGATGGAACTTTAGCTGGAAGTATCTTAACGTTAAATAAAGCTATTAAAAATATTTTAGAAAACACAAATCTTCAAGTATGGGAAGTAGTAGCTATGGCTTCAATAAATCCAGCAAGGGATATAAAGATAGACCATAAAAAAGGAAGCATAGATATAGGAAAAGATGCAGATATAATTATACTTGATAGTGCATTCAATGTAAGGCATACTATAATAGAAGGTAAAACAGTATTTAAATGTTAATAATAAATTAGAAGGTGGTTTATAAATGAGACTTATAGTTGTGGATGATTATAACAAAATGAGTGAAAAGGCAGCGATCATGGTGGCTAGCCAGATTATACTAAAACCTAATAGTATCCTTGGACTAGCAACAGGGGATACTCCTTTAGGAATGTATAAGGAATTAATAAAAATGTATAATAATAAAGAAATAGATTTTTCAAATGTTAAGTCCTTTAATTTAGATGAATATTATGGATTAAGTAAGAATAACGCTCAAAGTTATAATTATTATATGAAAGAAAATTTGTTTAAACATATTAATATTAAAGAAGAAAATATAAATATACCAGATGGAACTGCTAAAGATATAGAAGCTGAGTGCAAAAATTACGAAAAGAGAATTCAAGATCAGGGAGGAATAGACCTTCAAATATTAGGTATAGGAGTAAATGGACATATCGGTTTTAACGAACCTGATATTACTTTTGAAGCAGAAACACATCTTGTAAATTTAGATGAAAAAACTATAGAATCAAATTCAAGATTTTTCGACTCTATAGAAGAAGTTCCTACAAAAGCTATTAGTATGGGAATAAAAACAATAATGCATTCTAAGAGAATAATTTTACTTGCTTGCGGTGAGTCAAAAGCAGAGGCTATATTTAAAACTATGAAAGGCAAGATAACTCCTAAAACTCCAGCATCTATATTACAACTTCATAATGATGTTACTGTAATTATAGATAAAGAAGCAGCTAGTAAACTTTAGTATGAAGTTATGCTTAGCTTTGGACAAGTCTAAGGATTAAAAAGATAATTAAAAAAACCTCATGTAAATTCATGGGGTTTTTAAATTATCTGTTAATGCACTTATAATTTTATCTTTTATATATTTATTTTTATAAACAACATTTAATGAAAATTTACATTTATTCATTATGGATATAAATGATAAATTTTTATTTGATTTTAATAATGATTTAACTGCCTTATCTATCTTATCACTTATAACTTTCATTTCTTTATAATATTTTATTTTTTCTAATATGTAAGTTCTAAGCTCTGGATACATCCTTATAACTAAAGGGTCTATATTTGTTTTTTCTGCAACAATGGCGAAGCTTAGTCTTTCGTTTTTGGATAGCATAGAATTAATGGTATTATTAATATCAACTTTATATTCCTCCATATCTTTATAACATGAAACTTCACCATTTGAATAAGTTTTCATATTCAATCTCCTCATTCGACAAAATGTATACTTCAATAATATAGCATTATAAGAATATTGTAAAATATAATTATGGTACACAGCACTATAAGGGTATAATCACACTATATGAATTATATGCTATAATTAGCTTAATTTTAAAGACAAGATGGTGATATTTGGTATGAATGATAATATAAACATATTGGTTGTGGAAGATGATGTAGATATAAACAATTTACTTTGTAAAATGTTGAGGAAACAGGGCTATAATGTAAGAAGTGCTTATTCAGGTTCTGAGGCTAAAATGTGTGTTGAATATGAGGATTTTCAGTTAGTTTTATTGGATTTAATGTTGCCTGGAATAACAGGAGAGGAACTTATTTGTGAAATAAGAAAACTTAAAATTATGCCCCTTATAGTTATTTCTGCAAAAACTGAACAGGATACAAAAATAGGAGTGTTAAAACTTGGTGCAGATGATTTTATCTCTAAGCCTTTTGATACCAATGAAGTTTTGGCAAGAATTGAGGCTCAGTTAAGAAGGTATATGATATTTTCAAATACATCTGGGAAAAGTAATACTTTAGTATTTAAGGATTTAGTTTTGAACCGTGAAACTTTAGAAGTTACAGTTAGAAATGAAAAAATTTATCTTACAGCAAGAGAATTTACCATATTAGAACTTTTAATGACTAATCCAAGTAAGGTTTTTACAAAGGCTAATTTGTTTGAACATGCTTGGAATGAGGAGTTTCTTGGTGATGATAATACAGTAAATGTACATATAAGTAACATTCGTTCAAAATTGGCTAAAATTAATCCTGACACGGAATATATACATACTGTTTGGGGAATAGGGTATAAACTTAGTCATAAAACTTAATACTTTCTTAATGTTTTCTTTAGGGTATCTTGTTAATTATATTTTAAAATATGGTTATACAAGAAGGGAGAGTGTATGTACATGGCTGATATAGTACTTAAAACTAAAAATATTACCAAAAAGTATGGTAATCATCTAGCTGCAAATAATATTAATATAGAGGTAAAAAAGGGAGAGATTTATGGACTAGTTGGCAAAAATGGAGCGGGAAAAACCACTTTGCTTAGAATGATATGCGGGCTTACAATGCCATCAAATGGAGAGATTGATTTATTTAACGAAACATCTCAAAGTGGATTAAATAAATCTAGAAGGAGAACAGGGTGTATAATTGAAACTCCAAGTTTTTATCCATATTTATCTGCAAGAAAAAATCTTGAATACTATAGAATGCAAAGAGGAATTCCAGAAAAAGAGTGCATAGATGAAGTGCTTAAAATTGTAGACCTTGAAAAGGACTCAAAGAAAAAGTTTAAGAACTTTTCATTAGGTATGAAGCAGCGTTTAGGTTTAGCACTTGCATTAATGGCAACACCAGATTTACTTATTTTGGACGAGCCTATTAATGGACTTGATCCTACGGGAATTGTAGAATTTAGAGAAATTTTATTAAAATTAAATAAAGAAAGAAATACTACAATAATTATATCTAGTCATATATTAGGAGAGCTTTCGCAGATAGCAACTATGTATGGGTTTATTAATAATGGGGAGCTTATAGAGCAGATATCATCTAAAGAATTAAATGAAAAATGTAGAAGATGTATATCTATTAAAGTGAAAAATATTGAAAAAGCCATTGTAGTAATTGAAAAAGAACTTCACTGCAATGAGTATGAAGTGTTAAATGATAATGAGATTAGATTATATAAACACATAGATACTCCTGAAATAGTAGCTCAGGCTCTTGTAAGTAATGGAGTCATGTTATCCTCAATGAATCAAGTTGGTGCAAATCTAGAAAATTATTTTATCAATTTGATTGGAGGTGCTCGTCATGCTTAATTATATAAAAGCAGAGCTTTATAGAAATTTTAATAGGTTATATTTTTGGGGTTATACTTTTGGAATATGTATTTTTATATTGGCAATTAACATAATTATGAAAATAACTAGTGTTGGCTCGAATGTGAGCTTAACCGTACTTTTTCAAGCAGCAACTTTTATGCTTGGGATTCCGGTATTTTTGATAGTAGCTATGGTTGATATGTGTATAGCAGAAGAAGAAAAGCATGTTACTTTAAAAAATGTTGTATCTTTTGGATTTGAAAGAAATAAATTAGTATTATCAAAAATTATTGTAACAATAATTCTTTCTATAATATCAGCGGTTATTATATTAACTGTGTTTTTTGGAAGTAGTATAATGTTATTCCCTATTGGTAATAAATTTTCTATAGATATTGTAATAAATTTTATAATGAGACTATCTGGGGCAATGGTATTATGGATTGCAGCTATATCCATATGTTCCTTTTTAGCTTTTGTTATTAAAAGTAATACAATGTTTAGTCTGATGTATGTGATGATATTTTTATTTTTTAGAAAAATTATTTTAATACTTTCAAACCTTGTTTCTGATAAATTTAAATATATTTATGACATACTTATTACAACTAACTTAGATATTTTAGCAAAAGGGGAATTAACAAATTCTAATTTGAATTTTGCAATTTTAATAGGAGCTATATATATAATAGTATTCACTATCTTAACTATGATATATGTAAAAAATAAAGAGATTAAATAGGGAGAAAGGGTGGTATTTGTGCAAGAGTTAATTATTATTTTTCTTATAATTATAGCTGGTATATTTGCCACCCTTTATATTTTACAATATAAAGAGATAAGAAATATAACCAATCAATTAAAAGAGATTAATAAAGTTCAAACCAATTCAAAAATATTATTAGCAACTTCCAGTAAAGAAGTTAAAAAGCTAACTTTAGAAATAAATAAAGCTTTAGAAGAAAAATGTGAAACTGAGGCTGAATATAAGAGAATGGATTTAGAAATTAGGCAAGCTATTGCCAATGTATCACATGACTTACGAACTCCTTTGACATCTATAATGGGATATATTCAACTTATGGATGAGGAGAGTTTATGTGAAGATGAAAGAAAAGAATATATAGATATTGTAAAAAGGAGAACAAAATCACTGCAATCTTTAATAAATAGCTTTTATGATTTATCAAGGCTTGAGGGTAATGAATATAAATTTAAACTTAAATCACTTAACTTATATAATATAATGTGCGATATAATAGCTTTATTTTATAGTGATTTTATTAGTAAAGAAATAGAACCTATTCTTAATATAGAGGAGAAAATATCATTAGTTATTGCTGATGATAATGCAGTAAGACGTATAATTTCAAATTTAATACAAAATATGCTTAAATATAGTAAGGAATTTATAAATATAGATTTGAAGCAGCAAGAAAATTATATAGTAATGATATTTACCAATGATGCAAAAGATTTAAAGAAAGAGGATGTAAAATATTTATTCAATCGTTTTTTTACAGCAGACCATACTAGAAGTGGAAAAAGTACAGGACTTGGACTTGCTATAGCTAAGAAACTAGTTAATCAAATGGGACATGAAATCTTTGCAGAGCTATCAGAAGACAAGCTTAGTATAATAATAAAATGGAAAATAAGGTATGAGATATAATGTCTTGGCACTAAATATATTTATAAAGTAAGGTTATACCAATGTTTAGCATTACTGAATCATAGTATTTTAAACAATAGTATTGATAATATAACATTTTTTAAGGGAACTCATAAAAAGAGTTCCCTTAATTCATATTTGTAACTTCAACAGTAAATAATAAATTTTCAATATTGATTTTTAACGGAGTATAAACATTTAACATTGGACTACTGTAAAGGGAGGAACAAAATATATATATAGTAATTATTTATATACAGATATATATCTAATGGGAATATTAGGTGAAGAAAATAATACTATATTAATAAATCCAAATATTATAGCACCTAGACTTTTGGAGGGGAAAATTTAAAATGAAAAAGAATAGAGTCATAATAATATTAATGCTGATTATATTTCTTAGCTTACTAACAGTATCTTTTTTTAAAAAAAGGACAATAGCTAAATATCAAAGTTATGATTTGGCATTAGAAGCAGCGCTTAGTGCTAAACTTGGTAAGCTTTCAGACAAAGAAAATAGTATTAAAATATTAGAAAAAAATATTGAAGATAAATCTATTATATTTTTTAAAAGAAAAGTACTAGATGGAGATAATAAATTGACTGATACAATGTTTATTGTGGAAATAGATAAAAAAGATAATCAATACACGTATAATGCAAAGCCTGATATTAGCTTAGAATATAAGGGAGAAGTAGAGGATGTACCTTATTTATTAATTGAAGATGTAGTAAAGATAAATGAAAATAAAAAATTATATTATGGTGTAGGTAAGATTCTAGATAAATCTTACAAATTGGTTGCTAAAAATTACAAAAATATTAATATAATTGAAGATAATATATTTATAATAGCAGATGAAGAAAAATATGAAAAAATTGAATTTAAAAAAAGTAACTTAAGGATATAAAGTGTTAATAACTGGGAAAAAATGTTTTCATATAAACGATAAACATTATATGTGATATAAAAATAATGATAACTAAAAATAGCTATTAAAAATAGAAATTAGTTTCTGTTTTCAATGGCTATTTTTAGTTAAATTAAGTGAAAGATTATAGCAATAATTATAAGATGTATCAATTAATAAAAAAACTAGACGAAATAGGTGGATTTTTAGTGTAAAGTATATTTTTTTATGATAAAATTAGGTAAAGTTAATTGTTTTTACATTTAAAGGAGGATTTATGATGGAGTATGATTTTGATAAAGTTGAGGATAGACATAATACAAATTCAGTAAAATGGGACTTTAACAAAAGCAAGTTTGGCGAAGAAAATATAATACCTATGTGGATAGCGGATATGGACTTTAAGGTACCTGAGATTGTAATAGAAGCTATTAAAAAAAGAGCTGATCATGGAGTGTTTGGATATACTGCTCCTAAAGAAAGCTATTATAATTCCGTAATAAATTGGATGGATAAGCACCATAATTTTAAAGTGGAAAAACAGTGGATTTGCCCAGCACCAGCAGTAGTGCCTGCTTTATATTGGATAGTGCAAAGCTATACAGAAAAAGGAGATAAGGTAATTATACAGCCTCCAGTATATCATCGTTTTAAAGGAGCAATTGAAGATAATCAGCGTATTGTAGTTGAGAATCCATTAAAATTAGTGGATGGCAGATATTATATGGATTTTGACGACTTAGAAAAGAAAATAGATTCCAAAGTGAAATTACTATTTTTATGTAGTCCGCATAATCCAGTGGGAAGGGTATGGACAAAAGAAGAATTAAAAAGGCTTGGAGAGATTTGTTTAAAGAATAACATTATAGTAGTAGCGGATGAAATTCATTCTGACCTAGTATTCCAGGGATATAAACATGTTGCTTTCCCAAATGCAGGTGAAGGTTTTGCTAATAATACAATAATATGTACAGCTCCAACTAAAACTTTTAATATAGCAGGGCTTCAAGTTTGCAATATAATTATACCTAATAAAAGCTTGAGAGAAGAATTTCTACATACTTTAAAGATAAATGCTATGGGAGATTTAAATACATTTGGAATGGTAGCGCTAGAAGCAGCTTATAATGAGGGGGAAAGCTGGTATAGTGAAGTACTTAAATATATACAGGATAATTTTAATTTTCTAAACAATTATTTAAAGGAACATTTACCTAAAATTAAAGTTATTAAGGCAGAAGCTACTTATTTAGCATGGGTGGACTTTACGGCATTGGGGATGACAGATGAAGAGCTAAGAGATTTCTTATTAAAGAATGCTAAAGTAGCTTTTAATGATGGATATATTTTTGGAAAAACTGGACAAGGGTTTCAAAGGGTAAATTTAGCTTGTTCTCGTTCCATCTTAAAAGAGGCTTTAGTAAGGATAACTAATGCAATTAGTAATGCTGGAAAAAATATTTAAAAAAATTTCAAAAAAGGTATTGCTAATTAATAATAATTATTATATAATAATAACTGTAGATTAGATGAAACAAAAATTATATAAATAATAAATATGAATTGGAGGAATTTAAAAATGAAAAAATTTGTATGTACAGTATGTGGATATGTTTATGAAGGAGAAAAGGCACCAGAACAATGCCCATTATGTAAAGCAGGTGCAGATAAATTTATAGAAAAGACAGAGGATATGGCTTGGGCAGATGAACACAGAATTGGAATAGGTAAGGATGTAGATCCAGAAGTATTAGAAGGATTAAGAGCAAACTTTATGGGAGAATGTACAGAAGTAGGAATGTATTTAGCAATGAGCAGACAGGCAGATAGAGAAGGATTCCCAGAAGTGGCAGAAGCTTATAAGAGAATAGCTTTTGAAGAAGCAGAACATGCTGCAAAATTTGCAGAATTACTAGGAGAAGTAGTCTGTGCTGACACAAAGAAAAACTTAGAAGCTAGAGTAGAAGCAGAACATGGCGCATGTCAAGGTAAAAAAGATTTAGCAACTTTAGCTAAAAAGCTTAACTTAGATGCAATTCATGATACAGTACATGAAATGTGCAAAGATGAAGCAAGACATGGTATGGCTTTCAAAGGTCTATTAAATAGATATTTCAAATAAAATAGATCCCAAATAAAATATGTTCCAACTAAAAATACCTTCATTAGAGGTTTCTAATGAAGGTATTTTTTTAGTTAATGTTACAAGAAAGTTTAAGAAGATAAATAGAAAAAATGTAGTTATTCATGGAAAACTATTGAATTTGTTATTAAAGGTTGGTATAATGATAAGGTATTGCGAATGATAATCATTATCAATAACTGTATAACGAAGGAGGATTAGTAATGTTTAAATTTAATAATTTTAAGGTTACAAAAGCAATGCTTATTTTAAATATTGTAGCAATATTTTTCATGATAACTATAGGAACATTAGGGGTAAATTATATAAGGAATATTAATAATAATTCATTAGTTATGTATAAGGAAAATATGGAGCCACTTATTTATTTAAATGAAGTAAGAAGTGACTATCTGAACATAAGAATACAAATAAATAGGGCTAATGGAGTATATAAAAAAGAGTATGATAATAATATAAAAGAATATGACAACAAGATTAAGGAGAAGTTAAATAAATATATTTCCCAAAATGTACATGAAGATGAAAATGATGTTTTACAAGCTTTACAAAAGGATTATACAGAGCATATATCTTATTGGAATGCATTGCAGAACAAGTTGGATAAAGGATATAAATTTTCACAATCAGATTTAGATAAATTAGATTATTACGGAGACAAAGTAGAGTCACAGTTGAATTATTTAATAAAATTTAATAATGATGAAGCATTAAAATTAAGTGAAGCTAATAATGATGTATATAAATTTTTCATTAAGATATTCATATTCATATTAATAATTGGCATATTCATATTTAATTTTGTATACATAAGTATAAGTAAAGTTATAAAAAAATCTTCTGAAAAAATTATAAAAGATATAAAAAAAATAGCACAGGGAGATTTTACAGTTACATTAAATGAATACGGAGAAAATGAATTTGGAATCATTGGTAGAGAACTTAGTAATACAATAAATAAGATTGCACATATGATTAATAAAGTTAAAAACAATTCAGTATCTGTAGATAAAGAAGGAGAAAATTTATATCAAATATCTAATGAAATAATGTCAGCATTACAGAGTTCTTCAGCTGCTCTAGAGGAAATTACTCAAGGTACAGAAGAACAATCTAATGATCTAGTTTCTATCAATGAAAAAGTAAATAAGTTTAGTAGTGAATTAAGGGAGATGAATGAAGGTATAATTGAAATGAATATAAATGCAGATATTATAAGTGATATGGCCGATGGTAGTAGTAAAGAAATGAACTTGTTAACAGATTCAGTAACAAATATAGAAACAATTTTTAAAACATTTTCTAATAAAGTATTAGGACTTGGAGAAAAAATTAAACAAATATATGAAATAAACAGCTTAATAAATAATATATCTGAAAAAACTAATATGCTAGCTTTAAATGCGGCAATAGAGGCTGCTAGAGCAGGAGAGAATGGGAAAGGATTTTCTGTAGTTGCAGATGAAATTAGAAAGCTTGCAGAACAAAGTAAAAGCTCTGTGGCAAGTATAAATTTGTTAATAAATAATATATCAAGTGATAGTGATGACATTATAAAGAATACTGGTTTCATGAATGAAGAATTGAATAGTCAAAGAAATATTATAGGTAATGCTATAAATTCTTTTAATGAAATAACACTTATGGTAGGAAAAGTCACACCAAATATAGAAAAGTTAACTGATTATGCATCTAATGTAGATGAAAAAAGTAATGATATATTTGAAAAAATTAATGAAGCTTCTACAGTAGCACAACAGATATCTGCTTCTTTAGAAGAAATTGCAAGCTCTGTGGAACATATAAATGTTCATAGTGAAAATATAACTGCTACGTCACATAGTCTGAAAAGTATGACTGAAGATATGATGGAGAATGTAAATAAGTTTATGGTTTAGAAAAGAAAAATGTTTCACAAACCTAAATAAATTATGGAATTATGGTTAAACTAACCATAATTCATAATTTAAGGAGGGTTTTCTTGTGGAAAAAAAGATAAACTTTAAGCTTAGAGGAATTTTATTATGTATTTTTTCAGTAGTATTTGCAATATTTGTTGTATATGCTAGCCCTAATTTTCAATGGGATAAATATGCAGCATTTTTCTTTATGCTAGTTATAGCTCAGTTTATGAGTGGTATAGTAATGATAAAATACAATAAAACGGCGGATGATTATTTAAATTCCTTTATGCCATGGAATAAGAAAAAAAAGAACGTTGAAGAAAATAGTGAGGAATTATTTATTATTGACAGGGAAAAACATATATGATAAATTTGTGGTAGAAATACAACTAAATATATCTAGGGGAGCCTATAAATAGGCTGAGAGTGAGATGAGATCTCAGACCCTCATAACCTGACTTGGGTAATACCAGCGTAGGGAAGAGCTTTGTATAATATAAGCATGATTTTATTTATATAAAGTTGTGCTTTTGTTATGTAAAGCATTTTATGAGGGAGGCAAAGTTTTGCTTCCTTTTTTGTTCCTTATAAACGTAGGGCATCTTATCCAAGAGTATTTAATTAAATTAAGAGGAGATGTTTTTAATGAATTACACAACACAAATGAATGCTGCTAGAAAAGGTATTGTAACAAAAGAGATGGAAGCAGTAGCTAAAAAAGAAAATATGGATATAAAAGAATTAATGGGTTTGGTTGCACAGGGAAAAGTAGTTATACCAGCAAATAAAAATCATAATAGTTTAAGTGCTGAAGGTGTGGGAAAAGGACTAAGAACTAAAATTAATGTTAATTTAGGTATTTCAAAAGATTGCTGTAATATAGATATGGAACTTGAAAAAGTGAAGAGAGCTTTAGAAATGAGTACAGAAGCTATAATGGATTTAAGTTGTTTTGGAAAAACTCAAGAATTTAGAAGAAAACTTGTAGATATGTCTCCTGCCATGATAGGAACAGTTCCTATGTATGATGCTGTAGGATTTTATGATAAAGAATTAAAGGATATAACTGCAAAAGAATTATTAGCTGTTATAGAAACTCATGCAAAAGATGGGGTGGATTTTATGACTATTCACTCAGGAATAAATAGGGAAACTGCAGAGGTATTTAAAAGAAATCCTAGACTTATGAATTTTGTTTCAAGAGGAGGAAGTTTACTTTATGCATGGATGCAGTTAAATGGAAGAGAAAATCCTTTCTATGAATACTTTGATGACATACTAGATATATGCGAAAAATATGATGTAACAATAAGTTTAGGGGATGCATGTAGACCTGGATGTATTGCAGATTCAACAGATCCAAGTCAAATAAAAGAGCTTATGACATTAGGGGAACTTACTAAAAGAGCTTGGGAAAGAAATGTACAAGTTATGATAGAAGGACCTGGACATATGGCTTTAAATGAGATAGAAGCAAATATGATTTTTGAAAAGAAGCTTTGTCATGATGCACCATTTTATGTATTAGGACCTATTGTGACTGATGTAGCTCCTGGATATGACCATATAACTAGTGCTATAGGCGGGGCAATTGCAGCTACCTATGGAGCAGACTTTTTATGCTATGTAACACCAGCAGAACATTTAAGACTTCCAGATTTAGAAGATATGAAAGAAGGGATAGTAGCTACTAAAATAGCTGCTCATGCTGCGGATATTGCTAAAGGAATTAAAGGAGCAAGAACTTGGGACAATGAAATGAGTAAAGCAAGAAGAGAACTTAACTGGGAAAAGATGTTTAAGCTTGCTATGGATCCAGAAAAGGCTAGAAAGTATAGGGAAAGTTCTAAGCCAGAAGATGAACATACTTGTACAATGTGTGGGAAAATGTGTGCTGTTAGAAATATGAATAAAGTAATGGATGGGAAAAATATAAATATATTAAGAGATGATGATTAAATGAATGAATATAAGCTTAATTGGTTTTTATCTTCATATGGAGTTCGATTAAAAGGATTTTTTTAAATTATTTAGAATTTAATATTATAGGGAATCATAATAGTAATAAAGGGGAGGGATAGCTTTGTTTAAATTAGTAGCTTTAGATATAGATGGTACGTTATTGGATAAAGAACATTTATTAAGGGATGGAGTAATAGATACTATAAAAAAGGTTCAAGAGAAGGGCATTAAAACAGTCTTAGTTTCAGGAAGAGATTTTAGAGCACTAAAGCCTTTTTTGAGAGAACTAAATATCCAAGATTTAATAATAGGTATGAATGGATGCAAGGTTTATAATAACAAAGGAGAAGTTGTATTTAGTGAGGCACTAGAGCCATCTATAGGAAAAGAAATAATAAGACTTTGTGAAAAAGAACATAAATTTAATATATTATTTATTAATGGAAATACATATGTGTCAGAATCCAATAATTATTTAGGATATGAATATTACACAGGAAGTTGTATAGAGGTGGGAAAATTATCTGATTTTTATAAAAATAACATGGATTTAGATAAGATAATTGTTGTGGATGAACACCAAAAGTTATTAAAAATAAAGGAAGTTTTGGAAGAAAGTCTTTTAGAAAACATAAATATAGAATTTACTTTACCTATGTTTTTAGAGATTTTTAGTAAGAAAGTTAATAAGGGACTCATGCTAGAGAGAGTTGCTAAATATTATAATATAGATAGAGAAGAAATATTAGCAATAGGAGATTGGGATAATGATATTCCTATGATAGACTATGCAGGTCTAGGAATAGCCATGGGAAATGCGTCAGAAAATTTGAAGAAAAGAGCTAGCTTTATAACAAAGACCAATGAAGAAGAGGGAGCAGCATATGCTTTAAAGAAGTTTATCTTAAGTAATGATTAATTTTTTAAAGCATAGAATATGGATTGTGCAGTATAGATTTTATAGTAGTGAAAAGTCAATAATAAATAATAAAGGATAATTTTTCTCCGTTTTATTATGAAAAATTTTTAATAAATAGATTTCAAAATAGATGTTGTTTATTGCCATTAAGAAAATTATTATTGAAAATTTATAATTGATGGGGAAAAATTATCCATCTTATTTTTATAATTTAAAAATTCCATTTAAGATTTATATGTACTCTATGTTCTGATATATGTATTTTAAAAAAGTGAACTACACTTCTTTATTAATGGCAACCAGAACAAGTGGAGCAATCATTATCAGTTTGTATCAATGTTTGAAGTGAAAAACCACCCATACCATTTTCTTCATCACAGGTTAAAATGAAACCTCCAAACTGTGCTATTAAATCATTATCTACTAAAAAAGTTAAGTCGTTTATTTTAGTAATTTCGTCATTAGGTCTTTGTGCATCTAGAGTAAAGTTAAAAGCTGGACCTCCGCATCCCATACCTGCTAAATTAATTCTAATTACGTTAGTAGTAACATTATTTCCTTTTAAGAATTTGCTAAATTCTTCATAAGCTAGTGGGCTCATACTTACTGCTGACATTTAATCGTCCTCCCTTTAAAAAATATATTTAAATTATAGTATTATCTATTTTAATATATAATATTGTTTTTTTCAAACAAAGTATTTCTATTGACTTTCTATTTTTATCCTTTATAATAAAGTATAAACTTTTAGTAGGAAAGAGGATGGAAATGAATACTTCTGTATGGGTCAGATCTATAATTTCGAAACAGTATTCCGTAGATAAATTCTTTAAACATGTATCAGTAACATTAGGAAAAGAATTTGGAGCTAAAGTTAATAGTGATATTGAAGGAGAGCATTTTAAATTCACAATGTTAGGATATAATGTGGAAATTCATAGAGAAGAAGTAGAAAGTCTTCAAAAGTCAGGGTTATATTCTTTAGATAGATATATATTGGACAAGCTTAAGGAATTAGGATTACAGTTTAACGTAAATAGAAGTCAATATATAAAGTGTTGTTATGGAATATATAATGATGATGAGTATAATATAGAATCCTGTCAGGAAATAACAATAAGATTTAATCAGCTATTTAATATAAATATAGAAGAAGGCAGTTTATTTTATCCTTGTTGTGGTATAGATACTTATGAGCCATTGGCTCTTTTTATTAATACTATTAAGGAGTTTCATTTTGCGGATGGAGGAAAAATATCATTGCCACTATTGGAATGCGGTGTTTGCAAGGGAGAGGAAGAAAGAAATAGACCTTATTATGGGGAATATGGAAGTTTTTCTAGTAATGTTATTCCTTTTGCAATATCTCTTTCTAACAATAATAATTATGATGCTGTAAAGGCTTTGGAAGAAAGCCTTATGACAAATTTTAAGTTTATAAATATAGAAGATTTTAATTTAAAAGAGGTTTGGAAAACTAAGTTCCAAAATAATAAGAAGATTGAAATAGTTTGCCATAAATTTGAAGGATCCTTAAGTTTGATGAATATAGATAGAATATCTATATTTTACTATAGAGCAGATAGTAAAAGCTTAGCTAGTTCAAGTTTTAATTGGTTTTCTCCCATAGCTTTTAACTCTGTATTAGAAAAATTAGTAGAAGGTGGGCTAATAATAACTGATGGAGTGAAGCCAAAGGAATTTAAAGAAGAAAATGTAAATGTAGAATGGAGCTATTTTTGGGATAACAATGGAGTAAATGAATTTATATATAATAATAGGATATTTAATTATATAGGGGAATGTGGAGAAAGATACGGTAAGATGAAGGTTTGGAGAGTAGAAAAATTATAGTTAAGTCAATAAATACTAATTAAAAAATAGTTAAGAAGGCATATATTGCAGTAAAGAGTTTAAAAACTTTGCTGCAATATATGCCTTTTTTTAAAGTTTAAATTTATTTATTTTTTCTACCATTTCTTTTGTCATTTCACTTAAAGTTTGAGAAGTTGAAGCTACTTCCTCAGAGGACATACTCATTTCTGTTGAAGAAGCTGTAATTTCCTCAGAAGCGGCGGAAATTTCTTCAGCTGCAGCAGAGGAGGATTCTATTTTTAAGACTATATTATTTTTTTCTGCATTAATATCTAAAAGAGAAGTGGTAGTATGCTCAATTTTAGGTATTACGTCCTTCATTTCTGTAATTATAGTTTTAAAAGAATGGACAGTGGTATTTATAGTTAATATTTGTTCATTTAACTCTTCATCCATAGTTTCTGTATTTGAGACAATACTTTCTGTACTTTTTGAAATATTTCCTACCAATCTATTTATATCTTCTAAAGAGTTTTTGCTTTGTTCTGCTAAATGCCTAATTTCATCTGCTACTACAGCAAAACCTTTACCACTTTCACCTGCTCTAGCAGCTTCAATGGCTGCATTTAAAGCTAAAAGGTTAGTTTGATCAGTTATATTATTAATAAGACTAGTAATTTCATTTATTTTTTCCACATTAATGTTAAGCTCACGTATTCTTATTGTAAAGTCTTTAAATGAATTACTTATATTATTAACAGAAAGAGTTAGGTTTTCCATATTGCAGTTACTTTCACCTGCTAAGGAATTGATTCCTTTGGCAGAATCATTTATATTGCCTACAGCATTTACAATAAGGTCTAATTCATCTCCAAATTTGTTTAATATAGTATTAATGCCTACTAAATCTTCTGCTTGATTATTAGTACCTTTTGAAATTTCTTGTATTGCATTGGAAACATTTTGTGATGAGGCAGACATTTCTTCAGCAGTAGCAGATAGATTTTCCGATTCCCTATCAATATTTTTGAAGTTATCTAAAATGGTTTGAATAGTTTCTTGTAATTCTTTTCTTAAAGATAATACAGCCACGGTCATTTTACCTGTCTCATCTTTGGACTTTAATATGTTATCTATGTCTTTAGAAGAATTATATGTAAGATCAAGCTTAGCAATTTTTTCGATTAAATTAGTAACTATATTGATAGGTTTTGTTATATAAGAGGACAATAAAATTATTAGGAATCCGACAATTACCAAACCTACAATGCTTAAAATTAATGTTTTTAAAATAACTTTATTTGCATTTGCCATTATTTCCTTTGATGGAACATAGACTACTAAATTCCAAGGAGTAGTGGTATTACCGATTTTTATTGGAGCGTACACCCTAACCACATCTTTTTTTAGTAATTGGGAATATTCGCATTGAATGAAATCTTTTCCTTCTCTAATGGATCTTTTTACTTCTTCTTTATTATTTGTAACTAGATCTAATATGCTTTTTCCAAGATATTGTTTATCGTTAATAGCCACTATTTTATCACTATTTGAAACTATAATAGCAGATCCCGAGTCATATAATTTAATTTTAGAAACCAATGTATTCATATAATCTATAGATACATCAATACCAATTACACCAAGTACTTGTCCGTTTTTTATAATGGGAACACATAGAGAAGTCATAGATACTTGATTGCCTTGTACATCATAGCTTTCGGGTTCAGTAATAGTTTCTGATTTTGTGTTTTTAGGGACATTATACCAGGTGGCATCATACTTGTTAGGTTCTGTAGCAAGTTGAGAAGCTATTTTGCCGTTATAGTTTGTCCAATAAATATTAAATCTTCCTGTACTATCACAGCCATTTTTATTAGAATACTGTGAATCTAGTCCATCTAGGGCATTTGGTTCCCATACAGTCCATATACCTAGAAAGTTAGGGTTATCCTCTAGTAGATTTTTCATGTCTAAATTAGCTATTTTTCGTCTATCCTCAGGTTTAATACCGTCCATATTGCTGAAGATATTACTAACAGATCTAGCGCTATCTAAGGCTACCTCTAAATCACCTTTAATAAGCGCTGAATTTTCTTTGCCTTGAGATAATAAATATTGTTGCGCATCAGATTCCACTAATTGTTTTGTTGTAGAAGCTTGAAAGGCAATAATTACTGAAAATATTAATAAGACTGGTACAAGAATAAATACTAGCATTTTTGATTTGATACTTTTCATTTCAACGCCTCCTTAAATATGTGTATAAAGTTTAATATTAAAGATAAAATAAATTAATGTTTATTGCGCAAAATACGACATTAATTTACAATGTTATAGAATATAAATTAAAAATGTGGATAATTATACAAAACATTTAAATTAGATTGATATTACCATAACCATAAAAATAATTCAATTACTTTAATTGTGGAATTTAAAAGAAATGTAATACTTACCCGGTAAAGTAAAAAAATTAAGGAAATGTCATTGACATTTTGAGGAAATTTATTTATTTTATTGGTATGATATACATTTTTTTCGTAAGTAAAATTTTATATGAGTATAAAAATTACTTAGTATATTTGGTACGAATGAAAGGAATAATTTAGGGTGTAAAGCTAATGAATAAAATATTAAAAGAAGAGATTTGTAGTTTAAATTTATTTGCAGATCTGAAGGCAGAAGAAATAGAAATATTATTAGAAAGAGGTAATAAAGAAAAATTAAAAAAAGGAGAAATATTATTTTCTGAAAGAGATTTAGTAAATAATATTTATATCGTATTAAAAGGAAAGGTAACTTTATTTAGATATTCGGAGGTTGGACAAAAGAGAGTTATTTACATATTGAATACAGATGAAATAATAAATGAAGTAATATTTGATAATTTACCAGCTTCTATAAATTGTGAAGCTTTTGAGGAAAGCGTTATATTATCTTTTAAAAAAGAGGATTTGTTAGAAATCATGGAAAGCAATTTTTCTTTTAATAAAAGGATACTAAACTCCATGGGAAGAAAAATTAGAAGACTTTATAGGCAATTAAAAAATGTAGTACCAATAAAAATTGATAAAAAATTAGCAGCAAAGCTTTGGAAACTTAGCAAAGATTATGGTGTGGAAGTAGAAGAAGGTATCTTAATTGATTTAAATATAAGTATAACTTACATTGCAGATATGTTGGGAACTACTAGAGAGACAGTTTCTAGGTCTATGAATATCCTTCAAAAAGAAGGAATTATAGAATATAAAGATAAAAAAATAATAGTAAAGAGTAGAGAAAAATTATCTATGTATTTTAGAGGAATGTGATATATATCACATTCTTTTTTTATATGGTATGTTATTTTTTTTGTAGATAATCAATAGGGAGGTTTTATATTTTGTTTAGTGAAGAAATTAACAAACTTTCAACTATGGGTGATAAAAAAGTATCTTTGCTAAAAGAGAGTAAAGGAAAATATTTAGTAGCATCAATGTTAGCAGGGATATATGTTGGTTTTGGAATACTTCTTATTTTTACTGTGGGTGGATTATTTCAGGCATCAAGTTCACCAGCTACAAAAGTTCTTATGGGTATATCTTTTGGAATTGCCTTAAGTTTAGTTCTTGCAGCAGGTTCAGAATTATTTACAGGAAATAATATGATTATGACTGTGGCTTCATTAGAAAAAAGAGTGTTATGGAAGGATTCAATAAATATTTGGATTTATAGCTATATAGGAAATTTTATAGGCTCTGCTTTACTTGGAGTACTATATTTTTATTCAGGTCTTTCAAAGGGAAATGTGGGAGAATTTATAGTAAAGATTGCAGGAAGTAAAATGACAGCGCCTACTAGCGAACTTTTTATAAGAGGAATTCTTTGTAATATTTTAGTTTGTTTAGCAGTATGGTGCTTCATTAAGCTTAAAGAAGAAACTGCAAAGCTTATAATGGTTTTTTGGTGTTTATTTGCTTTTATAACCACTGGTTTTGAGCATAGTGTGGCTAATATGACATTGCTTACCACAGCTTTATTACTTCCTCATAAAGTATCAGTTTCAATAAGTGGACTAGCTCATAATTTAATACCAGTTACTTTAGGAAATATTGTTGGAGGAGCTTTATTTCTAGGTTGGACATATTGGTATATTTCAAGTAAAAAGGAGAATTAAAAGGAGGTAATCAAGTTGGGATTTTCAATGAGGTTAGATAGTTTTAACATAGTATTAAAGGAGCTTAAAAGTCAGTATAAAATATACGCACCAAAGCTTTTAAAAGGAAAAGGAACTTTTTCAGATACAGATATGGCAAGGTATGGAGAAATAGATTGTATAGAAGAAATAGAATTTGATAAGAAATCTTATTTTTCACCTAAGGAAGTAATACTTCCTTTAACTCAAACTTTATTTTACTTTACAGAATATGAAATTATAGAGCCTAAAGTGGATGGAAAAGGTATATTAATTTTTTTAAGAAGTTGTGATATACATGCAGTAAAGAGATTAGATGAAATATATTTAAGAAATGGACAAGAAGATCCATATTATAAGAGGCTAAGAGAAAAAGTAAAATTTATTCTCATGGAATGTGAAAATAGTTTTGAGAATTGCTTTTGTGTAAGCATGAATACAAATGAAACAGATAATTATTCCTTATTTGTAAAAAAACAGGATGAAAAGATATTGGTTCAATGTAAGGATGAAACTTTGAAAGAGTATTTCCAAAATGAAAATATTGCAAGAGTGTCCCCTAAATTTGTGGAGAATAATGAAACTAAAGTAAATATACCTAAAGGATTAGATATAAGTATATTTAAATCAGAGATATGGAAGGAATATTCTGCAAGATGTATTGCCTGTGGAAGATGTAATACAGTATGTGGAACCTGTGCTTGTTTTACTATGCAAGATATATTCTATAAAGACAATAAAAACGTAGGAGAAAGAAGAAGAGTATGGGCATCTTGTCAAATAGATGGTTTTACTACTATGGCGGGAGGTCATGAGTTTAGAAAAAATAAAGGAGAAAGAATGAGATTTAAGGTAATGCATAAGGTATATGACTATAAAAAGAGATTTGGATATCATATGTGTGTAGGTTGTGGAAGATGTGATGATGCATGTCCTGAATATATTTCTTTTTCAAATTGTGTAAATAAATTGAATGATGAGACTAAGGAGGTAAGATAAATGGAAAACAATATATATTTACCTTTTAAATCAAAAATAATGAGTATAACTCCTCATACAGATATAGATTATACTTTTAGAATGGAATTTATAGGAGAAATAAAACCAGGACAGTTTTTTGAAGTATCTATTCCCAAGTATGGAGAAGCTCCAATTTCAGTATGCGAAATAGGGGACGGTTATGTAGATTTAACTATTAGAAGAGTAGGAGTTGTTACAGATGTAATTCATACATTCTTCCCTGGGGACACTCTATTTATGAGAGGCCCTTATGGTAATGGTTTTGATATAAATTTATATAAGGGAAAGGAACTTATTATAGCAGCAGGGGGAACAGGACTTGCTCCTGTAAAGGGAATAGTGGATTATTTTTCAAATAATGTGGATCAAGTGGAAAACTTCACACTTTTATCTGGATTTAAATCTCCACAGGATATTTTATTTAAAGATGATTTTAAGAAATGGAATAAAAATATAAATACTATAATAACTGTTGATAAGGCTGAGGAAGGCTATGAGGGAAATACAGGTCTTATAACAAATTATGTAAAGGATGTTCAAATTGAAAACATAGATAATACTAACGTAATAATAGTAGGTCCTCCTATAATGATGAAGTTTACTGTAGCTGAATTTATAAAGAGGGGAATAAGGGAAGAAAATGTATGGGTTTCTTATGAGAGAAAAATGTGCTGCGGAGTAGGAAAATGTGGACATTGCAAAATTGATGATACTTATATTTGTTTAGAGGGTCCAGTATTTAACTATACAAATGGGAAAGAACTTATAGATTAGGAGGTGGAAAATGTGGATATAAATACAAAGTTATTAAAGAAAAATGCTTTTAGAGTAACTAAGGAAAGAGGAATAACTGCAGCTAGAGTAAGAGTGCCAGGTGGACATATAGAGGGAAAGTATTTAGCTTTACTTGGAGAGATTGCAGAAAAATATGGAAATGGGAACTTACACATAACTACAAGGCAAGGATTTGAGATACCAGGAATACCTATGAAGTTTATATCAGAAGTAAATAAAGCCCTACAGCCTATAATTGAAGGACTGGAAATAAATCAAAAAAATACTAATGGTGGGTATTCAGCAGCTGGTACAAGAAACGTTTCGGCTTGTATAGGAAACCAAGTATGTCCATTTGCTAACTATAATACAACTAATCTTGCTAAAAAAATAGAGAAGACCATATTTCCTAATGATTATCATGTAAAGATTGCGCTAACAGGATGTCCAAATGATTGTATAAAATCAAGGATGCATGACTTTGGAATAATAGGAATGACAGAACCACAATATGATGCTTATAGGTGTATTGGATGCCAAGCTTGTGTAAACAATTGCAAAAAGAGAGCAACAGGTGCTTTAGCTTTTGAAAATTTTAAGGTGGTAAGGGATCATGATAAATGTATAGGATGTGGTGAGTGTATAGGAAAATGTCCAACTTCTGCTTGGTCAAGAAGCAATGAAAAGTATTATAAACTTGTTATTATGGGGAGAACAGGAAAAAAGAATCCTAGAATAGCTAAGGATTTTATAACTTGGATAGATGAGGAAAGTATAATAAAAATAATACTTAATACTTATAAATATATAGGAGAATATATAGATAAGGATGCTCCAGGAGGAAAAGAACACATAGGGTATATTGTAGATAGAACAGGATATCAGGAGTTTAAAAAGTGGTCATTAAAAGGTGTAAATTTAACACAAAAGGCTGTAGCAGCAGAGAATATAAATTGGTAATATAAGGCACATTGAAGAAATAAATAAGTCAGTATGCTAGGTTATTTTGCATCTTTGACTTGTTATTTATTTTAATGTGCCTAAAATAAAACTAAGGTCAGCTAGAGTATTAATTCTAGGTGACCTTGTGTTTTTAGTAAAGTTATGTTTGTCTATTATTTATTTTTTATTATGAGCTAGTTTACTGCTAGTAGATTTAATAGAAACTTTTTCTCATGGAAATTTAGGTTGAGGTTTAAATATATTTATTAAAAAGAAGTTTTTATTATGTATTTGTAGGTGATAAAGGGCAATAATTATAAATATATTTACATAAATAGATATGTATTAAGGACTGATAATATTGAAGTTAATAAAGGAAGAGAGTTATGGAGAGAAAATATGTAATAGTTAAGGGGATAGTTCAGGGAGTTGGTTTTAGACCATTTGTGTATAAGAAAGCAGTTGAAAACAACTTAAAGGGATGGGTAAAGAATACTTCTGAAGGGGTTTATATAGATTTAGAGGGGGAAGAGATGGATATTGAAAATTTTCTAATTACTCTTAAGAATAGTCCACCACCTCTCTCTAAAATTGAAGAAATAAATGTAATTAATAAAAGTATTACAGGATATAAAAGCTTTACTATAGAAAAGAGTAATGAAATATGTAATTCTATTACTCTTATTTCTCCAGATATGTCTATTTGTAAGGATTGCGAAAGAGATATAAAAGATCCTAAAAACAGGAGATATAAATATCCATTTACTAATTGTACGAATTGTGGACCAAGATATTCTATAATAAATAAACTTCCCTATGATAGAGTTATGACTACTATGAATGAATTTAATATGTGCCCTGCATGTAAAGAAGAATATGAAAATCCTTTAAATAGAAGGTTTCATGCTCAGCCAAATGCTTGCAAAGATTGTGGCCCTGAGGTTTGGCTTACGGATAATTTGGGGAACGTTATGGAAGATAAGGAACCTATTGAAAGGTTGATAGAGTTATTAAAAAAGGGCTATATTGCTGGTGTAAAAGGACTAGGTGGTTTTCATTTAGTTTGTGATGGCAAAAATCAGCAGGCTATAAAAATTTTAAGAGAAAGAAAGAGAAGACCATATAAGTCATTAGCTCTTATGATGAAGGATATGGATACTGTTAAAAAATACTGTGAGGTAAATACTATAGAAGAGGAGATACTGACAGGAAGAAAGAAGCCTATATTGTTACTTAATAAAAAAAATAATCTTCTACCAGACAATATATCTCCAGATAATAATAAGTTAGGGGTGATGTTACCATATACACCTCTTCATATGCTTTTATTTAATGGGGAATTAGATGTGCTTGTAATGACTAGTGCTAATTCTAGTGGACTTCCTATGGTATATAAAAATAAAGATGCAGTAGAAAAATTAAAACATGTGGTTGATTATTTTTTATTTCATAATAGAGAGATACATATGCCTGTAGATGATTCCGTAGCACAGGTAATTATGGATAAGGAAATGGTTATAAGGAGTGCTAGAGGATATGCTCCTATAGACTTAAGGTTAGATGATATTAAAGATTCTTTGGCATGTGGGTCACATCTTAAAAACACCTTTGCTATATCTAAGGAAGGACATGTTTTTATTAGTCCCCATATAGGTGATATGGAAAATTTAGAAGTTTACAATAGTTTTGTAGAGGGAGTAAAACATTTTGAAGACATTTATTCTATAAGTCCTGAAATAATTGCATTTGATATGCATCCAGATTTTTTAGGATGGGAATATTCAAAGAAATTGAAAGGAATAAAGGTTCCAATTCAACATCATCATGCTCATATAGTTAGTTGTATGATTGATAATAATATAAATACAAAGGTAATAGGGGTAGCATATGATGGAACTGGATATGGTACTGATGGTAAAGTTTGGGGAGGGGAATTTTTAATATGTAATTATAAGGATTTTGAGAGAATTGGACACTTGGATTATGTTTTATTACCAGGTGGAGAAATTGCTATAAAAGAACCTTATAGAATTGCATTAAGTTATCTTTATAAAAGCTATGGACAAGAATTAGAAAATTTTATTCCCTGGGAAAAGTCCTTAGAAAATAATATGATAAAAAACATATTAAGTCTTATTAAAAAAAATCTAAATTGTGTAGAAGCTTCAAGTATGGGAAGGCTTTTTGATGGAGTATCTGCTATCTTAGACTTAAAGAGAAAAGTTACTTATGAAGGAGAAAGTGCTATAGCTTTAGAAAACATATGTGATTTAGAGGAAAAAGGGGTTTATTCATATGAAGTATTAAATAATGATGGTGAATTTATCATAAGTGAAGAAAAAATTATAGCAGATATAGTTAAAGATTTAAAAAATGGATTGGATAAAAGGAGAATTGCCAAAAGATTTCATAATACAGTTATAACTTTTACTATAGAGATATGTAAAAAAATAAGGGATATAAAAGGAATAAATGAAGTAGCTTTGAGCGGAGGAGTGTTTCAAAATAATATCTTGCTTAAGGGCATTACAATAGGTCTTCAAAATGAAGGATTTAAGGTATATACTCATAGCAAAATACCTACTAATGATGGAGGAATTTCTTTAGGGCAGTTGGTTATAGCTAATTACAGATCAAATTACAGATGACAGAGTACAGAGAACAGATTAGGAAGCTTTTTTTCGTTATCACTACAGAAAAGCTTAAAATTATAAAGAATAAGTATGGATAAACTTGTAAGTCTATCGTATTTGTTCTTCATAATTTTTTGTTTGTATTTATACATATAATAAATTTAGTAAATTAAAGTGTAACTATTTAAAAATTTTTCGTAATGCTAATGGAGAAAAATTATCCTTATCTGTACTCTGTACTCTGTGCTCTATACTCTGTAAAAATTGCATGGCACTTTTTACTTAGTCTTCATTTCCTTCTTTTTCATAAAAGGCTATCATATTTGTAATAACTGAAAGTCTCGCTTGGACTTCAGGAAAATCCATATATCTGTCTCCAAATTGATATTTAAAGCTTTCTTGTAGGTCTTTTAATTCTTCTTTTAATAAGGCTATTTGTATATTTTTGTTCATAATTATTATCACCTCTTGGAAAGTATTTATATTAGATTATCTCATAAATTAAGTACATTTTCTATTGCAAAATATTAAGGGATTCTTAGATTCAGATAGAGTTTGCTAAAAAGGAATACAATACTCTAATTGAAACTTAGAAGAACTTATCCAGGAGCGAAGCTATCAGATAAACTTAATTTATCCACTATTTAATTATAATATACTTCACTAGGCAATTTTAAATCCAGATAATATTTTATTAAGGTTATCTGCCATTTTAGATTGAGAGGAGGCCACTTTGCTTATTTCTAACATGGTTTTACTAGCTTCTGTAATATCTAGAGATACATTGCTGGATTTCTCAGCAGAATTTTGAGTAATAGAAGCTAGGGATTGAATAGACTCACTTATTTGGCCTATAGTAGCATTTAATTCTTGTGCCATGGATGCAATATCTTCAGACATATTGCTTACAAAGTTAGAATCTATTTCATATTGATTGCCCGTTTTTATTAATAAATCATAATCAGGTTTTACTTGTTGTTGCATAAATTTTAGAATTTCTTTTGAGTTATTAGAAAGATTATTAAAAGAATGTTGAACTTGTTCAATTATTTGCTGTATTTTACCTACAGTTTCTGAAGATTCTTCAGCTAATTTTTTTACTTCTTCAGCAACTACAGAAAAACCTCTGCCATGTTCACCGGCACGAGCAGCTTCTATTGCTGCATTTAAAGCTAAAAGATTTGTTTGTTCTGCAATATTAGATATGATTTCTGCCATAGATTTTATTTGAAGTACTACTTTACCTTCATTTATAGCATTTTTAATGTTTTTATGTTTTTCTATATATATATTACTAGCACTTTCTAAGGATTTATTACCATTATCTTTAATAACAACTGCTCTCTTTTTTATTTCAATTGATTTATTACTACCATCTGTAGATTTTTCTGCAAGTTCATCTATACTTGAATCTATTTCTTCAATGGATGCAGATACTTCTTCTGTAGAAACAGACAAATCCTCTGTGCTTTTTGCTATTTCTTTTGAATAATTATCTAAATTTTTTAATTTCAAGGACACTTCCTCCACAGAAGAGTATAATTTTTCACTGTTAGAGCTCATATTGTAGGCTTCATCTATTATTGATTTAGTAACATTTCGCATGTTTTCAGAAGCCTTATTTAAGGCAGAACATAAATCTCCAACTTCATCCTTAGAATTTACATTAGTTTTAAAAGTTAAGTCACCTTTTCCTAAGGCATTAGCAAAGTTTATTCCAATTTTTAAACCTTTATTTATGTATTGGGAAGTTACTGTGCTAAAAATTATGGATACAATTAATCCAAATATTATTAGTATAGACATATAAATATTTATCTTTTTATATAGACTTAAATTACTTACACTAGCTTCTTTTGCATGGTCTAAGTTTAATTTTATTAGGCTGTTTAAACTTTCAATTAACTGCACATTCATATTAACAGCATTAGATACTTCAACACTGTTTACTTTATAGAGATCTTTATTAGCTAAAGCTATAGTTTTATTATTCAAATCTTTACTTTCATTTAAATAGTTTTTAAAATATTTATAATACGCCCCACTAGAATCAGATGAACCAATAGTTTCATATTCATCAATTAACTTATCTATGCTTGAGTATTTTTCATCTATACTATTTTTAATTTGATTTACCCTAAAATTATTTTTAGCATTTATAAGAGAGTATATATCAATTTTAATTTCAATAGCATTTTCTTTTATGTTATTGAGTTTATTTATAGATGCTAAATTTTCTTCATACATAAGTTGAGATTGCTTATTAATATTCTTTAAACTAATCATTCCCATCAAACCTACAGCTACCATTATAAGAGAAATTATACTGAAAGAGATTCTAAGTCGCCATTTTATTTTTATATTTTTTATTAATTTCATGAAACGTCACCCCCATATAGAAATTACATATATATGAAAATTATAACAAATATTGAATAAATTTTCTATATAATCTGCTGTTTCTATGAAATATATAAACATTAAGGCATTAATTCACTTTTAAGTATTTATATTGTATAATAAATTTTGGAAGATTGACAAAACATATTATAAAATTAACAAAAGAGGGTGATTTCATGGATTTAAAAGAAGTTTTATCAAATGTAAAAGCGTGGGCTTTAGAAGTTGGTAAAATTCAGTTAGAAAAGTTTAATGGAGATATAAAGTATTCTAGCAAAAGTACAAAAATAGATATGGTAACAGAAGTAGATATTCTTTCTGAAAAAATTATTATAGAAAGAATAAAGGAGAACTATCCTGACCATTCTATACTATCAGAAGAAAAAGGAAAATTAAATTCAGAAAGTCCATATACATGGGTTATAGATCCATTAGATGGAACAAATAATTATTTACATGCCTTCCCTATATTTTGTATATCTATAGCTTTAAAACATTTGGAAGAGACTGTACTAGGAGTAGTTTATGTACCGAAGCTTGATGAAATGTTTTACTCTATAAAAGGAGAAGGTGCATTTTTAAATGGAGAAAAAATAGAAGTTGGGAAGAAAGAACAGCTTGGAGAATGTATACTTACAACAGGATTTCCTTATGATAAAAAAATTTCAGAACATAATAATGTAAATTTATTTACTAGCTTGGTAAGGGATCTTCAGGGGATTAGAAGAACAGGAAGTGCGGCTTTTGATCTTTGTTCTGTAGCTTGTGGTAGAATAGATGGATATTGGGAACTTAAATTAGGTCTTTGGGATTTAGCTGCAGGAGAACTTATTGTAAGAGAAGCTGGTGGAAAAGTAATTACATCAAAAATTAAAAAAGAAAATGGAGAAGAAGGAACAAATATTATAGCAGCAAATGAAAAAATATTAGGCTTAATTTGTGAGAGAATAAATAAGGTGCATAAATATTTTTAAATTGGGGGAAAAATATATGTTCGACATAAGTGTTTTCGATGGGTTAAGTGAAGAAGAAAAATATAAAAATATGATTACCATGTTAGAAGGATTAATAGGTGATGAAAAGGATATAATAACAAACTTAAGTAATGCTTCTGCCATAATTAACGCTTTGGTTTATAAAATTAATTGGGTTGGGTTTTATATAATGAAAAATGGAGAATTAGTCTTAGGACCTTTTCAAGGATTGCCTGCATGTAATAGAATAAAGTTAGGAAATGGAGTTTGTGGCACTGCTGTAAAAAATAGAAAAGTAATGAGAGTAGAGAATGTACATAGTTTTGAAGGACATATATCCTGTGATGCAGCTTCAAATTCTGAGCTAGTTATTCCTATTATAAAAAATAATAAAGTTTATGGAGTTTTAGATTTAGATAGTCCTTATGTAGGACGATTTTCTCAATTAGAAGAAGATTATCTAGTAAAATCTGTAGAAATATTAAATAGATATATAGATTGGGAAGAGATAAGTTATTAGTAAATTAGGATTTAAAGTTTCTATAATTGGAATTTTAAATCCTTTTATATTTTTTTATATGACTGAACATAATACATATTAGCGAGTAATTTACGGATTAGAATATATATATTATAGAAAAGGAGAAAATTATATGAAGGATTTATATGTTAAGAATATGAAGGCTGGAACAAGTGTAAAAACTTGTTTAATGATAATGAAAAAGCTTTTTAGAGATGAAAATAATAATACTACTGCTTATATAGGAGATAATACAGGAGATATTAAATCCATAATACCTGATAAAGAGGATATGCTTAAAGTTGGAGACGTAATATTAGCAGAGGGATTAGTAGGAAATGTTTTTGATATAACCTCTTTTGAAAAAATAGAAAATTTTAATATGGAAGATTATCTTCCTACAATTAAAACACCAATTGAAGATATAATTAATGAGATAGAGCAAATATCAAAGGAAGAATTTAAAAGTAAAGAAATAATAGCTTTAAATGACTACTTTTTTAAAAACGAAGAATTTTTAAGACAATTTAAAAAGAGCATAGGAGGGGTGAGTCAACATCATAACTATAGAGGAGGGCTGGCAGAACATACTCTAAATGTAATGTATATAGCAAAAACTTTAGCTTATAGATATGATTGTAGAAATAAGGAAATAGCAATACTTGCAGCTAAACTTCATGATATAGGAAAGATACATGAACTGTTTGTAGATGGACCTTTTTCTTATACATTAAGAGGAGAAATGGAGGGACATATTGTTATAGGTGTTTCAATGCTTGCAGAAGCCTTTAATGCTAATCCTGAACTTTATAGTGAGGAATTTAAAGAAAGAATGAAAGGTTGTATAGTTCAACATCATGGAAAGGTTGAATTTGGATCTCCAAAGCAGCCTAATACTGAAGAAGCTTATATAGTTCACTATGCTGATTATATAGATGCTACTTTAAATAAAATATCACAAATCAAAGAAGGAATGACTCCAGGTACTTGGTCAGGATATGAAAGAAGAATAGAAGGAAAACTTTATTATTAAATGATAGCATATAATAGAAAATGAAGTGTGTCATATAAAACATTGATAAAAAATCTATGATTAAGTTTTAGGAAGTGTGAAACTAAATATACAATTAAAAGAGGAGATAAGTTCCTCTTTTAATTTGCAATATAGTACTTATTATTTATCATCTTCGAATTTGAATAATTCCTCAACTGTTGTATTAAATATTTTTGCAATATCCATTCCCAGTTTAAGTGAAGGATTGTACCTGCCATTTTCTAAATGAACTATTGTTTCTCGTCTTACGCCAATCAATTCAGCTAGTTCACTTTGCTTCATTCCTGCATTTTCTCTGTATTCTTTAACCTTAGTTATTAATCTAGGCATTAGTACATCCCCTTTGAATCAATCACACAAAAGATAACGCTGCGTAATACAGTAAGTATGCACAAACCAATAACTATCCCATATCCTATAATGATTGTATTTGTATTAATTAGTACGCAAGGCAAAAGTAAAATACCAAAAACAACATAGGATAACTTAAAACAAATAGTATCCGCCTTACTAAGAATTTCTTTTGCAGATTCATCAAATATGTCACGATTTTTTTTGATTATATACAAACTTGCAAACATACATGCCAATATGGCATATTGTAGATATGTGTATATTGGTTTGTACTTTACGCTTACACACATCCAATAGAATAAAACTAATAATAATGCAGGTATAGTTTTTATAGCCATCCATGCTTTTAAACTAATCCTTTTTCTCATAATATTCCTCCCTAAGTGATATATTTGTAACTTATGTTATAAATATATCACTTACTTTTTTGTGTGTCAATAAAAAATGTGAATTATTTATAACATAGAAGAGGATAGGCCGTATCTGAATAAAGTGTACATAGGAGTAAAAACAAAAAAATGAATTTGCACTAAAGGTATATTATTTTAAATATCCTATTATTCTTAACATAAAATCTTTTATCTGGACTTTGAAATATAAAGTTATTTGTTAAATCTTCAATTTTATTTACTTTTAGAAGTTCTTCTTTAAGTTCTTTTTGAGAAATCTTTAAACCACTACCTAGTATACGATTATCTTCTACAGCTTTTATAAAAAGTTTTAATATAGTTTCCTCATAGTTTTCAGGAATTTTATTGCTTTTAAGTTTGTTACAAAACTTGCAGCAAGTTACTAAATTAAATACATCGGTAGTACCCCGTTTACTTTTTGGGAGAAAGTGATCTAGAGTAATCTTATTTAGTTTTAAATTTTTTTTACAATAGTAACACTTTTCGTTATCTCGAATATATATATATTGTTTATCTGAATTAGGTATATTCATAATAATTTCACTTATCCTTTCACGTATAGTATAACCTAGTTCACGCAGTTAACAATGAATATTCAAAATTATTAGTTATTATATATTTTTATATAAACAGAGTTCTTGGCTTCAGAGGAAGTTTTTACTCCCACAAAAGATTAGTTTTTGGATAAAATTAAAATTGTTTTAATATTCAGCAAAAGGCTTTGGAATAAAAATTTTAGAGTATAATAGATGTATTAAATTTAATCGAAAAAAAGGAGAATTTGTCGTGAAAATAAATAATTTTGTTTTACCAAAAAATACATTAGGTAACAGATTTAAATACGGCGTAAAATTCATTCCAGAGAGGACTTTAAATAAATATTTAGATTACATTTTGTTTGTTGTGAAAAATGACCATGTGGGAAAAGAAGTATATAATTTATGCTTTAAAAGAGGCGATATATTTAATAATATTGTATTTTCACAGAATAATTTAGAGAAATATATAGAATTTTTAACAAATGCATATAAAAATGTATTCTCTAATAATTTAAATATAGAAGAGTTTTCAATTAAAGAAGGACAGAAAATAATAATTTCTTCTCTTAATGAAAATTACCTAAAAATCTGTTCAGTAAAAGAAGGTATTGATTCTTCCCAAAAAAGAGTGTTTTTCGTTTTTTCAAAGAAAGAATTAGGAGAGTATTTAGTTGCATTAACAGCTCTTTATAGGGAGATAAAAATTGTAAAAGAATTAGAAAAGCCAAATAAATGTTTTTTAAGGCAAAAAGAAAAGGACAACCTTTATTTAAATGCATTGTATGTATTTCTTAATGATGCATTAGATAGAAGAGATAAACAAATGTTTGAATTGTTGTCACAGGAAATTAAAAATCTAATGGAATAATTATTTAAATAACATAAACCTACTTGATATTTGCATGTAGGTTTTTTTATTTGTATTTTTTATGAAAGTTTAGGAATAAATAAAATATTTTTGGGAATTATTAATAGTAAAAGTTACATTAAAATAATATATTGACCAAAAGTTCCACAAAGAAGTAATGTGACAGTTTCATAATAATCCCCTTTCTAGAATGGTAATCTAATATTATTTAGATTACCATTTTTACATTTGGATATATAATGGATTTGATATGTATAGGGGATACCTTTTATTCAATAACTACTATCCTTAATAATCACATCGAACCATGTGAAAGTAATTTACACAAAATCAAAGATTTTGATCCTTCTGAACCTAAGAATTACTTAATGGATAAGAAAAAAATAGATGGGGATACTATGCTTGTATATGTATGAGAAGCACTTATAGAAATAAAAATATAGCCATATAAAATTCAGATTTGTATTTGGATATAGGTGTCTTGAATGTAGAGATAGTGTAATGGTATGGATTTTATTTAAATATATGATATAATGTTGAATATAAGTAAATGGCTGGATTGAAAAAGTGAATTCATATATTATACAAAGAAGAGTTATAAAGTATATAAATTTATATGAAAAATTTATAATATAAAAAAGATTATCCCCTTATATTAGAGATGATATAAGGGGTATATTACTAGTTAATTGAAATGGAGTGGTTGAAGTGAGAATAGTGTTCTGTAACATAGGTTGGATGAAAGGTTACAGGGGTGTAAGTGAGGAGGATACTATTACATCAGGAGGAGCATATGTGGATAAAAGCCATCAAGGAGCAGAACAGTATAATTTCTTAAATACGGATGGGTGCTATTATGGATATGTATGTACAAAATCTAGTGGAAGCAAAGAAAATGAATTACATATAGAGAAGATTGACTCAGCCTTTGAAGGAAAAGATTTTATAGATGATGTGTTAGTAGTATGGGTAGCTAAAAGACCTAATGATAAGGTGGGGGCAAGAATAATAGGCTGGTATAAAAATGCTAGGGTATATAGATATTATCAAGAAAATGCCATAGCGTTTTATAATATAAAAGCCAATATAGAGGATTGCGTTTTAATACCACCTATGTATAGAAGTTATATAATATATCCAGCAAGGGTAATTGGAGCAGGCAAAGGGATGGGAAAATCTAATATATGGTTTGCAAAGGGAGAAGAAGCAGAGGAAATAGTAGAGAATTGTATAAGTTATATAGATAGCTATTACTATGAAAGATATGATGAACCTATTAGAGAAGGACAATTATCTTTTATAACTAAGGATCATATGGAGAATTTGGAGGGTTATCTGAAAAAGGGAGATAATCTTTTAGAAGAAAATCCTTTAAAGGCAATTCAATACTATAATAAGGTTATTCATGAAAAAGGTGAAGATTTAAATGTGCTATATAATAAAGCTGTTGGACTTGCTAATTTAAGGCTTTATAGTAGATCAAGAGAGTTATTTGAGTATATATTAACAAAAGATAATGGACACAAAAATGCAAAGAAAAAATTTAAGGAACTAGAAAATTTGTTAAAGGATGTTATCTAATATATTTTTATGATTTTTCAATACATTAAAAAATAACCTTCTTAAGGATTTAACTTAAGGAGGTTATTTATGATTTATTGGTAGTTTAGTATACTTTATGTAAAGGAATAATTAATTTAAGATTATATCCTTGTATAAGTTAATAATATTTGGAGTTGATTTTATTAAAAGTTTTATAAATGGACAAATTTAGTCTAGCAAAGCCTATATAATAAATAATTGAAAGTAATTATTAGTTAATATATAATTTTTATATTATTATGGTGAGGAGAATGAAAATGGATTGTATATTTTGTAATATTGATAAATCAGAAATAATAGCAGAAAATAAGGTAGCTTTTGCTATAATGGATAAGTATCCTGTAAATGAGGGACATGCGCTTATAATTCCTAAGAGGCATTTTGTAAGCTTTTTTGAAGCCACAGAGGAAGAAGTAAAAGGAATATATAGCTTACTTCATGAAGTGAGAGAAATGCTTGATATTCAATACGAACCTTCAGGATATAACATAGGAATAAATGTTGGTTACTATGCAGGACAAACTATTATGCATTTACATGTGCACCTAATTCCTAGATATAAAGGGGATGTGGAAAATCCAAGAGGAGGAGTAAGAAGATTAAAAAGAGCTCTAGTTGAGTATGATGGATAATATGTTTTTTAAGTAAAGATTTGTTAAGTACATATGAAGTGCAAAAAGTTGTCTAACTATAACATAAGGAAGTAGTTTAATAAAGTATAAATTTATGAGTAAAACAATTTATGGGGAATGATCAAATTAATGGAAGACAGTAATTTATCTAATGAAAAAAGAACAGATGAGATGTCTATAGCTTCTTTAGTTTGTGGAATTGTAGGACTTGTATTTATGTTTATACCTATTATTTATGGTATAGGAATAATACCATCTATATTAGGAATTATATTTGGAAATATATCAAAGAAGAAAATAAGAAAAAATCCCAACTTAGAAGGATATGGTATGGCCAAAGCAGGATTTATTTGTGGTATTATAGGAACAGTACTAGCAGTTATAAGCTTAATAGGTTGTGGAATACTTATAAGTGAGATATCAGATATAATAACATAAGAATATAGATGACTAATTAAAAAAAGATAGGATTTTTGATAAAAGTCCTATCTTTAATTATTAGAGAAATTAGAGGTTATTATATCCATCTACAACAAGTTCTAATTTCCCGGTTTCAGGATCAATTATGAGGCCATGTACAAAAACATCCTTAGGCATTAGAGGATGGTTTTTAATTATTGATACACTTTTTTTTACAGAATCAGTGACACAGTCAAATCCATGCAACCAATTTTTTAAGTTGATACCAGAGTTCTCAAGTGTTGATAAGGTATCTTTTGATATACCTCTTTGTAAAATTTTTTCAAGAGTTTTCGTTGTATCAATATTACTCATACCACAACCATGATGTCCTATTACAAAGACCTCTTCAGCATTTAATTCATAAATTGCTACTAAAATGCTTCTCATAATACTTCCAAAAGGATGGGTAATTACTGCCCCAGCATTTTTTATAAATTTTGCATCTCCATTTCTTAAATTTAGAGCACGAGGAAGAAGTTCTGTTAATCTGGTATCCATACAAGAGAATATTACCATTTTCTTATCTGGATATTTTGTTGCTTTATATTTTTCATATTCCTTATTTTCTACAAAAGATTTATTATATGATAATATTTCATCAAGTCTATTCATCTTAAAAATCTCCTTTAAATTTATTTTTAAATGTGTGTTAAATGTAATATCTATCAGTAAGATTTATTTTATACAAGGTATAAAGATTTGTAAATTACTAAATGTTTATATATATTATTAAATTATAAAAATTTCGAGAGAGAAATTAGTTTTGTGAAAGTTGTTTTATCCCATGATTAAGTTTTAATTTAGTAATAATTAAATTTGATGTTATAATATAGCCATAAAGACTTATATCTAATCATTAGAATAGATTAGTCTTAAGTTAGTATTAGTATGTAGGTGAGGTGTGTTATGGAAAAGGTATTTATTATAGAAGATGATTTTACAATAAGGAATGAACTCTGTACCTTTCTTACTAGATACGGATACAATAGTTGCTTTTCAACAGATTTTGAAAATATAATAGAAGAGGCTATAAGTGAAAATCCAGATATTATTTTATTAGACATTAACTTGCCATACTTTGATGGACACTATATATGTAGAGAAATTAGGAAGGTTTCACAGGTACCAATTATAGTAGTTACTAGCAGAGATGATGAGTTAGACGAACTTATGAGTATAAATCTGGGAGCTGATGATTTTATAACTAAACCTTATAATCTACAAATTTTATTAGCTAGAATTACTGCTGTATTAAAAAGGACATATGGTAATGGAAAAGGTGACTATTTAAGATATAAGGGACTTGCTTATAACATAGCTACTAGCGAGGTGGAGTTTAATAACAATAAAACAGAGCTTACCAAAAACGAAAGTAAAATTTTACATATGCTTATAAATAATAATGGAAAAATTGTTTCAAGGGATGAGATTATGAAATGTTTATGGCAAGAAGCAGAATTTGTTGACGATAATACCCTTACTGTTAATGTGAATAGACTTAGAAAAAAGCTAGAAGATCTTGGAGCAGTGGATTACATTCAAACTAAACGAGGACAAGGATATATTTTAATATGAGAATAGGAGAATATTTTAAGGATAAGTATATTTTTATTATAATTGAGGTCATTGTATTAATATTTACATCCATGATTTTAAAGGCTTTAAGTGTTGATATATATGCAATTATTTTTATAGTAATTTTAAATTTTATAGCATTTATAAGTTTTTATTTTTATAATTATATTATTAAAAGTAAATACTATAAAAAAGTATATGAAAATCTGGATTCATTAGATAAAAAATATTTAATTTCAGAGATTATTTCTGAAGGTAATTTTTTAGAAAGTAAAATTTTCTATGATATTGTAACTCAAACTAATAAATCTATGAATGATGAAATAGGAAAGTTTATAAGTGATAAACAAGAATACAAAGAATATATAGAAATGTGGATACATGAAGTAAAGACACCTATAGCAGCTATTAAATTGATCATTGATAATAATAAATCTAGTGTAACTTCTAATATTTTAAAGGAAATAGAGAAAGTAGAGAATTATATAGATCAGTCTCTTTTTTATAGTAAAAGCAGTCAGGTGGAAAGAGATTATATAATTAGAAAGTTAAATATTAAGGAATGTATTAATAATGTAGTTATTAGAAATGCTAATACACTTATTGACAAACATATAAAGATTAAAATTATAGAATGTGACGAATTTGTTTTTTCTGATAAAAAATGGATTGAGTTTATTTTGCATCAAATATTAAGCAATTCTATTAAATATATAGAAAAAGCTGAAGGAGAGATTATGTTTAGATGTAAAAATAATAATGATGAAGTAATTTTAGATGTGAGTGATACAGGCATTGGGATAAGTGAAAAATCATTAGTAAACATATTTAATAAAGGTTTTACTGGAGAGAATGGTAGAAAGTTTAGAGAGTCTACGGGATTTGGTCTTTATTTAAGTAAAAAACTTTGTGACAGTTTAGGTCTAGGTATTAGTATAACTTCTAAAGAGGGCATAGGCACTACAGTATCTATATTATTTCCTAAAAATGATATGCATACATTCTAATAAAGTAAAGATATAAATCTAAGAGTGACAAAGCTTTTATATAGGAACTGATTCAAGTTAAACTTAATAGGGTTAAATCTAACTAGTTGATATTTATTATATTGACTAGTTATTTTTAATAGTTAGTTATGTTGAAAATTATACTAGTATTCCTGTCTAAGGAGGTAGTTATTTTTTAAAATATACAATAGTGACAAAATTGTTAGTTTTATGTTGTGTTATTCTATGGTTTAAATTAATAAAAAAAATTAATATATACATATACGGTGCTTAAGCGTTTAACAGGTATATGTTTGCAAGGAGGAAATTGTGAATAAAGCAATATTAAAGATTGAAAATATACAAAAATATTATGGTAGTAAAGGTATGGTAACAAAAGCAATTAATAATATAAGCTTTGAAGTTAATCAGGGAGAATTTATAGGGATTATGGGTCCATCAGGTAGTGGGAAAACCACATTATTAAATTGTATTTCAACAATAGATAAGGTAACTAGTGGCCATATTAGTATAGATGATAAGGACATCACTGAATTAAATAAAAAGAAAATAGCTGAATTTAGAAGAGAAAAACTAGGATTTATATTTCAAGACTTTAACCTCTTAGATACTTTAACAGCTTATGAAAATATAGCATTAGCACTTAGCATAATAAAAACAGATAGTAAAATTATTGATACAAAAGTAAAAGAGATTGCTGAAACACTTAACATAGCAGATATTTTAAATAAGTATCCATATGAAATATCTGGAGGAGAAAGGCAAAGGGTGGCAGCGGCTAGAGCCGTTATAACAAATCCTTCTTTAATATTGGCTGATGAGCCAACAGGAGCTTTAGATTCTAAAGGGGCTAAAATACTTCTTGAAAGCTTAGAAGGGTTAAATAGAAATAAGAATGCCACAATAATTATGGTAACACATGATCCTTTTTCAGCCAGTTATGCAAAAAGAATACTGTTTATTAAAGATGGTAAGATATTTAATGAAATCATAAGAGGAAAAGATTCGAGAAAGGAATTTTTTAATAGAATTATAGAAGTAGTATCTCTTCTTGGGGGTGACCTAAGAGATGTATACTAAGTTAGCCCAAAGAAATATGAAAAGAAGTTTAAAGGATTATACCATATATTTTGTAACATTAGTATTTGGAATATGTATATTTTATACATTTAATTCTATTGGGTCACAAAAGATTATGATGAAGCTCAGTGAATACGATGTACATAACTTTCGAAAAATAGATGAGCTAATGGGGACAGTATCTATATTTATAGCATGTATACTTGGTTTTTTAATAATATATGCTAATAACTACCTTATAAAAATTAGAAAAAAAGAATTTGGTATATATTTAACCCTAGGTATGGAAGATAGAGAAATATCAAACATGTTATTAATTGAAACCATTCTAATAGGAGTATTTTCATTAGGCATAGGACTATTCTTAGGGGTGTTTTTATCTCAAGGAATGTCAATTTTCACAGCAAAATTATTTCATGTGAAAATGGAAAGCTTTAAATTCACATTTTCTAGTGCTGCATTTATTAAGACTATATTATATTTTATGGTAATGTACATAATTGTATTTTTATTTAATACTAGAACCATAAAAAAATTAGAGCTTATTGACTTGCTAACAGATGGAAGAAAAAATGAAAAGATAAAAGTAAGCAGTTTAAAAACTTTAATAATAGTTTTTATTATTGGAATCATTTTTATAGCAACATCTTATTTTATAATTTTACATAAAAATTCAGAAATAATATTTGTAGATATAACTATTAGTATACCTATAATATTGTGTGTAATTGGAACATTTCTATTTTTTTTCTCTTTGTCTGGGGTTTTGTTAAGAGTAGTTCAAAATAATAGAAAAATATATCTAAAAGAATTAAATATGTTTTTATTAAGGCAAATAAGCAGTAAAATAAATACTACATTTGTGTCTATGTCACTTATATGCTTAATGCTATTTATGTCTATATGCATGCTATCAGGTGGCTTTAGTATTAGTAACACTTTAAATAAAAATATAGATGATTTATCACAATATGATGTTACTTTACTTTATGGCAGTAGTAAAGTAACAATGAATGAATTTTTAAAAAACAATATAAATCTGCGTCACTATACAGAAAGTTATGTTAACTATTATGAGTATTATAGTGAAAGTAGAGAAGAAGTTTTAGGGATTAAGACTTATCTTGGCGAGGATGAAGGAGAGAAATACAAATCACATAAGGATATTGCACAAAATAGTATAATTTCAATAATGAAGTTATCTGATTTTAATAATGTTATGAAATTTTCTAAAAAAGAAACTATAACTTTAAATAACGGAGAGTATGGAGTATTTGGGGATGTAAATGAATTGCTACCTCCTATACAGAAGGCCATGGATAAAAAAACAAAAATTAAAGTTAATGGGTATGAGTTAATACCTTCAAAAAATCCTGTTATAGAAGTTACTATAAGAAATGGATCTAATAAAGAAAATTTCTGTACATTTATAGTAAGAGATGAGATAGTGGATGGGTTAGTACCAGGAATTGGTTTCTTAAATCTTAACTTTAAAGGAGATAAAGTTAAGATGAAGGAAGAGTTTTTGAAGCATATACCACCACTAGATGAAAGCAAAAACAGTGGGATAACTTGTATACCCATAACTAAGGATGAGTTAAGGCCAGCAGCATTTGGATTAGGAGGAATAGTTTCCTATTTGGCTCTTTATATAGGAGTGATATTTTTAATAACATCAGCAGTAATATTAGCTCTTCAGCAGTTATCTAGCTCAGCAGATAATATTCACAGATATAATCTTCTTAGAAAAATGGGTGTAGATGATGAAATGATAAATAAAACAATATTAGGACAAGTATCAATTTATTTTATGTTGCCACTATCACTAGCGTTAATTCATTCCCTTGTTGGACTAAAAATAGCTAAAATAATAGTAAATTATTTTGGAACAGGCAATGTTACAGTACAGCTTTTAATAACCACACTTATTTTTATTATAATCTATGGCGGGTATTTTTGGGCCACTTATATTGGAACTAAGAAGATGGTGAAATAAGGCACATTCAAATAAATAACTAGTCAGTATGCTAGTCTTTTTTGTGAACTACTTCTTCCTTGGAACCTACTAATAGAATAACTATTAGCAGAACCCAAGTCATTGTATTTCACAAAATATCCGTCGCATCTTTGACTTGTTATTTATGTTCATATGCCTAAGAGTAACAATAGAAGAAAGGACTAGTTGTATATGAAGAAATTTATTTTAAATAATAACATCTATTATAAAATTATAATAGGGTTAGGAATGATATTATCCGTATTATGGGTATTGATTGTTGACACACAACCATTTTCGGATTTTGATTATTATTATAGATTGGCAGTAGACATAGCAAATGGTCTTCCTTGGGGAGATACATATACATCTGTAGGATATTGCATACTTTTAGGTGGAGTATTTAAGATATTTGGAGCTGGGTTACTTAAAGCTAAAATACTTAATTTATTTCTAACCTTTGGAACCTATTTGCTATTTTATGGAGCTATAAAAAGAGTGAAATTAAAAGAAAGAGATAGAAAAATAATATTTACCATGTTTGTTCTTATGCCTAATAACATATTTTATAATAGTATAGTTGGCACAGAGATATTATTTACTAATATACTTATTTTTAGTACTTTTATATACTTCAGTGATATTAGATACAAGTATGTATATTTAGGGGTACTTGTAGGATTAAATACAATGGTAAAGCCTTTTTTTATTTTATATTTCTTTGCTATATTTTTATTAGAATTATTAATAGAGAAAAAAATTATAAGATCTATAAAAAATTCGCTAATAGTTCTAGTAGTTTGTGCCATTACTATATCACCATGGATATATAGAAATACAAAGCTAGTAGGGGAGCTTACTTATGTATCAAATAATGGAGGAATTGTTTTATATATAAATAATAATTCTCAAAATAAAATGGGAAGATGGATGCCAGCAGATGAAGTAGAGAATTCTATTGTAAAAACAGAAGAATATAAATCAGCTAATATGACACAAAAAAATAAGATGTTAAGTGCTGCGGCTAAAACATGGATAAAATCTCATCCAATTGAGTTTATAGAATTAGGCTTTAAAAGATTAGTTAATGTATATTTTTGGGGTGATGATGTATGTTACAGCACCTACGGAAGTCAGATAAGCGATTCTACTAAACCTATTATATTTTCTATTACTAATAATATTAGAAACACAATTTTTTTCCCAGCTATAATATATATATTAATTTATAGTGTGGTAACCTTAGGGTATATATTTAAAAGAAAAACACATCTCTTAAATAAATATACACTATATAATGTAATATTATTTTATATGTTTACAGTTGTATATTTTATAACAGAAGGACAGGGAAGATATGCTTTTCCAGAAATATTTATAATGATATATTGCTTCTATAATTTTATAGGAGTTTTAATGAATAAAAAAACTTTTACTCAGAAATATATTAAAAATCAATCTGAGATTTCTAATAAGGATATCTAGAAAAAATATACATGAGAGTATTGTTATAGTTGTATAGAGTAATAATTTTAGCATTAATAAGAGACTTTGTAACTCCTTATGGATAATAAATTTCGAAATTTATGTAAAAATTTTATATAAATTCAAAAGAAAGGATAATAACATTATGAAGATTTCAGTTCAAAATTTAAACATGATATACCCAAAAGGGAAAAAAGCATTACATGATATTTCTCTGGAAATGGAAAGCCCTAGTCTAATTGGGCTTTTGGGTCCTAATGGAGCTGGAAAATCAACGTTTATGAAGCTATTGGTAGCGGAATTATTGCCAACTAGCGGACAAATTTTTATAGATGGTGAGCCTTTATTGAAAAATGAAAAAAAGCTAAAAGCTAGACTAGGATATTTGCCACAATCCTTTGGGCTTTATGATGAACTTAATGTGTGGCAGTTTCTTGATTATATGGCAGCACTGAAAGGAATAAAAGATAGGGATAATGTTATCGATGAGGTTTTAAAAAAGACTAATCTCTTTCATAAAAGAAAAGCTCGTATATCAACTTTATCTGGGGGGCAGAGACAGCGTGTAGGTATTGCTCAAGCGCTTATGGGAAATCCAGAACTACTGATTTTTGACGAGCCTACTGTTGGACTTGATCCAGAGGAACGTATTAATTTCCGTAATTTATTTTCTCAGGCTGCACAGCGTAAGATTGTTTTATTATCAACACATATAATTGAGGATGTGCAATCAGTATGTGATCGATTGATTGTTATTAATCATGGAGAAATTTTATTTAATGGTACCCCAGAGAAATTAATTGATTTGGCGCACAACCATGTTGGAGTGTTTGAAGAAAGCTTATGGGAAAGAGCTGAACAAAAATATCAGATAACAGCTAGAGTTAATACAGCAAGAGGTATTTATTGTCGTATTGTAGCAGAAAATCTTCCAGCTTTTGCACAAGCTGTGGAGCCTACACTTGAGGACGCTTATATGTATTTGATTATGGGTGATGAGGTGATTGAACCATGAATTTCTTTTCCTATTTGAGAGTAGAATTGAATCGTGTTTTTCACTCAAAAACTGTTTATATAATCAGTATATTGACTATGATTTGCCCAATGGCTGGATATAAGTTAAACCAAACTATACTTGAGAAATTGAATGAAAATATGTTTGCTGAAACAGTGTCTGGGAATCTAATTGCAAATCCGTGTATTGCTGGGGCACTGGGAGGGGCTGTTTTATTTGCACTGTTAACCTTGTTAGAATTTGATCGTGTGCGTAAATACCAAACTGTAGCATTAACAGATAGTATTGTGTCACCAATGGTATTAAATGTAGTGAAATTAATTTCCATAGGAATAGCAGCAATTGTTAGTGTTATTCTTACGGCAGTGTTATATTTTTCATATACAGCTATGAAAATTGGAAATACGTTTGATGTATACATTTATTTGAATAGTTTCTTTTTATTTATGCTACCTTCTGTGTTGTTAGCAATTTTAGCAGCTTCTGCATTCTATCAGATTTTCTTTCGTGTAGATCTTAGTATGATAGCATTTATCATCTTTAGCTTATTTAGTCTTAGTCCATTTATTTCTTACAACAATATTCTACGTTGGCTCAACCCACCTATTCCATCGCTTTCAGATGATTTTAGTAATGATATGGTATTTCGCTTGATGAAGCACAATAGAATATTTTGGTTTCTAATTCTTGGTGGATTGTGGACAATTACATTGTTATGTGTTCGTCGCTATGGTAAAGGGTTCTTTGGTTCTATTTCATATAATTTTAGGAAAGTGTATATCCCTATACTAGCTATAATATTAATTGGTATTGGGTGCTATGCTTATATAAATCAACCTTATATTGATCAAACTCCACTTCCAGTTAAAATGAAAATAGGTGAAATTCCTAACAATAAACAGCTTAAGCTGTTAAACACAGATTTGGAAATATCCTTTGACACTAACAAAGGGAGTCTTTTAGGAAAGGCAATCTATTCACTTCAAAATGTTAGTGGTGATATACAGAAATGTACACTTATTATAAACTCGGGATATACTGTTCATAATATTATAGCAAATGGAAAAGAAGTTGTATTTAAAAATTTAAATAATAAAAGCAATATTGAATTTACTGTACCTAATGATGAGAAAATTAAGCTTACTGTAAAATATAGTGGTGTGCCAAAAATTCATAAAATGTTTAGTGATATTTTATTCTCAACTAATATTAGTGATAAATATATTGATCTAAGTAATAGGGAACTTTCTCCAATTCTTAAAGTAGAAGATAGTAAAGATGGCACTAAAATTACAGGAAGATTTACTATGCCAGCTCACCTTGTACCAATTGTTATAGGGGACACGGTAAAACTCATTTCTAAAGATGGAAATAATAAAACTTGGCTTGGACATAATGTTGGAAATTCCTTTAATTTAATAGCAGGTGACTATGTTATGAAAAAGTTGGATAGCAGAGGGGTACAAATAGAATTTTACTATAATCGTAAATATGAGGATGCTATGAAAGATATGAGCTCTGAAAAAATGATTAAGGATACTATTGATTATTGTAATACTAAGTATGGCAAGTTGTATAATGTGTCTGGAAATTTCCCGCTGAAAATATTACAAGGAACAGTATTTTATTTCGGAGGAAGAGCATATACAAATTTTAGTATTATGGAAGAAACAGTTTTTAGTGATAGTAACCTAAATAATAAGCTAAATGGAGCATCTAATGCTGAAGTATTGGCTCATGAAATTGCTCATCAATGGATGAGTTGGAAGTATATTCAGGATAAAACAAATAAAGCTTGGACCAGCGAAGGTCTTACTGTTTATACCACTTATAGAATAGCAAAAGAAAAATATGGTGAAGAATATGCTAAAAAGAATTATGTGGATAAATGGAAAGAAGGAGTAAAAAATAAAAATAGTAATTTTTATAATAGACATCCAGAATATCTAGATATTCTGCCGAACAAATATGTTGCACACATCAAGGGAATCAATGACAGTACAGATAAATACCAAGAAATACCTCTTAAGATTTTCAAAGCTGCTGAATTGGTTGGCGGTGAAGCTAATATGGATAAAATTCTAGCTAAATTATATGAAGATATACCAAAAACAAAAGTTATTACATGGCAAAATTTCTTAGATGCTTGTGGACTGAGAGAGGAGGAGTTAAATATTGAGTAGATTGCTTAAATATGAACTTAAAAGGCTTCTCATAAATAAATTTTTTCTAGGTCTTTTGATTATTTCAGCTTTGTATAGTCGCCAAGTCATGTGTGGAGATATTATACTTGGTGTTGCAAATACTGCTCCATTCTCAGGTTGGAGCTATGGAGTGTACCTTTCCAAAGTGTTACCAATTTTGCTTGTTGCATTACTTTTTTTTATATCTTTTCTTTACTCAAAACAGGAGAAGAGTGTACAGGCTTTAACTAAGGCAACACCTATTGATCCATTCTGCTTTCAGATGTTACGCTATGGAATAATTATGATAGCTTTTGCTTTGATTTCTGTTGTTCCTATTGTGTATAGTTTGTGGTTTTATAAAGCAAATTTTCACTTTACCAATTTTACAAGTTTTGTATTACCTATAGTTATAACACTATTGCCAGCTATGCTGTTTGTATTTGGAGCGGGAATGATTGGAGGGCAATACCATCAATCAATAATTTTTGTATTGATGGTGGCTATTTTATTGATTAGTTATGTTCCTATACCATATGCATTTGATCTGTTTGGAGGGAATTTCTTTACAAACTATCCAGTATCACTTGGCACAGTGGAACCAGCTTTTTTTGTACCTACAAATGTACTAATTGGCAAATTTATTTATGGACTGCTCGGTATTGCAATGATGTTTGTATCTAGTATTCAAAAGAAGAAAAATAATCATTAGATTACTAAAATGGAAAGGAATTGTGTTGCGCAATTCCTTTCCATTTTGTCTTATTTTATGAGGGACAGGTAAACAATATAATATGGGATAATAGGGGACGGGTAAGCAATTGTTTTTGTATGTGTAGGGAACATGTAAATAGGATAAGGGGTAAATGTTATTAGTGCAATAAGAGGCATTTAAACAATTATTTTTATATAATTAAAAGTGAAGTTTTGCTAATAATATTATAATAGAGGTATAATTAAATAAATCCTACTTTAGGAGGAACGATTATGAAAAGTAGAACAGCAGAAAGAAATTTTAGAAAGATAAAGAACGAAATTTCACAGATAGAAGATATAGTAAGACATACTAAGCCTAGTGCCCTATGGGAGCATGAAGCAGCAGTGAGAAAAAAGCTTAAGGCTTTAAGGGAATTTGAAAAAGAAAATCTTAGAGATTATAAAACGGTTTATGGAAGATATTTAGAACTTTTAGAATCTATATCTAAAAGACTTATGGAGGCATATAATAGAAAAAATAATACAGACTATGATTTTGATGAAATAGTGGATAATAATTATCAGGCCTATTTAAAGTCAGGTATTATGAGCGTACTTATAACTAGTCATATTCCAAAGCTAATATATAAGGAATTTGAAGATGTTTTCCCATCTAACCCTAAGGATGAATATGAGGATACAAGAAAGATTAAAAGAAATTTTTATCTTCATTTAGGAGAAACCAATACAGGTAAGACTTATAATGCTATGGAAAGATTAAAAGAAGCAAGAAAAGGTATATACCTGTCCCCGCTTAGAATACTGGCTTTAGAAAATTATGAAAAGCTAAATAGAGAAGGAATAAAGTGTAATCTTGTAACAGGGGAAGAGGAGATATTAGTAGAAAATGCAACTCACATTTCTTGTACAATTGAAAAGTTGGATATAACAGAGGAATATGACGTGGCTATAATAGATGAGATTCAAATGATAAATGATGATCAAAGAGGAGCAGCTTGGACAAGAGCAGTTTTAGGACTAAAATGTAAGGAAATACATATCTGTGGCGCATTAAACGCCAAAGAATTACTTATTAACATAATAGAAGATTGTTATGATGAGTATACTTTCAGAGAATACAAGAGGGATATACCTCTTGAAATAGAGTATGAACCGTTTTCACATAGAAACATAGAAGAGGGGGACGCTCTTGTAGTTTTCTCTAAAAAAAGAGTATTGCAGTTAGCTTATCATTACGCTGAATTAGGTATAAAAGCTAGTTTAATATACGGAGATTTGCCTCCAGAGGTAAGAAGAAAGCAGTATGAGCAGTTTATAAATAAGGAAACAAGTATACTAATAACTACAGATGCTATAGGCATGGGAGTAAATCTCCCAATAAGAAGAATAATATTTATGGATATTAAAAAGTTTGATGGAGATGAAGTAAGGTATCTAAAATCTCAAGAGGTTAAGCAAATTGGAGGAAGAGCTGGAAGAAAAGGCATTTATGAAGTAGGATATGTAGCATCTGCAGGGAATACTCAAAACTTTATAGAAGAAATGATAGATACAGAGGATGAAATTATAGAAGAGGGAGTATTAGGGCCTAGTGAAGCAATACTTAGGGTGAAAAATCTACCCCTTAGAGAAAAGTTGGCCTTATGGAGCACAAGAGAAGAGAGAAATCCTTTCTATAGAAAGATGGATATAGGAGAATATTTAATAGTTCTTGATAGTATAAAATCCTATAAATTAGAAGAGAGGATACAATGGCAACTTTTAAAAATACCATTTGATGTGACTAATCCTATTATGATGAATGAATTTCTAAAATATATGGACGAATTTTTTATAGCTAAAAGAGAGTCTATTTCAAAACCTATATATAAGTTTAAAGAACTATATGAATTAGAGATTTACTATCAAAAGATAAATTTGTATTATTCTTTTTCAAAATCTTTTAAGTTAGAATTTGATGAGCAGTGGATATATGATGAACGATTAAGGGTAAGTGAAGATATAAATGATATCTTAAGAAAAATATAGGAAATAGGGGACGGTTAATAGTTATTTATATAAGCTAAGTTAATTATAAGCTAAGTTAATTAATGGGGACAGTTAAGTTTATTTAGTTAAGTGTGCCTTTAAAAGCAAATTCAATATTAGAAATAAATAAGAAAAGTGTTATAGCATGTCCAAAATATATTTAAAATAGAGTAATAAAAAAATACTAAAATTTTATTTTAGATTAAATTTAAAAATGATGTGGTAGTACTAAGGTAAGAAATAATAAAGGTTTCAATAGGATTACTATTATTTAAGCACTATATGTAGAGATAAAGTCAGAAACTATATTTTTATAATTATCTTCATTTTCAATAAGATCAACGCCTAAGGAACATAAGGAAGATACCCTGCTTTGAGTTATGTTTCCTAAAATTTTGCAAATATCTTTACAATTAAAATCACATAGCGACCTCATCAAAAGAACAGATAAGGCTCTAGCTTTTGTTGAGGTTTTGCAATTTTTTATATGTAATTTTATTTTAGGCATTGAAAGTTTTTTAGAAATAAAATGAAGAATATCATCTGGATTGAAATTTCTTACAAGAATAGTTCTTTCACTATTATAGTGGGTTTTTTCATCTTCAAATTCAATTTCTTTTTCAAGGTCTTTACTTTCATTATATACAATATTTATATATCTTTTTCTAGCTTTTTTAATATTGGTATTTATTAATTGCATTATAAAATCTTCATCTACTAGATTAAAATAATCCTTTTTTAGACCTAAATATACTGGTAAGCTTGAGTACTTATATTGTTCAGGGAAATTTTTGTATTTTTTTATATCTATAGGATTTCTATGAATATAAGCAGAAGCTCTAATCAAATATCGATTATTATGAATAACCTTACTTTTAAACCTATTTTGGAAAAGATGGCCGTTCCTATTATGTTTTTTATTAAAATTAATAGCAAATCTAAAATTAATACCATGCATAAATTTAGATATATCAGCACCATTTGCATCAATTATAAAATGAGCATGATTACTCATAAAACAATAAGCATAAACCTTAAAATTATATACTTTTTTATAGTGTTTCATAAAATTAATATACATGTCCTTATCACTATTGTTTTTGAAGAAAGGCACTTCACTAATACTTTTAATCATTATGTGGAATATTCCATTTTCGGACTTAATCCTAGCACATCTAGGCATAAGATCACCTCTTTTAATTATTTATTAAGTATTCTTGCCATATGTCAGGAAATTATTACCTGTGGTATAGAGAACTTAATAAATTTGTGTTTTTATAAGAAGTTATTAACTGTCCCGATGTTTTTAAATTGTTTTATTGGTATAAATTAAGCAGTACTAGAAAAAATAATTAAGAAATGGTTTTATTATTGATAAAGTTATGGAGGATATAAGATGAAGATAAGTAAGCGCTTTTTTGTAGTAGTACTTTCTATATCAATATTATCTTCAAAAATGGAAGTAAAAGCTGAAGAAATAAAAAAGGGACTACAAGAAAAAAATAAAAGTGAGTATCATATTTTAGTAGATATAACTGAATTTAAACTGTATCTAATAAATAAGAATACTGCAAAAGTTGAAAAAATATATCCTATAGCTGGAGGAAAGCCAACAACCCCATCTCCATATGGGACATGGAAAATAGTATACAAAGCTGAAAATTGGGGTGCGGGGTTTGGAACTAGATGGATGGCTTTAAATGTTCCGTGGGGTAAATATGGAATACACGGAACAAATAAGCCTTTAACTATTAGTAATCCAGATTCGCTTGGATGCATAAGGATGTTTAATAAGGATATACAGGAGTTATATGGGTATGTTAGGTCAGGTACTGTGGTGGTGATTTATGGAGGGCCATATAATCTTTCCTGGAACAAGTTTAGAAATTTAAAGCCAGGAGATAGAGGTGCTGATGTATTAGAAGTGCAAAGAACATTGCAAGAGAAAGGATATTACTTGGGAAAATTAGATGGGGTTTATGGAGAGAATATGAAAAGTGAAGTGATAAAATTTAAAAAAGATAATAAATTAAAGTTTACTCATGATATCGATGAGGAAGTTTATAATTCTTTAGGAATGAAGCCATTTGAATAAAATAGATTGATCGATAAATCTATTTTTTAGTAGTTAAAATAGTGTAATTAATTTTACTTGTGAAAGACACTATTTAATTTTTTAATTAGGGGACAGTTAACATTATTTATAAGAATGTTAGCTGTCTTTATTTTTTAAAAAATTACATTTCAGCCTAGAAGAAATTAAATAAATTTTTTATAGTCCTGATCTTGATAAGAAAAGAATATTAATAGTTAATAAGGAACTTTTGGTGGAGAAAAAGAAAAGACTTGACAAAATAATTAAATCTGTAGACAAAACTATGGATTCATTTGAATGAGGAATGGAAATGAATAAAAGTGAAATGTTTGAAGCATTTGATATGACTGAAATAGAAAAATTTAAGAAAAAGTATGCAGAGGAAGTAAGAGAAAAATATGATAAGAAAGTTGTAGATGAATGTGAAAAAAGAAATTCTAGCTACACTAAAAAGGATTGGGTATTAATATAAAAATAAAGTGATCAAATTTATATAAAAATCGCACCTCTTATGGATAAAGGTTCAGAAAATAATCAGGTTCAAGAGGAAATAGAAAGGTTTAGAAATTATATTAACACAAATTTTTATACATGTACCCTTGAAATTTTTAGAGGTTTATGAGATTTATATGTAAGTGATCAGCGATTTACTTAAAATATTAATAAGTATAAACTAGGATTGGCTAAATTTCCAAGATATGCTATAAATATTTATTGTGATAAATTAGAAAATAAGATTTTAAATTTAGGGATAGTTATATAGAATATTGCTTATTTTATATAACTATCCCTTATTATTCATATACTTGGTAATTATTTATTAACTATCTCATAAACATAAATTTATTAAAATATGTTAACTGGTCCATCTAATAAAAAGTTCTTAACTGTTCTCATAATTTTGATTTTAGTGCTGAGATATGTTAACCGTCCCCTAAATTTTTCATATAATATTTGGAGAAGTAATATATAGGAAAGTTGTTATTATGTTATATGGAATAAGTCTAATCGGCTTTGTACAAAGTTTTTTACCTACAGGATCAAAGATTATAGAATTAGAAAGTCCTTATAAAAGACCAGCAGTGATTATGGCAGATTTGGATGGGGATGGAGCTAAAGAAATAATTGCAGCCTATAAGTGGCAAGGAGAAACTTATGTTATTGTACTGAAAGAACATTTAAGAGTTTGGTTCGTAATGGACAATATAAAGGGCACTGGATATAATGTGACTTATTTAAATGCTGCACCTATTACATCTAGAAATATTAATAACTTAATTATAGGATGGCAGATGGGATCAATTTGGTCTCAATTAGATATTTTACAATGGACTCGTCAAGGATTTAAACATATAATTCCTAATAACATTTACTACAGTAAAATTGAAGTGGAAGACATGCCAGGAGTAAATGGCAGGGATGGAATATATGAAATAGCATTATGGGTTCATGATACGGGTGATGCATATAAGATTGAAGTATATAGATGGAATGGAAAAGGTTTAGCCCCGTCCCCAGATGTATATCTCTATTATTTTAGAAGAGTAGTAGAGTACTATAAACAAAAAGTAAAAGAAATGCCAGGGGCAGCCTTCTACTGGTACTATCTTGCGGATGCTCAGTTTAAGGCAGGAATGCTATGTGAAGCATTAGATTCTATAAATGTGACTATAAGTCTTGGTTATGAATATCCATCTAAAGAGGATGTAATGAAGTTAAAAGAAGAAATATTATTAAAACTAAAAAGCATATCTATGAAGTTATTTCCAGCATCTATTAGAACTGTTAAAGGAGTTAAATGGGGATATATAAATAATAGGGGGACAGTTATCATTAAATTTCAATATAATTCAGCTGAAGATTTTCAAGATAATGGTCTTGCTGTTGCTCAACCAAGGGATCTTTATGGAATAATAAATAAATGTGGAAAGTATGTGGTAGAACCTAAATATAGTTCTATTAATAAATTTTCTGAAGGAAGAGCTATTGTTATAGATAGTAAAGGATTTAAGGTAATAGATGAAGAAGGAAATGAGATAACCAGCAAAGCGTATAATTATATATCAGATTTTAAGGAAGGAAGAGCTGTATTTGCAAATTCAGATAACAGTGGAAAATATACTTATGGATATTTAGACAAGGGTGGTAAGGAAGTTATTCCTGCTAAATTTGAATCTGCTAGTGATTTTAAGGATGGAAAAGCTGTAGTTAAGATAAAGGATGGGGAGTTTGGACTTATAGGAACTTGGGGACAGTTAATAAATAAATATAATTATAATTTTGTAGGGAATTTTGGGGACGGTCTTTTAGCTTTTCAAAAAGGTCCACAGGATAGATATGGATATATTAATGAAAAAGGAGAAATAATTATACCTCCACAATATGCACAAGCACAGGCTTTTAGCCAAGGTAGGGCTGTAGTTGATGCTTCTGAGGATTATATAAATAAATATGGTCTTATAGATAAGAGAGGAAATTATATATTAAATCCTGAATATAATGACATCAATTATTTAGGGGAAATGCGAATAGCTGTTGGAAAAGCCATTGTCCCAGATAAGCCCTATAGAGGATCTAAATATGCTATTGCAGATCTAAATGGAAATATTTTTACAGACTTTATTTACTATGATGTTTCAAGTTATAGAAATGGTTTAGCATCTTCTGGGGATTATAAAAGTACGTTTTTCATTGATAAACATGGTAAAGTAGTAAAAATGTTACCTATAGTAAATGGCAGTGGAACATTATCATTAGAAGATTATGATGTAGTTAAAGCCAATATAGATTTTAGAATATCTTATTTAAATAAACGTGGAATGATTATATGGCAACAAAACAAAATTGTATCTCTTAATAATAAGTATGCAGTCATAGAGGGAAAATATAAACCTAACAGAGATTATCTAGTATATTATCCACAGATTAAAGGAATGGACAATAAGATAGCTGAAGAAGAAGCAAATAAAAAGTTAAAAGAACTATCACAAATTAAACCAATAGAATCTAACATTTTACTTGATTACAACTATGTAGGAGATTTTTCTATCGAATTTTTTAAAAAGCAGCTACTGGTTTTAGAGATTGATGGATATCAATATTATTATGGAGCTGCCCATGGTATGCCTAGTAAAATTTATCCTCATGTAGACCTTGTAAGTGGAAGGTTCTACGAGTTAAAAGATTTGTTTAAAAGGGACAGTGATTATGTAAAAGTACTAAGTAAAATCATAGGAGATCAAATAAAAAATAATGAGGAATACTCATATATATTTCCAGGTGAATACAAAGGAATAAAAGCAGACCAACCTTTTTATGTAAATGAGGATGCTTTATATATTTATTTTTATCCTTATGAAATTGCACCATATGCTGCTGGGTTTCCAACATTTAAAATACCTTATAAAGAAATAGCGAATATTATTAATACTCAAGGGGATTTTTGGAGATCTTTTCATTATTAATGTTTATATTAATGTTTATATGGGGACGGTTATCAATTTTTCATAATTGGGGACAGTTATTAACTTTGTTATTTTAGTCTAGTGTTTTTTATAAAGTTTGATAACCGTCCCTGTTTTATTTACCCATGTTTTATTAAAAAGATTCAATAACCGTCCCCATGTTTTATATTTTAAGTTAGAGTTATTTCAGAAGATAAGCATGTATTTTAATAAAAAGTTCTTAACTGTCCCTAAAAATGATTCTAATAAATGGAAAATGAGGTATAATTATATTAAGGGAAGTATGATGGAGGATATAAGGAATTAAGAGATTCAGCGTAGGAGAATACAACCGATGCTACACTTTTTACAATAGGAGGAAGTATGGGAAAAGGATATTTTAGATTTGAAATAATAACTAAAGATAGAATAGGGATAACCTCAGAAATACTAGCTGAGATTTATAGGTTGAATATAAATATTATATCATTAGAGGTATTTCCTAAAAAAGTTTGTGTAAAAATACAAGATATAAATGAAAGAGAAAAAATATCATTAAAAAATAGTCTTTACAGTATAGATGGAGTTGTTAACATAAAAGACATCGAGCTGTTGGAACATGAGAAACATGAAAGAAAATTGTTAGCTATTATTGATTCTGTGGACGATGGGATAATGTATATAAATAAAAATCTGAAAATTGAAATTTTTAATAGTTATTGTGAGGAAATATTCTATTATGCTCGAAAAGATGTACTTGGAGAAGATGTAACAAATGTAATAAAAGATGCTCCAATGGTAAAGCTTTTAAATAGCGGAGAGAAATACGATAACATTGAAGTTAATATAGAAAATGATAGGGGTAAAAGTCACTATTTAACCACAGGAAGACCAGTAAAGGATGATAATAATAATAACATAGGTGTAGTAGCTTCTATAAGAGATATGAAAAAGGCTATAGAAATTGCTAATGTAGTATCTACCACAGACAATGGAGCGTTTAAAGAAATTATAGGAAACAGTGCATCTATTGATAGAGTAAAAGCAATGGTTAGAGCAGTAGCTAAAAATAATTCTACAATTATGTTGAGAGGAGAAAGCGGTACTGGTAAAGAGTTATTTGCAAAGGCAATTTATAATCTTAGTGAAAGAAAAGATAAAAAATTTGTTCCTATAAATTGTGCTGCATTACCAGAAAATCTTATTGAAAGTGAATTGTTTGGGTATGAAAAAGGAAGCTTTACTGGAGCAATTTCTACAAAAGAAGGGCTTTTTAAAGAAGCACATAATGGCACATTATTTTTAGATGAAGTAGGGGAACTACCATTATTATTACAGGCAAAGCTTTTAAGAGTATTACAAGAAGGAGTTATTAGAAAAATAGGAAGTAATAAAGAAGATAAGGTAGATGTGAGGATTATTTGCGCTACCAATAAAAACTTAGAGGAAATGGTTCAAAAGGGTGAATTTAGAGATGATTTATATTATAGATTAAATGTAATACCAATAGTTATACCACCATTAAGGCAAAGGTTAGAAGATATACCTATTTTAGTTAATCATTTTATAGACAAGCTGAATAAAAAATTAAATAAGAATGTTTTAGGGACAGAGCTAGAGTTTATTAATGAACTTTTAAAATACAATTGGCCGGGAAATGTAAGAGAACTTGAAAATGTAATAGAAAGAGCCATGAACTTATGTAACCAAGATCTATTAGGAAAAGATCATTTAATGATAGATATTTATGAACCACCAAAAGTAATAAATGATATTGATAAAGAAGAAGAATTAAAGTTAAAAGAAGTAGTGGATATGGCTGAAAAAGAAGCAATAATAAAATCACTTAAGAAAAATAAAACTTTTAGAAAAACTGCAAAAGCTTTAGGAGTGTCCCATACTACAATAATAAATAAATTAAACAGGTATGGTATAAAGTGGAAAGGATAGTTTACAAGTGGATAGAAATATTTCCATTTATATTTGTAATATGGTTAGAAACGTTTACATAAAAATTATACTATTAAGTAGTTTGCATTTTTAAATTCATCATAAAATCAATAACTATCCCCATTAATACAATGTTTGATAACTGTCCCAGAGATTTTAAATAACTATCCCTAGTATTTTTCGGTATTTGGCATGAGGATTGCTTTATAAAATTATAGTGAAAAAATTTGAATTCATTAAATACTAAATTTTTAAAGGGAGATGTTGTTATGAATAAAGAGTATATGACTAATAAAGGATTTGGGACAAAGGCTATACATGGAGGACATAAAAAAGATGAACAATATGGTTCACTTGCAACACCTATATATCAAACATCTACATTTATATTTGACTCAGCAGAACAAGGAGGAAGAAGATTTGCATTAGAAGAAGGGGGGTATATATACACAAGACTTGGAAATCCAACCAGTAGTGAAGTTGAAGAAAAAATAGCTTTATTAGAAGGTGGAGAAGCAGCTGTTGCAGCATCTTCAGGAATGGGAGCTATATCTTCAGCATTGTGGACAGCCTTAAAAGCAGGAGACCATGTTATTGCTTCAGATACACTTTATGGATGTACTTTTGCACTACTGAATCATGGTATAACTAGATTTGGAGTAGATGTTACTTTTGTAGACATTAGTGATTTAGAGCAAGTTAAAAATGCTATGAGACCTAATACTAAAGTTGTTTATTTGGAAACTCCAGCAAATCCAACTTTAAAGGTTACAGACATTGAAGCTGTTTCTAAAATAGCTCATGAAGTTAAGGGCTGTATGGTTTTTGTGGACAATACATTTAGTACTCCATATATACAAAGACCTTTAGAACTTGGAGCAGATGTAGTTGTTCATTCTGCAACTAAATATCTAAATGGACATGGAGATGTGCTTGCAGGTTTTGCTATAGGTAAACAGGATTTTATAAATCAGGTTAAATTATTTGGATTAAAGGATATGACTGGAGCAGTTATAAGCCCATTTGATGCATATTTGGTTATAAGAGGTATGAAAACGTTAGAAGTTAGAATGCAGAGACATTCAGAAAACGCAATGAAGGTAGCAAGGTTCTTGGAATCTCATCCAGCAGTTAAAAAAGTATATTATCCAGGACTTGAAAGTTTTGAATATTATGAATTAGCAAAGAAACAGATGAGACTTCCAGGAGCTATGATTTCCTTTGAGTTAAAAGGTGGCGTTGAAGAAGGAAGAATAGTTATGAACAATGTTAAGTTAGCTAGTTTAGCAGTAAGCTTAGGTGATACAGAAACATTAATTCAGCATCCAGCATCAATGACTCACTCTCCATACAGTCCTGAAGAAAGAGCAGAAGCAGGAATTAGTGATGGTTTAGTTAGATTATCAGTTGGGCTTGAAACAGCAGAAGATATAATTGAGGATTTAAAGGGAGCTTTAGACTTAATAGTAAAGTAACTCTATAAAAATATAGGTTATAAGTATACAAAAAGTAAGTGCATAACGATATATTTAATAAAGTAAAAACTTTTTCGAAGGCTAATGGGGATATAAAAAATAGCCATTAAATTATAGGGGGAGTAAAAATTTATGGAGGATAAATCGAAAATTTCAAGTGGAAAGGCGCTAATACCTTTTTTGATATTTGTAGCTATCTACCTAGGAAGTGGATTAATATTGCAAGCTCAAGGGGTTGAGATGGCCTTTTATCAACTTCCTGCACCAGTAGCTATATTCTGTGGTATTATTAGTGCGTTTTTTATACTAAAGGGTAGTATAAATGAAAAATTTGATGCACTAATTGAGGGATGTGGCAATCAAGACATAATTATCATGTGCACAATTTACTTATTAGCTGGTGCTTTTGCATCTGTAGCAAAAGCAATGGGAGGAGTAGATTCTACAGTAAATCTAGGGCTTACCTATATACCAGCTCAATATATAACTGTAGGATTGTTTATAATATCTTGTTTTATATCAATTTCTACTGGAACTTCTGTTGGAACTATAGTAGCTGTAGGACCTATTGCTGTAGGACTTGCCCAAAAATCAGGGTTGTCTTTACCATTTACTTTAGCAGCAGTAATGGGTGGGGCTATGTTTGGAGACAATTTGTCTGTAATATCTGATACCACAATTGCTGCCACAAGAACTCAAGGCTGTGAAATGAGAGATAAATTTAAAGTAAATATATATATGGCGGCACCAGCAGCTATAATAACTATAATTTTACTATTGATATTTGGTCGTCCAGGAGTAGCTCCAGCTATGCAAACCTATGAATATAGCATAATAAAAGTTATACCTTATCTATTTGTATTGGTTTTATCCTTAGCAGGCATGAATGTATTTGTAGTATTAACTATAGGAATAGTTCTTGCAGGAGTAATAGGTATATCATATGGAAATTTAACTATATTGGCATTTACTAAAGAAATATTTAATGGATTCTTAAGCATGATAGATATTTTCCTTTTATCCATGTTTACAGGTGGGCTTGCAAATATGATTACAAAAGCTGGAGGAATACAGTTTTTATTAGACAAGATTCAGAAAATGATAAAGGGTAGAAAGTCAGCAGAATTTGGTATTGGTGCTCTTGTAGCTATAACAGATGCAGCAGTTGCTAACAATACAGTAGCTATAATTATAAATGGTCCTATTGCCAAGGAAATGTGTTATAAATACAAAGTAGACCCTAGACGAAGTGCATCAATACTAGACGTTTTTTCATGTATAATGCAAGGAATTATCCCCTATGGAGCTCAGATGTTAATCTTATTAAGTTTTACTAAGGGAGCTATAACTCCATTCCAGGTAATACCTTTATTATGGTATCAACAACTTCTTTTAGTATCGGTTATAACATCAATATTTATCCCCTTTGCAGATGGTATTATAAAGAAAAAGCCATGGGATTGGAACAGAAAAGAAGATACCAATGCACAGATATAAATTAAGTGATTTCTAGATTTATATAATATTAATCTTTAAGAAATAAAAACTAGACAATTGATTGTTTTTGCGTAAATGATTTTAAAAATAGCGCCACTTATTCATCCAATTAGTTTAGATGGTATTAGTGGCGCTAAGTTATGGTAAAAAGATAGTATTCATGAATATAAGGAGGAAAATATATGGAGAAAAAGTTGATTGAAATTCGCTGGCATGGTCGAGGAGGACAAGGTGCTAAAACGGCTTCATTGCTTTTAGCGGAAGTTGCTTTTAACACTGGAATGTATATTCAGGGATTTCCAGAGTATGGTCCAGAAAGAATGGGAGCTCCTATAACTGCTTATAATAGAATAGCAAATTATCCATTAAGGGTTCACAGTAATATTTATGAACCAGATTATGTTGTAGTTGTAGATGAAACTTTATTAAAAACTGTAGATTGTACAGCTGGTTTAAAGAGGGACGGGGCTATAGTTATTAATACTAAAAAAAGTCCAGAAGAAATCAGGGAAGAATTAAAAGGATATGAAGGAAAAGTTTATACGATAGATGCTAGGACTATTTCAGAACAGACTTTGGGAGCAAATTTTCCTAATACTCCAATGTTATCAGCTATAGTGAAAATACTTGGAATAATGGATAAAGAAGAATTTGTAAGGGATATGGAAAAATCCTTTAAACATAAGTTTGCTACAAAACCAAATGTTATTCCTAAGAACATAGAAGCATTAAAAAGAGGATTGCAGGAGGTGAAAGGACTTGAATAAGAGAATGAATGTAAATTCAGATACATTGTGGAAGGATCTTCCTAGGGGAGGTGCCATGCTAGATGCAGGTAATGCAGTAGATTTTAAGACTGGTGATTGGAGAGCAATGAAACCTATATGGGATAAAGATAAATGTAAGCACTGCTTATTTTGTTGGGCAGTATGTCCTGATATGTCTATAATAGCAAAGGACGGAAAATTAGTAGAATTTGACTATGATCATTGCAAAGGCTGTGGAGTTTGTGTAGCTCAATGTAAATTTGAAGCATTAGAATTGGTAGTAGAGGAATAGGGAGGAGGAATAAATATGGTAAAAGCAGAGCAGTTAAGAAGAAGTCTTAGTGGTAATGAAGCAGTTGCTACAGCAATGATGCAAATAAATCCAGATGTGGTAGCAGCATTTCCGATAACTCCATCTACAGAGGTACCACAATATTTTTCATCTTTTGTGGCAAATGGCAAGTGTACAACAAAGTTTGTGCCAGTAGAGTCTGAACATAGTGCTATGAGTGCATGTATAGGTGCATCTGCTGCTGGTGGAAGAGTTATGACAGCAACATCTGCTAATGGATTGGGACTTATGTGGGAGATGCTTCATATAGCAGCGGGGGATAGATGTCCTATAGTAGTAGCTTTAGTAAATAGATCTATGTCTCCACCACTTAACATACACAATGATCATTCAGATTCCATGGGAGCAAGGGATACAGGTTGGATACAACTATATTCTGAAAATGTTCAAGAAGCTTATGACAATTTTATTCAGGCAGTTAAAATAGCAGAAAATGAAGAAGTTATGACACCAGCTATGGTTTGCTATGATGGATTTATTACAAGCCATTCTGTGGAAAATGTATTCTTAATGGAAGATGAAGTGGTTAGAAATTTTGCTGGTCCAAATAAAAGGACAAATAGTGGATTGCTAGGAGATAAAAACATAGCAGTAGGACCAATGGTTCTAACAAACTTTAGTATAGAGATGAAAAGACAGCAGCTTCAAGGAATACTAAATGCTAAGGAAGTTACTTTGAAGGTTGCTAAAGAATATGAAGAATTAACAGGAAGAAAATATGGATTGTTTGAAGAATATAGGCTAGATGATGCAGAAATTGCTATGATGATAATAGGTTCATCTGCTGGAACAGCCAAAAAGGTTGCAGATGATTTAAGAGAAAAAGGTATTAAAGCAGGTGTGTTAAAAATTAGGTTATTTAGACCATTCCCAGGTAATGAAATAGCTGAGGCGTTAAAGAATGTAAAAGCAATAGCTGTGATGGATAAATCAGAGGGAATGTCAGGAAATGGAGGACCATTATTTGCAGATACTTGCGCTTCTTTATATGGAAAATTAGAAGACAAAATATTAATGAGCTATATTTATGGCTTAGGTGGAAGAGACGTTAGAGTTGAGGATTTAGAAAAAGTATATGGTGACTTACAGAATGCTTTAGGTACAGGCAATTATGAAAAATATAATTACTTATCTGTAAGAGAATAGGGGGTAGAATATATGGCAACATTAAAAGAATTAACTAATATTCCAGATAGAATAACCAGTGGACATAGAATGTGTGCAGGCTGCGGAGCTCCAATGGTAGTAAAATGGGTTATGAAGGCCATTAAGCCAGAACATAAAGCAGTTGTATGTAATGCTACAGGATGCTTGGAGGTTTCAACAACTTTATATCCTTATTCTGCATGGACAGATTCTTATATTCATACAGCTTTTGAAAATGCAGCTGCTACTTTAAGTGGAGTAGAATCTTCCTACAGAGCCATGAAGGAGAGAGGGACGGTTAATGAGGAATATAAATTTGTGGCTTTTGGTGGAGATGGTGGTACTTATGATATAGGACTACAATCATTGTCTGGTGCTATGGAAAGAGGACATGACATGCTTTATGTTTGCTATAATAATGGAGCCTATATGAATACAGGAATTCAAAGGTCATCTGCTACACCAGCAGGAGCAGATACTACTACTACACCACAAGGAAAAGAATCTCTTGGAAAAACTCAATTTGGGAAGGATTTAACTTCTATAATGGTAGCACATAATCTTCCTTATGTTGCTCAAACTGTGCCTGTAATACCAGGAAGTAAATATATGATGGATCTTTATAATAAATCTAACAGAGCCATCAATGAATTTTATGGTGCTAAGTTTATAAATGTATTAACTCCATGTTCAAGAGGATGGAGATGTGATACCCAAACTGAATTAGACTTAATCAAGTTAGCAGTAGAAACTTGTTATTGGCCAATTTATGAAGTATCCTATGGAGAATATAAATTGAATTATAAGCCAAAACAAAAGCTTCCAATAGAAGAATGGTTAAAACCTCAAGGAAGATTTAAACATCTTTTTAAATCAAAAGAGGGAGCTAATATAATTGCCGAAGTTCAAGAGGAGATAGACAAGAGATGGAAGAAGCTTCTGTTCCTTTGTGGAGAAGAATAGGAACAGCTAATTAAATAATAGCTTTAGATAGAGTTTTTTAAAAAAATATAAACTTTCAGTTGAAGCTAAAAAATAAGAACTAAGGAGGAAAAAAAGTTACTCCTTAGTTCTATCTATTTCTTTAAATCCGTTTTTAAGCCAAGCAGATATGCCTTTGTATAGAGCTTTATATTCATCTCCATTAGGAACCATAAGTTTTTTATATCTAGTTACATTCATAGATAACATGCTTATACTATACATACCTATATTATTTATAGATGGATTAATTTTAACCACATGAGCACCATTAGCACATTCTTCGGCAGGTGTAATAGTTAAAAATTTTCTACAGTTAAATGTTCTTACAGGATATATAGTGCAAGATCCATTTTCAGATAAAAAAGGACAAGGAATTTTTTCTTTTAGATAATTTAAAGCATGTTTTAAATTTTCATCTACCTCACTACTAGTAGGTAATGAAGTTAGAAGATCATCTATCTTATTTTTAATAGTAGTTTTCTCTTCTTCAGTAAAATTATTTTCTACATACTCTCTTATTAATTCAGCTTCAATTGCAGTGCAGTCCACATAAAGACAGCAACAATGAGAACAACCCTTTTTACATGAAGCATATTGTTCAAATTCTTTATTACCCGTATCATATAGATCATATATTTTTTTTAATAGTTCTTTTCCCTTAGAAACACTTAAATCACCCACAGCAATTTCTTTGAGAAGTATATTTGAAATTTCATCATAAATTTTATCTGTCTTAGTTTCATTGTAAACCATATCTACACCCAAATAGTTTTTACCAAGACTTTTAAGTTTCTCTTTACCCAATAATATCACCGCCTTTACTGATTATATTATAAATAAATTCTGCGGACAAGTTAATAAATTGTTCCCAGGGAATTAAATGGTAAAGGCCAAAAATTGGGGACAGTTATTAAATATAACTAGGATATAAAGATTAAATTTTTAAATATTGAAAGATATATCTTAAATAATGAATTAGCTATTTTGAATATATAGAGTTAGTAATTCATTCTAAATTAAATGACTGTCCCCAAGGTTGGAAGTTTTTATTGTGTAGGTTTGGATAACTGTCCCTAAGTTTTGATAGAAAATGTGTTGACAAATAGAAAGAATAAGGATATAGTAATTACATAAAACATACTAATCCAATATGAATAGTATGTTTTTGAAAAACAGATATTTAATATGTGAAGAAAAGAAATAGTATTATAAGGAAAACCTTCAGAGAGAAGTCTTCTCAGGCTGGAAAAGACTTTAGGCATAACTTATGAGAATGCATCTTGGAGCACTGTCCCGAAGAATTGAATTCTTTAGTAGGAGGCAGCGTGTACGCACGGTATAGCGTTGAGGTATATCTGTACCAAAGATAAGATATTATATTTTTTGTATATAATAATTAGAGTGGAACCGCGGAATAAAACTTCTGCCTCTAAAATGAGGCAGAGGTTTTTTGTTATATAAACGGGATGTCTAGTTTATATAAGTATGTACATTATAAAATGTTTATTTTAAGTACAAGATTTTCTGAATTATTGGAACATGGAGAATGATAACTAAAATATAAAAATATTTTAAAACGAAGATTTATAAATTAGGAGGAGTATTAACATGAGTTCATTAAATTACTTTGATTCTATAGCAAATAATTGGGACGTAATAAGAAGTGAATATTTTGAGGAAAAGTTAAAGTATAAAGTTTTATCTAAAGTAGAGATAGATAATAAAATTGCTACGGATTTAGGATGTGGAACAGGCTTTATATCATTAGCATTAGCAGAAAAGGCAAATTTAGTATTTTCATTAGATCAATCCAATAATATGTTGAGAGAATTGAAAAAGGAAGTTTCTAAAAAAAATATAACAAATGTATATCCAATTAAATCTGATTTAGAGAATATTGTATTGTTTGATGAATCAGTAGATGCCGTATTTATAAATATGGCACTGCATCATGTAGTTAATGTAGACAAAGCCATATCAGAAATTTATAGAATATTGAAAAAGGGAGGAAGCATAGTAATTTCAGATGTAACAGAACATGATGGGCAGTGGGCAAAAGAAGAAATGCATGATGAATGGTTAGGTTTTTCAAATGAGCAAATAAACAATTGGTTAAGTAAATATAATTTTAAAAATATAGAAATAGAAAATACAGACTTATATTGCAAGGGATACTCAAGTAAAGGTGAATATACAGAAACAAAAATATTTATAGGAAGTGCTAAAAAGTTATAAGAAAGGGGAAATAGTATTATGAATTTTGAATCAGTTTTAATACATGGAGGAATTGATGGAGACGATTTTACAGGAGCAGTAAATGTTCCTATATATCAAACATCTACTTATAAGCAGACAGGAATTGGAATTAATAAAGGATATGAATATTCAAGAACAGGTAATCCTACAAGAGAAGCTTTAGAAAAACTCATATCAGATTTAGAGCAGGGAGTTGGTGGATTTGGATTTTCATCTGGAATGGCAGCCATAACAGCAGTACTTTCTCTTTTCAAATCAGGAGATAATATAATAATTCCAGATAATTTATATGGTGGAACTTTTAGAGTACTAGATAAAGTTTTTAAAAATTTCAATATAGGATATAAGATAGTAAACACAACAGATTTACAACAAATCAAAGATAATATTGATGACACTATAAAAGCAATATATATAGAAACACCAACCAATCCATTAATGGATATAACAGATATTGAAGAAGTAACTAAAATAGCAAAAGATAATAATTTGCTGACAATAGTGGACAACACTTTTATGACACCATATCTTCAAAAACCATTGGTATTAGGGGCAGATATAGTTATTCATAGTGCTACTAAATACCTTGGAGGACATAGTGATTTGATTGCTGGATTAGTGGTGGTAAATAATGAAGAATTAAAAGAGAAGATTCATTTTATACAAAATGCTACAGGGGGAGTATTGTCACCCTTTGATTCATTCTTACTTATAAGGGGAATAAAAACTTTAGCAGTCAGAATGGATAGACATAACTCAAACACTAAAGTTATAGCGGAGTTTTTAAAAGATAGACCAGAAATTAAGAAAGTTTACTATCCAGGATTTGAGGAACACCCAGGATATAGTATTCAATCAAAACAAGCAAAAGGCTATGGTGGAATGATATCCTTTGTGCTAAATGAGGGATATGACTATAAGAAGTTTTTTGAAGAATTAAGTATTATAACTTTTGGAGAAAGCTTAGGAGGAGTAGAATCTTTAGCATGCCATCCAGCAACTATGACTCATGGAGCCATACCATATGAAATAAGACAGAAGGTAGGAATTGTTGATAATTTAATAAGACTTTCAGTTGGAATAGAAAATGTACAAGATATTATAGAAGATTTAGAAAGAGCATTAAAGGGAGGGAAAATTAATGGTTAAAGTAGAGAGTTTTGAATTAGATCATACAAAAGTAAAAGCACCTTATGTAAGAAGATGTGGTACAGAAAAAGGTAATAATGGAGAAATGGTTTCTAAATTTGATTTAAGATTTTTACAGCCAAATGAAAAAGAGATGCCAACAGGTGCAATGCATACTTTAGAGCATTTATTAGCAGGGTATATGAGAGAAAAAATGGATGGAATAATAGATATATCTCCTATGGGATGCAGAACTGGATTCTATATGATTGCATGGGGAACGCCACAGGTAGCCGAAGTAATAGAAGCATTACACTATTCATTAAACAAGGTATTAGACACGGAAGAAATACCAGCAACAAATGAAATTCAGTGTGGAAATTATAGAGATCATTCACTATTTACAGCAAAAGAATATACCAAATTAATATTAAAAGAGGGGATTAGCAGTGAGATATATAGATGATATTAGAAATTATATAGGAAATACACCTATTATGAAACTAAATAATATTGGAATAAAGTCTAGAGTAAATGTATTTGCTAAATTAGAATTTTTAAATCCAGGTGGAAGTGTTAAAGATAGAATAGGTGTATATATGATAGAAGATGCTGAGAAGAAGGGATTACTTAGGGACGGTTATACAATAATAGAAGCTACAGCAGGTAATACGGGAATAGGTATAGCACTAGCAGCTATAAATAAAGGATACAGAATAATATTTGTTGTGCCAGAAAAATTTTCTGTAGAAAAGCAAACATTAATGAAAGCGCTAGGTGCAGAAATAGTGAATACTCCTAGAGAAGAAGGGATGCTAGGAGCTGTTAAAAAAGGTAATGAACTTTTAGAGACAATAAAAAATTCTATAAACTTAAAACAATTTGATAATAATTCTAATCCATTAGCTCATTATGAAACTACAGCACCTGAAATATACAAAGATTTAGATGGTAAGATAGATTATTTCCTTTGTGGCGCAGGTAGTGGAGGAACTTACACTGGTGTAATGAAGTATTTAAAAGAAAAGAATCCCAATATAAAAGGTATTCTAGTGGATCCAGAAGGATCAACCATGGGCGGTGGAGAGGAAGCCTGCTACAATATAGAAGGCATAGGAAATAATTTTATTCCTAAAACTATGGGTATGACCTATGTGGATGAGGTTATAAAGGTTAATGATGAAGAAGCATTTTATATCGTAAAACAACTTGCATTAAAGGAAGGATTAATTGTTGGAACATCTTCTGGAGCGGCAGTAGCAGCAGCCATTAAACTAGCTAACAAAATAGATAAGGGCAACATTGTAACTTTACTACCAGACAGAGGAGAAAGATATTTTAGTAAAAGTATATATTAAGTGATTTAGGAGTGATAGAATATATTTCCTTTTTCCTAAAGATAGGTTATAATACACTTAAAATAATTTAAATGGGGTGGTTTTTAAATGAAATTTAAGTTTGAGCACAATAATATTAATGTATTGGACTTAGAGAAAAGTGTTAAGTTTTATAAGGAAGCCCTAGGATTTGAGGAACAAAGAAGATATCATGCACCAGATGAAAGTTTTGTATTGGTATTTTTAAAAGGCAGTGAAAGTGAACATATGATTGAACTTACATGGCTTAGGGATAGAGAAGAACCTTATAATTTAGGTGATAACGAAATACACATGGCAGTAAGAACTGATGATTTTGACGGTGCTTATAAAAAGCATAAAGAGATGGGATGTATATGCTATGAAAATAAAGAAATGGGGTTATATTTTATAGCTGATCCTGATGGATATTGGACTGAAATATTACCTTCAAAGTAAGTTTTTAATAGTGAAAAATAATAACTATAGCTAAAATTAAGCTATATAAAATTTAAAAGGTTAATTTAATAATTGTAATAGATTAAGTGTATCTTATAAAGCTAGTATAAGGGAAGGGTGAACGATCAACCCTTCCCTAAATTAATTCCATGTTCAATTCTTATTAGAGCGTCATGAACTTTTTCAAAAATAAGACCAGCCGTAAACCATACTGGTATATAACTTAGTGTAATTATTCCGTATATTGTGAAGGGTTCAGTTACATAGTTCCAAGGACAGACACCTATAATTTCTCGTAAAAGTAAGCCGCTGAAAAATTCAGCTGCAAATATAAGTACCATGTATACACCTCCCCTTATTATAAATGACAGGTGTCTTATCCTGTTGTGTATTGGTTCTAAGAATACTGCAAGACCATATATAAAAAACATCCATACATATGTAGAGGCAGTAAGTTTTACATCTCCCTTTAGCAAAGAACCAAATCCAGTCCAAAAAACTTCCATACAAAATCCCAAGAGTCCGTATATTATAAATCTTTTTCCCATGAGTATATTTTCTTCATTAAAAAGAAAAATATACTAAAAAATAGGGTGGAGGATTATGGCATTTTAAGTTTGTACACAAGTAGTTTAGTGGAAATTTGATAACTGTTCCCAAATATAATTGTGTAACAATAAGGTATAATGTATAATATAAAAAAATAATTTGCGTTGTATAAGAAGAGAATTTGACTACAATGAAAATTAACTAAGGAGTAAAGAATGGGTAATAACTTACATAAGGTAAATAAAATATTAAACAGTGAAAAATACAAAGAATATATTAAAAAGAATAATGAATGTGAGATGGATAGAGAATTTTGCAAACATGATATAAATCATTTTTTGGATGTGGCAAGAATTGCTTATATAATCTCTCTAGAAAAGGGATTAAACTATTCTAAAGAAGTTATATATGCTATAGCTATTTTACATGACATAGGAAGATGGATGCAGTATGAAAAAGGTATCCCTCATGAGGAAGCAAGCTATATCTTAGCACAAGATCTTTTAAAGGAAGTAGGGTTTTCAGAAGGGGAAGAAAATTTGATATTGCAAGCTATACTTTCCCATAGAAAAGATGGAGAAGATGAGCTAAATTCTATAATATATAAAAGTGATAAGTTGTCACGAAAATGTTTTGCTTGTAATGCAGAGGTAAAATGTAACTGGAGTGAGGATAAGAAAAATTTTAATATAGTATATTAATTAAAATCTTTTTTAAGGAGGCATTAAAATGAGAATAGGAAATAAAGAATTTAAAATAGGGGAAAGAACTTATATAATGGGGATATTAAATGTAACTCCAGATTCTTTTTCTGATGGAGGAAAATTTAATAATTTAGAAAAAGCGGTTCAGCATGCAAAAGAGATGATAGACGAAGGTGTAGATATAATTGATATTGGAGGAGAGTCTACAAGACCAAATCATATTCCAGTAAGTGAGGAAGAAGAGATAAATAGGGTAATTCCTATAATAAAAGAGCTTAGAGCGCATTTTGACATACCTATCTCTATAGATACATATAAAGGAAAGGTTGCAGAGCTTGCCATAGAGGCCGGAGTAGACCTTATAAATGATGTTTGGGGTTTTAAAAAAGATCCTTATATTGCTAAAGTTGCTGCAAAATATGATATTCCGTGCTGTTTAATGCACAATAGAAATAATACTGAATATAAAAATATAATGGAAGATATGATTAAAGATTTAAAGGAATCTATAGATATAGCATTAGAAGCAGGAGTTAAAAAAGACAACATAATTTTAGATCCAGGTATAGGTTTTGCAAAAACTTATGAGCAAAATCTTTATGTTATGAATAATTTAGAAGGATTGGGGGAATTAGGGTATCCAATTCTTTTAGGGACTTCTAGAAAATCAACTATAGGAACTGTTTTAAATTTACCTCCAAATGAAAGAGTAGAAGGAACTGTGGCAACTACAGTTATAGGAATTATGAAAAATTGTGATTTTGTAAGGGTACATGATGTATTAGAAAATAAAAGAGCAGCAATGATGACTGACGCTATAATAAGAAGAAAATAGGTGATATTTTTGGATAAAATAATAGTAAAAGACTTTGAAATATTTGCAAATCATGGAGTTTTTGGAGAAGAAAAAGTATTAGGACAAAAATTTATAGTTTCTTTAGAATTAGAAGTGTCCACTAGAGAGGCAGCAATAACAGGAGATTTAACTAAGTCTGTACACTACGGAGAGTTGTGTCATAAGATAGAAAAGGAAATACAAAAGGAAAGCTATGATTTAATAGAAACAGTGGCAGAAAAAATAGGGGAGTTTGTTTTAATTCAGTATCCTTTAGTTAAAGGAGTTAAGGTGAATTTGAAGAAACCTTGGGCACCTATTTTAAGACATTTAGATTATGTAGCTGTAGAGATATATAGAAAAAGAAGCAGAGCATTTATAGCACTAGGTTCCAATATAGGGGACAAAGAGAAAAATCTTTTGGATGCTATAGAAAAAATTAAAGAGTCCAAACATATAAAGGTTGAAAAAGTATCATCTTTTATAACTACAGAACCTTGGGGATATATTGATCAAGAAGAATTTTTAAATGGAGTTATGCAGGTGGATACTATATTGACACCAAAGGAGCTTGTAAGATTTTTATTGAATATAGAAAAAGAATTGAAAAGAGAAAGAATAATAAAATGGGGACCTAGAACTATAGACTTAGATGTTATTCTTTATGATGATTTGATAACAGAGGATGAAGAAATATTGCTTCCACATCCAAGAATGCAAGAAAGGATGTTTGTACTAGAGCCTTTAGCAGAAATAGCTCCTTATGTGGTTCATCCATTATTACATAAAAGAATAATTCAACTTAAAGAAGAGCTTGAGCAATCAATGGAGTAATGTAAGTTTATTATGAAGTTTCATTAAAAACAATATAAACATTTAGCTTAATACAGAGAATAAATAATAGAAAATAAAATGAAGGAAAGGATTTTTGCATTTGACAAAGTCCTTTCCTTATTTGTTAGTTTTTAAGACAAGCTCGGGATAGTTATATATTTGGGGACGGTTATCAAATTTGAAGCTTTTAGAAAGGGAGTAGTTAATGAATTTTGTACCTTTATACAAGTAGTTTAGAAATCTGCTTATGAGTAAAATGGTTCTACATGTACCATACAGTGCTTTACATTTTCAATTTTATTTTCTATATTATCATGAACAGTTGTAGCTATTTTATGGCCTTCTTCTACGGTGATTTTGCTGTCTACAAATATTTCTATGTCTACATAAACCTTGCTACCAAAATTTCTGGTTTTTAAGTCAGATATACTTTCTACACCATTTACTTTTAAAGTTTCTTCTTTTATTGTGTCTATAATTTCCTCGTCAGCAGAGGTATCTACTAATTCTTTTACGGATTTTATATAAAAATCTATAGCAACTTTTATTATAAAGAAGCTAACAACTATACTGGTTAATGGGTCTAAAACTTTTAGTCCAGCTCGTGCGCCAAATATACCTATAAAAGTTCCTATAGATGAAAAGGCATCAGATCTGTGGTGCCAAGCATCTGCTTCCATGGAAATGCTGTGTATTTTCTTGGCGGTGTGTATTGTATATCTATACATAATTTCTTTTGTTATTATAGAAACTAAAGCAGCAATAAGAGCAATAGTCCCAGGGGTGCTGTAATTACCAGAACGCAGTACCTTGACACCTTCATAAGCTATGAAAATACCAGTTATAAGAAGTAAAGAACTTATTATCTTAGCATATACAGGTTCAAATCTTTCGTGGCCATAGGGATGCTCAGCATCTTCTTTTTTATTTGCAATTTTTAATCCTATAATAACCATCACTGTAGTAATAACATCTGAAAGTGTGTGGATTCCGTCGGCAATCATGGCACTACTTTTGCCAACTATACCGGCAATAACTTTAAATAAACACAAAATTACATTTATTAATATAGTTATTAAAGATACTTTTTTTCCTTCTTCATAAATATTCATATTTGGTCCTCCATATTTTCAACTGATAACACTATTATATTAAATACATTTCGAAATGTGAATGGTTTTAAGCAAAAAACTTACTGATATTTAGTATCAATTGATAATGTAAATCCTTATCTAATAGTTATAAAAATATACTTAAAATTTGTATTGATATGGAAGGGTTTTTATTTTTATAGTAGGAAGATATTACAACTATTATTGTTGGGTTTAGCTGACATTTAAGTTAAAAGTTTTGTGGACAGTTAATAACTTTTAATTTTTTAGTCAATTATTTTAACAAAAGTGGATAACTGTCTCCATATATATGTTAAAATATAGTAAAGGCTACATGGATATGGAGGAATTATAAATGAAAAGAAATTTAGAAGAATACAAAGGAAAAATATTTAGGCATTTTAAAGGAGATTTATATTTATTAATGGATATTGCAATTCATTCTGAAACAAGAGAAAAATTAGTTATATATAAAGCTCTTTATGGTTCCTGTGGTGTTTTTGCAAGGCCGTATAATATGTTTAATGAAGAAGTCCCAAAAGAAAAAGAAAATCCAACAGGACAAAAATATAGATTTGAATATATAGAAGTAGATAGTGTAAAAAAGTAAGATTAAGTGATGCTTTATACTACAAAGAAGAAATGTAGGAGATAAAGGTATAATGATGAAAAAAAATCATATGGTTATTATATGTGTTAAAAAATTCTTATCTTTATGGTAAGAATTTCATATAATAAATAATAAAATTAATTATTGGGGAGGATCTAGATGGGCGAAGCATTAAGTTTACTAGGCAATGGATTGGGGTATATTATTCCTATAGCTATTGTAATTGCAATTATTTTGGCTTGTTGGAAAAGAGTACCTGCTGATAAAGCTATGGTAATCACAGGATTAAAGAAAAGAGTTTTATCTGGAAAAGGGGGTATAATGATACCTTTCTTTGAAACATCATGTTCAATTTCTTTGGAGAATATCTCTATGACTACAGATGTTAATGAAGCACCATCAAAACAAGGTATATTTGTTAATATTGTTGGTACTGCAGTAGTGAAGGTTGAAAATAAAGAGGAAAGCATATTAAAAGCAGTAGAACAATTCTGTAATGGGGATGCCACCAATACAGTTAGAGTTATTAGTGGTATTGTAGAGCAAATATTAGAAGGAAAGTTGAGAGGAATTATCTCTACTTTAACTGTTGAACAAATAAATGAGGATAGAGCTACCTTTGAGGAAAGAATTGAAGCTGATATACGAAAAGAATTGAATTCTATGGGATTACTTCTTGTGTCTTATAGCATATTAAAGATTTCAACTCAAGGAGGATACTTAGAGAGTCGTGCTACTCCTCAAATTGCTCAAGCTAAGTCAGACGCTGATGTGGCTACAGCAGAAAGAAAGAGAGATACAGATATAAAAACAGCTAATGCAAATAGGGAAGGGCAGAAAGCAAAGTTAGAGGCTGATGCAGAAATTGCCGCTAGTGAAAGAGATAAGGAAATAAAATTACAGGGCTATCGCGCAGAGCAAGACAAGGCAAAGGCTAATGCAGACGTTGCATATAAGTTACAAGAGATAGAGAATGATGGTAAATTAGCGGACCAAAATGCTGATCTTGCTGAAAAAAATGCTTTAGTTGTTGAAAAGGAATTAGTTGCAAAGATTAAAAAACCAGCAGATGCAAGGAAATATGAAACAGAAGTAAATGCTGAGGCTGCTAAAATCAAGTATATTAAAGAAGCTGAGGCACAAGCTGAGTCAATTAAAATCAAGGCAATTGCTGAGGCTGAGGCTAAGAAAATTGAAGCACAAGCAGAGGCTGAAGCTATAAGGGTAAGGGGTATGGCAGAAGCAGATACTATAAGGGCAAAGGGTATCGCTGAGGCTGAAGCAAAGGATAAACTTGCAGAGGCTATGTCTAAGTATGGTGAAGCTGCGGTAGTAGAATTGATTGTAAGTAGGTTGCCAGAAATTATGGGTGCAGTTTCTAAGCCTATGGAACAAGTGGACAAAATTACTGTTATAGATAATGGTGGTTCACAAGGTGCTTCAAGAGTATCAAAAATAGTAACTGATGTAGCTGCCAATGGATTTGAGGTATTGAAGGATATAACTGGGCTAGATATATCACAGTTAGTAGCCAAGATTGGGAACAAGGATGCTACTGAAAAAACAGTAGGGGAGCCTATGAAAAATTCATCCAATAATGAGGAAGTTGAAATTTCACATAAAGAGTAAGGATAAAATTGCGTTGCAAATTGAGAAAAAGTTGTAACGCAATTTTTGTATTTATAAAGAGAAATGAGGTGGAATGGCAGTGTTTGAAAAGGAAGAAAGAAAAAAGTTTGCCAATATAGCTGTTGTAATTGCTATTACAATTTTTATTGCTTCCATTCGTATATCTCCAACTATTGCAATAACCTTAAGTAAGGTTCCAGGACTTCAGTATATTGTTAAGCTGATGAACTATGATAATGGAATTAAGGATATAGTGGAGAATAATTTTGTTCAGTCTGTTAATTTATCAGAGGAACATGAGGATTTAGTTTTTACTATAAAGGATATTATTATTGATAATTCCAAGTGCATATTATTTTATTCTATTGAAGATAAGGGGAATCATAAGTTTGTAAATTTACATGATATGAAGTTTACAGATGAATTTGGTAAAGAGTTAGCAGCTCCTGAAAGTTGGAGTATGTTTACTAATAATGATATGAGCATTGAAAAAAAATTAGAAGGAAATGTGGAATTAAATTTTACTGAAGAAACTATAATACCAAATAAGCTTTTTATTATAGTAAAGCTTCAGGAAAGTAAGGAAAATACTAATTTGGATAAGCAAAAGGCATTATCTTCCCAATGGAAATTTGAAATTCCTATTAATAAAGAGAAATTTGAAAGTATGAATAAGGTTTATAATGTATATGAAACAGTCCAAATTGAAGGACAAAAAATATATTTTAAAACATTAACTATTACTCCAACTAGGATTGCTTTATTAGTAGAATATGATAGAAATAATACTAAAAAAATATTAGGATTTGATGATCTTTCAATTTTCAATGAGAAGGGTGAAGAATGGGCCAGAATAAATAATGGAGTAACATCAATTAAAAAAAATGAATACCAGGATATTCTGTATTTTCAAAGCAATTATTTTACAAATCCAAAGGAGCTTTATATAAAAGGAACTAGTATAAGGGCATTAGACAAAGATAAATTAGAGGTCATTGTAGATATGAATAAAAAAGAATTATTAAAGTCTCCAGATAATAAATTAATGATTAAATCTATAACTAATGATAATAATCAGACTACTTTGGAATTTTTCTTAATAGCAGATAAAAGATTGGATAAAAAATGTGCTTATAGCATATTTGATGGGGATTTTAAAGATGGAAGTGGAGTAACATTTAAGAGTAAAGGCAGAGGAACACGTATAGGTAAATCTAGTGAACAAAGTATACTATATAATGTTTCTGATGACATTAAATATAAAAGTCCTATTTATTTAAAAATATATGATTATCCTTCACGAATTAAAGGAGATTTTAAATTGAAAGTTAATAATTAAGGAATATGCAATATTATAACGCTGTAAAACTGAATATATGGAAGTAAAAAGTTTGAAGAAGTAAGGGGTATATTTTGATAAAACGCCTCATAAGATTAATTATATTTAATTCATGGGGGATATAGGATGGGCGACAAAGGTAAAAGCAAAAGCAGTTCCACTAAAAATAATGATAAAAAGAATGAAACTAACCAAAAAAAAGGCAAAGATAAAAATACTAAGAAAAAATAAATTTAATTATTTAAGCTATGAAAGTTAATAACACCGTTGGGTTAATTAAAACCAGCGGTGTTATTTTTGTGTTTTGGGTGTTTTGTTGGGGACGGTTATCAAATTTTAAGTGTTTTACGGAGCATTTTAGTAAAAGGTTGGTTCTATATCATTAATATCTAAAATGTTAATCTCACCAGTTGAGCTTAGTTCAAGCATTCTAGGTCTAGCAATTCCACCGTGGACAGCCATTATAGTAGAGTTGGTCCCAATATTATCTCTATATTGCAAAATTATTATTTTAAAACTAAATATCAATCTTAAGAAATTTGTAAGAATTATTAGTACATTTGTAAGAAATATAGATAATAATTTTTAAAATAGATGTTATACAATTATAGATATAAAATAATTGCAAGGATGGGGATAACTAATGAAAAAAATGAAATTAACAATAGCAACTATAATGATAGCTATTTTAGCAATTATAGTAATTAATAAAATTTTAATATTTAAAAATAGAGATTTTCATATATCCAATAGAATATATGGATATATGAAAAGTAAGAGCAATCAAAAGAAAGTATTTAAAGATGCAATTGCTTTGAATAATAACAATCCTTCAAATACATGTGTTTATTTTGTGGCTGAAGTTCTAAGAAAGAATGATATACCAGTTGCAAAGGAAATAGCTAATACAACTCAACTTATAGATGTTTTAAAAAATAGGGGTTGGAAGAAAGATAATAATTATAAAAATTTAAATCCGGGAGATATAGTTTTTACAACAGATGGCTTGGGAAATAAAAATGGTGCTCCAAGTCATGCTTATGTGTTTATGGGTTGGGTAAATGAAGGCAGCTATGAATATGCTTATATATGTGATAATCAAGCAAGAGATTATGAAAATAAAATTTATCATATTAGGAATGTTAAAAATAGAGATACCGTAAATGGAATATCAAAAGATGCTTTCAGTTTCTTCATGAAGTTTTAATGATTAAGTATTTAGGCACATTAAAAAAATAAATAAGTCAGTATGCTAGGCTATTTTGCATCATACTGCGTCATCAGAACCCACTGATAGATCTACTAGCAGTGGAACCTGCTTCCTTGTCTGATACAAAATATCCGTCACATCTTTGACTTGTTATTTATTTTAATGTGCCTTAGACTAGCCAATTAGAAGATGATATAATATTTAGAAAGGAGTGAGGAAAGTGTCAGAATATAATGTTTTAGTGGTTGATGATGATAATGAAATAAGAGAATCAATTGAAATATATTTAAAAAATGAAGGAATTAGAGTAATTGGAGCCTGCGATGGGGTAGAGGCCTTAGCAGCACTAGAAAAGGAAGAAATTCATCTTATTATAATGGATATTATGATGCCCAAAATGGACGGTATAAAGGCAACCTTTAAGATTAGAGAAAGCAAAAATATTCCTATTATAATGCTTTCAGCTAAATCAGAGGATACAGATAAAATACTCGGACTTAACATAGGTGCTGATGATTATGTAACAAAACCTTTTAATCCATTAGAGCTTGTAGCAAGAGTGAAATCTCAATTAAGAAGATATACAAACTTTGGATATTTTAAAGAAGAAGATGAAATACAAGTAAGAGGCATCAACTTAAATAAAGGTACAAAAACAGTAAATGTAAATGGAGAAGAAGTAAGCTTAACTCCTACTGAATATAAGATACTGGAGTTACTCATGGAGAATAAAGGAAGGGTTTTTTCCATAGCAGAAATTTACACAAGAGTGTGGAATGAGCCTTTTTATAATGGTGAAAATACAGTAGCTGTTCATATAAGAAGACTAAGAGAGAAGATTGAAATTAATCCTAAAGAACCTGAATATCTAAAGGTGGTGTGGGGGATTGGTTACAAAATCGAAAAATAGGTGCGTGTATAAACTACTTTTTATAATATGCATATATATGTTCGGAATAGCAATGCTTTCAGGGTTTGATATTATTAAAAATAAGGATTTTATTCAAAAAGAACCTTATTTTAAAAGTCATTCTTTCAAAGGAGATTTATTAGAGTATTTTCAAAGTGTTCAAATTTTAACTACTGAACTTAAAGAAGATTTACAAAAAGTAGGAGATAAGAATGATACTTCAAAAATTGATTTATACTATGAGAAGATTAAGGCTCAAGTGGATTCAAAACAATCTTTAAGATATTATATTAAAAATAAAAAGAGTGGTGAAATATATACTAACATTAAAAATTTAAATAATGTAGAGGACTATATAAATAATAATGCTATCTATGTTGAAAAATTTCCAAAGGATTCTAATAATACAGGTGAACTGCAGAGTATTAACAATTGGTTTCAAAGGAATAATTTTGAGGGCAGTTTCATATTTATTAAAACTACAGAAGTATATAGTCAAATGCAGAAAAATTACATATATTATAACTCTATAAGAGAAAGAGTTATTAAAGAAGTGATTTTGGGAAGTATATCGTTGGTGATAGCAATATGTTTACTTGTATTTTTAAGGTTAAATTCAAGAGTTGAAAGTAATTATGTAAAAGTAAAACAAAAGTATGAAAAAATACCATTGGATTTAAGAGCGGTTATATTTCTTGTATGTGGTTTTGTTATGTCAATTTATTTAAAAAATGTGAGCTTTTTTTATAAACCTATTAACATTAGACAATTCATAATACTTACTATAGTGTCTATATATTGTTTATACTTTATGTTCAATGTATATTTTGCCTTAAGGTTATTAATTCATAAAGAAGAGTTATCAGAAGAATTAGGGAGAAGTATAGCTGGCCAAATTATTTTATTAACTCATGAGGGAATTGCTATCAAAGTAGCTTTGATTAAGGAAATTTCACTATTTGTGGCTACTGCTCTATTTGGAATGTTCTTTATACTTGGAATAATTGGAGTAGTTACTGATAACAAGCTGGCTTTATTTTTTTCATTTGTCTATGGGATGATTTATTTTATGGTTGTTCCTCTACATACATTAAAAAAAGTATCAGCTTTAAATAAAATAATAGAGGGAACAGATGCTATAGTTTCAGGTGATTTAGACTATGTTATAGAGGAGACTGGAGACAGCAATTTTATAAAGATATCTCAAAATATCAATAATATGAAGGAAAGCTTTAAAAAATCTGTTGAAAGTCAAATAAAGAGTGAAAGATTCAAAACTGAACTTATAACTAATGTATCACATGATCTCAAAACACCTCTTACCTCCATAATAAATTATGTGAGTTTGTTAAAAAAGGATAATATATCCAAGGAAGATAGTAAAAAGTATATAGATATTTTAGATCAAAAGTCTCAAAGACTTAAAGTGCTAATAGAGGATCTTTTTGAAGCTTCTAAAATTTCAAGTGGTGCTGTTGAACTTAATATTGAAAAAGTTGATATTGCATCACTATTGAGGCAGGCTTTGGGAGAATTTGACCACAAGATAACTAGTTCTTCTTTAATTTTTAAGATTAATATTCCTGTAGAAGAAGTACATCTAAATTTAGATGGCAAAAGAACTTGGAGAGTATTTGAAAACCTGATAGGCAATGCACTGAAATATTCTCAACCTAATTCAAGGGTATATATTGATCTCATTGAACAAGATGAAAAAGTAATAATAACTATAAAAAATATGTCTTCCTATGAAATGAATTTTGATGTTAGCGAGATTTTTGAAAGATTTAAAAGAGGAGATAAAGCGAGAAGTACTGAGGGATCTGGATTAGGATTATCTATTGCAAAAAGTATAGTGGAATTACAGGGCGGCCACATGAGAATTGATATTGATGGTGATTTATTTAAGGTTACAGTAGAGTTTAGCAAATAACTATACTAAGTAAGGTAATTTTATCATACCAATAATTTTAAAATAAAACTAAATAAAAAGAACATCAAGAGGTGAAATCTTTGGTTAACTATAGAGCTAAAGATTTTGCCTTTTTTAATTGATAACCGTCCCTATATAGATATAATATAAATGAGGACGTGATATATATGGAAGATTTGAAGAATATAAGCATATTGGTAGTGGAAGATGATAGAGAGATAAATAATTTAATAAAAACAGCATTAAGTAAGCAGGGATTTAATGTAGTACAAGCTTTTGATGGAATGGATGGGTTTGCAAAATATAAATCCATGGATTTTAGTATTATAATTTTAGACATAATGCTTCCTTATGTAGATGGTATGGAAATTATGAAAAAGATAAGAGAAGAAAGTGTAATCCCAATTATTATATTGTCTGCTAAGGGGGAAGAGTCTGACAGAATAATAGGACTTGGGCTGGGAGCTGATGATTATATAGTAAAACCTTTTTTTGTAGGGGAGTTAGTAGCTAGAGTAAAGTCACAGCTTAGAAGATATATTAGTTTTCATAAAAATGAGGAAACAGTAAGTTCTATTAAAAAAGGAAATATAACTTTAGATTTAGATAATTATTGTGCTTATAAAAAAGAGGAAAAGATAGGTTTAACAGCAAAAGAGTTTGAATTACTAAAATTATTTTTTACAAATCCTAATAGAGTATTTACAAAGGTACAGATATTTGAAAATGTATGGAATGAAGAATATATGGGTGATGACAATACTGTAATGGTTCATATAAGAAGGCTTAGAAATAAAATAGAGGATAATGCCAATAAACCTGAATATATACTAACTGTATGGGGCATTGGATATAAATTAGGAGATATAGCATGAGTGAGAAAATATTAATAGGTATAATAATAATTTTAGTTATGATTATTATAAATTTAAATAGGAAAATATATATTATTTCTCAGGTAATAAAGAATATTGGACAAGGAAATTATAATGAAAGAATAAGAATACAAAATAGCAACAAATACTTAAATAGTTTAATAAAGAATTTAAATCACTTGGTAGATAAATTTCAAAATTCAATGAAGTTAAATAAAGAATATGAAGAGGAAAGAAAAAAGATGATATCAAATATATCCCATGATTTGAGGACACCACTTACATCTCTCTTGGGATACATAGAAGTTATAAAAGATAATAAAAATTTAAGTGAGAGTGAAAGAGAAGAGTATATAGATATTATCCAAAACAAAGGGGAAAATTTAAGAAATTTAATGAGTGAATTTTTTCAGTTGTCAAAGCTAGATTCAAATGATATTAAACTAGATATTAAAAAAATCAATCTATCGGAAATTATAAGACAAAATATAATTTTATTTTATAATGATTTCACTAAGGAGGAAATAGAGCCGGCAATAGATTTACCTCATGAGGATATATACGTAATGGGAGATAAGAAAGCAGTAGAAAGAATTCTTAATAACCTTATATCTAATGCTATTAAATATGGATATGAAGGGAAGAGTATAGGAATTAATTTAAAGTGTAATGAAGAAAATGTACAAGTAATTGTATGGGATAAAGGTAGAGGGATACCAAAGGAAAATTTGTCATCAATATTTGAGAGATTACATACATTGGAGAAGTCTAGAAATAAAAGTCTTCAAGGAAGTGGATTAGGACTTACTATAGTTAAAAAGCTTATAGAAATGCAAAAAGGAACTATAACTGTAAAAAGCACTCCTTATGAAAAAACTGAATTTATATTTACTTTGCCTAGCATTTAAGGAATATGTAAGAAATGTGTAAAGTTTATGTAAGGACTATGTTTTATACTTACAGCATAGTTCTTTTTCTTTTGAAAATTTTAGGAAGGGTGATTTTATGGAGCATGTACTTAGAACTTATAATTTAACTAAAACTTATAAAAATGTAAATGCAGTAGATAGTTTAAATATAAATGTAGGTAGGGGAGATATTTATGGATTCCTTGGGAAAAATGGAGCAGGAAAAACTACTACTATAAAAATGATTATGGGACTTTCAAAGGTTAGTAGTGGAGAAATAGAGTTATTTGGGAATAAAGCTTTAGATAACAAATGTTATGGGAGAATAGGATCTTTAATAGATTATCCAGGCTTTTATTTAAATCTTACTGGAGAAGAAAATTTAGAGATACATAGAAGAATGATAGGATTTGCAGGAAAAGATAGTATACGTAACGCTTTAGAAATGGTGGGACTTAAGGATATACAGGGAAAAAAGGTTAAGAATTTTTCATTAGGAATGAAACAGAGACTAGGAATTGCAAGAGCACTTTTGCATCATCCTGAATTTTTAATATTAGATGAACCAACTAATGGATTAGATCCTATTGGCATAAAGGAAATAAGGGAACTTATATTGAATTTAAATAAAAAGTATGAAATAACACTTCTCATTTCCAGCCATATTTTAAGTGAAGTACAGCTTCTAGCTACAAAAATAGGAATAATACACAAAGGAAGACTTCTCGAAGAAATAAGTTATGATGAGCTTCAAAAGAGAAATAGACATTATATTCAGTTGAAGGTGGACAACGATAAAAAAGCTTCATTTTTACTTGAAAAAAACCTGGGGATAAATGACTATGTAATATGGGAGGACGGACTAATAAGAGTATATGAAAAGTTGAATGAAGGATGGAATATAAATAAAACTTTAGTATCAAATGATGTAAGAGTAGATGAAATATATATAACTGTAGATAATTTAGAAGATTATTTTATAAGATTAACAGGAGGAGAAAGCAATGCATAATGGTATTTATTGTGAATTTTTAAAGATAAAAAGATCACCTATTTTTTTAGTATTAATAATAGGAGCATTAGCTGAACCCTTACTTATGCTTTGGGGACAAATATTTAGAGAAGATATTGTAGAGTGGGATACGTATATGACAAATATAGAAGCTATGACATTTTTAGTTGTAGGGTTATTACTATTTACTTTAGTGGCTTCTTATATTTACACTAGGGAGTTTTCAGAAAGAGTTGCATATGCTGCATATTCATATCCACTAAGTAAAACTAAAGTTTTTATATGCAAGTTAATAACTGTATTTGCTTGTATTGCTTTTGTGTATATATTGCAATTCATAGCAATACTCATTACAGGAAGCATTATAGATCATGAACCTTTAGCAAAAGATTTCCTAATACTAAATATAAAAATATATTGCTATTCAATGCTGTTTCAATTTGCAATAGCACCTTTGGGAATACTTATAGGAAGTATAAGCCGAAATTTAATAATGCCAATGGCGTATAGTGCTATAGGAACCCTAATAACTATATCTATAGCAGAGTTTAATGAGGGCAATATATATTTTCCGTTATATTATCCAGCTATGCCTGTAATGTCAGCTGGAAAAAATAATATGCAAATAGTTATAAAAAATCAATCTATAGTTATTGCCATAGTGTTTTTTATAGTAACTTCTGCCCTTTGCATAATTTATTATAAAAAAAGTGATATTTGCTAGTTAGGATATGTATAGTAAATATGATGATGTAGATTGGGGGATGATAGAATGAAAAGGGGAAATATTTTACTTATAACCATATTATTTATTATAGGTACTGTAATCGGGGGATGTAAAAGTAAATATGCAGCGGCTCCAGGAAATAGAGAAGAAAAATGGACAAAAGATATAGAGTATTTATCAAAACAGTTACCTAAAAAACACAAAAATTTGTTTTTTAGTTTGAAGGAAGAAGAGTTTAATAAGAAGATAGAAGAACTTAAAGAAGCAGTGCCAAAAATGAATGACGATGAAGTTAAAGTAGGCATATATAAAATAGTAGCTTCTGTAAATGATGGACATACTTCAGCTTATTTAGATTATAACAAAATGTATCCAATAAGTTTGTATTGGTTTAAAGAAGGAATATATGTGACAAGCACTATACCAGAGTATAAACAAATAATGAACTGTAAGTTAGTTAAAATCAATGGGAAAAATATAGATGAAATAAGTAAGGAAGTTGCTGAAGTTATATCTCATGAAAATGAGGCAGAGCTTAAAAGTATGATTCCTAGTTTTATAACTATGCCAGATATACTTCATGGCTTAAAGATAATAGATAGTAGAGAAAAGACCACATTTACATTTCAGGATTCAGGAAACAAAATCATTAATGTGAATATAAAAGAGATAGAGTATAATAAAGAAAGTAAAAAGTTATTTATAAATGACTATAATGATAAAAATACTCCGCTATATATGAAAAATAAAGATAAGAAATACTGGTTTGAGTATTTAAAGGATAAAAATACATTATATTTTAAATATAACTCATGTAGTGAAATGAAAGAAAAACCATTTAAAGATTTTTCAAAAGAGTTATTAGAAGTGTTAGATAAAAATAATGTAGATAAGTTGATTGTGGATGTGAGAGATAATGGGGGAGGAAGTTCATCTATATTAGAACCATTTATAGAAGAAGTGAAAAAACGCAATATAAATGATAAGAAAAGATTGTTTGTTATTGTTGGAAGAAGGACATTTTCATCAGCTATATTAAATTCCATATATTTTAGAAATGAAACTAAGGCAACTTTTGTTGGAGAGCCTACAGGAGGTAAGCCAAATCATTATGGGGAAGTGAAGAATTTTCAACTACCAAATACTAAGATGAAAGTTAGGTATTCTACAAAATACTTTACTAATTCAAAAGAGGATACACCATCTTTTATGCCTGATAAAATAATAGAACCATCAGTTTTAGATTTCATAAACAAGAAGGATTCAGTACTCCAAAGCATACTATAAAAATTAGGGACAATTAACAACTTTATTATTAGGGACGGTTATCAATTTTTGGGCTTTTACATAAGCTACTTAATTAAAATTTAATAACTGTCCCTATTTAGTTTGTAACTGTCTTTGCATATGGAAGTTGATAACCGTCCTTATGTTATTTACAAAAATTACATAAGAATAAGGACTTGTTTGTGGTGTTTTACAAAGTTATAATTAATTAAAAATATATGCTTCGGGAGGAATCTATTATATGACTAGAAATGTTGCAAAAGTTTCTATAATAGTAACATTTATATTGTACATTTTCATGCCAGCATTAGTAAAGGCTGCACCATTACAAGTAACTAGAATAGGAGAAGCAGATAGGTATGCCACAGCAGCTAAAATTGCCACAACAAATTGGACTAGCTCAAAAGATGTAATATTAGTGTCTGGTGAAGGATATGCAGATGCGGTAAGTGCATCAACTTTAGCTAAACAGTTAAATGCACCAATACTTTTAACTAAAGCTAAAGAATTTAATATAAATACTCAAGGTGCATTGGAAATATTAAAACCTGAAAATATATACATAATAGGTGGGGAAGCTTCTGTATCTGGAAAGATAAGAGATTCTCTAAAAGGAAAATATAATTTAATAGAGCTTAAAGGAAAAAACAGATATGAAACTAATATAGCAGTTGCAAAAGAATTAGTGAAGCTAGGAGTAGAAGCGAAAAATGTTATGTTAGTTGGAGGGGGAGGCTTTTCCGATGCATTATCTGCAGCTCCAATAGCGGCAGCCAAGGGTTCTATACTTTTATTAGGAAATAATAGTGCGGATTCAATGAAACCAGTTTTTCAGTTTATAAAGGATAATAGCTCTCAGGTTATAGTTATAGGGACAAACTACGTTATAAATAGTAGTACATATGAAGCTTTAGGTGCTGTTTACAGAGTAAATGGTGGGGCTGATAGATTTGAAACTAATTTAAACATATTGGAAGAATTTAAAGATGATTTGAAAAATGACAAACTATATATTGCAAATGCTAGTGGACAAGGTTATGCGGATGCTTTGGTTGGAGGAGTTTTAGCAGGAAAGTGGGCTGCTCCCTTAGTATTATTTCATAGTGATAATTCAATATCTACAAGTAAGGCAATTGACTATATTAAGAATAGGGCAACTGTGACAACGGATTTAAATGCAATAGGAGGAAAGGGAGTTATTTTAGATAAAACTATTTGGAGAATAGATGAGATTATGTCAAATTCTCAAAGTGGTACTCCAACAGTTGCTTCTGTAACTACCAATGGACTTAATCAAATTAAGATTGTATTTAACACAGAAGTTAATAAGGATACAGCAGAGAATGTAGAAAACTATGAAGTTGATGGCATGGATTTAGGAGCAAATGATGAACTTAAGGCATCAGCTAATCTACAAGAGGACAACAGGACAGTGCTTATTACTTTATCTAATCCATGTTCCCAGTATAAAAATAGCATTATAACAGTAAAAAATAAAATATTAGATAGAGAATTAAATAATAACATAGCTAAATTTGAACAGAAGATTACATTTAAGGATATTAATGATCCTAAATTAGAATCTGTAGTACCAATTGGAGATAAGAAATTAATAGTTAAATTTTCTCAATCTATAAGAATTAGTATGGACACCATATCTAAAATAAAAATTAATGGGAAAGGTGTAACTGAAATTGGATTAAATACTGAACTAACTGCTTTTCGGAATAGTTCAGGTCAGTGGGCAGATACAGTAGAACTTTATTTCCAGGAAAGCCTTAGACAAGGTATAAATACACTTCAAATTCCTAATGGCATTTCTGGTATACAATTTGATAATGCAGCTGGATTTACTATAAAAGAAACTAAGTCAAACTTTAATATTTATACTATGGATAACAAAGTGAAAATAATAGATATAAAAGGAGACACAGCTACAGGTACTATTTATATAACTTTTAATAGATCTATGAATAGAGAAACAGCGCTTAATGGAAGCAATTACAATATTAATGGCAGTACTTGTATTTTAACGGAACTAGATTTTAAAGAAGGATCAAAAGATAGAATTGTTAAAATAAAAGGAGCAGGAACACTACTTTTAAATGGAGGACATGAAATTTTAATAGTAAATAATATTAAAGATGCTTATGGAAATAAGGTAGAAGAAAATATGGGAGTGGATTTTTATATTCCAAAGGATAATATTAAGCCTGAAATTATAAGCACAAGAATGATTGATAGTACGACAATGCGTGTAAAATTTAATAAAAATGTTTTAAATACATATGCAACCAATAAATCTAATTACAAATTGTTTGATTGTGATGGACTTGATATTACATATAAAATTGATGAGATTAAAGGGGCAAATGGTGTAGCTTTAGATAATATAAGTGCATATGATATTAAATTTACAAAAGCCAATGCTTTAACAGAAGCTGAATATAAATTAAAGGTTAAGGATATTATTGACGTTAATTGGATGCCAAATGTAATGAATGAGTATAATGGTACGGTATATGGAGTTGATGATATAGCTCCAACTGTTACAGCAATAGTTAAAAAATTAGATGTTCCTCAAAAGGCAGTTATATTTTTTAGTGAAGAGATGGATAAAGAATCTATTACAAATCCATCAAATTATTATTATGTAAATGGTGTAGGTGATACAAAGGCTTTACCTGCAAATGCAGAAGTTTCTGTAATGGAAGATTGTAAGGCAGTAGTTATTTATTTTCCATCAAACTATATATTAGGTAATGGGACATATGAAAGCTATGTGGTGAAGATAGGAGTTACAAATGTTAAAGATAAAAGCGGAAACAATTTATCAGACATAGCTCATTTTGAGTATATAAGTACGGTATATACTGGTGGCCCAAGTACTGTGCCTAATACTGTAAAGATTTATTATGATGGTGAGGATATAAAAGTTCAGTTATTATTAAAAGATGCTTTAAGCAATTTAGACATAAGTGATTTTAAGGTGGCGGGACAAAAGCCAGATAGAGGAAGTATCTTAGGTAGAAGCATTATTTTAACCTTTGATAGTGGAGTGCAAAATAATGGAAAGACTAATGCTATAAAAAAGGCTGGAGTAAATGCTACATTAGAAATAATTAACCCTAATTCAGCGGATATAGCAGGACGTAAATTGCAAGAATCATCAAATAGAGTTTATAATATGGAACTTACACCAAAAACTCAGTTCCAGTTATGGACAGTAGATGCTTCTTTAAACAATAATTCTGTAGCCGTAGTTTTCGATGAAAATATAGATAACAGCATACATAATTTATATGAAGATGACTTTATATTTACCAATGAAAGAACTGGTGGCAGATTAGTAGTACAAGCTATTACAGTTGAGGGAAATAAGATTATATATAAATTTGAAGATGGTTCAATAAATTCTGGAGATACCATTAATGTTTATGCTAATGGAAATACCTCTAACATCAATATAAGAAGTGAAAAAGATTTATCTGGGAATTTTTCAAAATATATTCCATCAGAAGAGGATTTGAAAATTAGAAAATTAACTGCAAAATAGAAGGATGAAAAAGAACCTGAGTAAGCGCTATTACTCAGGTTCTTTAAATTATATCTTAAACTTACTTATGGAATCTCTTAATGAGTTTGCTAAATCAATGAGCATATCAAAATGTTCATTTAATTCGTTTATAGCAGCGGATTGTTCTTCTGAATTTGTTGAGGTTTCTTGTATTTCTCTTTGTATTTCCTCTGAGCTTGAGTATACGATATCTACATCTTTAACAATTTGCTCTTTAACATTAACTACCTTACTAACTACTTTTAAATTACCAGTCATTAGTTCATTAATTCCAGATATCTTAGTCCCTATGGTAGTATAGGCATTAATTGTTCCTAATAAATAATCTTTTGCAGCCTCTGAAACTTCAGTATTGGATTTCATGCAATCAACTGCTGAAGAAGACTTAGATTGAATTTCATCAATTAATTGTTTTATTTTCTTTGTTGCATCACTACTTTCAGATGCTAATTTTTTTACTTCTTCTGCTACTACTGTAAAACCTTTACCATGTTCACCTGCTCTAGCAGCTTCAATAGATGCATTAAGTGCAAGAAGATTTGTTTGTTCAGCTATTTGAGAGACTGTTTCACTTATAATATTTATTTCTTTTGAACTATTAGCAATATCATCTATAGCAGAACTTAAAGAATTTTCTAAATTGGATCTTTCATCAACTTTATTCATTAAAATATTAACTGTACTAGAACCTTTATTTAACTCGTTATGACAAATATCCAAATCAGTTGTAGCTTTTTCAATATTATTGATTAATGAATTTAGTAAATCATTTATAGACTTAACAAGTCCAGTTACATTATCAATACGTATACTTTGCTTATTAGATAATTCAGATATATTTTGAAGAGAATTATCCAATTCTGAAATAGCCTTATGTGATTCGTTAACTATTGATTTTAAATCTGTTATATTTTCCTTAAGATTTACTTCAGATAAAGATGTATTACTTACTAAATTTCTAAAGGAAGTTATCATATTATGGTACATATTATTAACTTCTGCTAATTCTATTATATTATCACTAAGGCTTATATTGTCTTCATTTAGCTCACCATTAGAAAGCTTTTTAAACCTTTCGGAAAATATATTAAGTTTTTTACAAGTTAAATTTGAAATAATCAAAGAAGAAATAAATGCAATAATAAGAGCTACTATTAAACCAATAATAATTACTTTTAAAAGAAAGTTATTTAGATAATTAAGTTCATTAGTCATCTCGCCGATTAAAAACATATCTAATCGTTCGTTGCTACTATAATAAACCATATAATTTTTACTATTTATTTTTTCTTGTATAAAATCACTAGCTTTTGTTAATTTATTGAAATAAGCCATGGAACTCTTGCAATCTTTTCCTATTAAAGAAGCATCTTTATTGAAGAGATAAAGTCCTTCTTTTGTAACTCCATAAATAGATCCAGAATTACCAACGTTAAATTTAAGAGTTTTTATAAATTGTGATAAATCAACATCAATTCCTACTACGCCATTTATTTTATTATTATTTTTTACTGCTGTAATACAAGAGATAACCCACTTATTAGTAGAAGAATCTAAGTAGGGCTTAGTCCAAATGGCTTTTCCAACATTATTTATAGCATCTTTATAAATAGAGCTTTGTGTTGGTTTATGATCAGCAGGTAAATCAACATGAGGATAGGTATATTCACTATCGTCAGGTCTTACTATAAATGTATCCATTATAATAGTTTCCCCACCATCTATAATTGATTTAGACCATGAATTCATGTAATTTAAACTATGTTTATCTTTTTTCCAATCACCAGCTTGTATAATTTCGTCACTAGCTAGATCTTTCACAATTGCTTCTTTTCCAGATAAAAAAGTGTTTAAATTAATATTTAATGCATCAATGGTTTGAGAAGAACTACTTTTTATATTATTTGTAAGCAATGGTTTTAAACTAAAGTATATAATTAAAAATAAAATTAATAATATCAAGCATACATTTGCTAATTGATATAACAAAATAAAGTTTTTTAATTTTATATTTTTAAATTTCAAGATCTCATTCCCCCTAAAAATTTATCAACAAGTATATTGTAAATTTATAATTCATTAGTTAAGGACCTTTTTTTAACAATTTTAGACATCCTCCTTAGTAGTGACAAATAGAACAATTTACATAAAAAAATGTCATATATTCTATTATATACGAAAATAATGAAACATAACATAGAAAAATGTACGGAAATTTAAAAAAAGATTCGATAAAATAGGCAAAATAAGTAAAAAACCATATAAAGAATATTAATATATTTAATTTGTAAATTAACAATGTAGTTGGGAGTGATAAATTAAAATATATGGAAAAATAAATATAAATAGGGACGGTTATCAAATTTCAAGCTTTTAAATGGAGAAGCAACTAATAAATTTTATACCTTTATACAGTTATTTTAGTAAAAACTTCACAACCGTCCCTAGTAGTTTTTATAACTGCCCCCATACATTTACCTTTATAAAATGGGAAAAGAATGTTATAATTTTATTGAAAATGAAAATTATTATCAATAAAATTATAAAGGAAGTGTAGCATATGTTGTTTTTTAATAAAAAATCTAATGGAAAAGAAATAGAACTAAAAGTATATGGAATGATGTGTACTCATTGTGAGCTTGCAGTTAAACAAGTTCTTCAAAAGGTGGACGGAGTAAAGAAGGCAAAGGTAAGTCATTTTAAGAAAAGAGCTTTAATTACATTAGAAGAGGGAAGAGATGTGTCTATTGATGAATTGATACAAGCTGTAAAAACTACTGGCTATGATGCTTCGGAAGTTTAAAAAGATTAACCCTGAGTACTTAAAATTACTCAGGGTTAATTTTTAATTTAAAGTATTCCAATATATATATGCAACTTTCAATTTAGCATTAAATGTTATACTATCTTCATGTTTTATAATCTGACAATTCAAAAGTTCTTTTACTTTATTCATAGGAAGGATTTCTTTGCCGTATTGCTCTATAAAGTCAGTATATAAATCCTCTGTATTTGCATAGGTTATAGGTTTTATAATATCTAAAAACTCTATATTTGCGTCTATACCCAATTCGTACAAGAGATTTTGTATGTGTATATAATCACTTAAGGTTTTAAGACCTGGTTGTTCAAGTTTACAAAAGATACTGTGAAAAGGCGAACGTTGCAATGTCCATACTATAACAACTTTTTCTTTAGCTAAACTATTCATTTTCATTAAAGAATCTCTTATATTCCACATACGATATATAGCATTAACATTGAAAATAGCGTCCACTTTTTCAATAGAAGCATCTTCCCATTTAGAACAAATAGGAGTAACATTTAAAATGTTATTTTGAGAAATCTTTTTATCAAGCATTTTTAGCATGTATTCTGAAGCATCAATAGCTAAAATCTTTTTTGCATATGCTGACATTGGCAAAGTAAACTTTCCAGTTCCAGGACCTATTTCTGCTAGGACTTTATCTTTGCCTATTATTTGTAATAGTTTATGGAAAGTTTCTGGAGCATAGTCATATAAAGTATCAGTATTGTCATATTTGGGAGCAAAGTCTTTCCAAAAACTTTTTTCTATATCAAAATCTAAAGCTCTTTGAACATTATATTCATCTTTAGCTAGTATACTTTCTTGCCAAAGCTTTTCAAAGTCCAATCCATAATTTGTTTTAGTATGTTGTATAAATGTACTTTTATTCATATTTAACACCACCTATATTAGAGGACAGTTATGAAATTTTTTATTAAAGTTAATAACTGTCCCCAATTGTATAATTTTGATAACCGTCCCTATTATTTTAGTCCTTGAATTTTTTAAATGTATGAATTAGTTTTTTAGTGTAGTCATGTTGAGGATTGTTGTACACATCATAATTTTTACCTACTTCAATAATTTTTCCCGAGTTCATTACTGCTATTTCATCACAGAAAGCTGTAACTAAATCTAAATCATGAGATATAAATAAATAGGTTATACCAAATTCCTCTTGAATCTTCTTTAATAGTTGTATAATTTGAGCTTGTACAGAGACATCTAGCATAGAAGTTGCTTCATCTAAAACTATAAATTTAGGTTTCAAGAGTAAAGCTCTAATAAGGGCTATTCTTTGAATTTGCCCTCCGCTTATTTGATGGGGATATCTACTTAAAATTTCCTCTTTTAAATGGACATATTGCAAAAATTCTTTGATTTTTTCTATTGCCTCATTTTTGTCCATTAAATTGTGAATTAAAATAGGCTCTAGTAAGCTAAACAATATAGTTTTACTAGGATTTAAAGAGGTATCGGGATGTTGAAATATTATTTGCATATTTTTTCTTAAATCTATCATGTCTCTTGATGAGTATTTTGTTATGTTGTTACCATCAAAATATATCTCTCCGCTATTACAAGGAAGAAGTTTAAGAATTGCTCTGCCTAAAGTGGATTTGCCACAACCACTTTCTCCTATAAGTCCAAGGGTAATTCCTTTTTTTATATGTAAAGATACATTATCTAAAACTAAAGATTTGGACTTTATAAAGCTATTTCCTTTAAAGGTTTTAGTTAAATTATTTACTTTTATCAAATAAAAAGCACCTCACTTTAGAGCCATTTTCCATTGTATAAAAATCAGGTTTTACTAATGAACATATAGGCATTTTATTAGGACATCTTGGTGAAAATTTACATCCTATAGGAGGATTAATAAGACTAGGAGAAGAACCTTCCATAGGCTTTAATCCTTTATGGGGCTGAGAAAATACAAGTCCTTTGGTATAAGGATGATTAGAATTTTCTAAAACGTTATAAGCCTTTCCAATTTCCACTATATCACCAGCGTACATAACTGCTATATCATCACATAAATTTTTAGAAAGCATTAAATCGTGGGTAATTAAAAGCATGCTACAATTATGATCATTAGTTATCTTATTTAAGGTTTCATAGACTTGTTCACGAACTATAGCATCAAGTCCTTTGGTAGGTTCATCTGCAATAATCCAATTAGGATTAGAATATATACCCATAGAGGCCAAAATCCTTTGTTTCATACCACCACTAAGCTCAAAGGGGTAGGACTGAGAAACTTTATAAGGATCTGGAAGAAATAATTCTTTTAATAAATTAAGTACTTTGATTTTACGAGTTTTTCTATTTTCATCTGCTCCTTCACTTATTTGTTTTCCTACCTTCATTATTGGATTTAAAGCAGTACCAGGATTTTGAGGTATTAAAGATATATCATTTCCTCTTAAATTTCTCATATTATCAATATCTAATGATAATAAATTAATATTTTTATATAATATTTCACCAGAAATAATTGCATTACCAGATAAAAGTCCTAATATGGATAATCCTAATACAGATTTACCACTACCTGTTTCACCTATAAGCCCTAGTACTTTTCCCATAGGTATTTCTAGAGAAATATTGTCTACAGCTCGCACATTTCCTTCTTTAGTGGGGAACTCCACATTTAAATTTTTTATACATATATCCATGTTCATGAAAATTACCTCATTTATGTATTCTTATATATATTGATTATAAATATTTTTTCCTTTGTCCAAATAATCTCTTATAAAATCTCCAATTATATTAATACTTAAACTTAAAAGCATAATAGCAATACCAGGAGCTATTATTAATATAGGATGACTAAGATAATAGGTTTTAGCATCACTTATCATTATTCCCCAATCAGGGGTAGGGGGTTGCAATCCAAGTCCTAAGAAACTAAGACTTGCTATGGATAATATAACTTTGCCTATTCTTACTGTAAATAAAACTATAAAGGGGCCTATTATATTTGGAATTATGTGATGAATTATTATATAAAAGTCCATGGCACCAATAGCTTTAGCACCTTCTATATAATCTTCTTCACGTATACTTAAAACTTCACTTCGTACTATTCTAGAAAAACCAGCCCAAGATGTAATAACTACAGATAACAATATGCTTTTTATACCAGGTCCCATTATTCCTATGATAGCAATCATAAAGCTCATTGAAGGTATGGATTGTAGTATGCTTACTATTATTTGTATAAAGGAATCTAATTTTCCACCATAGTAACCAGATAGTATTCCAATTATAAAGCCTAAGATCATAGTTATTATTGAAGCTATAATAGATAGAAGAATGGAACTTCGACCACCATAAAGTAATCTACTAAGTACATCTCTTCCTAAAGCATCTGTTCCTAATAAATGTTCTCTACAAGAAGTTAATAATGCATTTGACATATCAACTTTTATAGGATCATAAGGAGATATTAATGGGGCAAATATACTTAAGAGTAGAATTATAGCTAAAGTAACAACAGCAAATTTATATATTTTCATATTAAGATTCACCTCCAAGTCTTATTTTAGGATTTAAAAGCAGGTAGGATAAATCTATAAGTAAGTTAAAAACTATATAAACAATGCCTGTAAACAAAACATAACCTTGTACTACAGGATAATCTCTATTAAATATTCCTTCAATAACAAAGCTACCCATACCAGGGATAGCAAATATGCTTTCGATTATAGCAGTACCACCAAGTATACCAGCAAAGTAATTTCCTATAAGAGTTATTACTGGTAATAAGGAATTTAAAAAGGCATGTTTCATAACTATAATTTTATAGGAAAGGCCCTTTGATTCTGCTGTTATGATGTAATTTTTATTAAGTTCTTTTAAAACATTAGCTCTTGTAAGTCGCATTATTATGCCAATAGTTCCTGAAGCTAATATAAAAGAAGGCATAATAAGACTTTTAAAACCTTCTAAACCACTGGTAGGGAGAATTTTAAGTTTTTCTGAAAAGATTGTTATCAAAATAAACGAAAACCAAAATCCAGGAATAGAAATAAAGATTAAAGCTATAATTCTTCCTATATTATCAAAAAAACTATTATTTTTTACTGCCATAATAACTCCTAAAGGTATTCCAATTAAAATGGCTAGAATTACTGAAAATATGGCTATAGAAAAAGTTACTGGAATTCTTCTAACTAGTTCATCAAATACTGGTGTCCCAGAGATATAAGATTTCCCTAAGTCACAAGTAATGGCTTTCTTCATCCAATTTCCATACTGTATAGGAAGGGGATCGTTTAATCCCATTTCTTCTCTAAGATTAAATAGTTCTGTTTCTGTAGGTTGATTTATACCATCCATAGAAAGAATTTGAAGCGCCGGATCTCCCGGCGCCAATACTCCTAATGTAAAAGAAATAATTGAAACTCCTATAAGTATAGGAATTGAATGAATTAATTTTTTAAATAAGTATTTTAAGGATTGTCTCATTTATTTACTCCATTGAAGTTCTGGAAGAGTAGTTCCATAAATAAATGCATTGTGTCCAGTAACTTTTTTATTAGAAACTACTAAATTAACTTCATTGAAAAGAGGAATTGTAGGAAGTTCTTTAGCTGAGATGTTTTGAAGTTCATTATATATTTCTCCTCTTTTTGCCATGTCCACAGTTTTAGTAGCAGTTTGTAATAATTCATCAACATGAGAATTTTTATATCCTAAGTTATATTCTTTATTCGTATCGCCAGTACTCTTCATATGTGTTTCAAGTATAGTATATGGTTCCATATTTGGTAGTCCACGTCTGTCCATAAATAAATCAAAATTACCTTTTTTAGCAATTTCTCTGGAAGCAGCTAATTCACAATTAACTATAGATACATTTAATCCTATAGATTTCAAAGTAGCTTGTATGTATTCAGCTTCTTCTTTGTAAGGATAAGCTTTTACCAAGTGAGCAGGAACTATAAGTTGAACATCAACAGTTTTACCATTTAATACTTTAGAAGCTAAGTTTTGTGCTTTTTCTAAGTTGTATTCTGGTTTTATATCCTTATAAAAAGGAGAAGTATAGTTTAAAATATTTTGTGTAGATTTTCCGAAGCCGTTATAAAATTTATTAACAATCAAATCTCTATCTAAAGCAAGGCTTATTGCTTGCTTCATTCTAATATCATTAAAAGGAGCTTTATTTCCATTAGCATAAAGATAATGAGAAATTGTTGATTTTTCATATGAACTTGTAAAGTTATCATCTTTTAAAAGTTCTTTAGCTAAATTAGGAGGAATTGCTCCTAAGTCTAAAACTCCCATAATTTCTCCAGATTTTAAGGCTGAAAATCTTGTTTGAGGATCTGGAATAGTTTTAATTTTTATTTTTTTAGATTTTGCTTTTTTACCCCAATAATTATCATTAGCTTCTAACATGCAGTAAGAATTTTTCTTGTATTCTACTAGTTTAAAAGGACCTGTTGCATTAGGTTTATCCACTACAAAGTTTCCATCTTTACCAAAGTCATTTGGATGGAATATAGGACTTCCGAAGTTAACCATATTGTATGGCAGTGTAGGAACTGGATTTTTAAAGTTTAATTTTACTGTATAGTCATCTACTTTAATACAATCAATTAATCCTGGATATATTTTATCTACTTTAAAAGTATAGAAGTTAGATTTACCATTTTTTAGCTTTTTATATCTATCAAAGTTAGCAACTACTACGTCTGCATTAAACTTTTCTCCATTATGAAAAGTTACTCCCTGACGAAGTTTAAAGGTCCATTGTTTTGCATCCTTTGACATTTCCCAAGAACTAGCTAGTTTAGGAGCAGGTTCACCTTTCTTGTCCATAGTAACAAGTGGTTCCCATACATAGGATATAACATTGGTGAAATGTATATTTTCTTTTCCTGGAGCTATATCTCTAGGAGCGGCTAGTACTATTTCTTTATTATTATCAACTTGTGTAGTTGCTTTTTCAGTTTTACTTCCACAGCCTGATAGGGCAATGGATGATACCATTACAAGAGCCAATAATTTATTAAATATAGTTTTTTTACTAGATAGTGATTTAAACATAATCAATCCTCCAATTTAATTTTGAAAATAAAAAAATCTTCTCTTTTATGAGAAGATAGCGGCAAATTATAAATGCTAATATTTATTAGCAAAAAAAGAAACACCTCCTCATCCGCGTGAGCAAATTACAATTAGCTTTTATGGCAGGTCTCCTGACTTGAGATCATAGCAGTATCATTACCTTCCCATTGATAAACAACAGTGGTATACAATGATATGCTCACTCTTACAGTGGCGGGACCGTGTTGGATTTACACCAAGCTTCCCTTTTATGCAACAAAAATGTTACACCATAAAAGTTCATATTATTACATTTTTCACCTAATAATACCACGACATGAATAAAAGTGCAATATGTAAATTGAATTGTAGAGGGGACGGTTATCAACTTCTAAGCTTTTAGGCAGATAGACAGTTAATGAATTTTGTATTTTTATACAGGAGATTTAATAAAAAATTGATAACTGTCCCTAGGTCTTGTTGATAATCGTCCCCAACTTCTTAGTAACTTAATATTAAGTTACTGTAGGATAGGTGAGGGAATAATGAGTTGTTATTTTGTTAATATTTTTCCGTTATAAATCTTATTTTGTACACCATTTTCTAAGGCTATTTCTCCTGATACTAGTACATACTCTATGCCTTTAGGTTTGGCAAAAGGTTCAGTAAATGTGGACATATCTTCTATGGTATCTAAGTCAAATATAACTAAATCAGCAATTTTACCAACTTCTATAACTCCTCTATCACTAAGGTTTAAAAGCTTAGAGGGAAGACCTGTGGCTTTATAAATTATTTTTTCTAAAGGAAGGAGTTTTTTATCTAAGCATGTCCTTATATACCTAGGAAAAGTTCCAAAATTCCTTGGGTGTGGAGTTCCAAATTTAGAATCATTAAAGCTTAAAGCAGCACCATCACTTCCAACAGCCACAATTTCTTGTTTCATAATATATTCTACATCCTCTTCATTCATACTATAATAGATTATTGAAGCAGCACCTTCAGTTTGAAGAATCAATAATTTAACTACTTCTGGTAAAGAGATATTTAGTTTATTGGAGATTTGAAGTAAGCTGCAACCTTGATAATTTTCTTTAGTTCCTTTAGAAGAAGAGACAACTATTTTATCTCCTCCCCCTCTAGAATAGATGTTTTTTTCAATAATTTTTGCAATACTGTCCCACTGAGAACTATTAAATCTATTTTTTATTGCTGATATTCCACCTTCTTGAGCATCCTTAGGGATTAGGGGATAAAGAGAAGTACAAGAAGCTATATATGGATACTGGTCACAGGATATATTAAGGCCTTCAGAAATACCATCCTCTATAAGCTTTAGTAGCTCCTTTCCATGTCCCCATTGAGTTCTTCCCATAAGTTTTAAATGAGAGATATGACAATGAACACCACTTTCTCTAGTGATATCTATCATTTCTTTTACAGAATCAAATACTGTATCCCCCTCGCCACGCATATGAACAGTTAATATAGCATTATATTTTTTCAATACTTTAGATAACTCCACTAATTCTTCTTTTTCTGTAAAACTTCCAGGAGGGTAGACTAAGCCTAAGGACATACCCCATGCTCCTGATTTTAATTCTCTTTCTAAAAGAAATTTCATTTCAGTTAACTCTTTATTAGTAGGTGTTCTATTTTCAAAACCCATAACAGCCATCCTTAAAGTACCATGACCTATTTGAGGAAGAACATTTGTTGCATGAAGTTCTTTATTAACTTTTTCTATATATTCATTTAAGGTTGAAAAATCTAATTCTATTTTATCTGTATTATAGCAAAGAGTTTTACAATAATTTAATATGTCATTTTTTATAGCTCTATTATTAGGAACTAAGGATATACCGCAACTTCCTATTAGTTCTGTAGTTATTCCTTGAAATATTTTACTTTCAAAATCTTTATAAACTAAAAAAGAACTATCAGAATGGGAGTGTATATCAATAAATCCTGGAGCTAATATATGATCTTTCCCATCTATAGATTTTAACCCATCTAAGGAATAATCTTTGCTAATGGTTGCAATTTTATCTTTTATTATTCCTATGGAACCCTTGAAAGGTGTATTACCTTTGCCATCTATTATTAATACATTATTTATTACTAAATCAAACATAAGCATTCTCCCCTTTTCTACAAATATTATGAAAAATATGATTAAAAACTTTATACTTAATTATTTATACCTCACTTATAAATTATATCACAAATTTGTTTGAAATAATAAAAAATTTTCAAAAATAATTTAAATAGAAAATATTTTTTTATTTTATTGCAAAAATAAAAAATAGATGTTAAAATTATATATAAATAATAATAATTTTTCAATTGTATATAAAATTTAAAAAATGATATGGAGGTGATTATTTTGAATTTGGATATTTTAGAAAAGCTAATTAATGAAAATTTGGAATGGATAATTAATGTAAGAAGAGATATTCACGCTAATCCCGAACTTGGAATGAATGAACATAGAACTTCTAAAATTATATATGAAAATCTTCAAGGGCTAGGATTAAAAGTACAACAGGGAATAGGAAAAACTGGTGTGGTTGCTCTACTAGAAGGAAAAGAACAAGGAAGAACTATCTTGTTAAGAGCAGATATGGACGCTCTTCCTATAAATGAATTAACGGATTTACCATTTAAATCAAAAAATAAAAATGTAATGCATGCTTGTGGACATGATGTACATACTTCAATACTATTATGCACAGCAAAGATACTATCAGGGTTTAAAGATGAAATCAAAGGAAATATAAAATTTGTATTCCAACCTGCGGAGGAATGTAATCCAACAGGTGGAGCAAATAATATGATTGAAGATGGAGTTTTAGAGAATCCTAAGGTAGATGCAGCTGTAGCATTACATGTTTGGGACATGCCTTTAGGTAGCATAGGAATAAAAAAGGGGGCTATAATGGCTCAATCCGATAGAATATATATTAAGGTGAAAGGGAAGAGTGCTCATGGTTCTACACCACATCAAGGATTAGATGCTATTGTAGCAGCAGCTCATGTTATAACAGCATTGCAAACTATAGTAAGTAGAAATATTAATCCTTTGGATAGTGCAGTACTTACTTTAGGAGTTATAAATGGTGGATATAGATACAATGTAATAGCAGATGAAGTTAATTTGGAGGGAACTGTAAGAAGTTTCTCCCATAATGTAGCTGATGAAATGCCTGAAAGAATTGACAATATAATAAAAAATGTATGCAGAGCTTTGGGATGTGATTATGAATTCAAGTATGTGAAAGGATATCCACTTACATATAATGATGAAACCTTAACTGAAAACGTTATAGGTATTCTAAAACAATCATTAGGGGAAAAAAGTGTTGTTATAGCTGAAAATCCTGCTACTATTGGAGAAGACTTTTCTTATTTTAATAAGCATGTACCTTGTACTTTTATGTGGTTAGGATGTAAATCAGAAATAAATAAAGATTGCTGTATACTTCATAGTCCAAACTTTATATGTGATGAAGAATCTATCCCTATAGGGATAAAGGCATTATGTGATATAGTTTTAGCAATTTTAAAGTAGAATGGACAATAAATTTAGAGAATATTATTTTAAATAATATAAAAAATATACAAAGGGGGCAATTAAAATGATATTAGGTTTACCAGCTATTTTTGGATTTCTACCATTATTGATCTACATTATTATCTCCTTTAAAGGTGCAGATATGTTATGGATTGTACTACTATGTGTTATCATTGGAGCAATATTAACAGGACAAACCCCAATAACCTTTGGTCAGGCAATAGCTTCAGGAATTGGCTCTTTCTTAGGATTAATTGGATTTATAATTCTTTTAGGAGCAGGACTTGGAGAATTGCTAACTCAAACGGGAGTAGCCCAAAATATAGTTTACCTTGTAATGAAGAAAACTGGTGTTAAAAGTAAGAAACAAGTTATGTTAGCTACTATGTTTGCTTCTACATTATTAGTAAGTTTATTAGGATCTATGGCAGGAGGTAATGCAATACTTGCACCAATAATTATACCTATAGTTGCAACTTTTGGTATAACACCAAGTGCCTTAGGAGTACTTTTACATGGGGCAGGTGCGGCAGGATTATACATAGGACCCTTCGTACCAACGGTTGTAACAACTGTGGGATTAACTGGACTAAGCTATGGACAGTATATGAAATATGCAGGAATACCTGTTGCTTTAATAGTTCTAGTTTCTACTTATTTTGTTGCATTAAGGATTCAAAAGAATACAGAAGGCAAAGAATCATATGGCAAGGAAGATATGGTTGATACAAGTAATTTTGAACCAGATGCTAAAACTAAAAAAGCCACATTTACATTTGCTGCAATAATGATTCTATCAATTGTATATGGCATTTTTGCAAAGGCAGGAGCATCATTTGTTATAACTGTTATGGGAATAACTTCTTTAGCAGTAGGATATATAGCTGGATTCAAACCAGAGGACACTTTAAAGGCTATCATCAAAGGAAGTTCTAGAATGTACTGGTTATTTATATTATTTGTTTTATATGATCCATTCTTAAACTTTGTAACACAATCAGGAGCTTTTGATGCTATAGCTGGATATATAAAACCACTAATAAACGCGGGTGGAAAACCTGTCTTCATGATACTTACTACATTAATAGGTATATTTGGTGTTTCAGGAGCAGCTGTTGCTCAAGAACAAGTAGTGCATACAATGTTTTTACCACTTGTTCAACAACTTAATTTCCCAATGACATTATGGGCTATTGTTTTACTAGTTGGCTCCCAAATTACTTTCTTCGCTTATCCAACTGGAGACATGGTAGGACAGATGGGACTTGCAAGATCAAAAGACTTAAAGGCTATGGTTAAGAATGGTTTAGTAATAACGGCACTTAGCATTTTATATGTAGCGGCAATGGCATTTTTTCATAAATGGTAATTAAATATTATTATGGAGGGGATTATCATGAATATGAATATAGCGATACTACAATTTGATCTAGCTTATGCAGATAAAGAAAAAAACATTGAAACTGTGGAAAGGATATTTAAAGAAAAATTAACTGGGGATGAAGATATAGTTGTATTGCCAGAAACATGGAATACAGCCTATTCCACAGAAATATTTCATAATATTAATAAATTTGCTGAGACAAAAGAGGGACATACTATTGCTAAAATGAAAGAATGGGCAAAAAAGTATAATATCTGGCTGGTGGGTGGCTCTATACCAGTAAAAGAGGGAGAGAAGACATACAATAAGTCACTGCTTATAAATAGATCTGGTGAAATAGTTGGAGAATATGACAAAATGCATTTATATAGTGCTATGGATGAACATATAGCTTTTCACAATGGAGAAAAGATGCCTGTGTTCAATACAGAGTTTGGAGATATATCTACCATAACCTGTTATGATATAAGATATCCAGAACTTATAAGAACTATATCTTTAAGGGGGGCTAAGGCAATATTTGTTGTAGCTAACTTTCCAAATCCAAAATTAAATCATTGGAGAATATTATTACAAGCTAGAGCTATAGAAAATCAATGCTATATTGTAGCCTGTAATAGGGTAGGTGCTGCAGGGGAATGTTCGTATTTTGGACATTCAATGATAATTAGTCCTTGGGGAGAAGTAGTTTCAGAAGGTGATGATAAAGAGGGCTTTGTAAAAGGAGGTATTAACTTTGAAGAAGTTGATAAGGTTAGAAAGATAATACCTGTTTATAGTGATAGAGTTCCTAAATATTATCCAGATGATATATTAAAATAATTATCATTTTAAGGGGTGAGGTTGATGAATGATTTTTATGAAATGGTAGACAAAGTAAAAGAAGAAATAGATGGTTTTAAAGGAACCTGTGGAGTTATTATTAAAAATGAAAATACAGGTGATTGCTTACAATACAATGAAGATGTAGTTTTTCCAGCTGCTAGTATTATAAAATTATCTATATTATTAGAGTTATTTAAAAAGGTTGACAATGGAGATATTAATCTTCAAGAAAGAGTTGTATTAAAAGAAAGTGAGAAAGTTGACGGATTTGGTGTTTTAAAGGAATTGGATTGTGATGTTAATTTAACAATAAAGGATTTAGCTACTTTAATGATAATATTAAGTGATAATGTGGCAACAAATAAGCTAATCCATATTTTAGATATGGAATCAATAAATAACACAATAAAAGAATTAGGAATGAAGGATACTGTACTTGGAAGAAAAATGATGGATGGAGAAGCTAAGAAAAAAGGATTAGATAATTACACATCAGCCAAAGATACTTTAATAATGCTTGAAGCTTATTTAAATTATTCAAATGTTATAAAATTGAGTGCTAAAAATAGAGAAACCATATTAGATATATTAAAAAAGCAACAATGTAATAATAAATTACCACTTTTAATGCCAAAGGATATTTCTTTTGGACATAAAACTGGAGATCTTCCAGGAGTAGAACATGATGCAGGAATAATTTTCTCAAAGATTGGGCAGATTATTATTATAGTTTTGACAAAGGATTTGGAAAAAAATACTTATGGGGTACAATTAAATAACAATATAGGAAAAATAGTTGCAGAATATTGCTGCTAACCACCTTTCAAAATAAAACAATTATTGGGAGTGCATTATATAATATGAGCTGCCAATAATTGTTTTTTATTATATTATATAATTGAAAAAGGACTAAATATTTTATGACAAAAGTATTTATGATAAAATATTATAGAAGGAAAGAGAGGAAATTATATGGAAGATAATATTTTTAATATAATAGAGAAAAAGTATTCTTCATTTACAAAGACTTTTAAACTAATAAGTGATTATGTTAGAAAAAACTATTCAAATATTGTATTTTTATCTATTCAAGAATTAGGGGAAAGCATGGGCGTAAGTAATTCAAGCATAACTAGATATTGCAAAGAACTTGGATATGAAGGATATGCAGAATTTCAAAAAGCAATTCAAACTTTAGTTCAAAAAGATATTACCCCTATGAGAGAAATAAAAAAATCCATTGAAGATTTAAAAGATGAAGAAAATATATTACAAAAGACAATAGAACTAAATACAATTAGCCTTCAAAATATGTATTCAGAGAGTCTGAAAATAGCTTTTCAAAGAGCAGTTGAGTTAGTAAGTGGAGGTAAAAGAATATATATAGCTGGAACTAGATCAACTTTTACAGTAGCCTATTATCTTTACTTTATGCTTGTTAGATTTATGGATAATATTATATTACTTTCTCCAGGACAGATGGATGTATACGATAGAATATATGATATAGATAAGGATGATGTTCTTATAGCTATTAGTTTTTCAAGATATACAAAGTTTACGTCTCAAGTAACGGACTTTTTCAAAAATAAAGGATGTCAAATAATTGCTGTAACAGATAGCTATAGTTCACCTATTGCTGTTAAGGGAAATTGTGTATTAATTTTACAAAATAGTTCAAGTACTTATTCATATGTAGCGGCTATGACCGCATTAAATGCACTTGTTACTGCTGTAGGAGCTAAGGATAAAGAAAGGTCACTTGTTAAGATGAAGGAAAAAGAAGAAAATTGTTTTGAAAATGATATATATATTTAAATGTAAATAAATAAAATAATGAGTTAAGTCACATATTTAGGAGAGATTATGTGGAATAAAAGTTTGCTTGTTTCAATAAGATATTTTTGTATTTTAGCAATAATAGCAATAATAGTCATGAATAAAATAAATTTAACAACTTCAATAATAATATTTATATTTATATTTTTGATAAATAATCAAATAAGATTTTTTTCACTAGATAAGAATATTTATAAAAGTCTATCTTTTATATTGGAAATTATATTTACAGTGATTGCTTATAAATGGATTGGCGGATATCTTATAATGTATTTAATTTTAGCAGCTATAGATAGCAACACATTGTTTAAGAAACCTGTAAAACATATATTTAATATAGGCATAATTTTAGAAGGAATAATACTTTTATTTAATGAAAGTTTAGAATTTAAATTTATAAATATAGTTTTATTAATGGTCTTTATTGGAATATTATATTTAATACAGGATGAAAATGATAAGAAGATTGAAGCTCAAAAACTTTATGATAGACTTAGAATATCAGAAGAAAAGCTTAAAAATGCTAATAGAGATTTGGAGCTATACGCAAGTTCAATAGAGGAATTAACTTTATTAAGGGAAAGAAATAGACTATCACGAGAAATGCATGATAGCGTTGGACATGCATTATCAACAATTGTTATACAGCTTGGTGCTATTGAAAGAATAGTAGAGAAAGATCAACAAGTTGCAAAGGAAGTAACAAAGGAGCTTAGAAAATTTACTCAAAATAGTTTAAATGAAGTTAGAATGGCTGTAAGAGAAATAAAACCTAAAGAATTTGAGGACTATGAAGGAATTTTGATAATTGAAGAACTTATAAAGAATTTTAAAAAGCTCACAGGAGTAGAGGTTAGACTTGCTTTCACAAAAGAAAAGTGGCCTTTAAATGCAGATCAATCCTTTGTAATCTATAGAATAATTCAAGAATTTCTAGCTAACAGTGTAAGACATGGAAAAGCTACAGTTATTCAAATTTTTATGGCATTTGATGATTACAAATTAGTAGTTACATTAAAAGATAATGGAACAGGAAGAGATAGCTTAATAGAAGGTATTGGACTTAAGAGTATGAGAGAAAGAGTAGTAGAAATTGGAGGAAGCTTTGACTATAAAACAAAGCTTGGAGAAGGATTTCTAGTGAGAATAGAGTTAGATAAAGTTGAAAAGCTTAAAATTTATTCCCAGGAGGAACACTATGAAAAAGATCAAGGTAATGCTAGTAGATGATGAAAAGCTTATTAGATCAGGGATGAGCATGATACTTAACACATTTGAGGATGTTGAAGTGATAAGTACTGCTTCGGATGGAGAAGAAGCTTTATCAGAATGTAGAAAAAATGAACCAGATGTTATACTTATGGATATTAGAATGCCAAAATGTGATGGAGTTTTAGGCACAAAGCTAATAAAAAAACAATTTGAAAATGTAAAGATTTTAATTTTAACTACTTTTAATGATATGGAGTATATTCATGACGCATTAAAATATGGGGCATCTGGATACCTTTTAAAAGATAGTGATTATGATTTGATTTATGAAGGAATAAAGGGCTGCTTTAAAGGGAATGTGGTTATTCACCCAGAAGTAGCGTCTAAAATTATTAATGAGAATCTAAATTACAATAAAAAAAGTAATTTAGAGGATATAAAACTTAATTATGATTTAAACGATAAGGAGATAAACATAATTAAAGAAGTAGCCAATGGACTATCTAATAAGGAAATTGCAGAAAAGTTGTTTTTATCAGAAGGAACCATTAAGAACAATATAAGTAACATACTAAATAAGCTTTCTCTTAGGGATAGAACTCAACTTACCATATTTGCATTTAAAAATAATATAGCTGAGTAAAATAAGAGCATACATGAAGGGATTGAATTAAATAAAACATAAGTGCATTAAAAGGACTAACTAAATTAGTGTAGCTTAATTTAAGTGGTAATCCAATCAGCGAGTCTGACAAAGAATTATTAAAGAATTCTTTGAACTGTAAAATAGATTGTAAAATAAATTGGTTTTAAAAAACAATTTAAACCCAATACTTTTTCATAAAGTATTGGGTTTTATTTCATTTGTGTGGATAACATTGGTTATCCTTATTTTATCTGGTATAATAAAAGTATATTTTAAGATGTCATATTAGATATTAATCCTAAAATTTGGTCAATTATAATATAGCTATAAAGAGAAGATAATTGTCATTCAATTGGTTGGACTCCTAGTTAAATGTATGGTCATGGGAGGTTTAATGATGAAAACAATAAAAATGATTTTAATATGTTTTTTTCCAATGCCTTTACTTTATTTATTAAATGTTCTTATATTTAATAAATATCCTGTATTTTTTCCATGTTTTTTGGGATCTTGCACATATATTCCTAGCATAACTAAAATAAATTCTTGTAGCAAAGTAATGGATAATTTATTGGAGAAACATAAAAAAGAATTATCTAATGAAGATTTAATGAATTTACTATTAGTTTTTATATTAACGTGTTTATTTATAATTTTAATACACATAATTGAAAGAAAGGTATTTGTGAATGCTAATAACCTTGAATTGGGATATCCTTTTTGGGGTACTGCAATTATTTTTCAAGTTATGGGATATTTAAAAATTCCTAAAAGATTTTTTTAAAAAGACAGGGGCTGCGGCACTAAGAATAAATCATACAATATATTATGTTAACTTTAAACTTACAAAACAGTATATTGTATGTAAATTCCTTAATGCAACAGCCATTTAATTTATACTACTACTCTAATTCAATATATATTCTTTTATTGATTTTTCCTTTACTTTTATAAGATGCTATTTTTATTCTTCCAACTTCCTCAGTGTTTTTTACATGAGTTCCGCCATCTGCCTGAAGATCTAGTCCTTCAATGTTTACGGTTCTTATTTCGTTGATGCCTTCTGGAAGAAGATTTATTTTTGTTCTTATTAGATCTGGAATTTTAAAAGCCTCTTCCCTTTGAAGAATATTTACACTGATGTTTCTTCTACATTCTACTTCTTTGTTAATTTTCTTTTCAATTTCATCTATTAATTCTTTATCAAAGTTTTCAAATTCAAAATCCAGTCTTCCCTTAAGACAATCCATATCTCCACCAGTTACTTGAGCTTTATAGTCTCTCCATACAACACCGCATAAAATATGCATAGCAGTATGAGTTCTCATTAATTTATATCTGTGATCCCAATCTATTTTACCTATACAAGTTTCATTAAGTTCAGGAAGTTCTCCATCAATATAATGATATACATCCTGCCCTTTTTTATTAATTTTTGTAACAACATATGTATCTGATTTTGTTTCTAATGTTCCAGTATCACAGGGTTGACCACCACCGCCTATATAAAATGCGGTTTTATCCAAGATAACGGCATGTTCCTCCTCATCTACTTTAATAACTTTACATTCAAATTCCTTTACATAGCTATCTTTTTGAAATATTAATTCAGTCATTTTTTGTCCTCCTTTAAAACTTAAATTTTTGGATGAAATTATTTTTAAATAATAAATAACTAGAATAGATAATAAATAATAAATTCTGTACTCTGAAAAGTACAGTGCATTCTTTATCAGATTGGATAAAAATTTATAACCATAGCTTTAAGAGTAGTTTTTCCGCAGCTTTTATAGGTATGGGGAGTTGCTGATGAAAAGCAAATGGAATCTTCTACACCTAAAGAATAGTTTTCATCGTTTATTGACAATATAAGTTCTCCTTCTAAAACAGTAATATATTCTTGGGATTTTTCTGAATGACCAACAGAAGTATAGGTTGAACCAGAATCCAGCTTAAGTAAAAATAATTCAAAATTTCTATTAGGGGTATTGCCATAGTAGCAATAAACACGATAGGTTCCATCTTCACTAATTTGTTCTTTAGTATCTTCCTTTTTTACAATAGAAGTGGGATTTTCATGTTTATCAATTAATACAGTGTATGGAACATTTAATCCTTTGGCAATTTTCCAGATGGTATTGATTGTTGGATTAGTGTCACCTTTTTCAATTTGAGAAATCATAACCTTACTTACTTCAGATAACTCTGCTAATTGACCTAAACTTAAATTTCTTTCTAATCTTAATCGCTTAAGATTTTCTGCAATTACTGAATTTAAATTCATATATAAAACCTCCTGTTAGTAACCAAATGATGAAATATATTTTATGTAATACGGACTTTTACTAGATTGCTTAGTTAATCTATGTATAGTGGGTATCTTGTTATCATTTGTGTAATATATAATTTACGAATGTTAAATATATTATACACAAACAATATAATAATTACAAGAGTCATTTTATTTTATATGCCTAAAGTGACTTAAGTCATTTTTGTAGTTACTCCTAGGACTTGGAAGGTACCCTTAATTTTTCTAAAATATAATTAGAGAGATTAAGGGGGATAATTTTATGAATGGCATAATTGTAAAGAATATAACTAAAAGATTTGATGATAAGTTAGTTTTAGATAATATATCCTTTGAAATAAAGGAAGGAGATGTATTTGGATTAATAGGACCTAATGGAGCAGGAAAATCTACATTAATAAGTATTATGACTGGCCTTATTAAAAGCAATAGTGGAGAAGTAACTATTGGAGGATATTCCATGTCAAAAGATCCTCTAAAAGCAAAAGGGCTTATAGGTTTAGTTCCACAGGAGTTAGCTTTAATGGAGACATTGTCTGCTTATGATAATCTTGAGTATTTTGGAGCTTTCTATGGATTAGGGGGAAAGCTTTTAAAAGAAAGAATTGAAGAGGCACTTATAATAACAGGATTAAATGAAAAGAAAAAAGTAAAAGTTAAAAAGTTTTCTGGAGGAATGAAAAGGAGATTAAATTTAGCAGTAGCAATAATGCATAGACCTAAAATCCTTATATTAGATGAGCCTACTGTAGGAGTAGATCCTCAATCTAGAAATTATATATTCGAATTTATTAAAAAGGTTAACAAAGAGGACAATACCACAGTACTATATACTTCGCATTATATGGAAGAAGTTGAACAGCTATGTAACAATATATTTATTTTAGATGAGGGAAAAGAAATTGCCTCTGGTTCAAAGGGAATGATTAAGTCTATGGCAAATATGCATGGTACTATTAAAATAGTTTTAGACCAAAATGATGAGGAATTTGTTTTGAAGATAAAAGCTTTGCCAGGAGTTAAAGACTGTTTTATTAAAGAGGATACCATTTCAATTTATATAAATGAGGAAAGTTTTAATTTAGAAGAATTACTAATGCTATCAGCTAGGGAGCATAAAAAAATAAAGAAATTTAATGTAGAAGAAGCTTCATTAGAGGAAGTATTCCTTTCCCTAACAGGAAAAAAATTAAGGGATTAGGGGGAAGAAAAATGAGAGTAAAAGCTACTATAAAGGTTATTGTTAAAGGAGTAATATCTCAATGGAAACAAGTATTATTGATGTTTGCTATTTTTCCTTTGATAATGTCTTTAATTATGAGTAATTTTCAAAAGGATGTGTTTAGACCAGAGGTAACTATAAATAAGATCAATATTAGTATCGTTGATAAAGATAATAGTAAAACTTCTTATAATTTTAAGGAACTATTCAATGAAAAAGGATTAAGAGAAATATTTAATGTTACTAGTAAGTCTGAATATGAAATAGTTATACCAAAAGGTTATGAGAGTAATTTAATTAATAGAAAAGAAAGTACTATAGAAGTTAATGAAAAGAAAAGAGTATCAAGAAATAATGAATTAATTATAAAAAGTGTTATAGAACAATATGGGAAAAGTCTTACAGAAACTATGATTATATCAAAAAAAATAAAAGATATGAGTATAGAGGATAAAGATAAATTATTTAATGAAATTATTAATAATATAAATAAAAACTTATCCAAAACCTCTATAAAAGAAAATATAATTCAGGGACAAAGAGTTCTTACAGCCTTTGAAAATCAATCTGCTACTATGATGACACTAATGGTATTTTCCATTATTTTAAGTTGTATTGCAGGATATAATATGGACAAAGAAAATGGAAGTAACAAAAGATTATTATCTACACCTATGACAAAATATAATTTTTTTAATTTAGATGTGTTATTATTTTTTATTACAAGTTTAATATATGCATTAGTATATATTTTAGCCTTCAGAATACCAGGATTAGCTTTTAAGGGAGTAAGTGTGTTAAATATGACAGCTATAGTAATATGTCAAAGCTTATTAATCGCCAGTACATCAGGAATTATCATAGCGTTTTTTGGAAAGAAGACTGCTACTACAGTAGCTATACTTCTTATGTATACTCATATTATATTTGGTGGTGGTTTTATTCCAGTAAAAGATATAGATAATAAGGTGTTTTTAACTATTTCAAAGTGTTCCCCAGGAAATATTATTTCTGAAGCCTACAGAAATTGTATACTTTTCAATTCTTTTAATACTATTAGCAGATATTTAATCATTATGATAGTGGTATCTGTAATACTATATTCATTAAGTATACTAAAAATAAAAATGGGATGGGAGGATTAATTAATGAAGTTTTTATATATGGTATTGGTTAACTGTAAAAGATATTTTAAAGATATAAAAAGTATTGCTGCAATGTTCATGCTCCCTATTATAGTAGTATTCTTAATTAATAGTATTTCAGGCCCTAATAAATCTAATCAGACAAATTTAAATTTAAAAGTTGCAGTAATTAACTTAGATAAGGGAAACTTAGGAACAAAGTTAGTGGAAAGAATAAAGACTACTAGTGTATACAGTAATAAAGAAAAGGCACTAAAAGATTTAAAAAACTATAACTTAATAGCTTTATATGAAATACCAGAAAATTTTACTGAGGAGATAAATAACAATAGAAAACCTAGTATAAATTCTTACAAGTTGGAGGAAGGAAATGCTACACAAATATTTGAAATTCAAATAGAACAGAAGATAAATGAGTTATTTAAGGGGGAAATATTAAAGAAGAATAACATTATAAAGAATGAAAGTGATCTGAAAGAAAACTTTGTAAAGGTCCAATATAATATGGAGAAAAAAGTAATGCCCGCTGGAGATTTTACGCCTATTGTATTAATAATGTTTTTCTTAATTTCATTTTCAAGCAATATAACAGCGGATTTATTAAATCTTAGAAAAGAAAGGATATTAGAAAGATTTTGTTCTACTAGTAATAAAGGTTATCAAATTATAGGAAGCATATATCTTTCTATGATAATAGCACAAATTGTGATGTATACTGCTTCATTTATCACAATGAAAGTATTATTTAAAATTCAGTTTCATAACTTTGGTATACTCATATTAAATATTGCTTTGATGAGTATGGTATCTATAAGTTTAGCTATAATGGTTAATAGAATTTTTAAAGAACAAGGAATAGGAGTTGTAGTTGTAAATTTAATATCATTAATAATGTTTTTCTTATATTGTGCAGGAGATATGGCACAAAGTTCAACTCAAATTTCTAAGGTATTTATAACTTTAAGCAAGTTTACTCCTTTTTATTGGTCACTACAAAGTATAGAAAAATCAGTGATTTATCCGAATGTTTTTGTATTAATATTGATAGCCTTAACTTTCTTTAGTGCAGGAAGTATAAAGTATTCTAATTTTGCTAAGGAGTGAAGGGGGAGTTTTAAAATGAAAAAAATATTTAGATCAAATTTTTATGGAATGATGATTATTATACTAGGAATTGTATTTTCTTTTACTATTGGTATAGTAATGGTTAGAAATAATTTTTCTGTATATTTATCTACTATAATAGGACAAATTGTATTGTTTTTAGTTCCAGCAGTTATCTATTTTGGTATGACAAAGCTTAAAGTAAAAGAAACATTAAGATTTAATAAAATTAACGTAAAAGATGTATTTTTTATTATTCTTATAGCAATAACAGTTCAACCACTTGTTATGGGGTTATCAGGATTATCAGCTTTTATAATGCCTAATACTTTTGGACAGGTTATCAGTAATCCAGTGGTAAATTCATCTTTATGGATCACAGTATTGGTTATAGGAATAGTTCCAGCCTTATTAGAAGAAATAACTTTTAGAGGTATTGTTTTATCTGGTTATAATGATGTTAGCATAAGAAAAGGGGCTGTATCTACAGCCGTATATTTTGCAATTATGCATTATGATTTACAAAGATTTTTATATACTTTTGTTTTAGGTTTTATATTTGTGTATCTTGTAAGAATAACAAACTCTATTTTTTCATCTATGTTATGTCATGGATTAGTTAATTCAATACAGATGATTTATTTAAAGGCAATTTTAAGTGTTTCAAAGAATGGTAAAGCTGCAGCAGGTGCCTCACAATCACTTAGAAATATGCCAGTGGGACAAAGAATAGGCATAATAGTAACTTTTGTTGTTTTTATAATTGTAGGTGCAGTGTTAACTTATTTATTAGTTAAAAAATTAAAGAAAAATCATATAGGAGAAATGATGAAAATAGATACAGCAGAAGAAGTTTTAGCTTGCAAAGAAGAGAAGGAAGAAAAAATAATAAATTGGCCATTCATTGTTACTATCATAATTTATATTGCTTTAATTTGTTATACATTTAAAGTTTTGAAAAACTAATGAAAGGACTTAGGTTTAAATGTTTGAAGAGGATTATATTATTAGACTTATAAAAGGTGGGGCAAAAATGGCAGTAGCTCTTTTTGCAGGAAAAGATGCTGTGAAAAGTGATATTGATATAGAGAATTATAATATGACACTTTCAGAAGATGAATTGTTAGAGTTTATGATAAAAAAATATATAAGTGAAGGAAAAATTAACGAAGCGGAAAATATTTTATTTGAAGTTATAGAATTTCGGAAAACTAAAAAAAACTTAGAAACCGCAGTATTCTTCTATAAAGAACTTAGTAAGTGGGATGAGGCTAAACTTATAAAATGTAATTTTTCAAAACTTGAGATTGAACGAGGGCTAAAAGATGTAAGAAAGTTATATGAAAAAGACTAGTTATTTATATTTAGATAGTAATATAATGTTTTAAATTCTAAAATAATCGTTTTGCAACATTTTAAAGAGTAAATCTAAAGAAGGTTTATTCTTTATTATTTTTTGCATTAAATTAAATAAATGAGACATTTCATTACAAAATCTTAACAATATTGTCACTGAGCTGTAACAATTCATTAGTAACATAAACATAGCAATTAAATTAAGGAGAGATTTCTATATAAAAGAGGTCTTATTGCATTAATAATATAATAGCCTTTTTAGGCGGAAATGAGGATAAATTTTTATGAAATTCAAAGAAAAAAGTACATGTAAAAAATCTATAAGTACAAAGGTTTTATATACTGTTGGTTCAGTGGTAGCTCTTATTGCAGTTTCATCATTAATTAATAATATTATGATGTTTAAAGAGGCTATTACTCAATATGTAGCTCAAGGATATAATTATACTGAAGTTATTAAACAATTAATATCAGTTCAATTGCTTCCAGGGGTATTTGAATCAATAGCTATGTATGGAGGAATGTCAGTTGTTTTATTTGCTGCTGGTGTAATTAATGAAAAAGTTTCTAAAAGCTTAGTAATTTTATCTGAGGCTGAAGTTGATAAAGATGTGATTGAAGAGGGTGCTCTAGATGGTGATGTTATTGATGTAGAAAATATAGATAAATTACCAGAAAATCTAGAGGAACTAAAAGAAGTAGAAACTGTTGAAAAAGTTAATGAAGTTTCAACTACTGAAATTGTAAATAATTAATATATTAAAATATTTGGTTTTTATGTTAGCAATGGCTAATATGAAAATAGATACAGGCTATCCCCTTTTAAAATAAAGTAGGGGACAGTTATGGACTTTTACGCTTCTAGGGAAGTGTTTTAATGAAAGTTCTTAACTGTCTCCTAAATTTTTTTGGAAAATGGTTGTAAATATATAGAAAAAGAGTTAATATATAATATATAGGGGACGGATTAACATATATAATTACTTTTGTAAAAAGATTTGGGAACGGTACCAATAAAATCTGGAGGAAGATTAATGGATATAAAAGATATAGCAAAATTGTCCAAAGTAAGTGTTAGCACAGTATCTAGAGTTATTAATGATCATCCTGATGTAAAAGATGAGACAAGGAAAAAAATATTAAAAATAATAAAAGAAAATAATTATATACCTAATAATAGTGCTAGAATTCTTAAAAAGAATAATTCCAAAAGTATAGGTATATTAGTAAAAGGAGTATATAATCCATTTTTTTCAGAGATGGTTAAAATTATGAGTGACAAAATAAAACAAGCTGATTATACTATGATACTTCAATATTATGATCAAAAAAGTAAAGAAGATGTAAATGCTTTAATAACATTTATAAAAGAAAAAAAACTACAGGGAGTTATATGTTTAGGTGGAGATTTTACAGATATAAGTGATGATAGTTTTAAGGGTTTGGATGTATCTGTAGTACTTACTTCAGTAACTAATATTTCAAAAACAGCTTTTAATAAATTTTCGTCTATAGGAATTCAGGATGAAAAAGCAGCTTATGAAGCTACTGAATATCTTATTAAAAATGGACATAAAAAAATATTATTAATAATAGGAAGTTATGACGATATAGGAGTTGGAAAGCTTAGGATAAGAGGTTACAGACAAGCTTTAAGCAATTATAGGATTTGTTATGATGGAGAACTTGTAACTGTTGGAGATTATGGTTTTGAGAGAGCCTATGAGACAACCATGGAAATATTAAAAGTGAGAAAAGATATTACAGCTATATTTGCAATTTCAGACATAATGGCAATAGGAGCTGCTAAGGCTGTTGTTAATAGTGGATATAAAATAGGAGAAGATATTTCAATTATGGGTTTTGATGGCATGGATATAGGAAAGTACTACAATCCATCTATTACTACTATGTATCAACCTAAAGCTAAAATGGCTCATATGAGTGTAGAATTATTGCTATCACTAATGAACAAAGATGGGAAGAATAAACACATTATATTAGATACTAAATTGGTGGAGGGAGAATCCTGTAAACCAGTTTAATATATATTTTTAATTATATTGGAAACGGTTCCAATATGTAAAATTTAAATAAATTGAAAGGTGTGATTTCATGAAAAGGAGAAAAATTTTAGCGTTAACATTAGCACTAACAAGTATGTTAACATTTACTATGACAGGTTGTGGAAAGTCTAGTGACGTTGCAAGTAGTGGAAAGGCTGACAAAACAGAAGTGAACATATTTCAATTTAAGGTTGAAGTAGCAAAAGAATTTGAAAATGCTGCTGCAGAATATATGAAGGAAAAACCAGATGTAAAAATAAACATAGAAACTGTTGGTGGAGGAGAAGATTATGGTGCAGCTTTAAAGGCTAAGTTTCAATCAGGAAAAGAACCAACTGTATTTAATGTTGGTGGACCACAGGATGTAGAGGATTGGAAAGCTAAGTTAGAAGATTTAACAAAAGAACCTTGGGTAGAAAAGGCATTTCCAGGTATGCTTGATGGAGTTACAATGGATGGAAAAGTATATGGTATGCCATACAGTGTAGAAGGATATGGACTAATATATAATAAAGAGATTTTTAAAGCTGCTGGCATAGATGGTTCAAAGATAAATAGTTATGCAAAATTAGAAGAGGCCGTTAAAAAATTAGATGCAAAAATTAAATCAGGAGAATTAAAGAAAGCCTTCCCTAAATTAGAAGCTGTATTTCAATTCCCAGCAAAGGAAAAATGGGTTACAGGACTGCATACTGCTAATGCTGCAATAGGACAAGAGTTTAAAAATTCCGTAGAGGCATATAAATCAAAAACTTTACAATTTAAATATGCTGATGGATATCAAAAACTTGTAGACCTTCAAGCTAACTACTCACCTAACGGAAAGTCAAAAGAAAAATTAAATGCTATTGATTATTCAACACAAGTAGATCAGGGAATAAGTATTGAAAAAGTTGCTATTATTCAGCAGGGTAACTGGATTTATGGAGGAGTTAAAGCCATAGAGGAAAAAGTTGCAGATAATTTAGATATATTACCAATGTCAATTAAGGGTGGTAAAGAAGATTGTATACCAGTTGGAATACCAATGCATTGGGCTATAAATAAGAATCAAAATGATAAAGCAAAAGCAGCAGCAAAAGACTTCTTAAATTGGCTATATACTTCAGATAAAGGAAAGGATTTTGTAGTTAATAAATTTTTCTTTATACCTGCATTAAAAGGATATGAAAATTACCAACCTCAAGATTCATTAGGAAAAGCAATACAAAGATATGTAGAAGCAGGAAAAACAACACCTTGGGTATTTATGGGTTATCCAACAGCTTGGGGTGAAAATACAGTAGGTGTAAATATTCAAAAATACTTATCAGGTAAAATGACTTGGGAAGACTTAGTAAAAGATTCAAAGGCACAGTGGGAAAAGAGCAGAAAAAAGTAAGTGCTCAAAGGTGGAGGTTGGGAGCCTTCACCTTTTGTTTTAAGGAGGTGTAAAAATGAATAAGGATTCGAAAAAATGGTTTGTTATATTTGTAGCACCTGTACTATTTGCTTTTACAGTTGTAGTTTTAATACCTGTTATAATGGGAATAATATATTCTTTTACTTCATGGAATGGAATAGGAAACGAAGCGCAATGGTTGGGGATTTCTAACTATGTAGATATTATAAAAAACGATAAAGTTTTCTTTACATCTTTTTTATTTACTGTCAAATTTGCCATCGTATCAGTTATAACAATAAATGTTATTGGATTTTTACTAGCCTTATTAGTAACTAGAGGATTAAAAATTTCAAACTTTTTAAGAGGAACCTTCTTTTTACCGAATCTTATTGGAGGATTAATATTAGGATTTATATGGCAATTTATATTTACTAAAGGTTTTGATTTTTTAGGTGCTACTTTGAAAATAGACTTTTTAAGAGGATGGTTAGCAGATCCTAATACAGGTTTTTGGGGACTTGTAATCCTTATGTCATGGCAAATGTCAGGATATATGATGGTAATATATATATCTGCATTACAAAACATACCAGATGATGTAATAGAAGCGGCTAAGATAGATGGGGCAAGTAGTGGACAAATATTAAGAAATATAATAATTCCTTTAGTATCTCCAGCATTTACAGTAGGAATATTTTTGACTTTGTCTAATTCATTTAAACTATATGACCAAAATCTTTCACTTACAGCAGGAGGACCATATAATTCTACAGAGATGTTAGCTATGAATATATATAATGCTGCGTTTAAGTATAATAAATTTGGAGTAGCTCAAGCTAAGGCTGTAATATTTTTAATTATAGTAGCAACTATTACGTTAACTCAAATGTATTACAGTAAGAAAAAGGAGGTTGAAATGTAATGAAAAATAAAAATAAAGTTTGGACAGCCATAGTATCCATAATATTAGGCATAATATTCATTTCTCCTTTTTACTTAGTGCTTGTAAATTCTTTTAAAACTCAAAAAGGACTATTTACAGATGTAATAGGGCTGCCAGGGGAAAGTTTTACTCTTGAAAATTATGTAAATGCTTTTAAGCAGCTAGATTTTATAAAATCATTTACCAATTCTCTTTTAATAACAGTATTTTCTGTAGTAATTATAATAATATTTACGTCTATGGCAGCTTGGATGCTTGTAAGAACCAAAAGTAAAGTAAGTACATTTATATTTTTAATGTTTTCGGCTTCTATGCTTATACCATTTCAATCTGTTATGCTGCCATTGGTTAGAATAGCTGGGAAGGCTAATCTTTTAAATCCTGTAGGATTAGTGTTTATGTATTTAGGCTTTGGTACATCATTATCTGTAATTTTATATCACGGATTTATGAAGAGTATACCAATAGAAATTGAAGAAGCAGCAGCAATAGATGGGTGTAATAAATTTCAAATCTTTTGGATTATAGTATTTCCACTGTTAAAGCCTATAACAGTAACTGTAGCTATATTAAATTCCATGTGGATTTGGAATGACTTTTTATTACCGCAGTTAGTAATTAATAGGCCTGAGTGGCAAACAATACCTTTAAAAATGTTTTATTTCTTTGGAGAATATTCAAAGAGATGGAATTTAGCTTTAGCAGGTTTAGTTATAGCTATGATACCTATTGTGATATTCTATTTGGTTATGCAAAAGCACATAATAAAAGGTATTGTACAAGGATCAGTTAAGTAGGAGGGGAAAGGGACTTATGAGAATAAAGAAGTTTTGTTTCGGGACCGTTATCAATACTGAAGCTGTAGTGTTAAATATAGAGAAAAGTAATAAAGGTGAAATGCCTTATTTACAAATACGGGATGAAAATGAACTTACCTATGAACTTGAAAAAAGTGATATTATATATGGATTAGGTGAAAATGTTAGAGGTATAAATAAAAGAGGATGGATATACGAAAGCTTTTGTAGCGATGAATTTGATCATAGTGAAGATAGAAAATCACTTTATGCAGCTCATAATTTTTTAATCATACAGGGAAGAGAAACTTTTGGAGTATTTATTGATTGCCCGGGAAAAGTAATTTTTGATTTAGGATATACAAAGAAAGATTCAATGAGCATAACGATACCAGAAAATGATTTTAATGTTTATATTATTGATGGAAACAGTTTAAAAGAAATAGCTAAAAACTTTAGAAAACTTATAGGGAAAAGTTATATTGCACCTAAATGGGCCTTTGGTTATCAGCAAAGTAGATGGGGATATAAGAGTAAAGAAGATATTTTAAATGTAGTAAAAGGTTTTAAAGACAATGATATACCAATAGATTGGGTTTGTTTGGACATTGATTATATGGAAAGATTTAAAGATTTCACTATAAATAAAGAAACATATGATGACTTTGAAAACTTTGTAAAGGATTTAAAGTCCCAGGGGGTAAGATTAATCCCTATAATTGATGCAGGAGTAAAGATAGAAAAGGGATATGAGGTTTATGAGGAAGGGGTAGAAAAGGGATATTTTTGTGTAAATGAAAATAATGAACCTTTTATAGCAGCGGTATGGCCTGGTAAAGTACACTTCCCGGATTTTTTAAATAAAGAGGCAAGAGTTTGGTTTGGCAGAAAATATAAATATTTAACCGACAAAGGAATAGAGGGTTTTTGGAATGATATGAATGAGCCTGCTATTTTTTATACTGAGAAATCTTTAAAGAAGGCTTTAGATAAGGCCTATGAATCAAAAGATAAAAATTTAGATGTATATAGCTTCTTTGATTTAAAGGATAGTTTTTTAGAAATTGGCAATAGGCTAGAGGATTATGAAAGCTTTTATCATAAGATGGATGGAAAACTTATAAGACATGATAAAGTACACAATCTATACGGTTATAATATGACCAAGTCCGCCGCAGAAGCTTTTGAGGAAATTGATTCTAATAAAAGATTTTTAATATTTTCTAGAGCATCTACTATAGGGGCACATAGATATGGAGGAATATGGACAGGAGATAACAAGTCTTGGTGGAGTCATTTGGAAATGAATATAAAGATGATGCCAAACTTAAATCTTTGTGGGTTCCTTTATTCGGGAGCGGATACAGTAGGTTTTGGATGTGATTGTACAGAGGATTTAGCAATTAGATGGAATGAATTTAGTATATTCACTCCTCTTTACAGAAATCATTCTACAAAGGGAACTAGAAATCAAGAACCTTATAATTTTAGTCAAAATACCATAGATATTTTAAGAATCATTATAGAAAATAGATATGCATTTATACCATATATATATAGCGAATATATGAAGGCTTGCAAGAATGATGAATGTTATTTTAAGCCTATTACTTTTGAATATGAGGATGAAACTTTAGTAGAGGATCAGCTTTTGGTGGGAGATTCTTTAATGATTGCTCCAGTTTATAAACAAAATGCATCAGGAAGATATGTTTATTTACCAGAGGAAATGCTCCTTTGGAATATGGTATCTTATAAAGACAGAAGTTTTAAAGTTTTATCTAAGGGGCATCACTATATAGATGTTGAATTAGAGGCTACTCCTATTTTTATAAGGAAAAATAAAATTTTAGTACTAGGAAAACACAGCAATTGTGTGGATAACTTGAATAATGAAGAGCTAGATTTAATAGCCTTTGTAGATAATAAAGCATGCTATAACTATTATGATGATGACGGAATTACAAAGAAATATGATAATCAGGATTTCCAATTTAAAATTTCTATTCAAAAGAAAGATAATAATTATGAAATAGGGGTTGATGCTTTAGAAAATTGCCCTGTTAAGAAATTAAATTTAACTATAATCGATAGTCAGGGGAATGAAGTTAAAAAGAAATATAATATATAAAGTAAGGGACGGTTATCAAATTTTAAGTTTTTACACAAAAGTTTAAGGGGAAGATTGATAACCGTCCCCTTAAATTTTTAAGTATTAATTCATTGATAAAGGATCATCATTATTTTCAGTATCATCTTTAGTTTGTACTATGTTAGAAACTTGGTCATGGTAAGCAAATTTAACACCAATTAAGTATATTAGTAATCCAAGTATTAAGAAATAAGGGATAATATATGTTAGGGTAATAAATGAAGAAGGCATAGAATTATAAAGGGTTAGAGTTCCAAAGAATATAAATACTATTCCTGCCATCCATTTTATATATTTTTCAGGGATGTGTTTACACATCCATGCTCCCCCTATAATACCTATACCATCTGCAATCATCATACCAGCAGTGGTTCCCATAAGAATATTAAGTGGCTGATTACTTTCAGCAGAAATTGTTATAGTCATAAGTTGAGTCTTGTCACCCATTTCTGCTATAAAGAAGGCTATAGCTACTGTGACAATTGGGCCGAAGGAACTCTTTTTTTCATCATCTTCATCAATTTTATCTCCTCTTAAAGTCCACAGACCAAAAATTAAGAAAGATATAGCCGCTACAATTTTAACAGTATCCATTGGTATGAAGTTACCTAAATAACTGCCTACTGCCACTGCAAGAGCATGATTTAAAACTGTTGCAATAAAAACTCCTATTAGTACCTGTTTAGCCTTATATTTACTAGCCATAGCCATAGCAAGTAATTGCGTCTTATCACCCATTTCTGCTACAACTACAAGGAATAAGGCTTTAATAAATGCTGTCATTTTTCTACCTCCTAAAATTATTTTAAAAAAATAAAGACTTTTAACACAACGACAACTCATTATGTTGAAAATCTTTTTTAGTGTTTTTTACACTAAAAAAGACCTTCAACACAATGAAAAAATCATTGTGCTAAAAGTCTCACTTGACAAAATAAGTCACGATAAAGCCAGGCACAAAGGCCAGTATGTTGACTTTATCACTCATATATATAAATATGAGCAGCTACTCCCTTTTAACGGTTTTTATGAGTAATTTACTTACTTTAAATGTTAACATATAAAGTATTAATAATCAATAAGTTTTAGATAAGGATTTTAGAGCAAATTCAATAAATGTCCTTTAAGGTTGTGGGAAAATGGGAGATGTTCTTTTAGTGAATAACCATCCCCTTTACATTTTTACAACAAGACGTGTTGCAATAGGTGAAAATTTATCCTTATTCCATTGTAAAATAGATTCTACATAGCCTAAAGTATCGGAATTGTAAATTCCTATGATTCTTTGATCTGCAAGAAGGGTAAAAATTTCAGAACCATTTAAACTCAAAGGGGATAAATATGAAAGAGAAAGCACTCCTCCAGTTTCTGGCTCTTTTAGTTTGCCATTTGAATCATAAATTTTAGATAGATATTCTTTATCTCGTATAGCTGTAAGATCTATTATACCTTCTAGCTTTTTGCCGGTGGATTTAACCCGTACCTTATAATAATCCTCATATACTGCACTATAGTCATTTTCATCATTAAATTTATCAAAATCAAAAATAAGTTTTTCTATATTGTTTTTAAAGGAATAAATATAATTGAAATAATAGTTGGCACTACCACCAGAAGCTATAGATAAGAATACTTGAGGAGTTTTATCATCAGTGAATCTTCCAATAAATAAATTTGGATCAAATCCGGAATTTTCCTTTGGTTTAACTATTATATTAGTTCCTGTTTTTTTGTTTTCCACAGTAAGAGTTAAATCATCGATAAAACCATTTTCGCCATAAGGTTTTTTACCTGTAAGTGTTAAAGTTTCATCAAGTCCATCGCCGTTTACGTCAGCAACCTTAGTTTGGAGAATATACATTTTATCTGAAGGGTTAGTTAATTCTTGTGGTATTCTAAAAAACATATAAACACCTTAAAGTATTATTATTACATTATTATATTAAAAAAATTGAAAAAAGGTACAATAATATTCTTGGCTTCAGTTTACAAAATAATTTGGGATAGTTACAAAAGTTAATAACTATCCCTTATATGTATAAAAGTATTTATAAATTTATATGTTAGCAGCTACAATAATCAGTGCAGCTTTCGCAACTAGTATTTGATGAGTTGAATATTTTTTCACCTTTTGAGTCAAGGCCCTTAATATCTTCCATAATTTCATTTAATAATTTGAATATACTAGAAGATAATTCCTCAGCTTGATTATAAAAATTATTAGCAGTTTCCAAATTATTGTCTTTAATAGAATCCATTGTTCTCTTACCAAGTTTATGAAAATCTAAATGTATTTCTCCAAGCTTTTTCCAACTTTCAGTAATCTTTGGATTATCTACACTGATTGAATAATAGAAATGTCCAAAGGCACATTTAGTTCCATCTAATTGAATAGGGTGTGCTTCCATATCATCTACAGATTTTTTTAAGTTAGCTAGCCAGTCTTTATGGGATGTTATTGCTTTTTCTAGATAAGCAAGGACCTCTTTGTTACTTAATGAGTGTGAGCTGTTTTTTAAATGAGATAACATGCCTTTAACTATTTGAGATAACTCAGCATCAATTCTAGAAATTTTTCTTGCTTCTTCTGAACTTTCAACGGAACTTTTGTATATGTCTTCCGTCATGCTATTTAGTTTTTCAGCATCTACAGTTGATATTTCCATTGCTTTATTAATTTCATTTACTGAAACATTAATGCCGCTTAGAGAGTTATTTAGTACTTTTATATCCTCAACAGTATGACCTAGTAGGTTAACATTTTTTTCTATAGTAACTTTAACAGTATCAATTTTCTCACTCATTCTATTTGTTTCTGAAATTGTTTTATCCATACTAGTCTTACCGTCGCCAGCAGCTTTATGTATATTTGACATTATAGATTTCATACCATCAAGGTTTACTTTAGTGTCATCTGCAAGTTTTCTGATTTCATCGGCAACTACTGCAAAGCCTTTACCATGTTCCCCTGCTCTAGCAGCTTCTATAGAAGCATTAAGAGCTAATAGATTTGTTTTTTCCGCTATTGAATCTACAATGCTTACAATATCATTAACTTTATTAGCCATTTCCACTAAATAATCTATATTGCTGCTCATTACATTTGCATTGTTTACAACGTTTTCTTTAATTACACCAAGTTCTTCTACTTGATTTAGTCCTTCAACGTTACTTTTCATAAGGTCTGAGGATGAATTTGAAATGGTGTTAAGAGTATTTGTTGCAACATTAATAGTTTCATTAACTCCATTCATACTAGCAGTAGTTTCTTCAACAATAGCCAAGTTAGATTGACTAACTTCAGCCATGTCTTTAGCAAAATCAGTTAGTGAGCTTGATATATGACCCATTTCAGAATCAAAGTTACTTATATCCGCACCTATTTGAATAATTTTTTTTGCAGACTGGGCTAAATTTTCTTCACTAGCAAAAAGTTTTTCAAAACAATCAGCTATTTTAATATGAATACCATATTTAATATCAGGTTTTTTTGTTAATTGACCATTTATACGGTTATTAACATAATCTATAATTTGTTCAGCCTCATAACAAGGTGTTTTTTTTGATTTAAATAGCATAAGTTTACTCCTCCTTAAATTATATGGTTTTAAAACCAATGTCATTTAGTAAATTATACCATACGTTCAGAGGGAGTTCTAGTTGAAAAAATCACTTTTATGAAGAATAACATAATATTTTAGGGTATTTAAGTAATGTTTTAGATATATATGTTGGATGGAATTAATAATTTGCAGATTTTTAGACAAGTGTTATACTGAAAGTGTGGTGGAAATTAATCCATTTACGCGATTTTTAAACAATTCAACCCATTTTATTTATATATAATATGGGTTGAAAGTATGCTCATTACATAGTAAAATCTACATTGGATTATTTAGATTATAAGGAAAGTGAGTGAAATTTTGGTGAATTTTGAACTTAGGACAAAGGGAATAATACTTGTAATTATAGGAGCAATGTTATGGGGAGTATCAGGTACTGTTGCTCAATATTTATTTCAGGAAAAAGGATTTAGCACAGAGTGGCTTGTTGTGATTCGGTTATTAGTGTCAGGAATAATATTATTAGTATATTCTTTAATGAAAGGTGATAAGAATGTATGGAAAATATGGCGAACTAAACATGACGCATTTAGCCTTATGCTTTATGGTGTTGTAGGAATGATAGGGGTGCAGTATGCATATTTTGCAGCTATTAAATATGGAAATGCAGCAACAGCAACCATACTTCAATATTTATCACCAGTGATAATTACTTGCTATTTAACTATTTTGGCTAAGAAATTACCAAATATGAAGGAGCTAACTGCAATTGTTTTAGCTATATTAGGTACATTCCTTATTATTACAAAAGGTAATATTAACAGTATATGTATTTCTAAGGAAACATTGTTTTGGGGAATTATTTCTGCTTTTGCAGCAGCTTTCTATACATTGTATCCGCGTCATCTACTTGCCAGATGGGGATCAATACTGATAGCCGGATGGGGCATGCTTATTGGTGGAATAGCTTTTAGTTTTGTCCATCAACCTTGGAATTTTACAGGTGAATGGTGTGTTGGTTCTATGGTTGCTGTTATATTTGTAGTTATATTTGGAACTTTAGTTGCTTTTTGTTGCTATCTCCAAAGCTTAAAATATATAAAACCAACAGAAGCAAGTGTACTATCTTCCATGGAACCTTTATCGGCAGCATTACTATCTGTTGTATGGTTACAAGTTCCCCTTGGAATAGCACAATGGATAGGAACAGCATGTATTATATCTACAGTTATAATTTTATCTATGGCAAAAGGAAATAATCAGGATAAGGACAAGCATTTAAAGGAGAAGTATTTAATAGATAAGGAAGCATAGATATAGTGAAAAGTAAAGGATAATCTTTTTATTACGTCGTTATGAAAAATTTCAAATTGAGTAAGTTTACAAATTACCGGTCATTTATGGCAGTAAAAGAATATGGAATGATTAATAAACAGAGAGAATTTTTCATTAGCAAAAGTCCTCTCTGTATTTTATATAGAAAATAGATATTTATTTATAGCAATATACCTTACATAATCGGTTGCCTAATCTACTTAGTATTTCATTGGTGATTGTGTTTGCATGACTAGCAATGTCATAGGCGGTTATTTCTGCGTCACCAGATTTTCCAAGAATAACTGCAATGTCATTTTGTTTAACAGAGGGTATATTTGAAACATTAATTATGGTTTGATCCATACACATACGTCCAATTATAGGTGCCATTTCTCCATTAATAAGCACGTTACCATTTCCATTAGATAAACTGCGTGGAATGCCATCTCCATAGCCAATAGATACAATAGCGATTTTCATATCTTTAGGAGCTGTAAATTCTAAGCCGTATCCTACAGCCTCCCCTTGTAAAAGTTCTTTGACGATGGAAACTCTTGCTTTGATTGAAAGAATTGGTTGTAAATCAATTGCAGACTTTGTACGGTCTTCTGCGGTACTTAATACACCATACAATATTATTCCAACTCTTGCGTAATCACAACTCAATTCAGGATAATTTAGTAAACCATAGCTGCTTTGAATATGTTTTTTTGGACATGAGTAACCAAGTGCTTCTAATTGTTCAATGGTTTCATAAAAGCATTGAATTTGATGATACGTAAAATCTACATCAGATTTATCCAAACTATCAGATACACATAAATGAGAAAAAATACCCTGGATACTTAAATTGTCACATTCAAACATCTTTGTAATGTGGGATATATTTTCAGGACGTTCGCCCAAACGGTGCATACCCGTATCAATTTTGATGTGTACCTTTATGATTTTCCCATACTCATTGAGAAGTTTAGCATACTTATAATCTACAACTGTTTGCGATAATTCATATTCTTTTAATAAGTAAAATTGAGATGGATGTGTATAGCCTAAAATTAGAATTTCACCTTTTACATTATTTTGGCGTAATGTGACACCTTCAGTTACAGAAGCTACACAAAAGGCTTTAATTCCAAGTTTATTTAATTCTTGTGATATTTTTATGGATCCATGTCCATATGCATCAGCTTTAACTGCTGGCATAAGTTCACAGCCTGTTGGTAGTAATTTTTTTAAAGCTTCAACATTGTGGCGTAAAGCATTTAAGTCAAGTTCCATCCATGCTCTACCTTTATAGAAATTAGATTTTTTATTAAGTGTCATTATAAATGCCCCCATTATAGAAAAAATAATAGAAAATATACATACAACAATGTAGTGAATAACGCTGTTGTGAATTAGTAAAAAACTTAATCCAGTTACTTTTGCTATTCCACGCACAACAATGATAAACAATGGATGAATTATGTATATGCATGCAGAAATTGTGCGTAATACTGGTAATGACCTTCCATTTTGGTTAAGAAGTATTTGGAATAGAAAAAACATACATGGAAGTAGGAAAATATACATGCTGTCATGTCTTTGGAGCCCCATATTATGTAGTACGAGCCCCTCTATGGTCATTAGAAATATAGTAATTAAAAAGCTTATAGTGGCAAATTTCTTTTGACAACAACCACTTTTTGCAATTATATAGCCCATAAAAAGAAATATTGGAGCATAAAAAATACCATTTCTTGTATAGGAGCTAAAAGTAAAAAGAAAATCATATATGGATTGTATCCAAGAAATTTGTGACACAATACCATAGTAGCTATCACCAAATAAGGCAATAATGTATAGGATACTTGAAATAATCAATACAGTTTTTAAAGAATATTTGCGGCATAACAGGCAGATGATTAAGATACCTATTATAGAAGCAGGCAAGTACCATAGGTGGTAAAAGGTTCCGTCAAATAAAAGATCTTTTATAACAATGCTAAAGAAATTTTTACCTGTAAAATGGCCTGCATAAAAATTAACAGGTAAATATAGCAAAATGGCTATACCATATAGTGTACAGGTTTTCTTGATAAATCTATGAACTGCAGACCAATCACCATTTTTTTTTGCCATGTATCTAGGAAGTAAAAAATATCCTGTTGTCATTAAAAAGAATGGTACAGCTATACGGGCAAAGATACGAACAATGATAAAATCTAATGTTTTATTAATTGAAGATAATGGAGAAGTATGTATAGCAACAATTAGCAAAGCTGCAATTATTCTAAAATGGTCTATTCCCGCATAGCAGTTTCTTTTATTCACTCTTATTTCTCCAGGTTGTTACAATAAAGCCGTCCATATTGTTGCCTGAAATCTGATAAGTAGTATTATTTGGTATATCTATTGTTGTTTCATTACAAGCTGCTGCTTTTACATAGGATATTTCTACTGTACAATTTTCAAGAGGATAAATTAGAGGTTGCTTTTTATATGGATACTGTTTAAGTAATTCTACATATTCTTCAAGTGACAGTTTTTTTTCTGTCATTATTGTAGAATGAGGAAAACCAACATAGCGAAAATGCCAAGGTTCATGGGAAATGCCAGTTATTTTTTCTTTGCTTTTTTGATATCTTTCAATAAAACCAAATAGGGGAGACTTTTCTCGGAATTTCTGGCAAATACCTTTATATGGGAAATATGGTCTTATAAAATCAATATTTGGTCTGTTTTCTGCAAGATCAATAGCAAGACCAGTTTGATGTTCACTGTGGTTAGGAAGAGCAACAAACTTTTCTGTAAATTCCTTACCGTTTTCCATCAAAGAATTTTCATAGATTTCTTTTTGCTCATGGAGCGAGCGAAAGCCACTGACAGCAACAATTTGTTTTGTGCAAAAAAGAGCATCCATACATTGCTTTAGTATAGTTTTGACCCTTGTTTCCATAAGAATAGAATTTTTTTCACCATTTATAGAAGCAAGGTTTTGTGCTGGTATATTCATGCGTATAGGATATTGCTTATTTACCAGAATAAGGCTGCCACGGTATATATCCTTATTATGAAGTTTTAAAGTTTTCATTGGATCACCGCCAACTGGATAAGTTGTTTTACAATGTCTTCAAAAGATAGTCCAATACTTTTTAGCATATTTGGATAACGGCTGTGAGAGGTAAAGCCAGGTATTGTATTTACTTCATTAAACACAATATCACCATCTGGTGTTAAGAACATATCTACTCTTGCAAATCCGCTGCACCCCAATGCTTTATAAATTGTAATAGCTGCTTTTTTAATTTCCTCTGCTTTTTCTTGAGGAATTCTAGCTGGAACATGAATACTAGAAGTTTTCAAAGTGTATTTTTCTGTATAGTCAAAGAAACCTTGTGATAATTCTATTTCATCTACATTACCAACAATGAGCTCATCCGTACCTAAAATGGCACATCCTACTTCAAAACCGTTTATAGTTTCTTCAACTATTACTCGATCATCATGCTTGAAGGCTTCTTCAATTGCTTCTGGAAGGCCACTTCTATTACAGACTTTTGTTATACCAAAAGATGAACCAGCTTTTACAGGTTTTACAAATAGAGGATAGTGAAGATTTTCTGCTTGTGTTAATGCAATGGTAGCCCCCATTTGTTTGCTAATAACAAAGGAACATGGTATCTTTATGCCAGCAGCATTGACAATTCTGTGTGCCATATCTTTGTCCATACACAGTGCGGAACATAAGGTATTGCAACCTACTACAGGAATACCCGCTAGTTCTAAAACTCCCTGAACCGTACCATCTTCCCCATTTTTTCCATGAAGCACAGGGAAAGCAGCATCTAAGGATTTGGTTTCTACTTTTTTTCCTCTAAAAATCACGATACCATGCAATTCTTTACTAGGAGAAACCATAACTGGTATACAGGTTTCTTCTGAAGACCATGTATCACTTAAGATATTGTCAATTTCTCCTTCATATAAGTACCATTCACCTTTTTTAGTAATGCCAATTAAAATAGGAGTATATAAATTTTTGTCCATGTGGGTAATTACTGCATGAGCTGATTGAAGTGATACTTCATATTCAGTAGAGCATCCTCCAAATAATACAGCCACGTTTTTTTTACGGCATGAACATTGTTGATCCATTTCGTTTTTGCTTTCCTTTTGAGCATCATATGATGTTGTAAGTTGATTTGTATTCATTTTTAATCAAATCCTTTCTATTTTAATAAATTACCTTCTGTAAGTGAAAATATTTCTTATTTTTACTATAATTATAAAGTTTCAAACTTACAGAAAGGTGATTTTTATCTTACTATTTAGTAAGGTAGATATATAAGAACTAAAATACATTTAATAGAGCAAACCTTTGATATATCTATAAGATGATTATATCGAAGACATATTAATACTTACTTAACATTTACTTATGGAAGTATTAAGGAAAAATAAAGAAATGGTAAAGAAATGATTAGAATTTTATTAACGCTAAAATTTATCTATAATAAAAGGCCATCACCGTGAAGAATAACGGCGTGGCCTGTATGGGGAGAGAAGAACTATTTATTAAACTTATTATTGATTTGTACTCTATAATTTAAAATTGTCTAGAAACTTTTTAGAAACGGTAGATAGATATCTATCTTTTACTGTGATAATTGCGTTTTGAGTATAAAGTGAAGGCTCATTGATTATTTTATATTTTAAATTTGTATCTTTTACAAGATTCAATGCAGATAAGGGAACGATAGCTATACCAAGTCCTGCTTCAGCCCATAAAAGGTTTACTGGCAAATAATCATTTAGGCAAAAGATATCAGGTTCAAAGCCTATATCTAAACAAGCAGATGTAAAAATTTTCTCAAGTCTACGAGTTATTATTATAGGTTTATCCCTCAAATCTTTTATGACAATTGAATTAGTATCATTTGAAAGGTCATAATTTAATGAGTACAAGGCAATCATAGGTTCCATATCACAATATAAAACATCTAATCCTTGAGTACTAATAGGAGTCCTAATTATGCCTACTTCTATTATTCCATTAAACAACAGTTCAAGAATATCAAAGGTGCTTCCTTCATACAATTCATATTTTATATGGGGATTTTCTTTGTTAAAACTGATTAACTTACCATTTAAAAGTGTACTATCAAATATCGGAGTTAAACCAATCTTAAGAGTTCCTGCTAGGCCATTATTATAATCAGCAATTTCCTTATGAACTGATTCAGTAAGTTCTGTTATATGTTTTGCTTTTCTATAGAGTATTTTACCTGCATCTGTAAGAGTCATTTTTCTTGAACCACGATGCATAAGCTTGGCGCCAAGTTCTTCCTCTAGCAGCTTTAAATGATTGCTAAGTGCAGGTTGTGCTATATGAAGTTTTTTTGAAGCAGCTGTAATATTTCCTTCCTCAACAATAGTTGTGAAAAAGGTAAGTCCTTTTATATCCATAATTTCACCTTCTAAACTATATAAAATTTTATATAGTATGTATCATAATTTCGTATTTTTATTATATTATCATCTATGATATAATTCAATAAATTAAAATAAATAAGGCGAATAAAGGGACGGAGGATTAAATTATGAAAGGCGACATGACCGAAGGAAATACGTCGAAAATATTAATAACTTTTGCTATTCCAATGGTATTTGGAAATATATTTCAGCAACTTTATAATACAACAGATGCTATAATAGTTGGAAGATTTATTGGGAAAAATGCTTTAGCATCAGTAGGGGTTGCTAACCCTATCATGTCAATTGCAATTTTCTTTATATTTGGTATTTGTATTGGCACATCTGTACTTATGGCTCAGCTTTTTGGAGGGGCAAAATATGAAGATTTAAAAAAGGAAATTTCCACAGCTCTAATTGCAGGAACAGTTTTTACTATAGTAGTATCTATACTTTGTATGTTCCTATCTAGATGGTTCCTTATAATAACTGGTACTCCTGAGGAAATTTTAAATGATGCAGATATATTTTTAAAGATAATATTTGGGGGACTAATCTTTTCCTTTTTATATAACTTTTATTCCTCGGTTCTTAGAGCTATAGGAGACTCAAAAACTCCTCTAATTTTTTTACTTATTTCCTGTATATTAAATGCTATTTTATGTGTTGTTTTTGTTGTAGTTTTTGGACTTGGTGTGGCTGGATCTGCTATTGCAACAGTAATTGCTCAGGGAGTATCATCTGCACTTTGTATATTATATGTTTATAATAAGATTCCTTTAATCAGGTTAACTCCAAAGGAATTAGTTATAGACAAGCCTTTATTAAGGCAAACTATACAATATAGTTGGGCCACTGCATTACAGCAAACTTGTTTGTATATTGGACGATTATTGGTTCAAGGAGTAGTTAATCCATTTGGAACTAATGCCATAGCTGCATACAATTCTGTTACAAGAGTTGATGCTTTTATGCTATCTCCTGCAGACGCTTTTGCTGCTTCCGTTGCTACTTATTCTGCTCAAAATAAGGGAGCGGGAAAGTGGAATAGAATAATTGAAGGATTCAAGAAGAGTAATATAATAATGACTGCATATAGTGTAGTTACCTCATTTATTGTTTTTTTAGGTGCAGAAGGAATTATGAAGTTGTTTGTGCCAGGTTCCGAAACAGAGGTTATATCAATAGGAATATCCTACTTAAAATTAATGTCTATTTTCTATGTGCTTTCAGGATTCTGCAACATTTTCCAAGGGTTATTCAGAGGGGTTGGCAAACTTCGTATAACACTTAATGCAACTTTCATGCAAATCGTTGTAAGGGTTGTACTTTCATATATGCTTGCACCATATGTAGGAATTTTAAGTGTATGTTATGCTATTGCTGTTGGATGGATTTTAATGATTATCTATGAAGGGCTGGCATGTAAGAAATACTTTAGCAAAAATTTAAAGTTGAATTTATCATCAGATTGCACTACAGAATAATTTTATATTTATAGGAACAGTTAATGACTTTTAAGCTTTTAGCAAAACTTCTATGGAAAAGTTCATAACTGTTCCTAAGTTTTTAGAATAGAAATTATAGTTGGTTCTAGTTGATAACTGTCTTTTCTATACTTATAATAGAGATAATAGTATGAAAAACTAAAATAACAATTGATGTGGACTAGAAAAAGATAATATATTAGGGGTGTAGTATGATTGAAATAAATGGTAAGTATAATAGGGCAATTGTTTATACAGATAATATTGAGGATGGTGCAACTAAACAGATTGAAACTTTATGTAATGAAGAATTTACAAAAGGAAGTAAAATACGAATAATGCCAGATGTACATTGTGGAGTTGGGTGTACTATAGGAACCACAATGACAATTGATGATAAGGTTGTTCCTAATCTTGTAGGTGTTGATATAGGATGTGGAATGGAAGTTATAAAAATTGAAAATAAGCGTATTGAGCCTCAAAAGCTTGATAAACTAATTTATGAAAAAATTCCATGTGGTTTTAAAATAAGAGACAAGGAACATAAATTTATTGATGAAATTGATTTAAATGAACTTAAATGTAAGGAAAAAATAAATATTTCTAGAGCTAGAAAAAGTATTGGAACTTTAGGTGGAGGAAATCATTTTATAGAAGCTAATAAGGATAATGATGGAAGTATATATATTGTTATTCACTCAGGTAGTCGTAATTTAGGACATGAAGTTGCAAGTCTTTATCAAAAAGAAGCCCATAAATCATTTAATGGTAATAACAAAGATTTAGCTTATGTATCTGGTGAACTTTTTAAAGATTATATTCATGATATGAGAATTGTACAAAGATTTGCTGACCTGAACCGTAAAGCTATGCTCCATGAAATAATTAAGGGGATGAAGCTTAAGGTTAGTGAAGAGTTTACTACTATTCATAATTACATTGATACAGAAAATATGATTTTAAGAAAAGGTGCAGTTTCAGCAAGAGAAGGGGAAAAACTTTTAATTCCTATAAACATGCGTGATGGTAGTATTATTTGTATTGGAAAAGGAAATGAGGATTGGAATTTTTCAGCCCCTCACGGTGCTGGTAGAATTATGAGTAGATCCCAAGCTAAAAATTCATTTACATTGAATCAATATAAAAAGACCATGCAGGGGATTTTTACAACATCAGTAAATAAAGAAACTCTTGACGAATGTCCGCTTGCATATAAGCCAATGGAAGAAATAATGGATAACATTAAGGATACTGTAGAGATAGTCCAAAAGATAACACCAATATATAACTTTAAGGCTGCTGAATAGAGGAAAAGGCAGATAATAATTGGAAGTTAATAGGTGGTTAACAATAAATACCCATGCACTTAAAAGAATTAAGTTCATGGGTATTTTTGTGGCAATCTTATTATTGTAAATTAGTAAATAGAGATACTGAAGTGATTCTTAGATTTAGATAGAGTTTACTTAATATGAATGCTTACTCCAGATACGTCTCTTAAAATTTTAATATTAATAAGCTTATACCAATGGTAATAGCTGCAACTAAACTTAATACTATTGAAAAATTCATGGATTTATCCTGTAGTTTCATATAAAGTCTTATACTATCTTCCTTGCCTTTTTTTGTTGAACCAATATATGAATAATATCTATCAGTAATACTATGCTTTAGATTACCCATTGCAGAAGAAGCTGTAATAATTACTAATATACCTGAAGAGTAAAAAAGTATATTGCTTAAACTTTCTAAGGATTTATTGCTTTTTGTAATCCATATTAAGAAACATATAATTATATTTATTATCAGCATTATACCCATTGTTTTTATATGATCCATAATATTTTTAAACATATAATACCTCCTCTATAATATTTCTATGCTTTATGTTCATATGTTTGCCTCTTTTTTATATTTCTTTATAAAAATCTCTATAAATACATAATACCAAATATACAGTACGATGTTAAATTATTACATTTAATTGATTAATGTTAAATATAGTAGTATAATTTACATATTATTAAACATGAAAGGGTAAGGTACTAGAGATATGAGAATGTAATCCTTTTTAGAACAAATTTCATCACAAAAATAACCAAGAAATATGCAATTTGTTAAGGTTTTTTTGTTGTGCTTTTTTACAGTTCTGGAGAGGATTAATGGTAGTGTATACCCTTATTTTTATCCGATGACTATCCGCTCTAATACTTTCATCTTTTTAAAGTGGAAGTATTAGAGCAGATAGTCCCTGGATAACGATTTCCCCTAAAGGATAACGACTTCTAAGGAGTAAAACTCCTAAGAATTCTGTTAATAAGCTTCAGTGGGAGTAAAAACTTCTTCTGAAGCTTAGAAATCTGTTTATGTTCATATATATAATAAAATACTGTATTTTTGTATAAGAAAACTATACTTGAAATTAAGGAGCGCTCTATACATAAATATGGCTATAATTATATTTTATGAATATGGTTACACAAGCTCATTATCCTCTCCAGATAAAATGGAGGGGATTTTTTATGTTGTTATTAGAAATAAATAAGGTGAAAAAATATTATGGTGATAGGTTAATTATGGACATTGATAATTTACTAGTTTATAGTGGAGACAAAATAGGTATAGTAGGTGTAAATGGTGCCGGCAAGAGTACTTTATTGAATATTATTTGCAATAAAAGTTTTTGCGATGAAGGTTCGATAAAAATGTATGAAAGTTATTCTTATATAACTCAAATAGATGAGCCTGAAAATATCTCGGAAAATGAAAAGAATACCTTGAGCGGTGGGGAAAAAACAAAGCTTAAAATCCAAAATGCATTTGATAAAAATAGCGGTATACTTTTGGCTGATGAACCTACATCAAATCTCGATATAGCAGGAATCCAAATGCTGGAAAAGAAACTGAAAAATTATAAAGGTTCTATTTTGATTGTGTCCCATGATAGAGAGCTATTAGATAATGTTTGTAATAAAATACTTGAACTAGATAATGGAAAAGTCAAATTATATAATGGAAATTATAGTGAATATATTAAGCAAAAGCAGTTAGAAAAAATAACGTTACAAGGTGAATATGATAGATATATAAAAGAAAAAAAGAAACTTGAAATATGTATAGATAAAACCAAGGGAAAATCCAATTCAATCAGAAGGACACCTAAAAGAATGGGAAATTCTGAAGCTAGGCTCCATAAAATGGGGGGACAGAAAGGGAAAATGAATCTGGATAATGCAGCTAAAGCTTTAGAATCAAGATTAAATAGACTAGAAGTAAAACAAAAACCAAAGGATTTAGAAAAAACTAAATTAGACATTAAAGCTGCCGAAGGAGTTTATAGTAAAATTTTAATAGAGGGTAAAAATATAAATAAAGCCTTTAATAAAAAACTTATATTAGAAAAGGGATTTTTTCAGATATATAACGGTAGTAAAGTAGCCTTAGTTGGACCTAATGGTTGTGGAAAAACAACTTTGATAAAAATGATTTTAAATGGTGAAGAGGGAATAGTAACTTCAAATGCATTAAAGATAGGCTATTTTAGCCAAACACTTAATATATTAGACGAAAGTAAAACCATACTCCAAAACGTTATAGATAATAGTATTTATGATGAAACCTTTGCACGCATTATATTAGGAAGGCTGCTTTTTAAAAGAGATGATGTTTACAAAAAGGTATCTGTTTTAAGTGGTGGAGAGAAAGTTAAAGTATCTTTAGCAAAAATTATTTTAAGTGATGTAAACACATTAATATTAGATGAGCCTACAAATTATCTTGATATTTATTCTGTTGAAGCTTTAGAAAAAATGTTTTCTGAATACAATGGAACAATTTTATTTGTTTCTCATGATAGAAGATTTATAAATAAAGTTGCGAATAAGACTATGGTTATGGAAAATCATAAAATTTCAATATATGATGGCAATTATGATGATTTTCTCCAAACTTTAAACAAGAAGAAGGATATAGACAAAAGTGAATTAAAAATGCAAAAAATGATTCTTCAGAATCGATTATCTGAAGTATTAGGAAGACTTTCTATGCCTTCTAAAACTGATGATATAGAAAAGCTGGATAGTGAGTATAAGGAAATTTTAAATATGCTAAAGGAATTAAAAGATGTATAGGATGGATGAAAAGAAGATTAAATTTTGCAAGGCTAATAAGAAATTGAAGATTACCATTGATAATTAAATAAATATTTTATAGAAATTAAAATCCCTCTGTGCTTAAAGGATAGAACACAGGGGGATTTGTTCACTAGTTTTTGCTATTAAAAGTTAATAGATTTACCTTTTAGTTTTCAATAAAATATTGTTAATTATCATCTGGTAATACAATGTTTTTTAAGCTTTCCTCACATAAATTATATTTTAAATTATAGCCAAAAAGATTGTTTTTAAAAGCCCAATTGCATAGCATATCAAGAATAGGAATAATTTCTTTACCGTTATCTGTAATTGAGTATTCAACCTTTGGTGGAATTTCAGCATAGACTTTTCTTTCTATTAAATTATCTTCTTCAAGTTCCCTTAATTGTTTAGTTAATATTTTGTGAGTTATGTCTGGAATTAAATGTTGAAGTTGACTAAATCTTAGAGTATGAAATTCTCCAAGAAACCATAGAATCAAAGGCTTCCACTTGCCACCAATAACCCTAAAGGCTACTTCAATTTCACAGATAGCTTCTTTTGACTTAATATCATTTTTCATAATTGTACTCCTAATTTAAATGGTTTATAGGTATCCTATAGGATACTTTCTATCAATAAAGTGCATTCTTGTGCAGTTTTATATATATTATTATACTATAGATAATGAGTTGGATAATATTAAATAATTACATTAGGGGGTATTTTTATGAATTTTAATTATTATATACCAACAAAAATATTATTTGGACCTGGAAAGTTAAATGAGCTCCAAAAAGAACCTCTTCCAGGTAAGAAAGCATTAATTGTTACAACAGCAGGTAAGTCTGTAAAAAGATATGGTTATTTAAGTCGTCTTGAAAAAATATTAACAAGTAAAGGAATTGAATATATTCTATTTGATAAAATATTGCCTAATCCAATTAAGAGTCATGTTATGGAAGGGGCAGAACTTGCCAAAAAAGAAAATTGTGATTTTGTTATAGGATTAGGTGGAGGAAGCAGCATTGATTCAGCAAAGAGTATTGCTGTAATGGCTAAAAATGAGGGGGATTATTGGGACTATATTTCTGGTGGCTCAGGAAAAGGAAAACCTGTGGAAAATGGTGCACTTCCTATTGTTGCAATAACTACTACAGCTGGAACAGGTACAGAAGCTGATCCTTGGACCGTTATAACAAAAGAAGATACTAATGAAAAAATAGGTTTTGGTAATGAACATACATTTCCGGTGCTATCTGTAGTGGACCCCGAACTTATGTTTTCAGTGCCAAAGGAACTTACTGCATATCAAGGCTTTGATGCACTTTTTCATGCAACAGAAGGTTTTATTGCCAATATAGCAACACCTATTAGTGATGCTTATGCTCTTAAAAGTATTGAACTTATAGCAAAATATTTACCTATATGTGTAAAGGACGGAATGAATATAGAAGCTCGTACAAATGTAGCATTAGCCAATACTCTTTCAGGTTTAGTTGAATCAACATCAAGTTGTACATCTGAACACTCTATGGAACATGCACTTAGTGCAAATCATCCTGAATTACCACATGGTGCAGGATTAATTATGTTATCAGAAGCTTATTATACGTTTTTTGCAAATAAAGTACCAGATAAGTTTATAGCAATGGCAAGGGCTATGGGAATTGATGTTGATTCTCTTAATGAAGAAGATCGTCCAATGGCTTTTGTAAAAGCTTTAATTAAATTACAACAGGAATGTGAAGTACAGAATTTAACAATGTCCAGTTATGGAATCAAAAAAGAAGAAATACCAAGTTTAGCCCAAAATGCACATAAGACTATGGGGGGATTGTTTACAGTAGACCCTTATAAGTTATCAATGGAAGAAACAGAGAAAATTATGTATAACGCATATAAATAATAAATTAGGGACAGCTAACAACGTTTTTGGATAAAAGTTGTTAGCTGTCCCTTAGTTTTTAAGGAGTTAATATCTACATTGTTATAAGGTAAGGCACAATATATTAAATAGGCTATAGAGCTATTTTATAATCTCTTATTATAAAGAATAACTTTGAAAATTAGCATATACATTTTTGAGTATAGTCTAAAGGATATATAGGTGCATTTTTATAGTTAGTATATTTAGTATCTATAGCAGCACCGTAAATATCTTTGGCGTTTTGAATTTGACTTAAAACTTTATAAGCTACATTCCTACCAAGTTTTAAACCCTCGCTTCCATCTATTGGATAGTGAACACCTGCATAAACCCTAGAAATAGAGCATTCTTCTGCTAATAAATTAAGCTTTTCTCTTTCGCATGGAAAGAAATAAGATAATATAACTTCCATGCAACCAGCACTAACAGAATGTCCTGCCGGATAACTAGGATGCGATGGAGTTTTTAAATAAGGAGTAAAACATGGTGCGTATTGAACAGGTCTTGGAATTTGGTATAAATATTTGAAATGCCAACAAATAACGAAAGCATCATTTAAGGCTTCAAAAAGTATTTTATAAATTCTAGTTGCTAAAACTACTGGTACAGAATAGGTGTTTAAAAGACATTGCAGGATTGGAGTAATTTGATTTTCCACTATTCCAAATCCCCAATAGTGTGCAATTTTCTTTTCATTTTCTGTTAAATTTTCGCCTATTTCAATTACAGTATCTAATTCTTTTCCACAAAAATCATCAGATACATCTGGTGTTTTGATATTAAAAGCTACTATATTTCCATTTAAATCTGTAAAATTATTATTTTCTATTTTAAAAAAAGTTAATGGCCAACTTCCAGCAGCAGGTGTTTCACCCATTTGGGTAAAGCTCCTACAATTATTACACACATTACAGTTGTTATTTGGATAAGAAATATCATCCCATCTATTTTTAACAATAGTAGAATTCTTGTTAGATGTGTTTGAATCATGATTGTTTTGTGATATATCTAAATTATCCATAAAAATCCTCCTTAATTTATAAAGGCTAATTTATTCTAGTCTATAACTATAATATGTTTTGCATAGGTTAATAGTTAATAAATTAAATAAGTTAATAAGAACTATTAATGAAAACTTTTTAGTAATAGATAAAATGATAATCTCTATAAATAACTATTTGGCATAATAACATAAATATATTTTAAACTTTAGTATCATATTTCTAAATTTTATATATTATATATTAAGAAAAACAAATTTAGTTATATATTAAAAAATACAATAATTAAAAAGGATGTTCTTATTAATACATATTGAGATTAATAGGACATTTTTTATTTATAAAATAGTATGTGAGTTATGTTAACAAAGTTAAAAATATTCAGGAAACATAATCTTATAAAGGAGGGATATATAATGGATAGAGAATTAAAAAGATATTGTCCACCTAGACCTAGACCAGAAAATGAAAATGAAAATGAATTAGAGGCTAATGCAGCTGCTATTGCTTATAATGAAAATTATAATATATTAGTTGTTCCTAATAATGGTGGCTTTGGAGCTAATGATTTAAGAAATAATGGATTAAATGGAAATAGGAATACTTTAGATGATATTATGAAAGCATTTGCAGATGATGATGGAGAAATTAGAGCAGAATCTAAAGCTGTTGGCAAAGCTAATATAAAAAACGTAAATCTAAACCTTATAATAACATTGTAAAATTAGTTTATTTAGAGATTACTATAGGAATATAATCCTATAGTAATTTCTACATAATAAAATTCAGATAGGGAGAATAAGTTTAATAAGTAAATTTCACTCGAACCTAGGAATTTCTTTATAAGTTTTTAGTATATTAATAAAAATAAAGAGGGTAATAAAATGTTAGAAAAGGATTCCATATGTGAATTTTCAAATCAAGGAAATATAAATTTTATAGTTATAAAAAATTCAAAAAGGACTTTAACTAGTGAGGAATATGTTGAAGATGCAATGAAATTATGTGATAAATTTGATGAGTATTCTAATTTAAATATGAATGTCATTTTTATTAATAATATAATTGAAAATGATGATAAAGAAAGTAATGATACAGAAGAAGATAAAAAAGAAAATTGTACAATAGAAGAATTTAAGCACAAAAACCACAATATAAATATAGTGTTTTTGAAAAACATAATTAAGATAAGGGGGGATAGTCTATGAGTGAAGGATTAACACACTATTATGAAGATGATTTAGATTCTACAGCAGTGGCTTTTGGATATAATAGAAACAAAAATATATTGATTGTACCAGATATAAATTCTGGAGGTTTTGGTTCAAATGGAGAAGGTAACAATACTACTGATAAAAAAGAAGTATCAAATTTAGATAAGTTACCAGAACTATTAAGAGAAACTATAAACAATGATGAAGAATCTCAAACAGAATCAAAAGCTATAGGCAAAGTTAAAATTAGAAATGTAAATTTAAATTTTATAATACAATTAAGATTTTAAGATACGGAAGTAAGTTTTAATCTTCCTGGGGAATGTTAGATATCCCCAGGAAAAGTTGTATTGTAAAGTCATTTACAGACTATAAATATAACTAATATACGAAAATTACTAAACTTAACACAATCTTTGACAATAATTTCATTGACAAACATAATTATTTATATTAGTATTGATTAGGAAATAAAACTTAATATTTCTTTATAAGGTTTACACATGTAATTAATAGGGAAGTTGGTTAAAACCACACAGCCCCCGCTACTGTAAAATGGACGAACCCTTATAGCCACTGATTGCTTAATCGGGAAGGCAGGGTAGTAGGATGAAATTGAAGTCAGGAGACCTGCCTTATAATGTTAATTACTCATCTCGGTGGGAGGTAGCAGTTATAAGATTTTATTTGTGTGAAATTATGACTACTGCTTTGTGTAGTCTTTTTTTATTGAATAAAAATAGTAATCTCCTTCCATAAAGCTTTACAGAAATATTACTTAGGAGGAATGTATCATGAGAAAAGGACTTTTAAAATTCATTGCAGTATTAATGTTAGTGCCTATTTTAATTTTATCTGGCTGCGGAAAAGATAAAACAGAGAAGCAAGTAGAGAAACCAAAAACAATTACATTAGTGGACAATGTAGGAAGAAAGGTAGAACTTCCACATCCAGTAAAAAAAGCTGTTGTAGCTAACAGGTATAATAGTGAACTTATTCGTGCTTGTGGAGCAATAGATGGTGTAATTGCAGTAGATATGGGAACGGCACAAGATAGAGAATATTGGAAAAAATTTGATCCTAAAAATACTATTGGAAAAGGTGCAACAGACCTTAACTATGAAAAGATAGCTCAGTTAGGTGCAGAAGTTTTAATTCTTCCTGCAAATGGATCTTATAAGGAGGCTGAAAAAAAATTAGAGCCTTTTGGAATAAAGGTATTTGTTATTTCAGGATATGATACTGGAGATTTTAAAAATCAAGTAACTAACATAGGTAAAATGTTTGATAAAGAAAAAGGAGCAGAAAAGTTTATAAAATACTTTAATGAACCAATTGAGTACATAAAAACAGCTCTAAAAGATGTTAAAAAGAAAACTGTATATTTTGAATCCACAACAGAATATAATACATCTTTTCCAGGAGATTATTATGCTAATATGATAAACTATTCAGGCGGAGTTAACATTTTTGAAGATGCCACTAAAGACATGCATGGCAAAAAAGTAGATTCAGAAGAGGTAATAAAGAGAAACCCAGACTTTATATTTAAAAATGTTACTCCAGATAAAGCTATAAAGGGAACAGGATTATATGAAGCACCTTCTAAGGAATTAATGGAAAAAACAATTGAAAATATTAAAAAACGTCCAGGTTGGGATGAAATTAAAGCTGTAAAAAATAATAATGTGTATACAATGTCACAATTTGGACATGGTGGAGCATCTAAATTAATAGGAGCTGTATATATGGCTAAATGGATGTATCCTGAACAACTCAAAGATTTAGATCCTGATGAAATATATAGACAATGGCTTGAAGATTTCCAAGGATTTAAAAATTTAAAAGGACATTTCTATCCAGAAATAAAAAAATAGAGTAAAAAATAAAATCTGCTAGCAACATTGTTAGCGGATTTTAATATGCCTTTGAAGGCTAAAAATTAGGATCGGAGAGTAGCAGAAGAAAAGCTCCGATAATTCTTTAGACTTCATTTTTAACTTTTCACTATAAAGAAGTTGAGGTGATAGTAATGAATATATCTCAAAGTGATATACGAATGAAATATGATAAAAAGGTCAGAATAAAACTTTTATTTATACCAATTAGCATTATTGTAATGTTTATGCTCATTACTGTTTTTACAGCAGTAGGATCTGTAGATGTTTCTCCAAAAGAAATAATTAATGCTATAAAAAATACTATAGATAATAATTCTGCAAATATGGAACAAAAGGTAATAGTATTTTTAAGGCTGCCAAGAATTGTTTTATCAGTTTTTGCTGGAATGGGACTTGCTGTAGCAGGAACTATAATGCAGGGAATTACCAAAAATCCAATGGCTAGCCCATTTACTATAGGAATATCCTCCGCAGCAGCTTGTGGAGCATCTATAGCTATGATTTTTGGAATAAGTTTGTTTTCAAACAGTAATTTAGGGATCATTTCAAATGCATTTATATTTGCTATGCTTTGTGCAGTATTTGTATATTCTATTTCTATGAAGCTTGGAATGAAACCAGAAGCAATAATATTATCTGGTATAGCTATAAACTATCTATTTAGTGCAATAACATCAACTATTCATTTTTATGCGGATGATCATCAGCTTGCGGCGGCAGTACAATGGACTTTTGGTAGTATGAATGGTGCTAAATGGGCTCATGTTTTAGTGGTAGGCAGTATATTAATTATAAGTTTATGTGTATTTATTAAACATTCTTGGGTTTTAAATGCTATGGTTTCAGGTGGAGATGAAATGGCCAAAGCATTAGGAATAAATCCAGATAAAAGTAGGACAATTGTTGGAGTATTTTCAGTATTATTAACAGCATCAATAGTAAGTTTTACAGGGGTAATAGGTTTTGTTGGATTGGTTGCTCCTCACATAGCAAGGCTCGTTGTAGGGGGAGATCATAGATTTTTAATACCTTATTCAGCTATATTTGGAGGAGCTTTATTATTAGTTTCAGATACACTTGGAAGAACGTTATTAGCACCTGTAAATATTCCTGTGGGGATAGTAGTTTCATATCTTGGAGTACCTTTATTTATACATTTAATAATTCAGAGTAGGAAGGAGTATTTCTAATGAAATTACAAGTTAATAAATTAGGATTTTCCTATGAAAAGACTCCAATATTAAAAAATATAAGTTTTGAAACAAATAGTGGTGAAATAACTTGCTTACTTGGACCAAATGGAACAGGAAAAACTACTTTACTTAAGTGTATAAGTAGATTAATAACACCATCTTTAGGAAATGTTTTTGTAGATGGAGTACTTATAAATAAAATGAAAACAAAAGAAATATCAAAATTATTTAGTTATGTTCCTCAAAGTACCCATTCTACATTTCCTATTAGTGTAATTGATATAGTTTTAATGGGAAGAGTTCAGAGTATAAATTTTAAAGTGAAAGAAGAAGATAAGCAAATAGTATTTAATATTTTAGAAGAAATGAATTTAAATAATATAGCTTTTAAAAATATAAATAGTCTTAGTGGAGGAGAGAGACAGAGAGTATTTATAGCAAAAGCAATAGCTCAACAATCACCTATAATTCTTTTAGATGAACCCACTAGTAGCTTAGATATGAAAAATCAGTTAGAAACCTTAGACATAATAAGTTCTTTAGCAAAAGAAAAAAATATTATGGCTATAATGTCTATTCATGATTTAAACATAGCTTCAATGTATGCAGATAAAATAATTATGCTTAAAAATTGTGGAGTGTACGCATCTGGAAATACAGAGGAAGTAATAAATGAAGAAAATATAAAACAAGTATACGGAGTTAAGGCGAAAGTAGAAAATAGAGATGAAATAAGATATACATTTTTATGTAAACAATAAACATTTTTTTAATATGTATAAAATGCCAATGTGCTTAATTAATTTGAACGCATTGGCATTTTTGTCTTTAAATAAAAAATAATAAAGGATAATTGCCTAAAGGTGGCTGGCTCAAATTCAATTTTAAATTTCTATCTGTGTTAATAAGGGGAAAGCATCTATAACCGTCAACTAATATCTGTACTTTATAAAATAAAAGTAGTTTGTTAGGTAGCAAGAATTTGTGACTTTTTATAAATAAGCCATACAAATTGGATCATAATTTAATAATATACATAAAAAACATATATTGACTCATAAAGGAATATGTGATATCTTATTAATGAAAATGATAATCGTTATCAAATAAGAAGCTGTTGTAACACATTTTACATATATAATGTGCAAATATTGCTATGTTCATATTAACAAAAATAAGGAGGAGGAGAGTAAAGTGAATTTCAAAAAAATAATGACCTTAACAGTTTTAGGAGTAATTATTTCTAGCACAACCCAAGTTTTTGCAGTATCTAGCAGTAAGTTAAATACTAAAAGAATTTATGGAAGTGATAGATATGAAACTTCTATAAAGATTAGTAAAGAAGGATGGGACAAGTCGTCTTGTGCTGTGATTTGCAGGGGAGATAATTTTGCAGATGCTATTTGTTCGGTTCCTTTAGCTAAAAAATATAATGCGCCTATTTTACTAATTAAAGAAAATAAAATTAGTAAAGAAACAAAGGATGAATTAGAAAGGTTAAATGCAGAAAAGGTGTTTATCATAGGTGGAGAAGGGGTAATTAGTAAATCCACTGAAGGAGAAGTAAAAAGTATAAAAAGTGTAAAAGAAATAAGTAGATTTGGTGGAAGAGATAGATATGAAACTTCTAGAATTGTTGCTAAAGATGTTGGTTGCAAAGGAGAAATAGTTTTAACATCAGGGGCAGCTCCAGCAGATGCATTATCCATAAGTCCTATAGCAGCTAACAAAAATATGCCAATAATATTAACTTCCAAAGATAAAAAACCAGTACAGCAATATCTAAAAGATAATAAGGTTAACAAGTCCTTTATTATAGGTGGGGAAGCTTGTGTTTCTAAGGAAATAGAGAGTGTAGCTCCAAACGTCGAAAGAATATATGGAAAAGATCGTTTTGAAACTAATCAAAAAATAATAGAAAGATTTTCAGATACATTAAATTTCAAAAAGGTGTATATGGCATTAGGACAAAGTGATAGAGGAACAGAATTTGCAGATGCTTTAACAGCTTCTACACTAGCATCAAAAGATAACAGTCCTATGATATTAATATATAAAGATATTTATGGAGAAACAGAAAAGTTAATAAAGTCCAAATTATCTAAAGATAGTACTATAGTAGTTTTTGGGGGAGAAAAGCTTATACCTGAAAATATAGTTGATAAGTTGGCAAACTTAAAAACATCAAATCAAGAAAATACTAATAAAAATAATGATAAAAAAGGTAGTAGCAGTTCTGGAGGTAGTTCTGGAGGTGGTTCATCAAAATCAGATGAAATTAAATACACAGTATCTATGCAGCCGTCTTTCCCAGGATCATTTACATATGATTTAAAAGTTACTAAAGATAAGGATTCAAAGAATATTACAGGTTATAAATTAGTATATGATGAAAAAGTAATAGCAGAAGATACCGACAATAATGGAGTAGTAAGACCACTTACTATATTCTTTGGAGATGATGTAGATAAATCAAAGTTTAAAATATTAAAAGACGGAAAAGAAATTAAATTTAATGGATTGAATAAATAGGAGGTATACCAAATGAATAATAATAAAAATAATATGGGAAAGAAAATATGTTCACTTACATTATCCTCAGTGATGATTTTAGGAACATGCGGGTCAGCTTTTGCAGCACCTCTTGCAAAGTTACCAAGCATATCAGACAACTCTTTAGTTGTAGGAAGACATTTATTTGAGTTAGATAATGTAAATAGTTCACAGTATAATTTAAATACTTTTGTAGGTGCTTCAAAATCAGTTGATGAAAATAATGGAGTTTACTATAAATATAATGGGAAGTGGTATACAGGAAAGGATATTGAAAACTTTAATAACTTAAAAAATGCAAAAGGATTAGATACTATACCTAATGATATAGTTAAATTTAATGGACAAGATCCAACAGTTAAAGGTGATTTTGTTTTAGACTGGTATCAAGATGGAAACTATAGTCATGATGAAGATGGTAAGGATGAATCTGTGGAACAATTTGTGGTATATCTTAATAAACCAGTTAAACAAAATAAAGGAAAACTTAAAGTCATAGTTCCTAACAATAAAGGAAAAGATCCTTATGGTAAAGACAAACTTGGAACAATAGAATGCTCTTTAGATGGAACTTTAAAAAGTAAGTCTCTTGAAGATGTGGAAGGTGGAGCACCAGTAGGATTTTTTATAGTAAAAGATAAGGGGAAAAATGAATCTATAAAAGAAGGATATACAGATAGATTTGTAATTGAACTAACAGAAGATTGGACAAGAATATTAAATACAGAAAAGACAGGTATAAATTATTATGATGATATAGTTAAAGGGTTAAGACTTGAAGCGGAAGATCTTGAAGATGAAAATGGAAATAAGGTAGGGGATATTTTAGGTGGAAATAGGATCACAGCTAAAAGAGATATTAAATTAGCAAAAGATGATCAGAAGCCATATATTGTAGCTCATGAGCCTATATATACACAAATTGGTGAAAATGGTATTCAAATAGCAGGAAAAACAAGAATACTATTCAATGAACCAGTACAGTTATTAACTGAAAAAAATGTAGAGGATATGAAAAAATTAAATGTCAAGCAGCCTTATGTAGTAGGAAGCTTTGCAAAAGAAAAATATATTCAGTATAATCCAATAACACCAAGTCAGGAACAGTTAAAATCTAAAGATCAAGGAGTACCTGTTTTTAAAGCTGAATATGTAAAAATTAATGATAAAGGTGAAGAAGTATTAGACAAAGATGGAAAACCAATAGTTGTTAAAGGAATTTATGCTAACCGTGGAGATGTGTTTGAAAATGATGAAGCTGTAGAAGAAAATGGAGATAAGATTAAATTAAGATTAAATAAGTTAAAATTTAAATATGATTTTGATGCTAATAATAAGGGAATTACTAGATTTAGAGATTATGGCACTATGTTAATAAGTCCAGAAGAATGCTTATCAGAAGGAAAATGGCAGCTAGTAGTTAAAAATGTATCAGATGATGCTGGAAACAAAATGGATGATTATGTATCTGAACCAATAGAAATAACTAAGTATTTTGAAGTAGCAGAACTTACACCAAATAAAGTGAAAATTAAATTTACAAAGCCTTTCAAAAAGAGTTCATTATGGGGGAATAAAATACCTGTAGTAATTACTAATGATAGAGGGAAATCTTATGGATTTACTTGGATTGAGAATATCAAAGATGGACAAGTAGAAGCAGAAGGAACTTTTGCAAAACCAATAAATAACTTAAAGGGCATTGTTTATGTAAATACAATGGAATACAATGTGGATAATGTTGAAAAACCAGAAGAGAAGCCTGAACAAAAGCCTGAAGAAAAACCACAAGAAAAAATCTATAAAGATGGAGTATATGAAGGTGAAGGTGAAGGACATAAATCCACAATAAAAGTTAAAGTTACTATTAAAGATGGCAAAATGAATAATGTAGATATAATTGAAGCAAAGGATACAAAGTCTTTCTTTGATAAAGCAAAAGCTATACTAGGAAAGATATTAAATAAGCAAACTCCAGAAGTAGATAATGTAACAGGAGCTACATATAGTTCAATAGGTATTAAGGATGCTGTAAGAAATGCCCTAGAAAAGGCTAAAGTACCTGGAAATGATAATGATAAAGATGAAAATAATAATGGAGATACAAATAATGGTGAAAGCCAAAAGCTTAACATAGATTGGTATCAAGACGGAGATTATAAACATGATAAGGATGGAAAAGATGAATCTGTAGAGCAATTTGTAATAACATTTGATAAACCTATAAAATCAGACAAAGGTACTTTTAAAATTATAGTACCAGATAAAACAAAAAAAGATCCTTATGGAGCGGATAAGCTTGGAGAAATAGAATTTACAATGGATGGAACAAATAATCCTAAAGCTTTAGCTAATATTGATGGTGGAAAAGAAGTAACTTGCTTTACTATAAAGAACAGAGGAATAATAGATAGAGTAGTTATTGAATTAACAGAAGATTGGACAAGAATATTTAATACAGAAAGCACAGGAATTAACTACTATGATGATAGAGTTAAAGGCTTAAGATTAGTTGGGGAAGGACTAGAAGATGAAAAGGGAAATATACTTGAGGATAGTAAAGGTTCAAAAGAAATAACAGCAGCAAGGGATATTGAACTTGTAAAAGATACTGAAAAACCTTATATAGTTACAAATAAAATAATATACAATAAAATTGGTGAAAATGGATTCCAAAATGCTGGAAACACAAGAATAGTATTTAATGAACCAGTACAAATTCTTACTGAAGAAATGGTAAAAGAATTTAAAGATGCTAATGAGAAGTTACCAGCTGTATATCAGGGATATAATCCATTAACACCAAGCCAAGAGCAGTTAAAGAAAGAAGCTAATGGACTTCCATTATTTAATGTTTACTATGAAAAAGTAGATGAAAATAATAATGTTCAGAAAGATGAAAGCGGAAATCCTATAAGAATAAAAGGAAAGTATGGTTTAATGGGAGATATTTTTAAAACTGGTGAAGAAGGAGATTCAAAAGGTGATAAGATCGCTTTGAGAATGAATGATGTAGATTTTAAATTTGATTTTGATGCTAAAAATGAAGGAATAAGTAGATTTAGAGATTTTGGAAGCTACTTAATTAATCCAGAAGAATGCTTAACAGAAGGTAAGTGGAGATTAGTAGTTAAAGGATTTTCTGATGATGCAGGAAACGAAATGGATGAGTATGTATCAGAAGTATTTAATATAACTCCTTATTTTAGTATAACAGAATTAACTAAGGAAGGTATTAAAGTAAAGTTTACAGAGCCATTTAAAGGGGACAAGATTTATGGAGACAAGGTTATAATTGTAGTAGCAAAAGACAAAAAAATGAGTTTTGCATGGCTTGAAAACTTAAAAGAAGGACAAACTGAAGCAGAAGGAAAGTTTAATGCACCACTAGAAAACCTTGAAGGAACATTCCTTATAAATACTATGGAATACACTGTAAAAAATGCACCAAGTACTGGAAATGGTGAAAGTAGTAATGAAAATAACAACCCAAATGGTAAAGAGAATAGTGATGTAAACAATAATGATGGTAAAGAGAACGGTAATGTAAATAACGGTGAAAATAATAACGAAAACAACAATGGAAATACAGATGATAAAAAAAAACAGATTATAGAGTAGATTGGTATCAGGACGGAGATTATAGTCATGATAAAGATGGGAAAAATGAATCTGTAGAACAATTTATAGTAACTTTTAACAAAGATATAAATCCTAATAAAGGTAGTTTTAAAATTATAGTACCAGATAAAACGAAGAAAGATCCTTATGGAGTGGATAAACTTGGAGAAATAGAAGTTAAAATGAATGGTACTAGTCAAGAGAAAGCTTTAGCCAATGTTAAAGGTGGAGAAAAAGTAACTTGCTTTATAAGACCTGATGATGCAATTGAGTCTAAGAATAGATTTGTATTAGAACTTACTCAAGATTGGGATTTAATTTTAAATACAGAAAAAACAGATATACATTATTATGATGATAAAGTTAAAGGGTTAAGACTTATAGGTGAAGGCTTAGAGGATGAAAAGGGAAATATTATTGAGGATAATGAGGGAACTGGAAAAATAACAGCAGATAGAGACATAGAGTTATATAAAGATGACAGTAAGCCTTATGTAGTAGGACAAAAATTAATCTATGATAAAATAGGATCTAATGGAGTCCAAAAGGCTGGAAGTTTAGGGGTTGTTTTTAATGAACCTATTCAATTATACACAAAGGAAATGGCTGATGATGGTGTTATACCACCAGTTATATATAAAGATCACAACCCTTTAACCCCAAGTCCATCACAGATTGGAACATATGACAATTTCCTTCCAGAACTTAAAGCTCAGTTTCAAAAGGTGGACGAAAAGGGAAATATATTAAAAGATGAGGATGGTAATGACATAGTAGTAGATGGAAGCTATGATTTAATGACAGATATTTTACCAGCTGATACAAAAGCCAATGAACTTCAGAAGGCTCTATCAATCAAGATGGATGAAATTTCATTTGATTTTGATTTAGATAAGAATACTTCAGGAATAAATAGATTTAGAGATTATGGACTATTTTATATAACTCCTGAGACTAGTTTAACAGAAGGTAACTGGAGGGTATTATTAGGTGGAATTTCAGATGATGCTGGAAATGAAATGGATGAATATATATCAAGGCCATTTCAAATAAAGCCTTTATTCTCTATAGAATCTTTAACTAAAGAAGAAATTAAAATTAAATTTACAGAACCTTTTACTAAAAATGATATAACAGGAGATGGAATAACTTTAGTAGTTACTAAATATGGAGAAATAGTAAACTCAGTATATTTACCAAGTTTAAAAGAAGGACAAACTGAGGCAGAAGGTAAGTTCCTGCAACCTATGGAAGAGTTAGAAGGAGAATATTTTATAAATAATATAAGATATACAGTAAGTAAATAAATGTATTAATTAGCCCCAAATAATTTAATAACAGATAGATAATAAATCCTGTAAATAGTGAATATAAATAACTATTTACAGGGTTTATTAATTTGCAGAAATTACTTAATGATATAACAAAAAAATATTAAAATTTAGGAAGGAATTTTTATTTTATTATAGAATATTCCTTTTATTTCAAAATATTTTAAAAATAGGGAGATGGAATTGTGAAAAATAAAAGAACAAATTTTATAGTATCAGCAGCTGTAGGCGTTTCATTGATATTTTCATCCACAATGGTTTTTGCAGCAGAGAAGTATACTGTTAAGAAAGGAGATAATTTATACACAATAGGAGCTAAGACAAAGGTTGATTGGAAGTATATAGCTAAGATTAACAATATAAAGAGTCCTTATGTAATTCGAAGTGGACAAGTATTGAAGTTAAAAGTAGATGGAACAAAGAAATTAGCAAAAACAAATGTAAAAATACAATCTAAAGCAAATACTAATTTAAAATCTAAAACTAAAGCAAAGGCTAAAACTGGAACTAAACCTCAAACAAAGTCTCAAGTTAAGCTACAAACCAATTCTAAATCTAAGTGATAGTTTAAGATGAAGTAATAAAAAGTAAACAAATATTTCAGAATAAGTCGGGATTAAAAAACTATCCTGGCTTATTTTTTGTACATTATGATACAATTATAGCGTGTAGGTGTAAGATAATAAGAATATAGAATTATATTAAAAAATATATAGACGAGATATGGATATTTCTGTGTAAAGGAAAATGTACATAAAACTAACTAAAGGAGTGCTGTTTATGGATAGACCAAATATTCTTTTAGTTGAAGACGATTTGAAAGTTAATGAATTAATTAAGGAAGCTTTAACTAAAGAAAATTATAATATAGATTCTGCATTTAATGGAGAAGAGGCATTGGTAAAATTCTCACAAAATAATTATGAACTAATAATATTAGACTTAATGCTTCCTATTATTAATGGAGAAGAAGTACTAAGGCAAGTTAGAGAAAAAAGCAAAATTCCTGTACTTATTTTATCAGCTAAAAGTGATCCTATTGATAAAATATTAGGACTTGGAATAGGCGCAGATGATTATATGACAAAACCATTTATAGTTGCAGAACTGGTGGCAAGAGTAAAGTCACAGCTTAGAAGATATTTGATTTTTAGTAAGCCGGATATCTGTGAAGATAATTTATTACAGCGGGGAAGTCTTCAATTAAACATGGATAATTATCAAGTAACAAAAAAAGGAAAAGTTATTAATCTTACATTAAAGGAATTTGAAATATTAAAACTCTTAATGTTTAATCCAAACAAAGTTTTTACAAAATCCCAAATTTACAGATCAGTATGGGAAGATAGTTATTTATCTGATGAAAGCACAATAATAGTTCATATAAGAAGGCTTAGAGAAAAAATAGAGGACAGCCCCTCATCTCCTATATATGTGAAAACCATATGGGGAATTGGATATAAGTTTGGGGGAGAAGAATAAATGAATCAGGTACTTGTGTTAGTTCTATCTCTAGCAGTTATTATTGTATTATCCCTTTACATAAATATGTGTACTAATCTTAAGAAAATACATAATACTTTAGATGGTATCAAAAATAATAATTTAAATGGAAGAATTCGTATACAAACAACTAATAAACATTTAAAAAATGTATCAAATGATTTTAATCATGTTTTAGATAATTTTCAGGATATACAAGAAAAAAACTACTATCTCCAAATGTCTAGAAAAAAGCTAATTTCAAATATTTCTCATGATTTAAGAACTCCGTTAACAGCTATATTAGGATTTACTGAGCTACTTCAAACTAATAAGAATTTAACTGAAGAAAAGAAGCAAAGCTATATAGATACAATATCATTAAAGAGTAATTATTTATATTCTTTATTAGAAGATTTTTTTGAACTTTCCAAGATGGACTCGGAGGACATGTTTTTGAATCTCCAAAAAATTGATATAAATGAAAATGTAACAGAAGTATTGGCAAATTTCTATAATGATTTTATGGAGAGAAATATTACCCCGGAAATAAGATTAGATGAGGGTTCACTGTTTGTAATGGGAGATAATATTAAAGTAAACAGAATAGTATCTAACTTACTCTCAAATACATTAAGATATGCAAAAGATTTTGTAGCTGTTAGGACTAAAAAAGATGAGGATAAGGTATGGGTGATTATTGAAAATACAGGTAAAACTATTTCTAAAGAAGATATTCCTTATATATTTGACAGACTGTACACATCAGAACCATCTCGTAATTTAAAATATAGTGGAAGTGGATTAGGATTGTGTATTGCTAAAACTTTAGTAGAAAAGCATAATGGTGAAATTTATGTAAGTAGTGAAAATAATAAAACTATAGTTTCATTTTATTTACATGTATATAATACATCTGATAAAAATATAGAAAAAGAGTGCTGAAATGATATGCTCCTGTCGTGGTAAACAGTTTAAATAATAGAACTGTTTACTTCAAGGAGGCAGTTTGAATTTTTAGCGCTCTTTTTCTTTTGTGAGAAATTATTATATTTAATAATTTTGTAATAATTGAGTAAGGGTTATGTTATTTTAAGTTGATATAATCTTAGGTGTTCCAGGGGAACAGTTAAGATTTTTAAGTGGTCTGAAAAATTAATACAGGGAGGTAAAGCAAATGAGACCTATGATTACTTTTGAAAATGTATCTAAAATATATAATAAGAATTTTTATGCATTAAAAAATATCAATTTAGAAATTGGTGAGGGGATGTTTGGTCTTTTAGGGCCTAATGGTGCAGGAAAAAGCACCCTTATGAAAAGTCTTATCACATTAATTAATCCTGACAAAGGAAAAATTACAGTAGAAGGATATGACACTAAAACCCATTCATTAGAAGTTAGAAATATAGTAGGATATCTTCCACAGGAATTTTCTATATATCCTAATTTAACTGCTGTTGAATTTTTAGATTATATGGCTCAGTTAAATAAGTTAGGTGATAAAAATATAAGAAGAAAAAAGATAGAGGAAGTATTAGAAAAAGTTAATCTTTTGGAGTGGAAAAACAAAAAAGTTGGAGGATTTTCAGGAGGAATGAAAAGAAGGCTGGGTATTGCTCATGCCATAATGAAAGATCCTAAAATTTTAATTGTAGATGAGCCAACAGCAGGGCTTGATCCAGAAGAGAGAATTCATTTTAGAATGATTCTTGTGGAATTAAGCAGACAAAAATGTGTCATATTATCTACTCATATTGTAGAGGACATATCTAGTTCTTGTGAAAATATAGGACTTTTAAATAGAGGAAGTATACAGTATATTGGTTCACCTTTAGAGTTTATATCAAAGGCTAAAGATAAAGTTAGAGAATTTCAGGTTTTCAGTCAAGAGGATATATTGGATTTAAAAGATAAGTATGAAATTATTTCTATAAGAAGAACATCAAAAGGAACTTTTTTAAGAGTAGTAGGAGAAAATTTTTTGAGAGAAAAGGGAGGAATAGATGTAGAGCCTAGTCTTGAAGATGCCTATATGTACTTTATGAAATATGGGGAAGGGGAAAAGAAATATGTTTAAAACTATTTTTGCAGTGGCAAAACAGGAATTCAAAAGCCTTCTGAAAAATTGGATTACAATTATTGCTGTTATTTCATTTATAATAGCACCAATTTTAGTATACAGCCCTATTACTGATGGGAGGGTATGGAATAAAGTATATGCTGCCTATTATTGTAATAATGGATTGGTATCAATTGCAATAATGATAATGTCTTTTATAACTATAAGTATTTATTATAAGGATGAAGTAACAGAAATGCCTATATTAATATTTTCCCAACCTATTAAAGGAAAAACATATGCTATAGGTAAGTTTTTAGGTGGATATGTGTATTGTTTATTATTTGCATTGTTAGGAAATATAGCTTGGATGTTTAGTCCTATATATTTTAAAGAAATCCCCTATCCATTACTTCCATTTTTAAAATATTTTATGATTTATTCTGTACCCTCTTTCTTTGCAATACTTTCATTAAATTATTTTTTTCAAGTTTTATTTAACTTAAAACCATTAACTATATTTTTGCCTATGTTTATGTTTATGTTCACATCTGGGCCCCCAATCCCAATTAGCTATTTTGGAATAATGATAGATTCTAGATATACTACTAATTTATATTCAGGTATGCCATTACCGCCAGAAGCCATAAAATATATTATGATTAATAGAACGATTATAGTAGCTTTGGCAGTATTACTTCTTATAATATCTATATTAAAATTTTCTCCTAAAAAATTAATGGATAGAAGGTGAGCTTATGTTTTTTAAATATCATTTAAAACAACAATCAAAAGTTATGAAAGGAATTGCAGCTACCTTTGTAGTATTAGTTATAATTTTTAATTTGTTAAATCACAGTAGAGAGTGGTACATGTTAAGTATTATGATAACTTTACTGCCGTTATTTTTTACTTCTAATATTTTTTCAAGTGAAGTTGAAAAGAAAACGGATTTTTTAATTTTTACATCTAGAATACCTAGATATAAAGTATTAATACAAAAGTATTTATCAGCATGGATTATTAGTGAAGGGATAATTTTTATTGCATATCTTTCCGCAGTAGTTAGTGGATTTGAAAAGTCTTTATTTCCATTTATGATTATAGTAATATATTCTACAGTGCTTAGTTTGATAGGACTTTTGGTTAGCAATATTAGCAATAATACATTATTAGGATATGGTGTATCTTTAGGTGTATGGATATCGGAAATGATGTTAGGAGCTAGATGGCATGAAAGACACACCTTTTTATCTACTAATGTAAATTTAATTAATAGATCAGTGAAAGTATGGTCAAATATATTGTTTATGATTATTTTAATTACTATATTAATTCTTTTAAATTTATTTATAGTAAGTAGAGGAGAGCATTTAAGAAGAAAGCTTACTTATAAAGGTACAACGGCGGTAATTGCAGTTTTTCTAATCTGTTTATTTTTATATAATTCCTTCTTTCTAAAGTTAGAATTTTGGAAAGACAATAAATGGACTTTACTAAAGGGAGAAAATATAAATTTACAATATAAAAATTTAGACTATGATCGTGCAAAAGAAATATTTAAAATATGTAATGAGCAGAGTAAGGTTTTACAAGAGTTGTTTGGAGAAAGTATAGGGTACAATAAAGTTTATGTATGGCATGGGGTAGAAAGTGATTTTGCAGAAGATGAAATCAATGCATATTTAATACCTTTTAGAAGTTTAATGAAACTTAATCCTACAGAATATGGTGGCAAGTATTGGTATGATGATATAAATACAGTGTTAATGGAGCCAATATTTAAGCAACTAGAAGAAAATAATGAAAATGAAATATTAAAAGGAGCATGGAAAAACTATATATATTATTCATATATATCTCCTAATACAAGAAATAAACTTAGAGAAAATAAAATACTTAAAATGCCAGAGTATTATAATAATAGTAAAGAGGAATATATGGACAATTTGGAGAGTAACATAAAAAGTAATAAACCTGAAAAGAATAGTATACATGCTCTTGGATCTATATCAAACACTCTTTTGTATAAATTAGACCAGAGTAATCACGAAAATACTATAAAGCTTTTAAAATATATAAATAATAGTGAAAAAAGCATTTCATATAGGGATATAGAAGAATTTATAAAAAAGAATTATAAAGATAAGACATTAGAAGAAACTCTTAATTTATATAATGAAATAAGAGAATACCATGAAAAACATTATAGTGATAGAGGGCTTGTAACAGAGGATTAAGTTAGTTAATTATTAAAATGGTTAGGGGGAGCTAATATGGAATACATACTTAAGACCATAAATCTAACTAAGCAGTATGGAGATGTTAGAGTTGTTGATAATGTAAATATAAATATTGAAAAAGGGGACATATACGGATTTATTGGACAAAATGGAGCAGGGAAGACAACTACACTTAGAATGATAACAAATCTGATAAAGCCTTCAAGTGGTTTTGTGGAGCTGTTTGGAGAAACTTTAACTCCTAAAAGTCATAACTTGTATGAAAGAATAGGTTCAATAATAGAGTTTCCAACATTTTATCCAAATCTTACAGCAGCAGAAAATCTTGAAATACATAGAAGAATGATGGGGATAAATGATAGAAAAAGAATAGAGGAAAGTTTAGATTTAGTAGATCTTTTAGATGTTCGTAATAAAAAAGCTAAAGACCTTTCTTTAGGAATGAAGCAAAGACTGGGAATAGCTCAAGCACTTTTGCATTATCCCGAATTACTTATTTTAGATGAACCTACTAATGGACTTGACCCTATAGGTATAAAAAAGATAAGGGAACTACTTATTAATTTATCACAAAGTAAAAAAGTAACCATATTAATATCTAGCCACATTTTAAATGAAATTCAGCATATGGCTACTAAAATAGGGATAATTGCTAAAGGGAAGCTTATAGAAGAGGTAGACTATGAAACCATTAGAGAAAGAAATAGAAATCATTTGAGAATAGTTGTGGATAATGATAAAAAAGTATGTACATTACTAGAAGAAAAGCTAGATATTACAGATTATATTGTAGCTGATAAGAATACAATTAAAATTTACGATTGTTTAGATAAGAGTGACCTAATCAATAAAGTTTTAGTGGAGAACAATATAAGGGTTAAGGAATTAACCTTTTCAAGGGAAAATCTTGAGGATTACTTTATTAAAATGACAGGAGCGGATATAAATGCTTAATGCGGTATATTGTGAATTCTTGAAATTAAAGGGATTAAAGCTTCCACTAATGATTTTAATATGTACTACTATCCCTATTATAATTGGACATAGCATTAGTTATTATGATAATTTAATTGTGTTAAACACTTATTTTCAGACAATAGTTTGGACTAATTGGGTAGTTTTTATTGTATTATTTTCTTTGATTATAGATATGATATTTGCTAATGAATATAAGAATAATACCATAAAAAATATGTTTTCTTACCCAATGTCAAGGAGAAAGTTATTTGGAGCTAAAATAATTACTTCCATGTGTATTATAGCTATAGTATATATGTTATCCTTAGTGGTATCATTGATTTCAGTGATAATAGTGAAACATAGGCCTTTTTCAGTGGAATTCCTATTTTATGTTTTAGGGGCTTATATAACCTCTGTAATTGGATTTATTTGCTTTGTATCTTTAATTGTTGCAGTATGTATTTTAACAAAAAAAGTTATAGAACCTTTAATTTTTAGCATGTTTAGTGTTATTTGTATAATATATTTTTATGTTTTTTCCTCAGAATCAGGAAATTTTAAATGGATATATTTTTGGCCAGCAACTATCCCCTTGCAATTAAGTTTAAAGATATTAGGAGAAGAAAAAATTCCTATGGAAATGATATATTTAGCATGTACTGTATTAGCAATTAGTTTAATTGCAGGATGTGCGTTTAGTATATATATATTTAATAAAAGAGAAGTAAAGTAAAATTATATATAAAATAACCCTATACTTAAAATAATTAGGTATGGGGTTATTTTTGTTAATTGAAATATATTACTTTTAAATGTCACTTACAAGCAGAACTTGACTGAAACGGTAGAATAATGTAAAATTTCATATAAGATTATGGAATAAATGGGAGATGGTTATTATATATGACATAAATATGGCAGCAAAAAAAAGCTCCTTAAAGACAAAAATAACTTTAAGTGCCTTATTGGTACTATTGATATCAATAGTATTACTGGTCACAGTTGCTTATAATGTAGTAAGCAAAAAAATGGCAGAACAACTTAAACATCAAGGAATAAATTTAGTAGAACAAATGGAATCTGAAATACAGAATCAAGATAAAATTATGAAAGCATTGAATTCTTTATTAGATGATAAAATTTCTAACATAGCTTATTTAGTTGGGCAAAATCCTAGTATATCAAACGATTATTTAAAGAAAGTTGCAAAAGAAATCGGAGTTCAAGAAATAAATATAGCTGATAAGTCTGGTAAAATTATTTACTCTAATTTACCTGGAAATATAAATTATCAATATAAAAAAGATCATTTAGTACAATCAATTTTTCAAAATAAAAGCAAAAATGTAATGGAGAAAATAAGAAAAAGCTCAAATAGCGTTGATAAAAATTATTATAAATATGGAGCAATTGCTTTAGAAAATGGTGGATTAGTCCAAGCTGGAATAATAGCTAATGAAGTTGAAAAATTAAATGCTGCTGCAAGTCATCAACATATTATAGATAGGATTGGTAAAGCAGATAATATTGTATATGCATTGACAATAGGACAAGACTCAAAAGTTATAGCTCATAGTGATAAAAGCAGAATAGGCTTAGATCTTAAAGATGATATTGGAAGTAATACTGTTATAAAAGAAGGAAAGATGTATTCCAATATATATAAATATACAAAAAATAATACCAATGTATATGATGTAGTGCTTCCCATAAAGGATGGAGAAGCAATTACAGGAGCTATAAATGTTGGGCTTTCGCTTAAAAATTTAGAAGACACATCAAAACAAATTATATATAGCTTTATACTAGTAGCAATTTTGGCATTTATATTAGGAGGAATTTTATTAAGAAAAATAATAGCCTCAAATTTATCTCCTTTAAATAATTTAGAAAAAATAGCAATGGATGTATCAAAAGGAGATCTTACAAAGAATATAGATGTAAAAAGGGAAGATGAAATAGGAAAGGTTTCTATGAGTTTCAATAGCATGATAAGTAATTTAAAGGATATTACTTTAAATATAAATGAAATAAGTAGTAATTTAAGAGTTTCATCAGAAAATTTATTACATTCAGCAAAAGAATCATCATCAGCTTCAGAGGAAATAGCAGGTTCTACTGGAGAAATAGCTTCTGGGGCTGAAAATCAATTACAAGTGGCAGAAGCTATAGCATCAGATATGAAGAATATTGTAGATAGTATTGGAGAAACAAATAATGCAATTAAAAAAGTAGTAAATCTTTCAGAAAAAACGAGCACTCTAGCAGCCAGTGGTAGAGAAAAGATGATAAATATGGTAGAGCAAATGGAAAATATAAAGAAAAGTGTGGGATCATCTGCAAGTATAATATCAGAACTCCAAGATACGTCACAAGAAATAGGAAATATAGTAAATATAATAAATTCAATAGCGGATCAAACTAATTTATTAGCATTAAATGCTTCCATTGAAGCATCTAGAGCTGGAGTAGCAGGAAAAGGCTTTGCAGTAGTGGCAGAAGAAGTAAGAAAATTAGCAGAGGAATCTTTGGATTCATCAAATAGCATTAGAAAATTAATAACACTTATCCAAGATAAGACTGATAAAGCTTTAAAATCTATTGAGGATGGTAATATGCAGTCAGATAAAGGACAAGTTATTGTAAAAGAAGTTAGTGAAGCCTTACATGAAATTTTAAAATCTTTTGATTGTACAAAAGGAGATTTAGAAAGTGTAAATTCAAATATTTCAAATTCAAAAGATAAAATAGATACTGTAATGAAACAAGTATATGATATTAAGGATATATCAGCCAATGCTTCTACAAATACTGAAGAAGTTGTAGCATTAACAGAAGAACAATCATCTTTATTAGCTCAAATTACACAGAATGTAGAAGATCTTACAGACATGGCAATAAGACTTGAAGAAACTGTAAAAATATTTAAAACAAAGTAAATGGATTTAATTCATAACGACTCACTCTAATACTCCTAACTTTTTCAAAGTAGGAGTAAAGAGCAGCTATGTTCCTGGATAAGGATTTTTAAGTTTTAGTGATAGTAAAAACTCACTTTTAAGCTAGGAACTATGTTTATAAAAGATAGCCCTGTACTTAAAATAATTAAGTGCAGGGTTTTTTAGGAAATGTTATTGAAGAAAGTTAATCATTAAGCTCCTATAGAAGATATGGTTTTTTGTATTAAACAAAGAATAAATTAATTAAATTGTCTAAAACATGAAAAAAATGCATTATATAAAGGAAAAATGTGCTTTGTGTAGAATATCTAAAATAGTTATTAGTTTAATTTGGTAATATCATGTAGAAATATGTAAAATATGCGCGAGGAGAAAGTGTATGAGTAAAAGGATATATAAAGCTTTCATTATAGTATCTACTGTAATATTAATTTTTTTATTATGGAACAATTATACAAGAACCATTTTTATGGATAGCAAAGGAGATGTAAGTTATAATAAAGAATCTAGTTATAATTTGGTAAATAATGTTATGGAAAACTCAGGTAAAACCATAGTAATAGGTGCAGATAAGAATCGTGAGCCATATAGTTTTATGGATGAAAGTGGTAGCCCTACAGGTTTTAATGTAGAAGTTGTCAATGCAATAGGAAAAGTTATGGGATTTAATGTGAAAGTTAAATTAGGTGACTTTAATGAGATTAAAGATGACCTGGAGAAAGGTAAGATAGATGCTATAGTAGGTATGGCATATTGTGATGATATAGAAGAAAATTATGATTTTACAACAGGTTACACAGTAGCTAATACAGATGTTTTTACTAGAAATGACACAAATATAAAGGATATAAGTAATCTAAAAGGTGCAACTGTAGTAGTTAAAGCTAATGATATAGCCAAGGAGTATTTAGAAAAACAAAATCTCAATATTAAATTTATTGAAGTGCCTACAGTTGAAGAAGCTCTTAAACTTGTGGCCACAAAACAATATAATTATGCGGTGGCTTTAAGAATCAAAGGCCGATATTTAATAAAAAAAGAAAAATATTCAAATTTAAAGGATAATGGATTAGTTATTAGCCCTGTAAAATATTGTTTAGTTGCAAAAAAGGGAAATCATGATTTAATAGTAACCCTTAATGCTGGACTAAAAATACTTAAATACACAGGAAGATTTGATCAAATACATAATAAATGGTTAGGAGACTATGAAGAGAAAACCTTTTATAAGTTATTATTAGAACATATTCAGATAATAGCAATTTTTTTATTAATTATAGTTTTATTGATATTATGGAGCATCAGTCTTAAGATGAAGGTTGATACACGAACAAAGGAACTATTACAAGCAAATGAGGCTTTAAGTAAAAGTCAAAGGTCAATAGAAAAAGAGAAAGAATTATTGAAGATAACGCTGTTATCTGTTGGGGATGGCGTTATAGTTACAGATACAGATGGCAATATTACAATGTTTAATAAAGCAGCAGAAATGATAACAGGCTGGAAAGAAGAAGAAGCAAAATTATTAAATTTTGAAGATTTATTTAATATTATAGATGAGGATACAAAAGAAAAGTGTGATAATCCTGTAAAAAAAGCATTAGAAGGTATGGTATCACTAGAGCTAGTCCAATATAAAATATTAACTACAAAGAAAGGTAAGAAAAAAATCATTTCCTATAATGTTTCAGTTATAAAAGATAATGAGGAAAATATTAAGGGTGTGGTTTTAGTATTTAGGGATGTTACAACTGCAAGAAAAGATCGAAAGGAAATTGAATTTCTAAGTTACTGTGATCAGCTTACAGGATTACATAATAGAAGGTTTTTTGAAGAAGAGCTTGAAAGGCTAAATACTAAAGAAAATCTTCCGCTTACTATTTGCATGGCAGATGTTAATGGTCTAAAATTAATAAATGATTCTTTTGGACATGCGGCTGGTGATGAATTATTAAAAAAGGTTACAAATGTAATGATTAATGTTTGTGGTGATAATGGAACAATATCACGTATAGGAGGAGATGAGTTTGTAATATTGTTACCTAAAATAAATGCAGTAGGAGCAAATAGAATCCTTAAACGTATTTCAACGTTAGTTTCTAAAGAACAGGTGGTATCATTAAATCTTTCAATTTCTCTTGGATCTGCCACAAAGTATTATGAAGAAGAAGATGTATTTGAAGTGCTGAAAAAAGCAGAGGATTTCATGTATAAAAATAAACTTTTTGAAAGTCCAAGCATGAGAGGAAAAACAATTAATGCTATTATAAATACACTACATGAAAAAAATAAAAGAGAAGAGAGACATTCCTATAGGGTATCAGAGTATTGTGATCGTATAGGGAAAGTTATGGATTTACCTGATGGAGAAATACAAGAACTAAAAACAGCAGGACTTTTGCATGATATAGGTAAAATCGCCATAAATGAAAACATTTTAAATAAACCAGATAGGCTTACAAAAGAAGAGAAGGAAGAATTTAAACGTCATCCCGAAATAGGATATCGTATTTTGAGTTCTGTTAATGATATGGCGGAAATGGCAGAATATGTTCTGGCACATCATGAAAAATGGGATGGTACTGGCTATCCGAAAGGACTTAAAGGGGAGGAAATTCCATTAAAGGCAAGAATAATTGCAATAGCTGATGCTTATGATGCTATGACAAGTGATAGAACTTATAGAAGTGCTTTGCCAAAAGAGATAGCTATACAAGAACTTATAAATAATGCTGGTAGTCAATTTGATCCTGAAATTGTGAAAATATTTGTTGAAAAGGTAATAGGAAATTGATATTTAATTTATAGGATACAAAACTATATACTCTCTATAAATAAAAAAATCTAGTGAAAATGTTATTATTCAATAACAAACATTCACTAGATTTTTATTATGAGGAGATTAAATTTTAAACATATTTAGGTTATTATAAAAACTTTTATAGTTTTAGTTAATACTTAAATTTTGAAATATTTATCTGCATGTCTTCTGCTAGTTTTGCTAAAGATTCACTAGCATTAGCTAATTCAGAAATAGAAGAAGTTTGTTCTTCTACTGCAGCTACAGCTTCCTCTGTGCCTGCAGCATTTTCCTGAGAGATAGCAGATAGACTTTCAAGTACTGAAATAATTTCATCCTTTTTCGTTTCCATTTCATTTGCTGATTCATTTAGCACTTTAACCACTGATTTCATTTCGTCAATAGCTATTGCAATACCTTCAAATTTTGTAGTTGTGTTTTCTACATTTTTAGTTTGCTGCTCTGTGTTATTGCTCACTAATTTCATACTTTCAACTGCTTTTTCTGTTTGAATTGCCAATTCATTGATTACAGAAGCAATCTCGTCAGTAAAGTTATTAGATTGCTCTGCTAATTTTCTAATTTCATCTGCCACTACTGCAAAGCCTTTTCCAGACTCTCCTGCTCTAGCTGCTTCAATAGCTGCATTTAAAGCAAGCAGATTAGTTTGGGATGCAATATTTTTTATCATTTCACTAGCTTGTTCTATTTTTTCTGTACTTTTATTACTATCAATGATTACTTTATATACTTCTTGTGACAGCTTTTCACTGTGTAGGGTTTTTTCTACTAATTCATTTAAAGTAGTTAATCCTTCACTTTTTAAAAGGTCTACTTTTTCTATTGTATTATTTAAATTACTCATTATTTGTTGATTTCCTGATATTTTATCTCCAAGAATATTTACATTCATAGCTCCACTTTCTGTTTGCTTTGCTTGACTATCAGCAGAATTAGCCATTTCCTCTATAGTTTTAGTGATTTCATTTGCTGCTTCAGCGGTTTGTTGACTTGTAGAGGTAAGCTCCTCTGATGCTGAGGATACATGTTCTGCACTTTCTGAAGTTTTTTTAACGAAGTCTCTTAAATTTACAGTAATATTATGAAAAGCCTTTGATAATAGTCCAATTTCATCTTCTTTTTGTACTAATTCATTTGGTATATCTTCTGTAAAATCTAAATCGGACATTTTATGAGCATATCCTTCAAGCCTCTTAATAGGGTTTACTATAGCTTTTCCTATTATGAAGATTAATACTGCAATAATAATTCCACCTAATGCATAAGAAAGAATAACTAATTTTCTTATCATAGAAATTTTATCAGTAAATTCACTTTGATCTATTACTGCGGCTACAGACCATCCATTAGCTGATATAGGAGAATAGCCCACATATTTATTCACACCGTTATAAGAATATACACCAGTACCTTTCTTTTGTGCTACCATGTTTTGTCCAATTTCGCCCATAGCACCTTTTTCTTTTGTTATGTTGTTTTTTAAAACCATTTCTTTTACAGGATGATATACTAAGTCTCCTTTTTTACTTACTAGAAATACAAAGCCAGTTTTACCAATTTTATATTCATTCATAATATTAGGTAATTCATCAAGAAGTAAATCAACACCTACTGCGCCTAGACTAGTTCCTTTTTCATCATATATTACCTGTATAATGCTAAGAACTATTTTTCCTGTTACATTATCTACATAAGGCTCTGTATAAAGTACTTCCCCATGTTTTAATTGTAAAGCTTCTTTATACCAAGGCTTGTCTTTAATAATCCAGCTTGATGGGCAATTCCATTGATTTTGGGTAACTAAATAGCTAGCATTATCTAAAGCAACCCAAACCAAACCAAGATTTTTATCTATGTCTTTTGTTCGTTGTAAAGAATTTATTACATCTTTATATTGAGGATCGCTTTGAACTTTGTCCCTAGTTTTTACTCCTTTCATAAGTTTTATGATATCTCCATTAGTAGCTATTTCCTTTACCAAAAATTCATTCTTTTTGAAAAATTCGCTACTTTTATTAGAGGCTGATTTAGCTTCTGTTAAAAGGTTATCATAATTCATTTTAGTTACAATATCTTTTGTTTTTGACTCTAAAAACATACCAGAAGCTAAAAACACAATAAATAATGGGGTAAGGATATACACCATCATTTTCACAAAAATACTTTTTTGGATAATGTTTTTACTATTCAATGCTCTTCCTCCTTTAGATTTGACAAAAATATTATTTTTTACTGGATACTAGATAATTTACTACAAAATTTTTGAGTTATTTCCATTATATATGAAAAAATATGAAATTTAAATATTTTTTTGTATCATATACACTCGATTTCATAAAAACATTGAACTGACAGACGTGAAGATACTATAAAAAATAAATTACGACAATATTCGAAATTTTTCTTTTCACACGTTTAAATTTATGATAAACTAATTATCATCATACGGTTATTAGTGATAACCAGTCTGATATTTTAGCAAATCTAAGGTGGCTAGGCATTATTCTTATATTTTATCCAGGGGAGGAAAAAATTATGAAAGGTCTAATGAAAAAGTGGAATGAATTAAGTCTAGTAAAACAAATAATTGTAGGCTTGATTATTGGTATTATCTTGGCTGAAACAATTCCAAATCAAGCAAAACCAATTGTCATTGTAGGTTCTTTATTTGTAGGTGCTTTAAAAGGAGTTGCACCTATATTGGTATTTTTCTTAGTTATGTCGGCAATTGCTCAACATAAGACTGGTCATAAAACTAATATGAAATCTATCATTATACTATATCTTTTAGGAACATTTTTAGCTGGACTTTTAGCGGTTATTGCAAGTTTTATGTTTCCAGTAAAGTTAATACTTGCAACAGGGGCTGAAAATGTTACTGCTCCTGGCGGTGTTACAGAAGTTTTAAAAGCACTAATAATGAATGTTGTTGATAACCCAGTAAAAGCACTTTATAATGCTAATTATATCGGTATATTATCCTGGGCAATACTTCTTGGATTTGCTTTAAGAAGCGCTCCTGATTCTACCAAAACAATGATTTCTAATTTTTCAGATGCAGTATCTCAAATAGTTAAATGGGTTATAAATTTTGCACCAATAGGAATTATGGGTCTTGTATTTGATTCTATTGCTACAAATGGAATAAAGTCCTTACTTAGTTATGGACACCTACTTGTAGTTTTAATTGGTTGCATGATTTTTGTGGCCGTTGTTATTAATCCATTAATTGTATTTGCATGCATTCGTAAAAATCCATATCCACTTGTATTTAAGTGCTTAAAAGAAAGTGGAATTACAGCATTTTTTACACGTAGCTCAGCCGCAAACATTCCTGTAAACATGAGCTTATGTGAAAAATTAGGATTAGATAAGGATACTTATTCAGTGTCTATTCCATTAGGAGCTACTATTAACATGGCAGGAGCATCTGTTACTATTGCAGTGTTGACTCTTGCAGCAGTTAATACCCTTGGTATTCAAGTGGACATAGCTACAGCAATAATTCTTAGTGTACTTTCAGCTATCTGTGCTTGTGGTGCTTCTGGTGTTGCGGGTGGTTCACTATTACTTATACCTTTAGCATGTAGCTTATTTGGAATTCCAAATGATATTGCTATGAAGGTAGTTGGTGTAGGATTTATAGTAGGTGTTTTACAAGATTCTTGCGAAACAGCACTTAACTCATCTACAGATGTACTTTTTACAGCATCAGCAGAATTTGCAGAGTGGCGTAAAAATGGAAAAGAAATAGTTATTAATAAATAAATTAGAGTAAATTAGGGACAGTTAACAACTTTCAGACTTTTGGGTAAGTAATTTAAAGGAAAGTTGATGACTGTCCCTTTGTTTTGCTAAAATTAATATGGAAACATTTTTAGATTTACATAGAGTTGTTTAAAAGAAATACCATACTTAGGTCACTAGAAATGATTATTAATAATGAAAGTTACAATAGTGAGGTGAAATATGAAAAAAAAGTATATTATTATTGGGATTACAATTTTATTAGTAAGCATCTTTATAGGTACCCTTATATATAAAAATTATGATGTAGATACTACCTTAGGAGAAATAGTTATAAATAAAAAAAGTAACTATGATGCATCAAAGGAAATTAAACAGGCATTAAAGTCGTTAAATAATAGTAAAAAGGTAGATATTATAACAAATATTAATGCATCATCAAATGTAATATCATTATCATTTGAGGGAATTAGTAATAAAGATACTATGAATAAAATAATAGATACTTTGGATAAATACGGGATTAAGGCAACATTTTTTATTCCGGGAATTAAAGGGGCTGAGGATTCTAGCATAGTAAAAATGATACAAAAAGATGGACATGATATAGGAAGTGGAACTCTTTCTGGCAAGAAGAATATGGAGAAGTTATCTAAGGAGCAGTTAGTTACTGATTTTTGTAGTAGTAATAAGATTTTAAAATCTATAACTGGAAAAAATCCTACTTTAATAAAGTGTAATTCTACAGTTTATAATGACAATATATTAACTTCAGCTTATGCAGCAGGAAATAAACATATTGTTCATAGCAATCATTATTTAAGTTATCAAAGTTTTAAAGATTATGATGGAGCATATAAATATGTAAATAATTTAGAGAAAGGAACAATAATCTCTATAAAATTAGAAGGTGTTCTTGATAGCTTTGAATATGGAGAAAAAAGAGGAGAAGAAAAACCTGCAATAGATAAACAAGCTGGTATAAAGGATGATAATAATAAAGAGAAAGAAGAAGTTACTATTATACAAATAGTAGAATGGCTTTTAAAATCAATAAATGAGCAAAACAAAAGAGTTGTTAAAATATCTGAGATTCCAAATATTAAAAAATATGATGAATTAGAAAAAAGTAAAAATGAATTAAATAATACATATGTTAAGAACAATGGATATATTAACAATAATGGATACATAAAAAATACTACATATGATAAAAATAATATATTAGGGAAAATTGAAAATAAAAATTCTACAGATTTAATAAACTTTAAGAAATTAATAGAGAAAAACAATAAGAGACTTTCGCCCGTTGTTTCAGAATTTTATACTACCCAAAAGTCTTTAGCATATACATTTAGAGGCATAAGCAATAAAGTAAGTTTAGATAAAGTATTGGAAACACTACAAAAACTTAATGCTAAGGGAACATTCTTTGTAACAAAAGAAGAAATATTAAATTATCCAGATAAAATAAATAAAATATTAAGCAAGGGGCATGAAATTGGAAATGGTGGCATAACAACTAATTCTACTTTATTAAACAAATCAACGGAAGAAATTTGTAAAGAAATATATGAAGTAGATAAGTTATTAAGATCAAAAGGAATAATTACAAATGCATATATGGCGGGATATGGTTATGCAGATATTGAAATTGAAGAAGCTTTATCAGCAATGACTAATATGACTTCTTTTAAGAATTATGAATTATTTACTTATTCAAAGGCACCTATTATTAGTAGATATAAAAATATGAATGCTGAAAAAATTGTACCTAGTTATTTCACTAAAAATTCATATGTATCACTTAAAAAGGGAGAGATAGTTTATTTTAGATTAGATTCAGATTTGTTTAAGAGTGATGATGTTGTTGCTAATATAGTTGAACTGGTAACTAAAAATTATGTTCAAAATGGTTATGTTAGTAAGTACAATGAAAAATCGAAAGACTATGATTTAGCTCAAAAGCCATTAGGTTATTCCATAGTAACTTTAGGAAACTTACAAAAAACTATTGAGACTTCATCACAGTTTGGTAGATACAATATTATAAGAAATTCAATTTCTATGAAGGAAAGAACCTATGAAGATGCACTTGCAATGATGAAAACTAATTATATAGGTAACGAGTATATAGATTTAAGTGATTTTAGTGAAGAGGAAAAATCATATATTGATAAAAGTGGAACCATTAATACAAATGGTGAGAATGTTGTATTCTTTACCTTTGATGACTGGGGAGGAGACCCAATAATAAATGAAATATTAGATGTATTAAATAAACATAAAGTAAAGGCAACCTTCTTTGCAATATCAAAATATGCAGATATTAATAGCGGTATATCAAATGCTAACCCAAACCTACTTAGAACAATTGCTTTAAATGGCCATGATATTGGAAGTCATAATTATAATCATGAACTTTTGGGAACTAACAGGCAAGAACTTGAAGAGTCCTTAGTTAAATCTTATGACGTTATGGAAAGCATAATAGGTGATTTAGATTCCCTTAAACCATATTTTAGACCACCTACCTTACTTTTAAGAAAAGAAGGGTTAGCGGCTGTATATGAAAGCGGCTATAAATATACTATTAGTGGAAATATTACAACTCATGACTATGAAAGGACTTCTGCACAGGATATTGCTGATTACATAAAAGATGGACTAGCTAAAAATAAGGGGAACGTAATAGTAATGCATATGAATGACCAAGCTTATTACACTGCAGAAGCTTTGGACATATTCTTAACTAACAATGAAAATGGAGTGTATAAAGAAAAATATAAAATTAAAAAGCTAAGTGATTACTTAGAAAAGTAATGTTACATGGTAAATTAGGAGTTTGAAGTATGAAGTTTAAATACAAAAGATTAAAAAAGGATCAAAAAAGTTTTCAGGATATTCTTTTAAATCCACGTAGAGATAGAAGGATACTTGCCAATGTTCCAGATAAAGAAGCTATAAGAAATAGTATTGATCGTAGAGGGAAAAAGGTATTAGAAGATTACCATGGTGACCCTAATGCATTTATAAAAAGTAAAAAAGCTGGAATAAGATATATAATGGAAACTGATGTTAAGGTGATATGTAAAAGTGAAAAAAGCAACAGTATATTTAAAGTTAAATCTTTAGATATTTCTACTACGGGAATTTTATTAGAATTAAAAGATGAAAAGCAATTAGATATAATTAGCAATGCTAATAGTATTAAATTAGAATTTAAAATATTATCTGGTTCTATGCCAGAAGGATATGAAATGAATGTTAAAATTAAAGGAAATAAAGCTCGAGATTCTATTACAAAACAGGAAAAAATAATATGTGGTATAGAGTTTATTGAAAGCTTAGCACAGTATTCCAATAGGACAAAAGATAGGTATGTATTAGCTATATCTAGTTTATTATTATTATTTATAAGTATATTTATTATATTAATGCGTGCAGAAAGTATTATATACTTTAAGTTTAATAAATGGATATACTTGTATAGCATTATTGCAGCGGTATTTTTATTAAGTAGATATTTATTTGGTGCTTTGTACAAGCCTATGCCAATAGATGTTGATTATACACCAGGGGTTACAATTATTATTCCTTGTTTTAATGAAGAAGAGTGGATAGAAAGAACAATTTTAAGTTGTATCAATCAGGATTATCCAGTTGATAGTCTAGAAGTTATAGTTGTAGATGATTGTTATAATGATAATTCTGTAGAAAAAATTAAAGAGACAATAGATAAATTAAGTAATGAAGGGGAAAGATTTGATGTTCAAAATAGGATAAAGTATTTTGTTCAAGAAAAGAATTTAGGAAAAAGAGAGGCTCTTTGTAGAGGAGTTTTAAATGCAAAGCATGATTTAGTTGTATTTGTTGACTCAGATAGCTTCTTAGATCCTTTTGCAATAAGAAATCTAGTTCAGCCTTTTAAAGATCCTAAAATGGGCGGGGTATCAGGTAGAACAGATGTTGCTAATACTTATACAAATAATTTAACTAAAATGCAGTCTGTTAGATATTATATTGCTTTTAGAATTATGAAAGCAGCAGAAGCTTATTTTGATGCAGTTACATGTTTATCAGGACCACTATCCTGCTATAGAAAACAAATAATTATGAACAATATGAATGTATGGATAAATCAAAGATTTTTAGGACAAAAGGCAACCTTTGGGGATGATAGAGCTATGACTAATTTTGTGTTGAATGGACATAGAACCAGTTATCAAGATACAGCAGTTTGCTCTACTATTGTACCTAATAGATATAAGGTATTTCTTAAACAGCAAATGAGATGGAAAAGATCTTGGTTAAGAGAATCAATTATTGCAGGAAAGTTTATGTGGAAAAAGGAACCTTTTATGGCGGCTTTCTTTTATATGGGACTATTTGTTCCTATTGCTGCACCTGTAGTAGTTTCATATAACCTGGTTTATGTGCCAATTGTACATAATATATTTCCAACCACATTTCTTCTAGGGTTATTAATGATGGCATTAATGATGAGTTTTGCTCAAATGTTCTTTAGAAAAAGTACAACTTGGATTTTTGGAATGGTATTTTGTATTTTTTATGAGGGGGTATTACTTTGGCAAATGCCTATAGCATGGGTAACCTTTTGGAAATCAACTTGGGGTACAAGAATGACTCCAAGCGATATAGAGGCTCAAAGAAAAAAAGAGAAAAGAAAAGAGTGCAGTATATTAAGAAAAAAGGGGGAAAATATATATGAAAAATAAAGAGTTTTCTCCCCAAAGAAAAGATAGAATTAAGATAATAAGAGGTATGCTTCAAGGAATAATTTTACTTGTAATACTGAGGATTATTATAAGGGCCATATTTACATTTTCAGTATATAAACCTTATAACTCAGATATTGTTTCTAAAGACAGAAAGGGTGGATTTATTGCAGTGTCATATTTTGGTGTAGATAGAACCGGAGATGATACATTAATAAGTACTGAAGCGTTAGAAAAACAAATAAAAGCATTAAATGATAATGGATATGTAACAATAACTCAGAAAGATATACTAGATTATTATACAAAAGGCAAGGTTTTACCAGAAAAATCATTGTTTTTATTATTTGAGGATGGAAGAATAGATACAGCAATGTTTTCTCAAAAAATACTAGAAAAATATAATTATAAGGCCACCATGCTTACCTATGCAGATAAATTTGGGAAGAAAGACTCAAAGTTTTTAATGCCTAAAGATTTATTAAAATTAAAAGATAGTTCTTATTGGGAATTAGGAACTAATGGGTATAGACTAGAGTATATAAATGTTTTTGATAAGGATTCAAATTATTTAGGGAAATTAGATTCCATCCAGTTTTCAAAATTATCCTCTAAAATTAATAGAAAGTATAATCATTATTTAATGGATTACATTAGAGATGAGCAAGGCATTCCTATGGAAAGTTATGAAGAAATGAAACAGCGTATAAATAAGGATTACGAAATCTTATCAAATATATATAATAAAGAAGTAGGATATATGCCAACTTTATATGCCATAATGCATTCAAATACAGGAAAGTTTGGTACAAATGATAAGGTTAGTGAAGTAAATGAAAAGTGGATTAAAGATTTATTTAGTATGAATTTTAATAGGGAAGGATATTCATTAAATTTATCTAATAGTTCTATTTATGATTTAACTAGGGTTCAACCACAAGCATATTGGAGCACTAATCATTTATTAATGAGAATTTGGGATGATACTAAAAAAGACATTGGATTTGTTGTAGGAGATGAAGAAAAAGCTAGTAAATTCAAAGAAATAAAGGGACAAGCTGAATTTGTAGATGATAAAATTATATTAACATCATTACCAAAGGAAAAAGGGCTTATCAAACTGTTAAATAGTGAAAGTTATAAGGATATTAATATATCAGTAAGGTTAAAAGGAAATGTTATAGGTTGTCAATCTATATATTTAAGATGTAATGAAGATGGAAGCAATAGCATAGGTGTTCAACTTATTAATAATACAGTTAATGTTATTGAAAGTTCAAATGGAGATAAAAAAATTATATATTCTTTAAATTTAAATCCTAAAAATAAAGATGAAAAAATTGATATAAAGAAACCTGGAAATAAAAAAGTTTATATAACATTGATTGGTAAAAAGCTTACTTTAGCTATTGATGAAAAGAAAATAGTAGAAGACTTAAAAGTAAGTAATGAAAGTGAGGGAAGCATTTATCTGCAGTCTGCATGGGGGGAATATGGATACAGCCAAAGAAACATTGCAGATGATGTATATGATGGAATATTTCAAGGGCTTAAAGTAACTAATATAAATAATAAAGTGCTATATGATTCTTCATTAAAAGGAATGGAAGCCATAACTTATAACATCAAAAGTTCTTTTAACAAAATCGTGAATTGGTTTATTAAAAATCTATAGTTTAAGAGGTATTAAATGAGTAATAGTGTAAGAAAAAAATTGATTTTTACTGGATTAATAGTATTACTGATGACAATTATATATATAAGTGTTTTCTCAAAAGAAAATAATTCTAATAGCAAAGATAGTAATGTAGAGCTAAATAAAGAGGAAAAAATATTTGCAGAGAATATAAGTAATCTATCCGCTTGGGTGGTATATTGGGATTTAGACTCTCATAAAGAAATTAAAGTTTTAGATAAACAATTGAAGAATGTTTGTTATTTTGCGGCTAGTTTTAATTCTCATAATGAATTAGTTATGCCGGAAAAATTAATGGATTATTATAAGGAAACAAAAAACAATGATTATAATAAATATATAACTATTGTAAATGATAAAACAAATAGTGATGGAAGTTCTTTGTTAAAAGATACAAGTTTATTGAAAGTTTTACTAAGTAGTTCAGATTCAAGAGGTAAGCATATTAAAGACATTATAAACCTAGCAGTTAAAAATGACTTTGATGGTATAGAAATTGATTATGAAAGAATAAAAAGCGATATTAAGTTATGGGATAATTATATATTATTTATAAATGAACTATACAAAGAAGTTAAAAAGGAAGGGTTAAAATTAAGAGTTGTATTGGAACCCAACACACCTTTTGATAAGCTAAAGTTTAGTGAAGGACCAACCTATGTAATGATGTGCTACAATTTGCATGGAGGCTTTAGTGAGCCAGGAGAAAAAGCAAATCCTAAATTTATTAAAGGGCTAATAGAAAAAATGAGTAAAGTTCCAGGAAAGAAGGATTTTGCAATTGCCACTGGAGGATTTGACTGGGCATCTAATGGGAAAACTACTTCCGTTTCAGAAGTTGAAGCTAATAGTATATTAAAAAAATATGAGGCTAAAGTACAACGTGAGAATGAAAGTCAATGCTTGTTTTTTAATTATAAAGATGAAAACAATATAGAACATAACATATGGTATGGAGATAAGGTTACCTTGAATTCTTGGATGAAGGTAATAAAAGAAAAAGGATATGATATTAGTATTTGGAGATTAGGTGGGAATTTATTTAAATAGAATAATTAGGGAGATGTTTTGGTAGAATTAAAACTAGGTAAGGGGGAGAGTTTATGAACAACATATTGTTAGTTGAAGATGATAGTATATTAGCATATAGCGTTGAGTATACACTTAAGGGTGAGGGTTTCAATGTAAAGTGTGCAGATAGTGTAAAAAAAGCTAGAGATAGTTTTAAGGAAAATAATTTTGACTTAATAATTTTAGATGTAATGCTTCCAGATGGAAATGGATATGATTTTTGTAAAGAAATAAGAAAGGAATCGGAAATCCCCATAATCTTTTTAACTGCTTGTGATGAAGAGGCTAATGTGGTTATTGGATTAGATATAGGTGGGGATGATTATATTACTAAACCTTTTAGAATAAAAGAGCTGATATCAAGAATTAGAGCTATACTTAGACGAAATAGAAAGTTTTCAAAGGAATTAGATTTATTAATTTCTGGAGATATAAAAGTACAAACTTTACAAGGAAAAGTGCAAAAAAATGATGAAGAAATAATACTTACAGCATTAGAGTATAGATTACTTTTAATTTTTATAAAACATCCTAAGCAGATATTAAGTAGAAATATTATATTAGAGGAATTATGGGATGCTGAAGGTGAATTTGTAGATGATAATACCCTTTCAGTGTACATAAGAAGACTTAGAGAAAAAATTGAGGATAATGCAGGAGAGCCTAAATATATTATCACTCATAGGGGATTAGGATATAGATGGGGCTATGAAGTTAGTAAATAGGAGGCATTATTATGGATTCAATTTTAAAAAATCCTGAAACAAAGAGTATAGTTATAAAGCTTTTAGTATTTCAAGGCATATTTGCAGGAGTTATATATGTTTTTTTAAATTATCAGTTCAATAAATTAAATGAAAATATAGTAAATCAAAATTCAATGATAATTGGAAGCATATTATATGAGCATCCTGAATTAGAAGATAGCATTATAAAATATGTAACAAAAGAGGCTACAAAAGAACAGATAATTAAAGGAAAGGAAATATTAAAGCAGTATGGATACTATGAAAATATGAAGATAACTTCTCAACCATTACTTAAAAATTTTTATGCAAGCTTTCAGATAAGATATACTTTAGTATTTATATTAGCACTCATACCTTTAATTGGTATAGTTTTATTGGAGTATAAAAACATATTCCAAAAGGTAAAAAAGATATCTAACGCATCCGAAAAAGTTATAGAAGGGGATCATAGCTTAATACTAAGGGAAGATGAAGAAGGAGAGTTTGCAATATTAGCACATAATTTCAATTTAATGTCCAATAGACTTAAGTTAAGTTTGCATAAACTAAAAGAGGATAAAATTTTTCTAAAAAATATAATTTCAGATATATCTCATCAATTAAAAACTCCATTAACATCTCTATTCACAATTAATGAACTTTTATTAACTCATAAGGAAATGGAAGAAGAAGTAAGAACAGATTTCTTACAAAAAAGTGAATCTCAATTAAATAGAATGGAATGGTTAATTATAAATTTATTAAAAATAGCCAGACTAGAAGCTCAAGCCATAAGTTTCCAGAAGAAAAATGTTTTAGGAATAACTTTTATTCAAAAAGCTTTAACAAGCTTAAAGATTAAAAGTGATGAGAAGCATCAAAGGATAACGGTAAGTGGTGATGTGGATAATGTTTATTTTTATGTTGATGAGCAGTGGACAGTTGAAGCAGTATTAAACATTATAAAAAATTGCATTGAGCATACAAAAGAAGGGGGAGAGATAAAAATACATATTTCTGAAACTCCTTTGTTTAGTAGGATTTCAATTGAGGATAATGGAGAAGGCATAGATAAAAGGGACTTACCACATATATTCGAAAGATTTTATAAAGGAAGCAATTCTGTTAATGCAGAAAGTGTAGGTATTGGACTTGCTTTAACTAAGGTGATTATAGAAAGCCAAGGGGGAACTATATTGGTAAACAGTGAAAAGAGTGAAGGAAGTAAGTTTGATATTACATTTTTAAAAGGCATAATATAAAAAATGTATAAATTGAATAGATAATAGTGTTACCTAATAGCATAGTAGTATATATACTAAATATAAGAGGCAGTTTATTTAGTACAGAATTTTCAGATGTATTTATTCTAATAGTAGTTATTTAATTTGAATAGAGTTTAATCATACAGGCAATAAAGGAATATAACCAATAGATTCTGCCTTTTTTAAATTTAAATTAGGGGATGTTTTTTTATGTTACAAATAATAAGGCAAATATCTAGATATAATTATTCAAATGGAAATGATATTAAATATATAGTTATTCATGATACTGGAAACTATAAAGATACTGCTCAAAATAATTCGGACTATTTTTGTGGAGGAGATAGGAAATCTTCAGCACATTATTTTGTTGACGAAAATTCTATAATACAAGTTGTTGAAGATTTTAATGCTTCGTGGCATTGTGGTGATGGTAAAATGAGATATGGCATAGGAAATTATAATTCTATAGGAATAGAAATGTGCAATTCCGGCGGCTATATATCTGAAAAGACTATTAATAATACGGTAGATTTAGTTAAGTATTTAATGAAAAAGTATAATGTTTCAATTGAAAATGTTGTTAGGCATTATGATGCTAGTAGAAAAATTTGCCCATACAATATGTCAGCTAACAATTGGGCAAAGTGGAATGAATTTAAATCAAAATTAGTTGGAAATAATAGTTCAATTTCGTCACAGAGATTGTTAAAGTTAACATCACCTCTAATGTATGGAGAAGATATTAAGGAATTACAAAAAGATTTGGTTGCTATTGGATTTAAATTAAGTGTAGATGGTTATTATGGAGCAGCTACAATCAATGCTGTTAAAAAATTTCAAAGTCTACACGCATGGTTAGATGTAGATGGTATGGTAGGAGAAAAGACTAAAAAAGAAATTAAAGATGCTGTAGCTAAAACACTAAAAGAAGATACAAATAACAAGATCTATAAGATTCAAGTAGGAGCTTTCAAAAATAAAAATAATGCAGATGCTTTATTAAAAGATTTAAAAAATATAGGAATTGAAGGATTTGTAAAAGAAGAATAATTTTTGAGAGGTAGCTAAGAGAATTCTTGGCTACCTTTATTAGATATAGTGGAATATAATGGAAGTATCATTGTATATTAATGTTAATAAGGGGGAAAGAACATTGAATATAACTTTCATGAAAGTAGTTACATACTCATTATTTGGTATTATGTTTTATTTTAGTAACAAGGATTTTGAAAACTTCTATAAAAAAGAATATAATTTAGATTCAAATAAAAAGGAAATGATTAAATATATTCATAAATGTGAAGTTAGGGTAGGTATTATATTGTTTTTTATTATGGTAAATATAATTACTATTGCAATAAAACTTCCATAGATAAAAAAATAAATTCTAAAATGATATTGGGTAGTCTGGGATGACTACTTATTTTTTTATTTTTAGCAGTATTTTTAAGGCGCTTTAAATATACATAAGAGAGAATAAGAAGAAGTAAGTTATTATCTATTCATTTATATAAAAATAGTGATAGTAAAATTTCAATTTATACACCTTGAGAAAATAAAGTAAAAGTAATTTATTCAAACTTATTACAAAAAATGGAAGGAAAAATGCATTCTGCGTAGAAGACTATAGTGTAGGTCACTATGAATAAAATATTTAGAAGAGGTGTATTGTTATGAATAAAAAAATGAAACTTTTATCAACTATTACATGTGGAGTTATATTAAGTTCCAATCTAGCTTTTACAAATGTACAAGCTGCTACAATTGCAAAAAATAATATAAAATCAGAGATTAGTAAAAGATCCGTAATACCATCTAATCAAAAATTTTCGCTTTTTTGTAACTTTTCTATTGATACCAACGGCCCAATAGACCAAATAGAAAAATATATATATAAAAGTGGAGAGGAAGGAACACAACCTACAGCTGAAGGAATAAGAAATATACTAATTAATTGTGGAGTAAATAGAAACATTGCAAATAGTATTTCATTTAGCTTATTAGAATTAGCTATTAAAACTGGCGATAAATATTCTCAAAGTGTTTTCCCTGAGAACACTCTTACTAACCTTCAAGGTAACGAGGAAGAGAGGTTTTTAATTTTAAGTTGTGGAGATGGAACTTATAGTTTAGCAAGGGGAAGTCAATATGTTAAAAGTTATTCTCTATATGGAATTCTATCTACTAAGGATTTGTTAGCTATAAAAAAATATGATGAAGAACATCCTGTTTCTGAAGTTAAAAGACCATGGGATTGGTTGGAAGAAGCATTTATTAATACTGGTGTAATTAAAGATCCGGATATGGCTCATAAGCTTGTTAATAGTCCTCTTGTTAATATTAGCAATATGTATACACTTGAAGGGTTAATAAATCTAAATGAAAATCTGTATATTTTAATAGGAGATGACAATAAACATATAGTTATAACTCGTGAGCCAAGATAGGAATATTATACAATTATAGAGAACAAGAGAGTTTGGTTTAATCCAAGCTCTTTTGCTTTCTTTTAAAAGCAATTATTAAATTTCAATGGAAATGATATTAAATATATAGTTATTCATAATACTGGAAACTATAAAGATACTGCTAAGATAACACAGAATTTCTTTAATATATAAACTTTGGAATAGACGAAAATTTACAAAAAATTATCAAAAAGTTGAATTTTGACCATTTTTACTGTATAATCAATTAAAGTTAATAATTGTAATGTATATATAAGAATTGGAGGAGTTTCATGAAAATTAAACGTTCTAAAGCTTTATTAATTTCAGCAATATTAGGAACACTATATTCTTTATATCTTATATCACATTTTGCTAGTGAAATGTTTGGAAGTAAAGGTGGGGCAGAACTTGCAGGGGCTGCTTTAGCAACAGCGTTAGTTACACCACATATGATTTTAGTTGTATTAGCAACAATATTTAATTGGGTAGGATATTTTTCGAATAAAAGAGGTTTTGCACTTACAGGTGGTATCTTATATTCTGTAGGTGGAGTTGTTTTCATTATATATATTATGTTTGTCATTCCATCAATGGTATTAAGTTTTGTAGGATATGGAAAATTAAAAAATATAATAGAAATAAATAATACTAGTCAAGCTAGTAGTCAAGAATAATAAAATGCAAATACTTTACAGTTATAGCTAAGATTAATGTAGTAATGAATGATAAAAGCACTTATTTTATATAAGTGCTTTTATTAGGATCAAAAATGAGGCATGGATGAATCAATTAAGGATATAGATTACATTGTAGATGAAATAAATTAAGAGAGATAAATTTGCATGTAGCAGAAAAAGCCATTAAGGCAAATTTTTTTTATTTTATTCGCACTTAATTTTCTACTCTATCTGGTAAGAGAAGTGATAATCCCAAACTTTACAATATATTATAATTGTTGATATAATTACAATGTAAAATATTACAGGGAAGGTATACACATGGAAAAGCAAAAGAAACCTATCTACAGAAAATGGTGGTTCTGGCTAATAGTAATTGTTATAGTTGGAGGCATAGGAGCTAATGGTGTAAATAAGGATAAAGGTGACCAAGCAAAAGATACAAGTAAACCAACTACTGGTACTGCTCAAAAGAAAGAAAATAAGAAAGAAGATACAAAAGTAACATATGAAAATTTTATAAATGTTAAAATGGGAGCTAAATATGCAGATGTTGTAAAAATCTTAGGAGAAGGAAAAGAACTAAGCTCTTCCGAAGTATCAGGAATAAAAACTGCAATGTATTCATGGAATGGATCTGGAATAAGCAATATGAATGTTACTATTCAAAATGGAGTAGTAATTGGTAAAGGCCAAGTAGGACTTAAAGAAATGGATGCAAAAGTAACACTAGAAAAGTATAATAAAATTAAAGAAGGATCTACGTATGACCAGGTGAAAGCCATATTTGGGGATGGTCAAGTAATGTCTCAAACTAAAATAATGGATGAAGAATCTATAATATACAGTTGGATTAATAAAAATGGTGCAAATATGAACTGTACATTTTCTGGTGGAAAGTTAATGTTAAAGGCACAATTTAATTTAAAATAAAAAATAAACCCTGGTTAATTCCAGGGTTGTTTTTTATTTTGACGTGAAAAATATACTTCTATTTTATTCTTATTTTTTCTATGCTAAAATTAATAAAAATAGTATAAAATTAGGTATATCAATATCTGTTCTATTAAATGTATTTCAATTCTTATATACCTACCTTACTAAATAGTAAGATAAAAATCACCTTCCTGTAAGTTTTAAATTTTATAATGATAATAGAAACATATAACAAGCAAGAAATATGAAGTAATAGTATAAAATAAGGAGGAAGGCATAATGGAAGTTTTAAAGACCATTGATTTATGTAAAAGTTATGGTTCGGGAGATACGAAGGTTAATGCATTAAAGAATATAAATATATCTATAAATGAAGGGGAGTTTGTGGCTGTAGTAGGGGCTAGTGGATCAGGAAAGAGTACCTTATTGCATCTTTTAGGTGGAGTAGACAAACCTACATCAGGAAAAGTAATAGTTGATGGAGCGGATATATATACTTTAAACGAAAAAGAACTTGCTGTATTTAGAAGGAGAAGGGTAGGATTTATATTTCAATTTTATAATTTAATACCTGTACTAACAGCAGAAGAAAATATAGTTCTTCCAATACTTTTAGATAATAAAAAGGTTGATAAAAAATATGAAGAAGAATTAATTAATATTTTAGGACTACAGCATAGAAGAAATCATTTTCCATCAGAACTTTCAGGAGGACAACAACAAAGAGTATCTATAGGAAGGGCACTAGCTTATAAACCTTCCATAATATTAGCAGATGAACCTACGGGAAATTTGGATAGTAAGAATAGTAAGGAAATAATAGAATTGCTTAGATTTTCAGTGCAAAAATATCATCAGACATTGATAATTATAACTCACGATTTAAACATTGCATCTCAGGCAGACAGAATAATAACCATAGAGGATGGATGCGTGGTTAAAGATGAGGTGATGAGAGCATGAAGAAGTATGATCATCTAACATATAGATATTTAAAGGGGCAAAAGAAAAGAACTATACTTACAATATTAGGTATAGTGCTTTCTGTTGCACTTGTAACGGCTATAGGAACAATGCTTGTAAGTGTAAAAACAAAATTTATAAATGATTGTATAAAAGACAATGGACATTATCATGCCAAATTTGTGGGAATAGATAAGGATCAGGTTAATAAAATAAATAATAATGTGGATGTAGATAATATATCCGTTACCAGTGACCATACCATAGCAATATTATCAAATATAAGCAAGGAGGAAAGAGAAAGCAACCCTTCAGCTCCTTTGTACAGATATTTAGACATAAAAGCTTATGGCAGTAGAGCACTAAGTATGTTTCCTATTAATATAAAAGAAGGAAGACTTCCACAAAAGGAAAATGAAATAGCAGTAGAATATTGGGTACCTGATTATTTACCTGGAAAACCCCAGATTGGAGAAAAAATTAAATTAGATATTGGAGAAAGAATATTTAAAGAAAAGAAAGGTAAAGATGGAGAAGGAGAATCCGAGGAAACTTTTAATAAAAAAGGAGAAAAGGAATATACAATAGTGGGTATTACAGCTCCTAAAACTTCATGGCCAGGTGTATACGTTACCCAGGGAATAACTTTTTTAGATGAAAACAAACTACCAATCGATAAGAAATACAATGTTTATGTAAAATTGAATTCTGTGAAAGATGTTTATAAAAAGTGTGAGAATATAGCTAAAAATTTAGGAATGGAAAAAGAAAAAACATCAAGGGGTACCTATAGATATAACATTGAGTATAATGAGAATCTTTTAAGATTATATGCTCAAAGTTTGGATAAGTCTATAAATGAAGGGTTAACAGCTTTAGTAGCATTCATAGTAGGGCTAATTATTATAAGCACTATAGCAGTTATATATAACATATTTAATATATCAGTTCTAGAGAGAGTTTCACAATTTGGAATACTTAGATGTACGGGAGCAGCACCAAATCAGATAAAAAAGCTGGTTTTAAAGGAAGCATTAATTTTAAGTTTTATAGGTATCCCATTAGGACTTGCTAGTGGAGTACTAGCAATGGAAATAGTAATTAGTGTGGTTAAAGTCTTATTAAAAGATGAAATAAAGGTAGTTATATCACCAGTTGTATTCATAATAAGTGTGATAATAGGATTAATTACAATTTATTTATCTGCAATAGGGCCAGCAAAAAGGGCTTCTAAAGTTTCACCATTGGAGGCGGTAAGAAATACTGGAAGTCTAAAGAAGGAAAAATTAAAAAAGAGGAAAAGATCTAAAATAATTAATAAGATTTTAGGAATAGAAGGAGAAATTGCCTATAAAAATCTTAAAAGGAATAGAAAAAAGTTTAGAATTACTGTATTTTCATTGACTATAAGTATAGTACTTTATATAGTTTTTGGTAGTTTTGCAAGTTTTGTATTTAAAACAGGAGCAGTGAAAGAAAAGGATATGAAAGATTTTATGCTATGGAAAAGAGGCGGTTCAAATACAGGAATAAATCTTTCTATTTATAATGAAATTACAAATTTTAAAGATGCGGAAAAAGTATATAAAGTTATGTATGATGGTAAAGATATTTTAATTCCCGAGAAAAAAGTAAATCCTAAATTATTTGAGTTAAGGCCAGATTTAAAAGAAAGAATAAAGGACGAACAATTAGTTCTTCGCAGTAATGGAGTAATTTCCTATGGAGATAATATGCTGTCTGAGCTTAAAAAATATATTAGAGAAGGTACTGTAGATAAAGAAAAATTAAATAATGAGAATGGAGTAATCCTTATAAAAACAAATAGTTTATACAATGAAGAAACCAAAAAGTCCTCTGTATTTGATATAGCGGATTATAAGGTTGGAGATGAAATTAAAATTATTGATAAGAAGAAACTGAAAGATAATGAAGATATTGATGAAAGTAATATTAAAAGTGTTAAAGTTATAGGTATTTTGGATAAAGGTATTTTAGATAATGAGTATAATGTTAATGCATCAGTAAGTTTAATAACTTCAGAAAAAGTATATAAAAATATTACTGGAAATAATGATATTAGAAGAATGTTTATTCAGCTAAAAGAAGGTAGTAATAAGGAAAATTTAGCAGAGTATTTAAAGGGCTTAAATAAAAAAGATCCTAGATATCAATATTTTGATTTTGAAGAGGATTCAAAGCGAAACAGAGATAAGGCTATAGCAATTAATATATTTTTATATGGATTTGTAGCGGTAATAACTTTAATAGGATGTTTAAATATTATAAATACCATAAGTACAAACTTAATACTTAGAAAAAGAGAGTTAGCTATGATTAGAGCAGTAGGTATGGACAAGGGCAAAATGAGTAAAATGGTTTGTATTGAAGGAATATATTATGGTGTAATAGCATCTATATACGGAGGAATTATTGGAACAGTATTATCTTATGAATTATTTAAGATAATGCAAAATCTTAGAGATTTTCAATGGGCATTTCCTATAAAAGAAATTTTAACAGCTGTAATTGGAGCTATAATTATTTCTCTTGTATCAACTTATATACCATTAAGAAAAATAAATAAGGAAAATATAATTGAGAATATTAGAGGGGAAGAATAAGATTGTTTCTTATAAAAATAATACAGATAAGCCTGATATGGAAGTATTGTGCAAAGATATAAAGGACAATATTTTGTTTACTCAAACTGTTAATACTGACAATCCAAAAGAGCTTAAATTTATTGTGGATAAGGATACAAAATTTTTTACTAAAACCATAGGGGCTCAATACTCTCCTAATGGGAATGTGCAAAAAACTATTGTCACATATGAAAAACTACAAAAGAATGGTTAGAAAAATTAGTTAAAGAAGATAAAGCTACATTATCTCTGTGGCTATCAGGTGATAATAAGTGTAATACTGTTTTAGTGTGGAGATATGATAGTGAGGATAAGTGATTGCACCGAAAAGTAAAAGATAGAGTAAAATGGAGGCAAGTTAAAAATTGCCTCCATTTTGTGGTTGTATTTCAATATAGATATAGTTATATATATATGAAAGTAATAGATTACATTTGGGTGGGTAAATTATGGAAATATGAAACCCAAGATATTACATGGATATGTTATACTATTAGTATGGAGATAATTCCTTATATAAAGCAAAGGGAGATTTTCCAATTGGACTATAATAAGGTAGAGTTAAAATATAAATATATTTATAAAGAGGTGACTGTTATGAAAGTTCCTCCATCTATAACTTTTTTAACTGACTGGTATACAATTTTATATTTTGCAGTTTTAATTTCTCAATTGACTTCTGTATACAGCAATGCTAAGAAAGGGAAAAATCGTCTTGCAATTGCAAGCATTATTTTCATAATAATAGTTAGTTATTTGTATTTATCTAAATATTATATGCTTAAATAATTTGAGTCTGTGTAATAGCAAATATTATTGAGGATACTATTTTTAAAACGGCTATGGATTTCTTGAAGGTATAAGAGAAGGAAAGAAAGAGGGAAAAGTTGATAACTGTTATTTATATTGGTAGGGTTAATGTAAAGTAAAATATAATTACAAATTTGGTATACAGAAGGGGAAAGTTATGAGTAAATATAGCAATGGGGAAAACAACAATATGATAAATGAAGAAATGGTGGACAAGATTAAAACAAATATCCATAATTATTTTAATGAACTTCTATATAGTTGGAACAATGCATTATTTACAGGAAAGGTAATTAGTGAAGAATCATTAAAGAAAATGATTGGTAAATATGCTGATAGTGGAGAGGAAGGCTACTATGGATATGGAATTTTTACATCTGATGTTAAACTTGGAGAAAAGATGAGAAAGAAAATATATCACGGTGGCGGAATACCAGGATTCTTTGCATCTAATAGCATTTTTCCTACTGAGGATGTTCAAATAATTATGATAACCAATGTTGTTAGTGAAGCTTTTGCCCATAAAATATCCAAGGTAGAGGAAATTATTTTTAAAGATATATAAAGATTTTTTAAATATAATGGGTTAAAACCCCTGCACTTAAAGTAATTAGGTGCAGGGGTTTTTTATACTATTTTAAGGGACAGTTAAGAAATTTAAGTTTTTAAACAAGCATCCTAGGAGGGAAAAGTTGTTAACTATCCCTATTTATTTATAGAAAGACTAAAAAGTTAAATTTTGAAGCAATTTTGTTAAATGACATAAAATAGTCTCAATGGTATACTTTTACTAAAATTAAGTCAATTATATCAGTTAAAGGGGGGTTTTTATGTCTAACGTCACATCAACTAAGGACTTGAAAAGAGTACTAGGAAGAAAAGAGTTACTGTCTATAGCGGTTGGACAAACAATTGGTTCAGGGGTTTTTGCGCTTACAGGAGTTGCTATAGGTATGACAGGTAGATCTACTAATATAGCCATGCTTATAGCAGCACTATTCACCTTAGCAATGACAATACCAATGATATTTGTCAGTGGAACCATAAGAATGAGGGGCGGATTTTACACTCAATTAGCACTGTTATCACATAAAACGTTTTCAGGGTTCTTTATAATTATTCATATCTTAGCATGGTCCGCACTATCCATGTATGCTATTAGTTTTGCGGATTATCTGTTTGCATTAGTTCCTGTAATTAATAAAACTTTAGTGGCATTTATTGTATTAACAATTGTATACTTAATAAACCTTTTTGGAATGGAAGGAGCTGCTAAAGTACAAAATCTTATGACATTAATAATGGCTATTGCTATTACCGCATTTTCAGTGTTTGGAGTAACTAAGGTAGAACCAGGGTTTTTTAGTCCGCCAGATTTTATGACTGGAGGGGTTCCAGGATTATTTGCAGCTGCAGCATTACTAACATGGGCTATAGGGGGAGCTAATGTTGTAATACATCTTGGTGCTGAAGCAAAAAATCCTACTAGAGATATTCCTTTTGCAGTTATTGCAGGTACTCTTATTGTTGCTGTTTTCTATGCTTTTATGTCCACCGTTGCTTCAGGAGTGCTACCTGTTTCAGCAGTAGCAGGAAAACCATTATCACTTGTAGCTCAAAAAGTATTACCAAAACCTTTGTATGTATTTTTTATAATTGGGGGAGCTATGTTTGCATTAATTACTACCTTAAATGCTTGTTTTGGTTGGGTTACTAAACCTATATTGCAAGCTAGTGTAGATGGATGGTTACCTAAAAAGCTTGGCTTATTAAATAAATATAAAACTCCATATGTTATATTGACTCTCTTTTATGTAGAAAGTTTAATTCCAATATTTTTTAAATTTAATATATCTACCATTGGAAATATGGCTGTTATTTTAAATAATTTATTCTTTGCAATAGTATGTTATTCAGCAGTAAATCTTCCTAAAGTTGTTCCAGAATTATGGAAGAAGTCACATTATCATGTATCTCACGGAGCACTTGTGTTTTTTAGTATCTTAGGGGCAGTATCCACCATTGCACAAATAGGACTATTAATTGGAGTTCTTACACCAGCAGAATTTATTGGTAATGGAGCCGTAGCAATCTTTGCTATGACATATTCAGTATTAAGATTAAAATCTGGAAAAGTAAACATGGAAGTAAGCTACGAAGAGGCATAGTAAAAAAATAATTAAGAAAGATGGGGGAACAAAGAATATGAAAGATTATAAAAATTTACTTAGTCCTATTAAAATAGGAGCTTTAACATTAAGAAATAGAATTGAATCAGCTCCAAGCAATACTGGAAATGGAACTTTTGAGGGGTTTTTTACGCCAGAAAGTGTTGGCTACTTTGAGTTAAAAGCAAAAGGAGGGGCAGCAATTGTAACTATTGGTGAAAGTAATGTGCACACTAAAACTGGTGTAGCCCATGGCAGAATGCCTTGCCTAGATAATCCAGATATTTTACCATCCTTAATAAGAACTACAGATGCTATTCATAGACATGGAGCATTTGCTTCCATTCAATTAATTCACCCAGGAAGAAGAGCTAATAAAGATTACTACAGCGGCACAGTATATGGTCCTAGTGCAGGGGAGCCATTATTTGCAGGTCCAATTGTAGAAATGGATGAAGAAGTTATTGAAGAAGTTGTAGATGCCTTTGGTGATGCAGCTGAAATGGCCAAACTAGGTGGATGTGATATGGTTATGATTCATGGAGCCCATGGATGGTTATTACACCAATTTTTATCACCTCTTAATAATAAGCGTACTGATAGATTTGGAGGAATTCTAGAAAACCGAGCTAGAATTTCATTAATGGTTATAGATAATATTAGAAAGAAATGTGGCTTTGATTTTCCAATTGAATTTCGTTTAAGTGGTTCTGAATATGTAGAAGGTGGACTAACTATTGATGATATGGTAGAGTTTGCAAAAATGATTGATGGAAAAGTAGATATAATACATGTTTCAAGTTGTACTTTCCATAATCCTGCAACTAATACTCACATGTTCCCATCAGCATTTCATCAAAAAGGAATTAATGTACCTTTAGCGGAGGCAATAAAAAAAGCTGTAAAAACTCCAGTAGCTGTAGTTGGAGGAATAAATGATCCTGATCTTATGGAGGATATAATTTCAAATGGAAAAGCTGATATAGTTGCCTTGGGAAGACCGCTACTTGCTGATCCATATTTACCTAAAAAGCTTAGAGAAAAGAAAATAGATGATATAAGTCCATGTTTACGTTGTTTAGTTTGTTTAAGTGGAGATTTTGTCCCATATATAAAATATCCTATTAGAAGCTTAAAATGCTCTGTTAACCCGATTATAGGAAGAGAGCAGGAAGCTATGACTCCAAGAAAAACAGAAAAGAAAAAGAGAGTTTTAGTAATTGGTGGTGGGCCTGCAGGTATGCAAGCAGCAATCACAGCTTCAGACAGGGGACATGAAGTTATACTCTGTGAAAAAAGCAATAGCTTAGGTGGAACAATAAAAGTGATAGAAAATATATCTTTTAAATCGGATCTTAAGAAATTTAAGGATGTACTTATTAAAAGAGTCAATGAAAGGCCTATTAAAGTTATGTTAAATACTTGTGTAACAAAAGAGATTATAGAGTATTTAGCTCCAGATACAGTAGTAGCAGCAATTGGGGCAGAGCCTATTGTACCAAACATACCAGGTATTGATTCTAAAAATGTAATAATGGCTACGGAAATTGGGAAGAGAAATGATGACATAGGAGAAAAGGTCATTGTTATTGGCGGCGGATTAATGGGCTGTGAAGAAGCCTTAAATTTAGCTCAAAAAGGTAAGAAGGTTACAGTTATAGAAATGAGACCAGATGTAGTTATAGATGGGGCATATCTATATAGGGAAGCCTTGTTAATACAAATGGCAAAATGGCCTATAAAAATTGTAACAAATACTAAATGTAAAGCTATAAATGATAAAGGGGTAATTGTTTTAGATAAAGATGGCAATGAAGTTCAATATGGAGGAGATACTATTATAGTAGCTACTGGTTTAAGATCAAAATCATATGAAGTAGATTCACTAAGGGATTATAGTATAGAGTTTTATAATATTGGAGATAGCCTTAAACCTAGAAAGGTACTGGATGCTGTGAGAAGCGGCTACGATATTGGTACCACAATTTAATTATCTTTTTAACCGAGTATAATGTGTAATTATACTCGGTTTTTGGTAATTTTATATTACTTAGGGAGCAAAATTATATTGGAATTAGAAAAGTGCGAAATTTCATAAAGTTCAAACGTTCTATGATATAATATATGGTAATACAATTAAAAATAAAGTTGTAGAAATCAGTAGTGGGGGGATCATAGTGGATAGGCCTGCTAATATAGATATAAACAAAGAACTTGATATTCCAAACACTTTTAGAAGATATAATGGTTATTTAAAGAAAGGTAATTATGAATTTTACTGTCAAGAGTTTGCCTATAGTGCTATATATGGAAATCTAAATCTAAGTAATTTAAGCTACATTTTAGAGTTGCTTAGATTAGACAAGCTTCCAGAAATTTTATTTTTGATTAGGGTTGATGATTGCCATGATATTTATAATTGTTTTCCTAGGTTTTCAATTTATCCCCAAAAGATACATGTGATTAATCACTTAGAAAGATCTTTGGAAGAGAGAGGTATAAAAGGGGTAGTAGCTTCTTTTCTTGGAAGAGATACTATTGGAGCATTTCTATGTTTTCCAGAGGAGAGTAATTCCAAAAAACATCGAGAAACATTAAAAAACTTAGCTCAATATTTAATTCAGGATGTTGAAAAATATACTAATGAAAGTATATCAATTGGCATCAGCGATTTTTGTAAGAATATAAATGAATTTCCTAGAGCATATTCTCAATGTCAGAAGGCATTTCAGAATAATTTTAGTAAAGGAAGAGGAACCTATACCTTTTATGATGAGGTTCAAGATGTACATATTTTATTGCGTAAAGAAGATATGAATAACTTTGCTGCTAAGATTATTTTTCATATTGATAGTCTAAATTCTAAAGGATACACTGAGTCAATACATGAAATGATTAATCATATTTCCTCTACAAATACTTCCTCTGTTGATGTTCGTATGCAAATGGTTAAGCTAATAGATCATGTATCAAATTATTATATTGAGGAAGGAATAGAAAAAGAAAAAATTGATCACATAAGTATAGTAGCAATGAAGGATATTCTTAATAGTAATTTTATTAGCTCAATAGAACAGATCATAGTTACATTCTGTGAGGAAGTTATGAAAAGCAGCATGATAATACATCAAAATGTAGATGAGAAGATGAGATTGTTTATAGATGAGTGCATAAAAAAATATTATAATGACTGCGATTTCAATTTAGCTAAAGCAGCTAAGTTATGCAACTATAGCCCTTATTATTTTGGTAGATTATTTAAAGATTTGTTTAACACATCATTTAATCAATATTTAACCAATTACCGAATTGAAAAGTCAACAGAGCTTTTAATACAAAGTCAACTATCTGTAGAAGATATAGCTTTTCAACTAGGATTCTGTAGTGTAAGCTATTTTTGCACTGTATTTAAAAGGACAGTGGGAATAACGCCAAGACAATATGTGAAAGAAAATGAGTAATTTGTGTTTTATTTAGGGGGATAATTTCATCAAGAGAAGATATATATCCTTTAGAATATTGGCTTGAAGCAAGTTTTTCGCTGTAGCCATGATAGATTAAAATGTTAAATGGGGTAAATTTAAATGAAAATTATTATTATCGGATGTCCAGGAGCAGGAAAGTCAGTTTTAACTAGGAGAATTAATGAGTTCTTGTGTTATCCAGTTATGCACTTGGACAAGGTATATCATACTGGTGGTAAATCACATATAACAAGAGAAGAATTGGTTAGAAAAGTAAATGACTTTGCAAATAGATATGATAAGTGGATTATTGATGGCAATTATATATCTACTCTTGAAAATAGAGTTCAATTATCTGATACAATAATAGTATTAAATATATCCTGGGAAATATGCTTGATAAATGCATATAACAGAGCAGAAGAATATATTAAACAAGGAAGAAATAGAGACGATATGGCTGAAGGTTTTGATGGGACTATTACAGAAGAGTTCGTTAGTTTTATCAAAAATTTTCCTAAAGATACTATGCCAAAGATTCAAGATATATTGAAAAATTATAATGACAAAAATGTGAAAATCATAAGCAATTATAAAGAGTTAGAGGAACTTATAGATTTTTTAAAAAGGCAGCATAATAACATATATTTGTAAGCATTAACTTACAAAAAAAGCACTACTTTATTGAGGAGGGAGTGCTTTTTTGTGCGTCTAGCAAAGCTGCTAAAGAAAAGCCAGTATTAGGAACGTCGAGACGTAGATGAACACAACGGAGTAGGTTGTATATAAGTTTAAACCTTTAAGCAAAAAAACAGCATAGCAATATTTACAATTTTATGACATGTAACATATAATTTTTTTAAATTTGTATTGTATACTGAAATTGTAATAAGGGTTTCGTGCATGAAACAAATAAAATATAATATAAGTTGGAGGATAAAAAATGAATATGAAAAAAATAGTTATGTTTGCATTAGCAATAACATTGGTAGGAGGATCATCATTATTTGTACATGCGAGTCAAAATAATGATGCGTCAACTAAAAATAGAGTTATAACAACACAAAGTCACCAAACTAACAAGGGTAACATTACAAATGGAACTATAAGTGATGAAAAAGCAGTTCAGATGGCTACTGAAGCAATGAAGAACTATATGGGTGTAGATGCAAGCAGTTTTTCTGGAACCGTTATTGAGAGGCAAGAGGATTTATACAATAAAAAAATGCAAGAGGAACCTGCTCGTAACAAATATCAAAAAGAGCATCCAGAACAAATGGCTGAAGAGAAAAAGTTTCTTGAAGAGCATCCTGAAAAGGCAAAGGAGTACTTAGAAGCAGTAAAAAAATCACAAGAAAAGGCAAAGCATGCAGACGATACAATAATGGTGTACTTTACTCGTGTAGGTAATAATAAGTGTTCCGGAGATTTTGTTCAGATAGATGAAACTACAGGTGAAATATTAAATGTAACATCTTTGCATGACTTTAATCCAAAATTAGATGGTAAAATTGATGATATGAAAGTTAAAAATATAGCTTTGAGCTTTTTGAAAAAAATAGGAAAAGATGTTGATGTTGATCTTAATTCTATATCAATTAACAATGATAATGGTGCATTAAGTCGTGTAGAATTCAAACTTAAGGGTGGATCTAGCAAAGAAGAAATTATATCATTAGAAGTAAACTTACAAAATTATACTATTGTACATTATCAAAATTATTCAAATACATTCAATAAATAAACCTGTAATATTCTAAATTATAAAAGTAAACTAAGCCTTAATTAAAGATTTTAAATAATTAAGACTTAGTTTATAATTTAAAATAGTAAACACAAAAATAAATGAATTCTATTAATCAGGAGGAATCGTTTGTGATAAATATTTTGATTGTAGAAGATGATTTGCCAATTTCAAATCTGATAAGACTGAATTTAAATATGGCAAATTATAAAAGTAAAGCAGCTTATAATGGAGAAGAGGCACTAAACTTAATTGAAAAAGAGACTTTTGATCTGATACTTTTAGATATAATGCTTCCTAAAATAGATGGATTCAAATTGTTGGAAATGATTAAACCCAAGGGCATTCCTATAATTTTTTTGACAGCTAAAAGTTCAACTACGGATAAAGTATATGGATTGAGAGCAGGGGCTGATGATTATATTACAAAGCGTGCGACACGTTGCAATATTAAAAGTATTGCCTAGATAACAAAGCTATCTAAGAACTAATAACTTAAAAAGTCAAATGATAGGGTAACGCCTTGAAGGGCTTTCTCTGATACTCCGAATAGCATCTTTATTAATAAGAGTGAATTTGTTATAAGCTCGGTGAAGTCGGCTGAGAGTACACCCTAATGACCTTGTTAGAGGATCAAGGAAAAGCGAACCAGAGGTGGTCGAGTGTATGATAGGTCGGGAGTCCATAAAATACCTATGGTAAGAATGTCTAAAAAATTAAGAGAGACTGACAAAGTTCCGAATGTACGGTTCTAAATGATGATGAAGTAGAAATGCTTCAACTATTTAAGTTGTAGTGTCTGTGAGGACAAGTAAGATTGTTTTGTATGAAAATCCTTATACTGTTAAAGGCAGTATGGTGCAGACAGGACTAGAGGAACTACCTAAGGGTATATGTAAGGATAAAGTTATTGGAACGTGGTAAGCTGGTAGCACTGAGGACTTATTTCCTGTGATGTGGTAGCAAGGAAAGACAACTATTATAACTTGCTTTTGTACCAGTGAAAGTAGTGGCATAGTACTGTTGAAACTAGTGAAAGCTAGTGGAGGGATGGCCACAAGTCAGTTAAATAAGAAATATATATGATTATATAGAGTGAGATTTAATTGATGGAACGCAGTGTGCGGTGAAAGTCGCAAGCACTGTGTAGAGGAGGGGAAAAGGCAGAGATAACTTCAAAGTCTTACCTATTCCTATCATTTGAAGGGATTGAGCTGTTAGCAAGAATTGATAATGTACTTAGGCATTATAATAAAAAATCAAATATAATAGTATTTCATGATATAGAAGTGCACATAGAAGAAATGATTATTAAAAAGGCAGGTAAAACTATCGACTTGACCGTTACGGAATTTGAATTAGCAGTATTTTTGATAAAAAATAAAAATATTGTATTATCAAGAGAAAGGCTGGTACAAGAAGTTTGGGGATATGACTACATTGGCGAATCCAGAACAATTGATAATTATATACAAAAGTTAAGAAAAAAATTAGACTGGAGAGATAGGATAAAAACTATATTCAAATTAGGATATAGACTGGAGGAATAGATGAAATTTTGGGAAAAGATTTTTATATGTACATTGATTATATTTGAAATATTTTTTGTTCCATCATCTATATATTTAATAAGCAGTAGTTTTAAATCCAATCTCCAGATGGAAATAAATTCTAGCATAAGCGAACAAAGTAGATTTTGTTCTTCAATACAATCAAATTTAGCTTTTTTAAAGATTAAGAGGATCTCAAGTGGTTATAATGATAAATTTACTAAAGAAACAATAAATTCAATGATTAATTCGTATTTAAATAATTTTAGAGATGAAAAAATATATTTACAGATACTTGATGAAGAAAATAAAAATGTTTTTAATAATTTCAATACAAATTTACCTGAAACAAGACCTGAATTAAACCTATCATCAGGGGAATTAAAATATATAATACGTGATGTAAATAAGGAAACTTATTTGTTTATAACAACACAAATTAATTTAGAAGATAATTACTATAAATTTTCATATATTAAAGATGTATCAAAGATTTATGAAAACAGAAAATATTTATTAAATGTTCTTTTTAAGTTAAATATATTTGTAGCAATAATTTTAGCTATAGTGATGATAATATTAAGTAAATTTATAGTAAAACCAATAAATAAATTGATAAAATCAACTGAAAAAATAGCAGAGGGGAATTTCGGTGAAAGAGTGACTGTAATTACAAGTGACGAAATAGGGGTATTATCAAGAAATTTTAATAGTATGGCTGATGTCATTGAAGATAAAATAGAGGAGCTTAAAAAAAATTCAGATGATAAGCAGAGATTTATTGACGATTTAACTCATGAATTAAGAACTCCCTTAACATCTATAATAGGGTATGCTGATTTTTTAAGGACTGGCCAATATGATGAAGAGACATTTTTAAATTCACTGACATATATATGCGATGAGGGAAAAAGATTAGAAAAACTGTCGTCCAAGCTAATGAAATTAATTATGTTGAGAAATGAAAAATTTAAGATGAAGAGTGAAAGTATTCAAAAACTTTTATTAGAAATTGAAAGGGCAATGACTCCAAAATTAAAGTCAAAAAATATTAAATTAAAAATTTCAGCAGATTCAGTGAAAAACCTTAATTTTTTAATGGATATAGATCTTATGACAATTCTTGTTACAAATTTAATTGATAATGCACTTAAGGCATCAAAAGATGGCGATGAAATAGCTTTTAATATATATAAATATGAACAGGCAAGTTTGATATTTGAAATCAAGGATAATGGCATGGGCATACCAAGTGAGGATATACAAAAAGTATTTGAGCCTTTTTATATGGTTGATAAATCTAGAGAAAGAGCAAATAATGGCGCAGGAATTGGACTTGCACTATGTAGTGAAATTGTTAAAATCCATAATGGAGAGATACATATAGATAGCGAGATTGGAAAAGGTACAACTGTAAGAGTAAAGTGTTATTGTGAATACAACTAAAAAGATTTGTTAAAAATCGGAATTAATCTGAACCTAAGATAATTAGGTTCAGGAACATTTTTTTAATGAAACAAATTATATGTTTATTTTTATCCGATGACTACTCGCTCTAATACTCCCATCTTCTTCAAAGTGGGAATAAAGAGCGAGTACGTCCCTGGATAACGATTTCTAAGATTCAGAGGTAGTAAAAACTTCTTCTGAAGTCAAGAATTCTGTTTATAAAAAGTTTGATATAATATAAATAGAAAAGCTTAGTGCTGGTAACACTAAGCTGAGTCCTATGAACGTTTTTTAGTTTTAGGGCTATTGGATTTTAGTTAAATAAATTTAATTAAGAAATAAGTGCTAATCTTGTGAGGATGGAGCACTTTTTTTCTTTTGTCTCAATTTTAACGTTATATCATAATCTCAAAATAAAGGATAGTATTAATATATGGAGAATAAAAGACAAGAGAACAATTAGATAAGTTAAAAAGTGTAGAGTAAAGTGGCAATTATAAGATATTGCAAAGCAATTAAAGTCTGTATTCTAAATATGAAGAATACGGGATTCTTAATACAATAATACAATTCAATTACTAAAGTTAAGATATCTATTGTTGTACTAAAAAAATTTAGGCATAGTTTGAATATTTAAGGGGGGATGTAAAATTAATATAAATATAAGGGATGCTTCCAATGATTTTTGTAGTTTTTGGGAAAAGGCACATATGTTAAATTTTCAAGAGCAAAAATTAATGTGGAAACAATTGTACGAGATACCAAACGAAGATATATTTAATCATTTGGATTATATATTTAAATTAGGTGATAAGAATTATAGTATTGATAGAAATTTACAAAAATGTTTTCAAAGATATTCTAGCTGTTATGACAATATAAAAGTTATAAATAAAGTTATCAAACAAGATATAGATAAAATTTGCAAAAGGTGTAGTGAAGTATTTATGATAAATGATTTAAAATTAAATTTCATAACAATAGTTGGACAATTTCACTCCAATGCATTTGTTACCCCATTCAATGGAAAAACAGCCTTTTATTTTCTAGAGATGCTGCCAGAACAAATGTATTTATATATTGTATTAGCTCACGAAATAACACATTTATTCCAATTTTCTCAGTTAAACAAAGGAGATGATGAATTAACACTAGCTGAATATATATTTATTGAAGGTTTAGCCTGTTTTGCTTCAGGTATAATATGTCCAGGTTTCTCTAAAGCTGAATATTTATGTTTTAATTCAGAGAGCAACCAATGGTTAACTGATTGTGAGAAATATTTACCGAATGTTAAAACAGAGATTATTAATAACATTGAAAGTACAGATTATTTTTATTCTAGAAAATATTTTACTAACTATAGTGGATATGGCAATGAAATTCCAAAACGAATTGGTTATGTACTTGGTTATGATATAATATCATATTTAAATAAGTTATATTCAATGGATAAATTGATATTGTGGAATTCGAACAAAATAAATAAAGAGGTAAAGAGCGCAATATTAAGTATATTGTAGAGATTAAACATATTAGATACTTAACGAAATTTATAATATTTTATAGAAAGGAAGTGAGTTTTAGTGAGAGTTTGGTACTTACAAGACATACTCTCATTAAAGATAAATATGAATCCAGTTATTGATATAATAAATAAAAGGGTATCTCTTAGAAAATATGCAGATAGGGAAATATCAAAGGAACATTTGGATTTAATAATTGATTCTGCGATAAAGGCTCCTACAGCGGGAAATCAATGCTTATATTCTATTATCATGATTAAGGACAGTGAAACAAAAGAAATTTTAAGCAAATCCTGTGACAATCAACCTTTTATTGCAAAAGCACCCTTAATTCTTATTTTTGCTGCAGATCAACAAAAGTGGTTTGATTATTATGCTCATAGAGGGGTTAAGGATTATGCTAAAAAAGAGAATATTACCTTTGAAGCACCACAGGAATCAGATCTTATGCTGGCCTGTGAAGATGCACTTATAGCTGCTCAAAATGCTGTTATTGCAGCTGAGTCATTGGGGATAGGTTCTTGCTATATAGGGGATATAATTGAAAACTATGAATTTCATAAAAAACTTCTTAATTTGGAGGATTGGGTATTTCCTGTATGCATGTTATGTTTTGGATACTATGAAGAAGACTATAAAAAGACTTATGGAAAGAGATTTGATAAAAAATTTATAGTGTTTGAAGAAAAGTATAGAAAACTTACTAAAGATGAATTAGATGAGATGTTTGAGGAAAAGGAAAAAAACTATGTACCAAACAACAAATTCAATGCAGAAAATTTTGCCCAAATGTTTTATGCTAGAAAAACAGGGGCAGAATTTAGCAAAGAAATGGCTAGGTCTATGAGAGTAGCTTTAAAAAAATGGGATGGAAGAAAGCTTTAAAATATGTTTATAATTTAAGTAAGGAGAATTAGTATATAGGGGTATACATTATATATATTAAGGGGTGGTATCATGTTATATAGAAAGTTTGGTAAAACCAATGAGGAAGTATCTATATTAGGATTTGGGTGTATGAGATTTCACGTAATAGATAACGATATTAGTAAAATAAATGAAGAAGAAGCCATAAAGCAATTAAGGTATAGTATTGATAATGGAGTTAACTACATTGATACTGCATACATATACCATGGTGGAATGAGTGAACCCTTAGTTGGAAAAGCACTTAAAGATGGGTATAGAGAAAAGGTGAAATTAGCAACAAAACTTCCTACTTGGTTAATAAAGAGTAGAGAAGATATGGATAAATATTTAAATGAGCAGCTTGAAAAATTACAGACAGATCATATAGATTTTTATCTTTTACATGCTTTAAATAAAGGATATTGGGAAAAATTTAAAAAATATAATGTATTTGATTTTTTAGATAAGGCCTTAGCTGATGGAAGAATAAAATATGCAGGCTTTTCTTTTCATGATGATTTGAGTTTATTTAAAGAAATTGTAGATTCTTATTCATGGAGTTTTTGTCAAATCCAATATAATTTTATGGATGAAAATTATCAAGCAGGTAAAGAAGGATTAAAATATGCAGCAGCAAAAGACCTTGGAGTTGTAATAATGGAACCATTAAGAGGAGGGAGTCTTGCAAGGAACATTCCAGAGGATGTTAAAAAGATATGGGATAAAGCTGAAGTTAAGAGAAGTCCTGCCGAGTGGGGATTTAGATTCTTATGGAATCATCCAGAAGTTAGTGTAGTCTTAAGTGGAATGAATGAAATTTCTCACATAGATGAAAATATAAAAGCTGCTGAAGTATCATATCCAAATTCATTAACAGAAAAAGAAATTGCATTAATAGATGAAGTTAAACAAATATATAAATCCAGAATAAAAATTAACTGTACGGGTTGTAAATATTGTATGCCTTGCCCATTTGGAGTTGATATACCATCAAATTTTGAACTACTAAATGATGCTTCAATATATGGAGACATTAAAGCATCAAAAAATAAGTATAATGTTTCACTAAAAGCTAATGAAAAAGCTTCAAACTGTAAAGAATGTGGAAAATGTGAAAAGGCATGTCCTCAGCACCTTCAAATAAGAAAAGTGCTAAAAGAAGTTGTAAATACTTTTGAAAAATAAAAAGGAGAAGTTATGCCAAAACGAATTAAAAGCCGAAAAAGTAAAATAGGTGCTGCTCCAGGCAGCCTAATACATGTAGGTGAGCATGTAGATAATGATGTGAAAATTGAGCTTATAAGTTATAATGAAGAAAATTTTAATAAGGCTATATATGATGACATAGAAAAATGTCTTTCTTCATGCAATAGTGATACTATAAACTGGATAAATATTGACGGATTGAATCAGGTAGACGTAATTAGTGATATAGGAAAGAGGTTTAAGGTTCATCCTCTTATATTAGAAGATATTTTAAATACGACACAACGCCCTAAAATAGATATAGATAATAATTATATATATATTGTTATTAAAATGCTTTATTATGACAAAGATATAAAAGAAGTTAAATCAGAACAAGTAAGTCTTATAATCCTTAAAAACTATATTTTATCCTTTCAGGAATTTGAAGGAGATGTTTTTGACGACCTTAGAAGAAGACTTGAATATAATAAATCTAATATAAGGGCCAAGGGAACAGATTACCTTGCTTATTCTTTGATAGACTGTATAGTTGATAGTTATTTTAATATTATAGAAAACATAGGTAATTCAATAGATGAAATTGAAGATGTGCTTATGAGTGATCCTAGCAAAGAAATACTTAATGATATTTATAAATTAAAAAGGGAATTGATATTTTTAAGAAATTCTGTATGGCCTCTTAGAGAACTCCTTGGAAAACTTGTGAAATCTGAATATGAGCTTATAGAAGAAAAAACTGTAATGTATTTAAGAGATGTATATGATCATACTATTCAAATTGTGGATATAATAGAAACATATAGAGATATTTTATCTGGAATGTTAGACACATATTTATCTAGCATTAGTAACAAAACAAATGAAGTAATGAAAGTGCTTACTATATTTTCAACTATATTCATTCCTCTTTCATTTTTAACAGGGATATATGGAATGAATTTTGAGTATATACCTGAACTTAAATTTAAATATGGATACTTAATTTTTTGGATGATAACCGTTGCTTGTATACTGGCTATGATTGATTATTTTAGAAGGAAAAAGTGGTTTTAACTCTTTATAATATTATAATAAGATTATGGATTATAATAAAGTTTAAACTTAGTTAATTAAAAGATGTAACAAAGGGATGGGTTAAAGGAATATAAATATAAAAAGGAAATAAATATGAAAGAATGGTGACTATATGGAAAATAATTTTTATACCAAAAAAGAAGAAACAGTAAATGCAATAACCCATGGAATTGGTGCTGGGCTATCCATAGCTGCATTAGTTATTTTAATAGTATTTGCAGCATTAAAAGGAACAGTATGGCATGTAGTGAGCTTTTCTATATATGGAGCTACTTTAGTAATACTTTATTTAGAATCCACACTATACCATAGTCTTAGGGGTGAAAATGTAAAAAAGCTGTTTAGAAAATTTGATCATATGTCTATATTTATATTAATCTCAGGAACATATACTCCTTATTGTTTAACTGTACTTAGAGGAAAACTAGGATGGATAATATTTGGAATAGTATGGGGATGTACAATATTAGGAGTGGTTTTAAAAGCATTTTATACTGGGAAAAAAGAATTTATCTCCACAATGCTATATATAATAATGGGTTGGCTCATAATTATAGCTATAAAGCCATTATATCTCACTATGACCTTTAAAGGGTTTATGTGTTTATTAATAGGAGGAGTAATGTATACAGCAGGAACTTACTTTTTCTCTAAGGATGAAATGCCTTATAATCATGGTATATGGCATCTATTTGTTATAGCAGGAAGCGTACTTCACTTCTTTTCAGTAATGAGTTTACTTTATATATAAATAGAAATTTAAAGTATTAATAAGGGACAGTTAGCAACTTTTAAGCTTTTGAGAAGTATTTTAAAGAAAAGTTGATAACTGTCCTTTGTTTTGTTAAAATGAAAAATTATTTATTATATTAGGAAGAAGTAAACAAATGGTGTTGCTAAAAGCAATGATAAAATAATTCTCTCTGCCCATACAATCAAAAGATCCTTAATAGTAAGAGGAATCTCTGTTGATAAAACACAAGGAATAGAAGCAGAGAAAAAAAGTATTTCAGAAACACAAACTATAGCTACAACTCCTTTAACAGCTGCAGAAGCAGAAGAAACTATGCTGGCTGGAAGAAACATCTCCGCAAGGCTTATTGCTAAGCCCTTGGATAGCAAGGAAGCTTCAGCACCAAATCCTAAAAGTTTTGTAAATGGAAGAAAGATATATCCAATAATATCAAATACAGGGGTAAATTCAGCTAGTACGAGACCGAAAAATCCAATAGACATAAGAGTAGGACCTATTGAAAGAGCAAGACCTATACCATCTGTAAAGTTTCTTTTAACTCCTTCCATTACGCTAGGAGCCATTTCACAGGCTTTAAAACCCTCATTTAAAGCAGTAGAAAATACTTGTCCCTTTTCAACTTTAGGTTCAGGTACAACTTTCATATTATTGTAACCCTTATCTGGTTTTTTTGATAAAGGATAAAGTCTAGTAGTTAGTGCTGTTACAATAAAAGTTATTATAAGAGTACCCCAAAAATATATGTTCCATTTTCCCATTAATCCTAATGTATTAGCTACAACAACCATGAAAGTTGCAGAAACTGTGGAAAATCCAGTTGCTATAATACATGCTTCCTTAGTGGAATAATAGCCTTCCTTATATACTCTATTGGTAATAAGTAATCCTACAGAATAACTGCCTACGAAAGACGCTACTGCATCTACAGCGGAACGACCAGGAGTCTTCCATACAGGACGCATAATAGGCTGCATAAAAACACCAACAAATTCCATAAGCCCATAATTTATCAAAAAGGCTAAAAATACTGCTCCCACAGGAACAAGCATTGTGACAGGAATAACCACTTTATTAAAAACAAAAGGTAGCATTCCTGGAGTTTGTATTCTAGCAGGACCTAGTTTAAACACTGCTATGAAATACACAAGTATTCCTAAAATTTTAAAAATTGAAAAAACTGTAGTGACACCGTCTTTATTCCAGGTTTTTTTAATAAATGGCAATATTGCGCCAAGAATAATTATTAGTCCTGCATAAATTACACCAAAGTGGGGAATCTGACGAATAAATGTAACTATGTGGTCAATTGGTATGGATTTTGATTTACCAATGGTTATTGGTATAAAGAACATAAAGATTCCCAAAAGGTTTAAGAAAATAAATTTAGGCACAGTATAAGGTTTTCTTATGTTTTTGTTCATAGATAATCTTGTGTTGCCGTTCATGGATAACCCCCCCAATTAAATTGTTTTTTTTGTAAACATTATGGAATATTTTACAAGATTTTACTTGTAAAATATTCCCTTATTTAATATTACAGCATTAGATTTTTTTTGTCTACTAGTTTTCAGAAAATGATATAGTGCTATTAATAATTAGTGGTTAAAGCAGCAAGAAATTTAACAACTATTCCTTTTAAATTTTTAATAAATGAGAAATTTGTAGTATATATGCAGTTTAATAATAATTAGTTATGGTAAAATAATAGTAGCAATGTAAATTTGAAGGAAGAAAACATTAATTGTAAAATTAGAAAAAAATACAAGAATAAGCAAGAGGAGTGATATTTATAATTGGAAAGTGATGTTTTTAGTTATTTAGATAAGAATTACAGATATTTAAATAATTATATAAGAGAAATTGATAAAACATTATTTACGTCTCCATATGGTGCTATTGTTAAAGGAAGAACTTTTATTGAAAAATTAACTCAGGAAGTATCCAAGATAGAAGGATATGGATTACTAATTATGATGACACAGGCTGAAAGATTAAAAAAATTAGAAGATGAAGGAGTACTAAATGAAGAAATATATAAACTATTTCAATCAGTTAGAGTCATTGGTAATATAGCAGCACATTCAAAAGTGGAAATTGACTTGGAAGCAGCGCTAAAGATACATAAAAATATTTATAAGATTACATGTTGGTTTGTTGAAACTTATATTGATAATAATTTTAAGGCTGATTCATATAAAAGTCCAATGCCATCAAAAAGTAAAACTTCAGATAGTAATATGAAAATGATAATGAAAATAATGAAAAAAATGGAGAATTCAATAGTAAAAGCAAAATTAGCTGATAAAAATAATGGAAAATCAATGGATAAATTCAGCATAAGTGAAAGAGAAGAATCCAAAGATATTTTTGAAGATCTTATAATTGAAAATATCTTTGATAATAAAGAGTTAGATAAAAAATGTTTAATAGAAGAATTATCTAGATTAAAAGAATCTGTTGAAGGGTTAGAGGAATTTACTCCCTTTAAAAGATACATGCATATTGAAAGACAAGATGAAAAAGAATTAGGAGAGTTAATACTTAAAGCAAATGAATCTAATAGAGCTCAATTAATTTTAGTTTGTGGTACTGTTGGAGATGATAAAGCACATATCATATCTTATTTTAATAATAAGTATCCAAATATTATGAAAAATTTTACTATCCACAATGATGCTACAGAAAGCTTAGAGCCAAATAAAACATCAATGGATACCTTAAATGAAGTTTTACATAATTTCAGTGATGAAAAGATTAATAAAAGTAAAGAAAAGTTTATATTAGCTATTAATTTAGGAACATTAAATAACTTTATAGATTCTCAATATGGAGAAAAATTTTCTGTTTTAAAGAAATATATTCAGGATAAAAAAATTCTAGACACTGGTAGTGAGAATAGTAGTTTTGACGAAAGTAGTTCATTTCAATTTATAAAGTTCAGCTATTATCATATATTAACATTAAAGCATGGTGAGGTTCACTCAAATTATATAAAATCTTTAATAACAAAAATTATAGATTCATCTGAATTTAATATTTTCTATAATTCATATAAAAAGAATTGTACTGAATGTAATAATTGTAATTGTTGCCCTATTAAAGCTAACTATGAGTTATTAGCCAATGAAAAAGTACAAGAATCAATAGTAGATTTGTTGGTTCAATGTATTATTAAGAAGAAAATAATAATTTCAACAAGAGCATTAATAAACTTTATGTATGAAGTAATAGTGCCAAGATCATATATTGATGTTAACTCCCAAATGTTTAAAAATAATATTTCTAAGCTTAATAACTTAGATTATGTAAAATCACTTATGCCTAATATGATTTTTGATCATAAAGAAGTATCATTTATATTTGAAGCGTTAAATAGTTTAGATCCTTTAAATGTTACAAATCAAAAGGTAGATGATTTTATAATAGAGTTTAATAATTCTAAAGATATATTATCTTACTTTAATAAGTATATTGATTATCCTAAAAATTACATTGATAAGATTAATAATATAAATTTTCAAGAAACCGAAGATAAAAATATAAGACAGGAACTATTAAAATTATTTATAAGAAGTTATTATATTTGTGGAAAAGAAAATATGTTTTCTTTTTAGTTCTAGGACTATTGAATTTAAGTTAAATAAACTTAATTAAAAAAAAGTGCTAATCTTGTGAGGATTAAGCACTTTTTTGGATTGTTTTAATTTTAAAATTAGTCCACTATAAATAGTTTAGCACCTTTTTCTGTTTGTGAACGGTGTGGACTAACGTCATTCGATACTTGATAGCTTGTCCCTGGTGTTAGAACAAATTTTCTGCCATCCTCAAGTTCAGTAACTAATTCTCCTTCCAAAACAAGAAGAACGTGTCCACGTTTACACCAATGATCTGCTAAGTACCCAGGGGTATACTCTACCATACGAACTCGTATATTACCCATTTCAAAAGTACGCCAATAGGCTTCTCCTGTTACACCTGGATGTCTTGTTGGTGTGATTGTACTCCAATCAATTGTGCCAAATGGAACGTCCTGAATAATCATATGCTATTGTCCCCCTTATATTTATTTTATTTATTTTATTTATATAACAATCATAACATATTTAATATATTTATCAACCAATGTTTTCCTAAAAATATAAATAGTTCTATTTTTAAATGCCGTACTATTCAATTTTTAGAACATTATTTTTCTGTATTCGGGATTTTCTATATTATTTTGTTCCAAAATTTAAAAGTATAGGGAAGAGAAGCATATGAAATTAAGAAAGAAAAGGCTATTAATTATTCTATTATAGTATCTTAATTTAACTTTTTAGTTTAAAGTATATAACTAAATTTGTAAATATGGTATTTTTATTGAAGCGAGCTAAATAACGGAATTAAATATGTGCAGTTTTGTGAAATATAAGAAGGATTTAATGTAATTAAAAGAAGGAATTTTAATATATTACAAGAACATATAAATTACAACAAATTTTAAAAAGTTTTATTAAGAATAAAAGTATACTTTTTATAAAATGGATTTACAAGCTATTTAAAGCATATAGAAGAAAATAAACTAGATGTGAAACTAGAAGATTTAAGAAGAAAGTGGTAGCATCATAGGATTGGCAGGTGCAAATAGTAAAATATGAATAATACAATTCAAACTCTAAACAGTGATATATCTTTTAAAGAAACAGAAACAGAAACAGGAACACTACCTGTTAGCAATAAGGTTGATTCAAAAACTTTTTCTAGACTACTTGATGATGAAAGAGTTGTAGCCAGCTATAAAATGTATTGGTTGCTTGGAATATTGGAAGAAGTAAGTTTAGGAAATACTATAATAGAATTTAATAGTCTAATAGCTAGAATGATAGTTGGAGCTTGGTACCCTACTATGCAATATAAATTAAGTTTTGGAATGTTTGATAACTTAAAAACTCCTATACATTATGTTGCTGCAAAGTATGGATTCCCTTCAAATTGTAATGAGGGAGAACTTCTAAAATTTTTGTGTGAAAATGAAGATGAGGAGTTGAAAAAGATGATTAAGAATTTAACATCAAATGTTCCGTATAGACTCCTATCACCATTTTTTTCAGAGCAACTTAGAGGGAAAAAAGATGGTTGTAAAGATAAGTTAATTGCAGAGCTATCTTTAAATAGCGATAATTGCCTTTATAAAATTGTAAAAGGAGATAAGAATAAAATTATTTTAAATAAGGGATGGGCTGATTACCTTAATGACAATTATAGGGTGATAAAGTCATGGATATATTATAAGTTGGTATGTTTTCTTCAAAAAAGAAATAGAAATGTACCTGCTATAGCCTTTAAACTTGAAGCACCTAAAATGAGGAATCTAACCACAGCTACAAGGCTTTGGAAGGAGATTATTGATGTGAAAAATATTAAGGACATATATACAGGAAAAGCTTTTACTGATGTAAATTATTCTAATTATGGAGTGCTTAGTATTGATCACTTTATTCCGTGGAGCTTTGTACTTCATGATGAGATGTGGAATCTTGTTCCTACTTTCAAGAATATAAACAGTTCTAAAAGTGATAAGTTGCTTAATTATAATAGATATATTGATAGCTTTTGTGATATGCAGTATGAAGCAGTTACTTATATTTCAGAAAAAGGTAAGGAAAAAGCCCTAGAAAGCTATATTGATGCTCTAAAGATAGAGAGGTTTAAAGAATATTTAAAGTATAAGCCTAAAGAAGCTTTTATTGAGAGATTAAAGCAATGTATTTCACCACTTTATCAGATAGCTGAAAATCAAGGATTCCAGGTAATTGATAGGATTTGAGAGGGGGGACAGAATGATAGTTGCTAAAGATATTACAAATAGTGTTCCTACATCAGTTTGGATAGCAACATTAATAAAAACATATGAAAATTTTGTTTTTAAAGGAAAAAGTGATTATTGGATAAGTCAAAAAGATATACAAGAAATTGCTAAATTATTATGCCCTAAGAATATAGATAATGCTAGAATCAGTCAATGGTGTAATGGAGATCATCCTAATAACACATATAATTATTTGAGATCTAAAGGAAAACTTAGAAGGATTACAAAAATAGGTGAGTTTTCAAACTATAAAGAGCAACCAAGAGAACTTCCAATTAATGAATTAATTTTTCAAAATAGTAATGTTAAACTAATAAATCTTATTGAATGGTATGAAAATGTATACTGTAAAATTGAGTTTTACGATTGTAAAAATATAAAAAATGAGAATGATGATAAAAATTTAAAATATAGTATTGTAGAAAAAGAAAAGAATAAACAAAGCGCTTATAAAATTAACTGCCATGAAAGGTTAATAAATGAAGATTTATGTATATCAAAAGACATAAGCATACGTGCTGAAGCATTAACAAAGGTAGCATGGGAAATTTTTAGTAAAAAAGTTGGTAATGGATTAATTTCAATAAATAAAGAAGCATCTATGCAACTTCAATATTCATATATTTTAAAGCATATGTCTCCACTAATAATATTTGAAGATGATGAAAATATAGAAATTGAACTAGAAACTACAGTAAATGATGGCATTAGTAATAGAGAAGTAGATATTATGGTTATCGTTAGCAAAGGTGATGAAATATATAAAATAGCTTTAGAATTAAAATGTTATAGAACTAAAGCATCATCTGGAGGAAACCGTGGAGCAACAGATATTTTTATGAAGGATGTATACCAAGATATACAGCTACTAGAATGTTATTGTGAAAATAAACAAGCTAATATTGGAATAATGTTAGTTATGAATGATCATAAAAATTTTGTGCATCCACTAAATAAGAATGGTAAGTGTTGGAATTACGATATTTCTCAAGGTACTAAAGTAGGTAATGTACATAAAACTACTCCAATTGGTGGAAAAGCAATAGATATTACTTTGAAAAATGAATATCAATTTAACTGGGAAGGTATAGGGGAGTTTTGGTTTTTATTTTTAATGCCTAATGTTTAGAAGTATGATATCTAAATATTGAAAAAGGTTTAAATATCATACAGTAAAAGTATAAAGTTGTAGGGTAGAAGGATTGTTGTCAACTCTTGTAAGAAATTATTTACTAATTCTTTCACAGTTGAAGTTAGTTTAATTAGATAGATTATGAATATTAAACTGATGATTAATTCTGTTAAACTCCTTTCCTTATTATCTATTATAACATAGATATATATTGAACGTAGATTGGATAGCTGGGTCAATGAAGAAGATGTAAAACAGAATAACTTACTTTAGTAAGTAAATAGAATACCAAGTTGGGTAATACCTATCAGTAAGGAGATGCTATCCCTCGCGCTGATAGGTATTATGCTTTAGAGGAGATTTTATGACAATTGACGAATGGAAAGAAAAGAATAAATATGCTAAAGGGTATGCTCATTTTGATAATAAAGTTTCATTAAAACAAATTTTTAAGTATATAAGCAATCCTAATAATGTAAAAAAACATGGCTTTTACCCATTTATTCATTATACACAGAAGTTTAATAAATACAGGCATGGTAAAATACAATCGAAAAAAAGAGAACTTTGTTATTCGGCTCATATTGATAGATATATATATTCATACTATGGTTATATGATAAACGAATACTATAATAAACGAGTTATTGAAGATAAAATTAACAAAGTTGCAATTGCATATCGTAATAATTTAAAAAGGAACAATATTCATTTTGCAAAGGAAGCTATAGATTTTATTAGAAAACTAGAGAATTGTTATATTATAGTAGGAGATTTTACGAATTTTTTTGATAATTTAGATCATAATTATCTTAAAAGTAGACTATGTGATTTGTTACATGTTAAGAGGCTTCCAGATGATTATTATGCAGTATATAAAAATATTATAAAATACTCAAAATTGGAACTTAGAGATATACTAGAATATTATAGTTTAAAAGATAGTGTAAAAGCAATTAGAACATTAAATGAAAGTTCTTTTTACAATTGAAGAATTTAAAAGAATAAAAAGGCAAGATTGAAGTAAGCCTAAAAAAAATCCTAACCTCTATGGTATTCCACAGGGTTCTGCAATTAGTGCAGTTTTATCTAATGTTTATATGTTAGAAGATGATAAAAAAATAATGGATATTGTTAATGTTTGGAATGGACTATATATGAGATATAGTGATGATATTATTATTATTTTGCCTAAAGTAACAAATGATTTTTTTATTGAGCAATTTAAAGCCATAAATAATATATTAAAATCTATACCAGGATTGAAATTACAAGGAGAAAAAACACAAATATACAAATATTTCAAAACTGAATTAGCTAGCTGTAATGAACTAGTAATGGAGAAAGTTCCAAATGGTCAAAACAGAATTAATTATTTAGGTTTTACATTTGATGGAAAGAAAATTACGATTAGGGATAAAACTATTACTAAATATTATTATCATATGTATAGAAAGCTTAAGACAATTATAAAACACAAAGGAATTACTAAAAATGGTAACCGCATAAGTGCTAAAAATGTAAAACCAGTAACACTTCCATCCTCTCTACATAACTGAAGAAAAGGCAAGGATTAATTTTAAAGGCAGTTTAGATTATTATATTAACTGGCTAATTTGTAGAGATAATGCATCAAAGGTTAGTAGATATATAAAAAACCAGAGAAATCTGGTTTATACTTTCAGTTTGGTTTTCCTTAGAATAACACAAAACTTGAAAGGTATAAAGAAATAATAATATGCTTTCTTTTATTTTCATCTTGCTCTATAGTTAGCCAATTATAAAATTTATCTGATACCAAAAAAAGAGTAGCTAATATAAAATTTCCTGCACTAAACAGTTTTAATGTTATATCAATACCAAACACTATAAGACATATAGGAAGTACAATTAAATCTATTCCTATAATGCCAATCCTTCTTTTATATACAACATTCATAATATCACATTGCATAATGAACATATAGTAGCAATTAAAACAATAGGGGACTGACCCCTGTAAAAATATAACATATACACAGGTAGTGTAGAATGTGTTGTTGATGATAGAGTATAATGTTGTTATGGGATTAATTTTTAAGAATTTATAGAACATGGAGGAATTAGAGAATGAAATTTTGCTGGAGTACATTAATGGTTAAAAATATGGAGGAATCTTTAAAGTTTTATATGGATATAGTTGGGCTTAAAGTGGACAGAAGATTTAAAGCAGGGCCAGGGGTAGAAATTGTATTTTTAGGGGATGGAGAAACAAAGATAGAGCTTATATGCAATGAAGCTTCTAATGAAGTAAATTTTGGCAAAGATATTTCACTAGGATTTGAAGTGAATTCATTGGATGAAACAATGGCTTTAGTTAAAGAAAAGGGCATAGACATTCACAGTGGACCATTTCAGCCTAATCCACACACTAAGTTTTTCTATGTATTAGATCCAAATGGGTTAAAAATCCAGTTTGTAGAGAATATATAATAATAAGCTCATTTGGCAAGGTAAGAAGCATTTTTCTCATTGCCTTTAATGTTATTATGGAGGAATAAAATGAATTTTATAGCTATAGATTTTGAAACTGCAAATGAAAAAAGAAATAGTCCATGCTCAATTGGTATTGCTGTTGTGAAGGATGGACATGTTGTAGAAAGGATATATCATTTAATAAGACCTAAGGAAATGAGATTTATGCCAATTAATATTGGAATTCATGGAATAAGACCAGCTATGGTTAAGAATGAAGAAGAGTTTGATAAAGTATGGGAGAAGATTAAGCATTATTTCCATGGAAATTTAGTAATAGCTCACAATGCTTCTTTTGATATATCAGTTTTAAGGAGAACCTCAGAACTTTATGGTATAGAGCTACCTGATTTTAAGTATATTTGTACAATGAAACTTGCTAGGAACTTTTATAAAGGAATTGAAAATGCAAAATTAAATACAGTAAATGATTTTTTGGGATATGAGTTTAAGCACCATGATGCACTATATGATGCCCTTGCCTGTAGTAACATATTGGTTAATATAGGAGCAGAATTAAAGTGTGATGATATTAATGAAATTTCTAAATTAGTAGGGGTAACTATTGGAACTGTAGATAATAATGGATATAAACCATCACAGACTAAAGGAAGGATAATGAAAACATCTAATAGAATTTATGTTCCTAAAAAAAGAAGTGTATTTGAAAGATTAAAAGAGGATGAGTTTAAAAATGAAGTGGTGGTATTTACCGGAAGGTTAAGCTCTATGTCAAGAGATGAAGCTATGAGATTAGTTGAGAGATTTGGAGGAACCACGGGAAGTTCCGTTACGAAAAAGACAACAATTTTAGTGACTAATATGAAAGATATAAAAGATTTACATAGAGAAGAAATGAGTAATAAGCTTAAAAAAGCAGTGGATTTAAATGCAAAAGGACAGGGTATAAAGTTTTTAAATGAAGAGGAATTTTTGAAAACAAAAGCTTCAGGTGAAAAATAATTCATCTGAAGCTTTTAAATTTATATTTCCATTTCCTTAACATCATCAGCTATTAGTAAATCAGCCTCAGTGGCCTTTACTACTTCATCAACAGTTACACCTGGTGCCACTTCCATTAATACTAATCCTTTATTTGTAACCTTCATAACTGCTTTATCAGTAATTATAAGATTAACGCACTTTTTAGCTGATAAAGGTAATGTGCATTTCTTTAGCACCTTTGGATTACCTTTTTTATCACTATGACTTAAAGCAGCTATTACATATTTTGCTCCTGCTAAGAGGTCCATTGCACCGCCCATACCTGGTGCAAAAATACCCGGTATATTCCAGTTTGCAATATCTCCTTCTTGATCCACTTCTAAAGCGCCTAGTACAGTTATATCAACATGTCCGCCCCTTATTATTGCAAAAGATAGATCTGTTTCAAATGTTGATGCTCCTGGCAATAAAGTAATTGGAGCTCCACCAGAGTTAGCTAAGTCAGGATCAGCTTCACCTATGCTTGGAGTTGCACCAAACTTTAATGCACCATTTTCACATTGTAGTATTATTTCCATTCCTTCTGGTAAATAGTTTGCAGCCATATTGGGTATACCAAATCCTAAATTAGCAACCATTCCCTCTTTAAACTCTTTGGCGATTCTTCTTGCAATTATTTCTTTACTATTCATTATTTCTCCCCCTATTTCATTGTCCATAAATCTTCAAAATATTTTTTTCTCTCTTCAAAAGAGTCTCCTTGAACTATTATATCTACCAATATTCCTGGCGTTCCAACACTATCAGGTGAAATTTCACCTACTTCTACAATTTCATCTACTTCAGCTATAACTAAATCAGCTGCAAGTGCCATAATTGTATTTGTTCCTTTAGTTGTTCCTCTATATACGATGTTCCCAAGTTTATCAGCTTTATACCCCTTGATTAGTGCAACATCTGCCTTTATTGGTGGAAATACTAAATATTCCTTTCCATCTATAGTAAGTTTATCTCTTCCTTTTTCAATTTCAGTTCCAATACCAGTTGGAGTTATAACTGCACCAAGTCCAGCCCCTCCAGCTCTTATACATTCTACTACAGTTCCCATAGGTATAAATTCAACTTCTAATGTACCTGCATTGTATTGTTCTTGTATTTCAGGACAAGTTCCAATATGTGAACCTATAAACTTTTTTATTTGTTTATTTGCTACAAGCTTGCCAATATCGTGAGTTTGTCCTGGGTGAGCTGATACAGGTTGAATAAGTGTAAGGTCTTTAACATTTGTCTCTGCTAATGCATCTATCATCTTTAATGGAGCACCTACTCCTAAAAAACCTGATGTCATAATTTTCATTCCATCTTTAATATTTTCTACTGCTTCTTGTATTGTCTTAATCTTTGTCATTTCTCTATACACCTCCAAAATTTTATAATCTAACAAAGACTATTTGTTTTGAAACAATCTTCCTATCTTAGGAATTTAATTCTTACATTATTACTATTCCTATTTGATAATTATTGTTCCTATATAATAATAATTGTTACTATATAATAGTTATTATAACACATTTATCCAAATATTAGAAATATACTATATAAAGAGCTTTTTATAAAATACTCATAAATATATAAAAGCTGTTCTAACATTAGGAAGATTGAACTCTGTTTATGAATTTAAGAATCACTTGGTAAATTATTGTTATAAAAAGATTAAATTGGGGTTGAAAATTATACCTTTTAGGTATACAATAAAGGCAAGTAATATAATATACTATTTTGGTATAGTTTTAAAATATGTTTGGTAAATTGAAATATATTAGTTTTAAGTGGAGGTGTATTTATGTTTTTTAAGACTACAGAACAACATGAAAACTTGAGGGAAAAAATAAGAGAGCTTGCTGAAGAGGAAGTTAAACCTATTGCATTTATGTTGGATCAGGAAAATAAGTTTCCTTGGGAAGCGGTTCATAAGTTAGCAGACATGGGTATGATGGGAATTCCATATGCAAAAGAATACGGTGGAGCAGGGCTGGATGTAATCAGCTATGCTATCGCCGTTGAAGAGTTATCAAGAGTTGATGGTGGTACAGGCGTAATTCTTTCTGCTCATACATCTTTAGGGGCATACCCAATTGCTGCCTATGGAACAGAGGAGCAGAAGCAAAAATACTTGGTTCCACTTGCAAAGGGAGAAAAGCTTGGAGCATTTGGACTTACTGAGGAAAATGCTGGTAGTGATGCTGGTGGTACGGAAACCACTGCTGTGTTAGAAGGAGACTATTATATTTTAAATGGTGAAAAGATTTTTATTACCAATGCAGGTGAGGCTGACGTTTATATTATTTTTGCAGTTACTACGCCAGATATAGGTACTCGTGGTATTAGTGCATTTATTGTGGAGAAGGGCTGGGAAGGTTTTAGTTTTGGCAAACATTATGACAAGATGGGCATTCGTTCTTCCGCCACTGGAGAGCTGATTTTCAATGACGTAAAAGTCCCTAAGGAAAATTTATTAGGTAAAGAGGGGGATGGCTTTAAGATTGCTATGGCTACATTAGATGGTGGCCGTATTGGTATAGCAGCTCAGGCTCTTGGTATTGCTCAGGGTGCTTATGAACATGCACTGGAGTATTCAAAAGAAAGAATTCAGTTTGGAAAACCTATTTGCCAGCAACAGATCGTTGCATTTAAGTTAGCTGACATGGCTACAAAACTTAGAGCAGCAAGATTACTTGTTTATAGTGCCGCAGAGCTTAAGGAAAATCATGAACGCTACAGTATGGAAGCTGCTATGGCAAAACAATATGCTTCAGATGTTTGTCTTGAGATTGTCAACGATGCTCTTCAAATATTTGGTGGAAGCGGCTATATGAAAGGTATGGAAGTTGAGCGTGCTTATAGAGATGCTAAGATTTGTACAATATATGAAGGAACTAATGAAATTCAGCGTCTAGTTATATCTTCTAGCATCATAGGCAAAATGCCGAAGAACAATGCTATTGGTAGAAGTTCTAAATCTGAACCTGCTACAGGCTATCGTAAAAAAGTGATTTTCAAGGAAGGAACTGCTGAAGAAAGAGTTAATGCTCTTGTAAAAGCTCTTAAAGAAGATGGGTATGATTTCACAGTAGGAATTCCTTTAGACACTCCTATTAGCAAAGCTGAAAGAGTAGTCAGTGCAGGGCTAGGTATAGGGGAAAAAGAAAATATGAAGCTTATAGAAGACTTAGCAGTTCAAGCTGGTGCAGCTATAGGTTCTTCTCGTCCAGTAGCTGAAACCCTTAGATATGTACCACTAAATCGTTATGTGGGTATGTCTGGACAAAAGTTTAAAGGAAATCTTTATATTGCTTGTGGTATTTCAGGTGCAGGTCAACATTTGAAAGGTATAAAAGATGCTTCTACAATTGTTGCTATTAATATAAATCCTAATGCTAAAATATTTAAAAATGCAGACTATGGTATTGTTGGTGATTTAATGGAGATATTGCCACTACTCACTGCTGCTTTGGATAACGGAGAATCAAAGAAGGAGGCTCCACCAATGAAGAAGATGAAGAGGGCTGTTCCAAAGAAAGTTGCTCCAACTTGGAGATATCATGTATGTAATGGATGTGGTTATGAATATGATCCTAGCGTTGGTGATCCAGAAGGCGAAATAATGCCAGGTACACTTTTTGAAAATCTACCGGAAGAGTGGACTTGTCCAGCTTGTGGCGAAGAAAAAGATATGTTTATAGAAATATGATTTTTATAAGTAATTAAAGATAATAATATGTTTTTAGTGTAAAGGAGGATGGAATTATGAATTGTGTTAGAAATATAACTGAGGATCTTTATTGGGTTGGAGGCAATGATCGCCGTCTAGCTCTCTTTGAAAATATTCACCCTATTGAAAGAGGTGTTTCCTATAACTCTTATCTACTTTTAGATGAGAAAACAGTACTTTTTGATACAGTAGATTGGTCAATTTGTCGTCAGTTCCTTGAAAATATTAAAGGTGTTTTAGGGGACAGAACATTAGATTATATGGTAATAAACCATATGGAACCGGATCATGCAGCTTGCATTGAAGAGATTATTCTTCGTTACCCAGATGTAAAGATTGTATGCACCGAAAAAGCTTCCATGTTCATGAATCAGTTCGGTTTTCATATTCATGGCAAAGTAACAGAAGTTAAAGAAGGGGATACCATGTCCTTTGGAAAGCACAACGTTGTATTTGTGTCTGCTCCAATGGTACATTGGCCAGAAGCTATGGTGACATATGATACTACTGATGGTGTGTTATTCTCCGCTGATGCCTTTGGATCTTTTGGTGCCTTGGATGGTAAGCTATTTAATGATGAAGTGAACTTTGATAGAGATTGGATTGATGAGGCTAGAAGATATTATACAAACATTGTAGGTAAGTATGGCCCTCATGTTCAGGCTCTTTTAAAGAAGGCAAGTACTATAGATATAAAAATTATCTGCCCGCTACATGGACCAGTATGGCGTAATGATTTTGGGTACTTGTTAGATAAGTATGACAAATGGAGTCGTTATGAGCCTGAAGAAAAGGGTGTAATGATTGTTTATGGAACAATGTACGGCAATACAGAGGCTGCTGCTAACGACTTGGCAACAAGATTAGTTAAAAAGGGAATGACTAATGTGGTTATGTATGATGTTTCAAAAACTCACGTTTCTTATTTGATTTCTGAAGCATTTAAATATAGTCATGTGGTTCTTGCTTCCGTAACCTACAACCTAAAGATTTATCCACCAATGCTAAATTATATAATGGACATGAAGGCATTAAATCTTCAAAAACGTACTTTCGCTCTTATAGAAAATGGTTCATGGGCTCCTCAATCCGGCAAATTGATGCGTGAACTTTTAGATGAGATGAAAGAAATGACTATTTTAGAGGATGAAATGTCAGTGAACTCCAGTATGAAAGAAGAGGATGGGGATTCAATGGATTCCCTTGCTGATAGCATTATCCAGTCAATGAAATAATTAAAAAATAATTAAGAGCACATGTGTCTGATCCTGTGAATTAGAGGAGATACATGTGCTTTAGTTTTTATGCATTAACCTAATTTATCACCTATTTTAACAGGCTGTTGTGGTTGGATTAATACTACTCCTTGTGTAGCATAAATTCCTAATATTAATACCTCCGACATAAAATCGGCAATTTGTCTTGGCGGAAAATTTACCACTCCTAAAACTTGCTTACCTATAAGTTCTTCTTTTTTATAACATTCAGTAATCTGGGCACTGGATTTCTTTATACCAATTTCCTCACCAAAATCCACCAATAGTTTATAAGCAGGTTTTTTGGCTTTTTCAAAAAATTCCACTTCAATAATTTCCCCAACTCGTATATCTAATTTCATAAAATCATCAAAAGTAACCATAAAGACATCTTCCTTTCCATTTTACCTCTTAGACTATTAAAAAAATAAAGAACTATTTTAAAATAGCCCTTTAAAATGTTATCTACATACTATTATAGCTTTTTGGATAGATAAGTCTTTTCTAAAATCTAGGTAGTTTTTAGCCTATCTTTTGATTTTTCTTCTAAACTCTGTAGGTGATATTTTTTCTGAATACTTAAATACTCTAGTAAATGATGAATTGTGTTCATAACCCACCATTTGAGAAATTTGTAAAATTGTTAAGTTTGTATTTAAAAGGAGTTCTTTGGATTTTTTCACTCTTAGATTTTGTATATATTCAACAGGGGAGATTTTCATTTTATTTTTAAACCATTCACTATAATAACTGATATTGTAATGCTCAATAGCTGCTAATTTCTTTAAATCTATATCTTCTGTAAAATGTTCATTAATATATTTTATAGAATCAGGCATACTTCCATCCGCAATAAAATGATAACAGTAGAGGAATAAGTCATTAATGGAACTAGAACTTTTTTTATTATCAGCTTCATTTAACAATAAATATCTTATAGCTTTCCACTTATCATCAAATAAAACTTCTCTTCCACCCACCATATTTTCCATATCATATTTATTAAGCATATTATCAGATATATCTAAAACCAAGAATTCATTACTCTTATCAGCACTAAAGGTGTGTTCACAATCTGGAGGAAGAAAGAATAAGTGCTCATCTTTTAGTGTTAGTTTTTTATAATTAGTTTCTATATAAAGCATCCCATGAATGGGTAAAATTAATTGAGCATATGAATGAGCATGTGTATTAAGTTTATAATCATATGTTCTACGTTCACATTTTATACTATTCAAAAATATTAACCTCTTCCTTTTTATATACTATAATTGTAAATTGACGTAATAAACTTATTATAACATAAATTTATTATTCTCTATTAAAAAGTCTACGCTATATATGATGATTGCTACCATGAAATATTAAATGAAAAAGAGGAAAAATATATTGTTATAAATCATATTTTAAATTGGCTTGAAAGTAGATAATTAAGAGTTGAGAGTGAATAAAAATTTTACTAAGGAGTTTTACTCCTTAGAAGTCGTTATCCTTTAGTGGAAATCGTTATCCAGGGACGTAGCCGCTATTTACTCGCACTTTGAAGAAAAGCAGAGAACCCAAATCTTTGATTTGGTGTGAATCGCTTTCACAGAGTGCGATGGGAGTATTAGAGCGTGTAGTCATCGGATAAATGGCAGATTATTAATTTTCCCAAGTGAATTGCAAAATGAAAGTGGATCAAGGTTAATCATATCAGTGGTTTGCATAGGGTTTTCTATTGAAAATTATATTTTATAAAGTCACCTGGTAAATTTTCTAGCAAACCTTGAGTTCCCAATGGTTTTATGCTATTGTTAATTTTAAGGAATGTTGATTTTACAGTGGTTAAACCTTAACATAGGATGTATTTAAATAACTATGGAAGAATGTATATGCACAACAGATAGGGTTAAACCTTAACATAGGATGTATTTAAATTATAT